>NZ_JBVIST010000047.1:0-1349 GCF_055575375.1 Streptomyces sp. NPDC034111 | reverse complement strand
TTGACGCTCATGTCGGCGCCGGTGTCCTTCATGGTCTTGATGACCTTGTCGAGGGAGACGTGGTGGCGGCCGTCGCCGCGCAGGGCCATGCGGGCGGCGGTGACGGCCTTGACGGCGGCCATGCCGTTGCGTTCGATGCACGGGATCTGCACCAGGCCGCCGACGGGGTCGCAGGTCAGGCCGAGGTTGTGTTCCATGCCGATCTCGGCGGCGTTCTCGACCTGTTCGGGGGAGCCGCCCAGGACCTCGGCCAGGCCGCCGGCGGCCATGGAGCAGGCCGAGCCGACCTCGCCCTGGCAGCCGACCTCGGCGCCGGAGATGGAGGCGTTCTCCTTGAACAGCATGCCGATGGCGCCGGCTGCGAGGAGGAAGCGGACCACTCCGTCCTCGTCGGCGCCGGGCACGAAGTTGACGTAGTAGTGCAGGACGGCGGGGATGATGCCGGCCGCACCGTTGGTCGGGGCGGTCACCACCCGCCCGCCTGCGGCGTTCTCCTCGTTGACGGCCATCGCGTAGAGGGTGGTCCACTCCATCGCGCGGGCGGGCGCGTCGCCTTCGGAGCGCAGTGCACGGGCGGCGTTGGCGGCCCGGCGGCGGACCTTCAGACCGCCGGGCAGGATCCCCTCCCGTGCCATGCCGCGGCTGACGCAGGCCTGCATGACCTGCCAGATCTCCAGCAGACCGGCGCGGATTTCGTCCTCGGTGCGCCAGGCCTTTTCGTTTTCCAGCATGAGGGCGGAGATGGACAGGCCTGTGCTCTGGGCCAGGCGCAGCAGTTCGTCGCCGGTGCGGAAGGGGTGGGTCAGCACGGTGTCGTCGGGCACGATCGGGTTCTGCCCGGCCACCGCGTCCTCGTCGACGACGAAGCCGCCGCCCACCGAGTAGTAGGTCTTCTCCAGCAGCGGCGCGCCGGCGCTGTCGTAGGCGAAGAGGGTCATGCCGTTGGCGTGGTAGGGCAGGGCCCGGCGGCGGTGCAGGATCAGCTCGGCGGATTCGTCGAAGTCGATCTCGTGCGCGGCGCCTATCTCCGCGCCCAGCAGGCGCAGGCGCTTGGTGGTGCGGATGCGCTCGACCTCGTCGTCGGCGGTTTCGACGTCGACGGTGCGGGGTGAGTGGCCCTCCAGGCCCAGCAGGACGGCCTTGGGGGTGCCGTGGCCGTGGCCGGTGGCACCCAGGGAGCCGAAGAGTTCGGCGCGCACCGCGGTGGTCTGGGCGAGCAGACCGTCCTTCTTGAGGCGTCCGACGAACATCCGGGCCGCGCGCATGGGGCCGACGGTGTGGGAGCTGGAGGGGCCGATGCCGATGGAGAAGAGGTCGAAGACGGAGATGGCCACGGGGGCGGACTCCCT
>NZ_JBVIST010000046.1:0-1757 GCF_055575375.1 Streptomyces sp. NPDC034111 | reverse complement strand
TTCCAGGTCTTCATCCCGCTGCGCTACCAGCACGACTTCGTCGACATGCAGGACGGCAAGGTCCGCAACAAGCTCCAGGCCCGCACCACCATGGCGTCGGGGGCGGAGGCGCTGAAGACCTTCGCGGTCTCCCGCCTCCTCTTCGACAACGTCCCGCATGTGAAGGTCTTCTGGGTCATGCACGGGATCGCCACCGCCCAACTCGCTCTCCAGCACGGTGCGGACGACATGGACGGCTCGGTCGTCGAGTACAAGATCACTCATGACGCGGATGACTTCGGTACGCCGGACAAGCTGACCCGGGACGACATCCTCGATCTGATCCGGGACGCCGGCTTCCGGCCGGTCGAGCGCAACACCCGCTACGAGACCATCCGCGAGTACCCCGGCCCGGACCCCGAGCGCCGTGAGTCGCCCCAGCCCATGCGGGTCTGACCTCCCTGACCTGAGGCCCGTAACCACAGACAAGACCACGATCGGCAGGCAGGCGGTATGTCCACCAAAGCGAACGTGAACGACGACGAACTCGAGGTCTGGATCGACCAGGACCTGTGCACCGGAGACGGCATCTGCGTGGACTACGCACCGGAGGTCTTCGAGCTGGACATCGACGGCCTCGCGTATGTGAAGGGGGAGGACGACGAGCTGCGGCAGGCACCTCGTGCGACCGTGCCGCTGCCCCTGGACCTGGTCCGGGACGTGGCGGAGTCGGCCAAGGAGTGCCCTGGCGAGTGCATCCACGTACGGCGCGTCAAGGACGCGGTGGAGGTCTACGGGCCGGAGGCCGACCAAGCCTGACCGAGGCGAGGCGGCCGGCGGGCTCGCGAGAACACCGCGACGACGCAACGAAGAGGCTGGTTCCCGGATCTCCGGGAACCAGCCTCTCGTCGTGAGCGGGGCGGCCTGCGCGCCGGTCAGCCCGCCCCGATCACCTTCAGCTCCGGGTGGCTCCGCGCCCCTTCCAGGCCGTCGCCGTGGTCGAGGGCGGTGGAGGACAGGTGGGAGACGACATGGTCGTCGACCGGGTCGTGCGCCGGGTCGTCGTGCACCAGCAGATGCTCGTAGGTGGTGGCGCGCTGTGCCGGGACGCGGTCGGCCGCCCGGATCAGCTGGAGCAGTTCCATCCGGTTGGAGCGGTGCTTGGCGCCGGCCGAGGAGACCACGTTCTCCTCCAGCATCACCGAGCCGAGGTCGTCCGCGCCGTAGTGCAGGGCGAGCTGTCCGGCCTCCTTGCCGACGGTGAGCCAGGAGCCCTGGATGTGCGGGACGTTGTCCAGGAAGATCCGCGCGATGGCGAGCATCCGCAGATATTCGAAGACCGTGGCCTGTGTCCGGCCCTTCAGGTGGTTGTTCTCGGGCTGGTAGGTGTACGGGATGAAGGCGCGGAAGCCGCCCGTGCGGTCCTGGACGTCGCGGATCATCCGGATGTGCTCGATGCGCTCGGCGTTGGTCTCGCCGGTGCCCATCAGCATGGTCGAGGTGGACTCCACCCCGAGTCCGTGCGCGACCTCCATGATCTCCAGCCAGCGCTCACCGGACTCCTTCAGCGGCGCGATCGCCTTACGGGGACGGGCCGGGAGGAGTTCGGCGCCGGCGCCCGCGAAGGAGTCCAGGCCCGCGGCGTGGATGCGCTGGATGGCCTCCTCGACCGACACCTTGGAAATACGGGCCATGTGCTCGACCTCGGAGGCTCCCAGGGAGTGGATCACCAGCTGCGGGAAGGCCTTCTTGATGGCCGAGAAGTGCTTCTCGTAGTA
>NZ_JBVIST010000045.1:0-2175 GCF_055575375.1 Streptomyces sp. NPDC034111 | reverse complement strand
GAAGCCGTCCGGAAACAACCTCACGGTTTCGCATGGGCATTCGATTCCTCCGTGGACTCAACGAACCGGAGCACTTCTTCCGCGCTGTAAAACCGCTGGTTCCTGTGGACGGGCGTGGGGTTGTATCCGTCCTCCTTAAGGAGAGGCCGAAGTTCCACGAGTGTGTTGCCGACGGTGCGGGGGCTCACCTTGAACAGAGCGGCGATCGTCGGCCGGGTGGCAACCTGGCGCATGGCGAGGATCGCGGCAAGGACTCGGCCCTCATCGGTGATCTTCCTATGGCCGGTAACTGCGCCTGGATCCTTCTTCAGTTCGGCACCCCGTCGTTTGCGACGAATCTCCTGAAGGCGGGCTTGGTACTTGATAGCCAGGCGAGCGGTGATGGCATCGAGTTCATCGCGGCTCATGCCGGTGATGGCCGGATGGCGCAATGCTTCTTGAGGGTCGATTTCCTTCAGGGTGCCGGCGGACGCGACGAACTCGCGGACCGCCTGCGTGCTGGGAAGTCGGAGCGCGATGGGACGTACTGGGTGGTTGTGTTCTGCCAAGAGGACTCGAGTCTCGCGAGTGACTTGCTGCATGGCACTTCGACCTACTCCGAGCAAGTCCTGCAGCACGGGCATCGGGCAGACCTCCCGAAGGTAGATAAGGGTGGCCACAATGCGAGCTGCGGGCGTCATTACCGTCATTCCGCCTGCACCTTTCGCGCGGCGCCGCCTTCCGCCTCGTCTGTTGTAAGCCCGTTTCTCGGCCTGGGCCTCCTGGGCTGGTGCGAGAACCTCGATAAGGCAGTGAAGCTCTTCCCGGCTCATGCCGGTAAGAACCGGATGGGACAGCATCTCCAGGACTTCCGACGGGATGACCCTGGGGCCACTTCTGCCCCTCTGTGCAGCAGGGCAGAAGCCGTTTGGCTGGACGGTGTAGTTCCAGGCTCCGCGGCTTTCGTGTGGCTGGATCGGCAGGGAGTCCAGATACTCCTTGCTCACAGTGATCCCGATTGGATAGGAGCCTGTGTCGAGCTCGGCCTCGACGCGCAAGCCAGCCCGGGTGCGGGTGGACTCGATGGTCTTGATAACGACCTCGTGGCTGGTCAGTGGGCGCCCGCGCCAGTTCATCGTGATGTGGGAGAAGAGTCGGTGTTCGACCTTGTTCCACTTCGATGTTCCGGGCGGAAAGTGGCAGACAGTAATGGCCAAGCCGGTTTCCTCGGCAAGGGCTGCGAGTTCAGACTTCCACAGCCGGTATCGAGGAGAGTTCGATCCGCCGGAGTCTGCTGTGATGAGGAGGCGCTGGGCATTCGGGTAGACGCCCTTGCCTCGGTTTTCCCACCATCGGCGAATCGAGGAGACGGCGAAGGTGGACGTGTCGTGGTCAACTCCGACGTTGACCCATCCCGTGTTGGCTGCGATGTCGTAGATTCCGTATGGGATGGCCTGCTGGATATCCCCGCGGAAGAAGAGCGAGTGGTCCTCAACATCGATCGGCTCGCCCTTGGGCCGCCACTCGCGGCCAGGATTGTGGTATTGGCCGATTATTTCCTTCTTCTTCGTGTCCACGCTGATGACTGGCTCGCCGGCTGCCTGATGCTCCTTGACCTGACCGTTGATGTAGTGGAACTGAGCGTCCCGGTCGGGGTGCTGCTTTCCTTCCAGAGTCTTGGCATTGCCCTGCAAGCTGAACCCGTTCTCGCGCAGCAGTCTTCCGACCGTGGTCGCGGAGACTGCATGCCCTTGCTCGGTCAGCTCGACAGCGAGATTTCGCAGGGACTTGGTCGTCCATCTCAAGGGAGACATGGGGTCCCCTCGCTCGTCCGGCTCGACCAGCGCCAACAGGGCGGGCAACAGCGCAGGGTTCTTCTCGGTCGCCCTCCTGCGGCCACCCCCTGGGCGTCGAATACGACCCGCCGGAAAAGGGGTCGACTCGTCGGCGAGCTCGGCGATTCCTTTGCGAACCGTCGTTTCGCTGACACCCGCCGTGCGGGACACTGCGCGTATACCGCCGTGTCCCAGCTCGCGGGCCTCGGCAGCCAGCAGAAGGCGCCGCTGCCTTTCGTTGAGGTGAGGGAGCAACGCCCCCAATCGAGCCGCGAGTTGACGAGACACCGGCTGGGATATGAGCATGCAAGATCAACGATCTTGGGGCCTGCGAAGCAACGCTTTGTTTCCGGACAGCTTC
>NZ_JBVIST010000044.1:0-3927 GCF_055575375.1 Streptomyces sp. NPDC034111 | reverse complement strand
CGTCCTCGTAGTGGGTCTACGTGGACGATCCCGACAACGCAGCGAGGCGCCGTGCCAGGCGTCGCGGGCCAGACGGGACTTTGCGGACACCCCCTGAGGCCGGAGCGCCGGGGCGGGCCCTTGGCGGGCTCGCCCCGGCCTCGTGTCACACCGCCCAGGCCGGGAGATCGCTGATGGTCACGACGCATGCGGTGCAGATCCAGCCGGGGCCCTGGGAGACGAGCAGGACATGGTCGCCCGGGCTGACCTCTCGCGTGCGGACCAGGTGCTCCAGCGAGAGGAAGACGTCGGCACCGCCGATATGACCGACGCCCTTGCCGAAGTCGAAGGACGACTTCGACATGGGCAACCCGAGCGGCGTCATGACCGAGTACTCGATCATCCGGCCGTCCATATGAATCGGCACGACCTTGGCGAGGTCGGATGCGTTGAGGTCGGCGTCGACCAGGGCCCGGTGGATGATGCCCAGGTCGAAGACGCTCAGCTTCTCCAGCGTCTCCGACAGCGACAGCTCGGTCTCGGTGAACCGTTCGGCCCGCGCCGCCATGTCCGCCATCGAACCGGCCTCCCCGCGCAGCAGCAGCGGGCCGTCGCCACGGTGCCACTTCTCCAGGGAGGGCAGCAGCCCGGCGTGCAGCGACCGCACCTCGGCGAAACCCTCCTCCGCGCTGAGCAGAGCGGCGGCGCCCCCGTCACCGAGGAAGTACGACTGGCCGTAGCCCGTCCACCGGTCGATCTCCGGGGAGGAGAAGTTCTCGCCCGTCGTCAGCAGCACGGCCTCCGTCTCCGCGGCGCCGGTCAGCTGGCCGATGGCCACCTCCAAGGAGCCCAGCATGCCGTTGCAGCCCTGCTGGAGGTAGAGCGCGGAGACACCCTCCAGGCCCAGCTCCCGCTGGATGTACCCGGGCGGATAGGAGCCCGCGGGCCCTTGGTAGTGGACCGCGCTGTGGAGATGCGACGCTATCTCGTCGGGCTCGAGCTTCGCACGCTCCAGGGCGGTCCGGGCGGCTGACACCGCGAGGTCGACGGCCGGCACATCAGCGGACACATGGGTTCCGGTGAGTCCGTTCGCCGCTGTCACCTCCGGGTCGAGGAGGCCGTCGGCCACCGCCTGTTCCGCGCTCACCCACTCGTGCAGAGCGACTCCCAGTGAGTTGATGTGGACGTTCTCTACCCTCATGCGGGATGTCTCCGTTCCTTCCGGCACCGGGGCCGGGCTCAGGCGAGCAGCTGTTCCTTGATGTGCTGGGCCAGTTCGACGGGTGTCGTGAAGTCGAATGCCACGCTGGGCGCCAGGGTGAGCTTGGCGGCGTTGTTCAGGGCATTGCGGAGCGTGAGCGAGGTCAGGGAGTCGAAGCCGAGCCCCTTCAGCTCCGTCGTCGCGGTCACCGAGTCCGCGGACGAGTGCCCCAGCACGACGGCGATCTGCTCACGCACGAGATCGGTCAGCGTCGCGTCGCGTTCCGCGTCGGTCATCGCCGCCAGCAGATGCCGCAATTCCGATGCCTCCGCCGGGGTGTCCTGCGCCGGCCGGCGAGCCGGGGCCGGCAGCAGGGAACGGAGCAGCGGAGGTGCCTCCCCGGCCCTGGCCCGCTCGTGCAGGACGCCGAGGTCCAACCGGGCCGCGACGGTGAGCTCGTGCCCCAGCCCGCGCGCCGCGTCGAACAGCTGGAGACCGTGCTCCGGAGGGAGTTCCCCCACCCCCGGCAGCGCCAGCCGTGCGTTGCCCGCGGTGACCAGGTCGCGACCACCCCAGACGCCCCAGGCGATCGACGTCGCGGGGACCCCCTGGGAGCGTGCCTCGTATGCGAACGTGTCCAGGAAGGCGTTGGCCGCCGCGTAGTTGCCCTGTCCCGCACCACCGAAGACGCCCGCGACCGACGAGAACATGATGAACGCCGACAGGTCCGCGCCCCGGGTCGCCTCCCGCAGCGCGAGCACCGCGTCCACCTTGGGCCGAAGCACCGCGCTCACCCGGTCGGGCGTCAGGGACGGAATGACACCGTCGTCGACCGTGCCGGCGGTGTGCACCACGGCCCGGAGCGGGCGGTCGGCCGGGATGCCCGCCAGCACTTCCGTCACTGCCTGACGATCCGTCACATCACACCCGGCCACGGTGACCTGCGCGCCCAACGCGGTCAGCTCTGCCTGGAGTTCGGCCGCGCCCGGCGCGTCGGGCCCCCGCCGACTCATCAGCAGCAGATTCCGTACGCCGTGTTCCACGACCAGGTGACGGGCGACCACGGTGCCCAGCATGCCGGTACCACCGGTGACCAGCACCGTGCCCTCGGCTCCTTCGGGAAGCGCCGCCGCACCGACGTCGCTCCCGACGGAGCGGCGAGCCAGTCGCGGCACCCGTACCGCTCGCTTGCGCAGGGCCCACTGCGGCTCGCCGGAACCCACGGCCTTCAGCAGCGCACGCCAGGCCGGCTTGCCGCCGTCCATATCCACCAGCAGGAAGCGGCCAGGGAATTCGGTCTGCGCCGAGCGCACCAGTCCCCACACCGCGGCGGCCGTGAGGTCGAGCCGCCCGCTCACCCCGCCGCCGTCCCAGGCGGGCACCGCACCCCGGGTGAGGAACACCAGCCGGGACCGGTCGAAGACCGGTGTCGTCACCCAGGACCGTGCCCACTCCAGCGCCCGGCGCGTGGTGTCGTGGACGGCGCTCGCGAGCTCCGCACCGGTCCGCTCGACGGACGCGTCGGACGCGCAGTTCACCACGACCACATCGGGCGCACCGGAGGAGTCGTCGACGGCCGCGGCCAGCGCCTCCGGATCGGGGTACGCCTCGGCGTACTGGCCCACCGACATCAGCCCCGACCGCACCCCCAGGGTGTCCTCGCCGACGATCGCCCACTTGGCGGGCACCGTGCCGGCCACGGGCGCGAGGTCCACATCGGTCCACTCCACGCCGAACAGCCCGTCCTGCTGGGCGGCGCCCGCCGCCCGGACCCCGCTCCGGGAAACCGGTCGCAGCGTCAGGGACTCCACCGTAAGCACCGGAGCTCCGGTGGCATCCGCAGCCCGTACCGAGAAGGAGCCGTCGGGCAGCGGACTGATGCGCACCCGCAGCACGCAGGCCCCGGAGGCGTGCAGGGAAACCCCCTGCCACTCCCCGGCCCGCCACGGCCCTACGGGCTCCGGCAGCACGCCGTCGATCCGCAGTGGCTCCAGCGCCGCGTCGGCCAGGACCGGGTGCAGTCCGAACTCCGCTGCCTCCGGCCGCAGCCGCTCGGGCAGGGCCACCTCCGCGAAGAGCTCGTCACCGCGTCGCCACACGGTCTGCGCGACCGGCGCGAAGTCACCTCGGCCGTCCGCCGCTTCCTGGCCGTCCGCTGCTTCCTGGCCGTACGGCACTTCTTCGGCCTCGGCCGGGGGCCACGCCTCCAGGTCCCAAGAGGGTGCCGGACCCTCCTCGGCCAGCGACCCCGTCGCATGGCACGTCCACGGCCGTCCGACGCTTTCGTCGCCCCGCCGTGCGTGCACGGACACCGGACGCCGCCCCGTCTCCCCGGGTTCACCGACCGTGACCCGGAGCTGGACGGCCCCGGACTCCGGCAGCACCAAGGGGTTCTGCACCGTCAGCTCCACCAGCTTCCCGAAGCCCACCTGGTCACCGGCCCTGACGGCCAGTTCGACCAGCACCGGATCGGGCACCAGCGGGGCACCGCCGACGTCGCGCCGGGCGAGCCAGCCGTACGCAGCCGTCGATAGGCGTCCCGTGAACAACACCGTGTCCGAGTCGGGGAGTTCGACGGCTGCCCGCAGAAGCGGATGCTCCGCGCGCACTGCGCCGATGCCCGAGTCACCGCGGGACGCCCCGGGGGCCGCCTTCAGCCAGTGGTGGTGGCCTTGGAAGGGGTAGGTGGGGAGGTTGGGGTGGGGTGGGGTGGTGGGGGTGTGGTGGAGGGGGATGCCGTGGGTGTA
>NZ_JBVIST010000043.1:0-4493 GCF_055575375.1 Streptomyces sp. NPDC034111 | reverse complement strand
TACACCCACGGCATCCCCCTCCACCACACCCCCACCACCCCACCCCACCCCAACCTCCCCACCTACCCCTTCCAAGGCCACCACCACTGGCTGAACAGCGTTCCGGCCGGTGGCGACCCGGAATCGGTGGGACAGCGGCTGGTCACGCATCCATTGCTGGGCGCGGCGGTCCACCCGGCGGACGCGGACGGTCTGGTGCTGACCGGTCGGGTGTCCAGGGCGGCACATCCCTGGCTCGCCGACCACGAGGTGCATGGTTCCGTCCTCTTCCCCGGAACTGCCTTCGTCGAGGCGGCGATCCGCGCCGGGGACGAGGTCGGCTGTTCCGTCCTGGAGGAGCTGGTGTTGGAGGCCCCGATGGTCCTCGCCGCTGAGGAAGCGATGAGTCTCCAGGTCGTGGTGGGTGCGCCGGATCCGTCGGGACGTCGTTCGGTGAGCCTCCACTCCGCACCGCAGGACGCCGCGGAGACCGCCGCCGGGGAGGAACCGGTGTGGCTGCGGCACGCGAGCGGATTCCTGCGGCCGGAGCGGCCGGACGAGCAGGGCGCGACGGCCACGGCGGACGCTCTGGCCCTGTGGCCGCCTCGGGGTGCGGAAGCCGTACCCCTGGAGGGGGCCTACGAGCAGCTGCGGGACGCGGGCTACGGATACGGACCGCTCTTCCGGGGACTGCGGGCCATGTGGCGCCGGGGCGACGAGGTGTTCGCCGAGGTCGCGCTCGCGGAGGAGGGCTCCGCGGCGGACTGGGGCGTGCATCCGGGGCTGCTGGACTCGGCACTGCATCCGGACATCCTCACCACGCTGATGGACTCGGGCTCCGAAGGGCTGCGGCTGCCCTTCTCCTGGCACTCCGTGCGGCTGTTCGCATCGGGCGCGACCACGCTGCGGGTGCGTCTGACGTGGTCGGGTGAGGAGGGCGTGTCGCTGTTCGCCGTGGATCCGGCGGGGATGCCCGTCCTCTCGGTGGCGGCGATGAGGACCCGCCCGATGGCGGACGGAACGGAGGCACCGGTCGCCCAGCTGGTACGGCAGTCGCTTTTCCGGACGGACTGGATACCGCTGTCCCCACCGGCGCCGGCGGCCCCCGCGGCCGGACGCTGGTCCGTGGTGGGCTCCGACGCCGCGGAGCTGGCCCGCGCGCTGGGGGCCGCGGGCCTCGACGTACAGGACCATGACCGGCTGGAGGACGTGCCGAGGACGGTGGACGGCGCACAGTCCGGCAATGAGGCACCGGCCACCGACGTGGTGCTCCTCTCCTGCCCGCCCGTGCAGGAAGATGCCGTCGGGCAGGCCGAAGCGGCCCGCAGGGCCGCGCACCGGGCCCTGTCCGGCCTCCAGGCCTGGCTGGACGACGCGCGTTTCGAGGCGACCCGTCTGGTCGTGGTCACACGCGGGGCGGTCGCGGCGGGCTCCGATGCCGAGGCCTCCGACCTCGCCGGGGCTCCGGTGTGGGGACTGGTGCGGGCGGCCCAGGCCGAGCATCCGGGGCGCATCATCCTGGTCGACCTGGAGCCCGGTACGTCCGCGGAGGACGCCGCGGCTCTGCCGGCGGCCGTCGCTGCGGACGAGCCGCAACTCGCGGTACGCGCAGGCACGTTCCTGGTTCCCCGGCTGGCACGTGCCTCCGACCCGGCGGTACGCCCGGCCGCGGGCCTTGATCCCGAAGGGGTCGTCGTGGTGACCGGCGGCACCGGAGGACTCGGGAAGATCCTGGCCACGCATCTGGTCACCGCGCACGGTGCGCGTCATCTGCTGTTGCTGAGCAGGAGCGGCCCCCGGGCGCCGGGCGCCGCCGCATTGGAGGCGGAGCTGGCCTCGTACGGGGCGAGCGTCTCGGTCGTGGCGTGCGATGTGGCGGACCGCGAGGCGCTGGCCGCGGTGCTCGCCGGGCTGGACCGCCCGCTGACCGCCGTGGTGCACACGGCGGGAGTACTGGACGATGCCATGGTTCCGGCGCTGACGCCGCAGCGGATGGACACCGTGATGCGGCCCAAGGTTGATGCAGCGGTGCATCTGCACGAGCTGACCCGGGATGCGGACCTGGCGCAGTTCGTGCTGTTCTCCTCGGTCGCCGGTGTCCTTGGCGGGCCGGGACAGGCCAACTACGCGGCGGCCAACGCCTTCCTCGACGCGCTGAGTCTGCACCGTCGTGCCCTCGGCCTGCCTGCCACGACGGTGGCCTGGGGGCTGTGGGAGGACGGCGGCCTGACCGCACACCTGGGCGACACCGATCTGCGCCGGATCGCGCGCAACGGTGTACGGGCCCTGTCGGCCGAGCAGGGGGCGGCCCTGTTCGATGCCGCCGTCGCCCGCGACGGGGCGGCCTACGTGGCCGCACGGCTCGATTTCGGGACGCTGCGCCGGCGCTCCGGCACCGTTCCCCCCTTGCTGCGTGAACTCGTGCGGACCCGCGCCAGGCGTACGGCGGCCGGGGGTGCCGGGTCGGATGAGGGCGTCGCCGGGGAGTGGCTGGCGCGGCTTTCGACGGCGGAGGCGAAGCGGGCGCTGCTCGACCTGGTCCGCACGCATGCCGCGACGGTGCTGGGACACGAGTCCGCGGCGGCGGTGCCGTCCGACGGTGTCTTCAAGGACCTCGGGTTCGACTCGCTGACCGCGGTGGATCTGCGCAACCGCCTCAACGAACTCACCGGTTTGCGGCTCGCACCGACGGTCGTCTTCGACCATCCGACGGCCGAAAGCCTCGCCGGGCACCTCCTGGAAACCTGGAGCGGAACCTCCTCGTCTGCCGCTGCGGAGACGCCCGTTGGGGGCGTACCAGGGTCGGACGACGAGGACATGATCGCGATCGTCGGCATGGGCTGCCGCTACCCCGGAGGCGTCACCTCGCCGCAGGGGCTGTGGGACCTGGTGGCCTCGGAGACCGACGCCGTGACCGGCTTCCCCTCCGACCGCGGCTGGGACCTGGACGCACTGTACGACCCGGACCCCGACAAGCCCGGCACCTCCTACGCGCGGGAGGGCGCGTTCCTGGACGACGCCGGCCGGTTCGACGCGGCGTTCTTCGGGATCTCGCCGCGGGAGGCGCTGGCGATGGACCCGCAGCAGCGGCTGCTGCTGGAGACGGCCTGGGAGACCTTCGAACGCGCGGGCGTCGAGCCGACGTCCCTCAAGGGCAGCACGACCGGTGTGTTCGTCGGTGCCATGGCGCAGGAGTACGGCTCCACCCTGCTGCACGAGGCGCCGGAGGGCCTGGACGGCATGCTGTTGACGGGCAACGCGCTCAGCCTGGTCTCGGGCCGGCTGGCCTACTTCCTGGGAATGCAGGGTCCCGCGGTCACGGTGGACACGGCGTGCTCGTCCTCGCTGGTTTCCCTTCATCTGGCGGCGCAGTCGCTGCGGCAGGGTGAGTGCACTCTGGCACTGGCCGGCGGTGCGACCGTCATCGCGACTCCCGGTACCTTCACCGCGTTCAGCACCCAGCGCGCCATGTCCCCCGACGGCCGGTGCAAGTCGTTCGCCGCGGCGGCGGACGGCACCGGGTGGGGCGAGGGTGTGGGGTTGGTGCTGCTGGAGCGGTTGTCCGACGCACGGCGCAACGGGCATCCGGTGCTGGCGGTGATCCGTGGTTCCGCGGTCAATCAGGACGGTGCCTCCAACGGGCTGACCGCCCCGAACGGCCTTGCCCAGCAGCGCGTCATCCGCGCCGCCCTGGCCCACGCCGGCCTGTCGGCCGCCGACGTCGACGCGGTCGAGGCGCACGGGACGGGGACGACGCTGGGTGACCCGATCGAGGCGCAGGCCCTGCTGGCGACGTACGGTCAGGACCGGCCGGAGGGCCGGCCGTTGTGGCTGGGTTCGGTGAAGTCGAACATCGGGCACACCCAGGCTGCGGCCGGGGTGGCCGGAGTGATCAAGATGGTGCAGGCCATGCGCCACGGTGTCCTCCCCCGCACCCTGCACGTCGATGAGCCGTCCCCCCACGTCGACTGGACCGCCGGCGCTGTGGAACTGCTCACCGAGCAGGAGCCCTGGCCGGATGCGCACGGACGCCGCCGGGCCGGGGTGTCCTCCTTCGGCATCAGCGGGACCAATGCCCATCTGATCCTGGAGGAGGCGCCGGACGAGCCCGTGGTGACGCCGCCCGGTGCGGAAACGGATGACGGCATGCTGCCGCTGGAGGGGGGTGGTGGCGATGACGGTGTCCTGCCCCTGGTGCTCTCAGCCCGCGATCAACAAGCACTCCACGCACAAGCGGAACGGCTGGCGACCTTCCTCGACCAACACCCAGACGTCCCCCTCCCCCACCTCACCCGCACCCTCGCTTCCCGCACCGTCTTCGAGCACCGCGCAGCCATCGTCGGCACCACCCACAGCGAACTCGCCACCGCCCTACGCACCCTGCACAACCCCACCCCCAACACCCACACCCACACCGGACCCACCCTCACCGACCCCGTCTTCGTCTTCCCCGGCCAAGGCTCCCAATGGCAAGGCATGGCCACCGACCTCCTCGCCACCAACGACACCTTCGC
>NZ_JBVIST010000042.1:0-4685 GCF_055575375.1 Streptomyces sp. NPDC034111 | reverse complement strand
GCCGGAACAGCACCCACAACTCGTCCGGCACCAACCGCTCAACCAGATCCGTCATGCACGGCTCAACGAGCGATTACACCATCAGAAACGGCGTCCTAGTACACGCCAATTTGACGGTGCGTCTACTCCGCGAGGTGCTCGGCTTGGAGGCGGCACTCCTTGGGTGGCATGCCGTAGACGGTGCGAAAAGCGCGGGTGAAGTCGGATGCGCGTGGGAATCCGCAGCGGGTGGCGATGGCGTGGATGGGGATGGTGCGCGAGGTGGGGTCTGCCAGTTCTCGTCGGGCGCGTTCGAGGCGTTTTCGGCGGATCCATGCCGCGACGGTGGTCTCTTCGTTCTGGAAGAGGCGGTGGAGATAGCTGGTGGAGATGTGGTGCGCGGCGGCGATGGTGCACGGGGTTAGTTGCGGGTCGTGCAGGTGCTGCTGGATGAAGGAACGGATGCGCAGTACGAGGGCTTGCCGGTGAGTTTCCGGTGGGAGCGAGCTGTCGGCTTCCAGGGCGTGGGCGAGCAGCGCCGACAGCAGGTCGATCACCACTGTCCCGAGCCGGGGCCCGTCAGCCGCCTGGTAGGGAGAGGTGTCATTCGCCAGCTGAGTGAGCAGCTGTGCCAGCAGGGCGCCAAAGCCTTCGTGGGTTGACAGTCGCACTGTGGTGACTCGGTTGAACGTGTGCCGAGGCAGTGGCAGAAGAGCTTTGGGGACCTCCAGCCCGACTCCCGTGTGAGGCCATGAGTCGTCCCCCGCATGAACGTCGACGGGTTGTGACGTATCGACAACGCACAGGCTGTCCGGACCGTGGACGGTCTCCTCCTTGCTCCGAACGGCGCGCAATGCCCCGTGCAGCGACAGAGAGAGGTGCAGCCCCTCCGGATCGGATTGACGGATGAGTTTGGGCGTTCGTCGAAAGCACGCCGGCTGGAACGTCGTCGGCCACACTGATACGGCACCAAGGTTCAGTACACGTTGTGAAGCCAGAAAATCCGCCCGGTGGTCACTGCGCAAATCCAGCGGAGCATGTATCCCACTGACCAGTTCGCGCCAGCAGTCGAACCGGTCCGCTGGCGGTAAGTCGTGGGTCCGGAACAGCCTCTCGGTAAGCATCTCTTCCTCCTCAGCTGCCTCACGAGCCTTGAACAGCACGTGCCTGCTCCCTGGTACGGAAGTTCAGGAGTTCACCAATCGCCGATGCACAGCAGATAGACACCCTGGTGGAGAGAGCCGTGCGCCGCCGACTCGCATCGCGTATCTGACCAACATGAGTGCCTGTTTTCATTCCAGGGCCCGGTAATGAGCCGGGCGAAACCTCGCTGGAGCACTACGAGAGGGTGGCGGCATGCTCCCGCAGGAAGGCTCCGGCACGAGCGGCGGCCTCTTCCTTCGTCGCGCACCAGATGCCGTCCTCGGCGGCGCCGCGCGTTCCGTCCCCGCCTACGCCCGCCCAGGCCCAGCCGCCGCACGACGGGTCCTGCACCAGTTCGGCTGTGCCGCCAAAGAGTTCGAGCGCCGCGCCCGTCCGCGCCGCCGCGGCTGCGGGACGGGGAACTGCGTCGGGCCACTTCTTGCGCGCGCCCTGGCGGGTTATGCCCCAGACCGCACCCATCTGCTCGTAGTTCGCGCCGTAGGAGCCGGCTGTCGCCGCCGCGCGCGCCGTCAGCTGCTTGACCTCCGTATCCACCACCTTCCAGGCGGCGAGGACGGACAGAGTCACATCAACCGGGTCCGCCTCCCACATGCGGGCTGTCGACAGCCCTGACTGGCGGGAGCGAATGGCCGCTGCGAGCGGGTTGAGGGCATCTGTAAGGGCCTTGCCCAGTTCGGCCCGCTCTTCGGGGGTGATCTCAACCGACGTCATGCGACAACTGTAGTTACCGCTACCCCTCTCGACAACTCTAGTTCCGGCCGTCGGTCGGGCGGCACCGCGCCGAGGTCGACGCAGTGGTCTGCCGCGCGGTGGAGAGTGCCATGGCCGCGCTGGAGGAACCGGGGATGCTCGGAGTGGGGCGCACGCGCGCGAGGGAATCCGGGGCCGGAGGAGGAGGGGCGTACCTGCGCCTCTCGGCCGGTCACTGTCCGGCATAGCAGGAGTCCGCTCAGACGATCGTGATCTCGGGTGCATCAGCCGCAGCCGGAACAGCACTTCCCTCGCCGCCTCGCGGCCGGTCATGTCGGCCCGGGTGACCAGGACGAACAGCGGCAGTCCCTTGGTGTCCACGACCAGATACGTTTGTGGCCATCGATACTCTTCGCGCCATCGCAGCCGCGCAAGTCCTTCCCGACAGTCTCCGCGGCCTTCACGGACTGGGAGTCGATGACGGTGACGATCGCGCCGGGCGCCCGCGAACGCGCTGTACGAATGCGACTACACCCCGACCCGGACGGTGGCGGACGGGCTTGAGGAAGACGAGCGCGGTCTCGGTCACGGTCAGCGTGTGGCCAGCCTTTTGGCCGCACGGCGGTCGAATCGGACACGGCCCTGGAGGGCCGGTGCCCGCGCATCTCGGTCCGCTCGGGGGCGAGCTGCATGCCGTTCGAGGTCGGGAACCATACCCGGGTCCGTCCGGCCTGCGGCAGGGTGATGCGGTCAACCAACCCCTCGGTTCTGGTGCGGGACGACAGCGAGGCGACGCTCGGGGGGGTTCCCGTCGAACAGCAAGACCCGTCAGGCAAAGCTGTCCCCGGACAAGCTGACCGCACTCGCCGCCCTCGACTCGACTGAGCAGGCTGAACCATCCCGAGGCGTTTCTCGGGTGGCTGGTTCACCGCCGTGTATCGGGCGGAGTGTGGAGGGATTGCGCAGAGGTGTGGATCCAGTGCTAACGACCTTCGTCAAGGGCCCCGGCAGGCTGGTCGGTGACGGATCCTCGGACATACAGGCGCGGGACACACTCGAAGCCTCGTTAGCCGGGGTCGGATGCACTACTAAGGAAGGTGATCATTTCGTGAAGCGTGCGATCGCTGTTGTCGTTGCGGGGCTCTCCCTCGCCGCCGGTTCTCTGGCCATGGCCTCCCCCGCCGAGGCCAGCTCCTCGCAATGCCAGAAGTACCTCAAGCAGAAGGGCTATGTCGTCGGCCCGAAGGTCAAGGCCCATTGCAAGACGGGCTCGTACGGCGGTGGCTTGAATCGAATCGCCTGCACCGTACGTCTCATCGGCATAGGCGTGAAGGATGGGCACGCCGACACAGCCTGTCGGTTAGCTGACGACTGAGCCTACGGTCAGCCGCAGGCAATGCGCTGACAGTTACTTCCGCAAATGGACGGCCCCGATTCCGCCACGTCGGTCGGGGCCGTCACGCACATAGCCGTTGAACCAAGGCACGCTGAGGATCAAGTGATCACGGCCGTCGATCGCGTCCGTTGCCCGTACGGGCGTACAGGAGCCGCTGGAGAAGGACCATCACGCGCCCGCGGGCCGCTCGGCAACGACCGCGCGACATGCGCGGCTCTGAGTGCTTGCAGTTCGGCCAGCTCACCGGGGCGGAATTTGTCGCCCGAAGATCACGAAGTAGAGATCATCTCGGCCAACCCACACGTTCCGCAGGGAGGAAGCATGAAGACACAGCATCAGAGGACAGCCAGAATGGCGCGGGCGTCATTGGTGGCGGGGATCCTGCTCGCAGGAACTGTAGGAGCGAGTGCGCCGGCCGGCGCAGCGCCTCACACGGCCGCCGCGAAGGTCGAGGCCACGAACGCGAGCCAACACGCCTCTCGGCCCGTCCACTTCCTCGAATACAAGCACATCAAGAACCGCGGAAAGACGTGCGGCAAGAAGGTGGCATCGGAAGTCCGCGGACGTGGGCCGATGACCCTTACCCTCACGCACTCCACCAGCGTCAGCAACACCTATTCCTCCACCACGAGTGTGGATGTGGAAATGCTGTCGACAGCCGTTGGTTATGACGTGACCAAGACGCGAACCATGATGATGTCCGGCTCGTACACGGTCCCCCGCGGCAAGTACGGCAAACTACAGGCACATCCCCTTTACCAGGTGAAGTCGTTCAAGGCGTACTTCAAGATCGGCCACCAATACGCAGGAAACGGGAAGAGCTACAAGGTAATCGGCTTCTGTTACACCCACTCAGCCAGGTAGAAGCATCGCGCTGGCTCCGATGCCAGTCCCTCCACACCACGTACGTGGCGTAGCGGGGAGCTGGAGGGGCGGAGCGCCAGCCTTGCCTGGGTTCCCCCGGGTAAGGCGGGCGGGAGGGCGAGGCGAGCTGGCTTGGGCCGCCCGCCGGCGACCGTACGGCCGACCCTCTGTAGCCGGGCTGACGGTGACGTAGTCTGAGCGTTTTTCCAGCTACCACAGGAACGGGCAAAGCCGTCGGCGGTGACACGGGGTCAGGGACATCACAGGGAATTTCAGGGATTCTCGCATCTGCCCCAGGGACATGTGCGGGACTTTCTGTTGCGCAAGCAAGGAAGGCCCTGGCAACACCGAAGGACACAACTGTGCTGGTCAGGGCCTTCACTCAGCGCTCGATGATGGTGATCTCCAGCCCGCTCTGCGCCGTCTCCTTGTACTTGATGTGCACGCGAGGCGCCTCGGATCCGACAGATGTCACCGAGTACTGTGCGGGTTGCCTTAGACGTCGTTTCACTTGGTGAGGCGGCGGTAGCCGATGAGGGTCGCTGCTATGCCGACGAAGGCGAGGAAGTGTTCGGCCTTGCGTTCATAGCGG
>NZ_JBVIST010000041.1:3774-4975 GCF_055575375.1 Streptomyces sp. NPDC034111 | reverse complement strand
ACACAGTGGACGCGAGCAACTGAGGACAAGCCCTCGGCCTATTAGTACCAGTCAACTCCACACCTTACGGCGCTTCCATATCTGGCCTATCAACCCAGTCGTCTACTGGGAGCCTTAACCCCTCAAAGGAGGTGGGAGCCCTCATCTCGAAGCAGGCTTCCCGCTTAGATGCTTTCAGCGGTTATCCTTTCCGAACGTAGCCAACCAGCCATGCCCTTGGCAGGACAACTGGCACACCAGAGGTTCGTCCGTCCCGGTCCTCTCGTACTAGGGACAGCCCTTCTCAAGACTCCTACGCGCACAGCGGATAGGGACCGAACTGTCTCACGACGTTCTAAACCCAGCTCGCGTACCGCTTTAATGGGCGAACAGCCCAACCCTTGGGACCGACTCCAGCCCCAGGATGCGACGAGCCGACATCGAGGTGCCAAACCATCCCGTCGATATGGACTCTTGGGGAAGATCAGCCTGTTATCCCCGGGGTACCTTTTATCCGTTGAGCGACGGCGCTTCCACAAGCCACCGCCGGATCACTAGTCCCTACTTTCGTACCTGCTCGACCCGTCAGTCTCACAGTCAAGCTCCCTTGTGCACTTACACTCAACACCTGATTGCCAACCAGGCTGAGGGAACCTTTGGGCGCCTCCGTTACCCTTTAGGAGGCAACCGCCCCAGTTAAACTACCCACCAGACACTGTCCCTGATCCGGATCACGGACCCAGGTTAGACATCCAGCACGACCAGAGTGGTATTTCAACAATGACTCCACACCAACTGGCGTTGATGCTTCACAGTCTCCCACCTATCCTACACAAGCCGAACCGAACACCAATATCAAGCTATAGTAAAGGTCCCGGGGTCTTTCCGTCCTGCTGCGCGAAACGAGCATCTTTACTCGTAATGCAATTTCACCGGGCCTATGGTTGAGACAGTCGAGAAGTCGTTACGCCATTCGTGCAGGTCGGAACTTACCCGACAAGGAATTTCGCTACCTTAGGATGGTTATAGTTACCACCGCCGTTTACTGGCGCTTAAGTTCTCAGCTTCGCCAACCCGAAAGTTGACTAACCGGTCCCCTTAACGTTCCAGCACCGGGCAGGCGTCAGTCCGTATACATCGCCTTACGGCTTCGCACGGACCTGTGTTTTTAGTAAACAGTCGCTTCTCGCTGGTCTCTGCGGCCACCCCCAGCTCACCGTGC
>NZ_JBVIST010000041.1:1697-3681 GCF_055575375.1 Streptomyces sp. NPDC034111 | reverse complement strand
AGAAATGGCCCCCCTTCTCCCGAAGTTACGGGGGCATTTTGCCGAGTTCCTTAACCATAGTTCACCCGAACGCCTCGGTATTCTCTACCTGACCACCTGAGTCGGTTTAGGGTACGGGCCGCCATGAAACTCGCTAGAGGCTTTTCTCGACAGCATAGGATCATCCACTTCACCACAATCGGCTCGGCATCAGGTCTCACCCTTATATGTCATCCGGATTTGCCTAGATGACGGGCTACACCCTTACCCCGGGACAACCACCGCCCGGGCTGGACTACCTTCCTGCGTCACCCCATCACTCACCTACTACAAGTCTGGTTCGTCGGCTCCACCACTCCCCTACGCTCCGAAGAGCTCAGGGCGGCTTCACGGACTTAGCATCGCCTGATTCAATGTTTGGCGCTTCAAAGCGGGTACCGGAATATCAACCGGTTGTCCATCGACTACGCCTGTCGGCCTCGCCTTAGGTCCCGACTTACCCTGGGCAGATCAGCTTGACCCAGGAACCCTTAGTCAATCGGCGCAAGAGTTTCCCACTCTTGTATCGCTACTCATGCCTGCATTCTCACTCGTGAACCGTCCACAACTCGTTTCCACGGCTGCTTCACCCGGCACACGACGCTCCCCTACCCATCACAACAACCGTTAGGTCTTCTGCTGCAATGACATGACTTCGGCGGTGTGCTTGAGCCCCGCTACATTGTCGGCGCGGAATCACTTGACCAGTGAGCTATTACGCACTCTTTCAAGGGTGGCTGCTTCTAAGCCAACCTCCTGGTTGTCTCTGCGACTCCACATCCTTTCCCACTTAGCACACGCTTAGGGGCCTTAGTCGATGCTCTGGGCTGTTTCCCTCTCGACCATGGAGCTTATCCCCCACAGTCTCACTGCCGCGCTCTCACTTACCGGCATTCGGAGTTTGGCTAAGGTCAGTAACCCGGTAGGGCCCATCGCCTATCCAGTGCTCTACCTCCGGCAAGAAACACACGACGCTGCACCTAAATGCATTTCGGGGAGAACCAGCTATCACGGAGTTTGATTGGCCTTTCACCCCTAACCACAGGTCATCCCCCAGGTTTTCAACCCTGGTGGGTTCGGTCCTCCACGAAGTCTTACCTCCGCTTCAACCTGCCCATGGCTAGATCACTCCGCTTCGGGTCTTGGGCACGCTACTCAACGCCCTATTCGGACTCGCTTTCGCTACGGCTTCCCCACACGGGTTAACCTCGCAACATACCGCAAACTCGCAGGCTCATTCTTCAAAAGGCACGCAGTCACGACGCACCGAGTAAACTCGATGCGCGACGCTCCCACGGCTTGTAGGCACACGGTTTCAGGTACTATTTCACTCCGCTCCCGCGGTACTTTTCACCATTCCCTCACGGTACTATCCGCTATCGGTCACCAGGGAATATTTAGGCTTAACGGGTGGTCCCGCCAGATTCACACGGGATTTCTCGGGCCCCGTGCTACTTGGGTGTCTCTTAAACGAGCCGTTAATGTTTCAGCTACGGGGGTCTTACCCTCTACGCCGGACCTTTCGCATGTCCTTCGCCTACACCAACGGTTTCTGACTCGTCTCACGGCCGGCAGACCATGAAAAAGAGATCCCACAACCCCAACCACGCAACCCCTGCCGGGTATCACACGTGACTGGTTTGGCCTCATCCAGTTTCGCTCGCCACTACTCCCGGAATCACGGTTGTTTTCTCTTCCTGCGGGTACTGAGATGTTTCACTTCCCCGCGTTCCCTCCACACTGCCTATGTGTTCAGCAGCGGGTGACAGCCCATGACGACTGCCGGGTTTCCCCATTCGGACACCCCCGGATCAAAGCTCGGTTGACAGCTCCCCGGGGCCTATCGCGGCCTCCCACGTCCTTCATCGGTTCCTGGTGCCAAGGCATCCACCGTGCGCCCTTAAAAACTTGGCCACAGATGCTCGCGTCCACTGTGCAGTTCTCAAGCAACGACCAGCCACCCACC
>NZ_JBVIST010000040.1:0-8535 GCF_055575375.1 Streptomyces sp. NPDC034111 | reverse complement strand
CAGATCTGTCCGTACTGCCAGCCGATCGCGACTGTCAGCCGATCGCGAGGGCGGCCGATGCGTCGATGAGGGCGAGTTGGCCCGGGCTGGCTCTCCGGGTCCGGGCCTGTTCCACGAAACGGCCCAGCTCCGCGCGGACGGTGGCCGAGTCGATGCGCTTGATCACGGGCAGCGTGGCCTCGACGATCTGACAGGCGTCGTCGAGGCGGCCGACACCGGCCAGGGCTGTCGCCTGCCGAACCGCGAAGCGGGCCTGGGAGTTGCTGTCCGCCGGGACGGCCGGCCGGCGCCGGCGCTCGGCGGCGAAAAGGTCGGCGGCCAGCTCGAAGCGACGGAGGCTGAGCATGCAGGACGCCTCGATGAGCCGAGGGTTGCCGTTCTCGATGCGCGGGCCCCAGTGAGGGGTCCGGTCGCCGATGTCCTCGGCGGCGTGGCTTCTGAACCGCTCAAGTGCCTCCCGGCAGGCCCCCGCATCGCCACGGCGCGCATGCCCCTGGGCCGCGCGCCGCGCGGCGTGCGCGCGGATCACCGGGTTGGCCGCCGGGTGCCCGGCCGCCTGGTCAGCGAATCCGATCGCCGCATCGGTGTCACCGCGGTGCTGGGCGATGAACGCCTTGCGGACCAGGGCATACGCGGCCACCGTTTCGTCCCCGCCGTGTGCGCCCCAGCGGACCGCGAGATTCGTCCAGCGCAACGCCTCCGCGGGATTTCCCGCCTCTTGTGCCATCCACCCCGTGTATTCGGCGAACCTCGAGGCCAGCAGCCAGATCTCGGCACGCTGCTCGCCAACGGCGTGCGGGCCGGCGTCCGACAGGATCCGCGTGATCGACTTCATCGAAGCGGTGACGAACCTCGGTCCGGTGGATCTGCCGATGTCCTTCAGCTCCCACAGGACCCGCTCGTATCCGGCGACCACGGGGCCGGCCTCGACGACGCCCTCGGTCCGGGCGCCGCGGCGGCCGGGCCCGGCCAGCTCGATGAGTTCCCCGCCGGTGCCGAAGGCCGCGTCGCATGCCGCCGCCACAGCGGGCGTCGGGTTGCGCAACCCGCTCTCCAGATTGCAGATCTGCCCTTCGGACACGTTCGCACGCCGGGCGAACTCGCGCACGCTCCACCCCCGACGTGCCCGGAGTGTGGCCAGGACGACGCCGAAGTCGCCCGGCGGCAGACGCGTGCTGGTCGATCTCCCTGCCGAGACCGTCCCTGCCGCGCTGTCCGCCGGTTCCATACCGGCCAGCGTACGGAGCCTTGCGGCCGCTATTCAATCCCCGGCGAATAGCCACCGAGCGTTGTACTCCGCCCCTAGGGTGAGCACGATTCCTGACGTCAAGGCTTGCCAGAGAGGGGGCCATTGTGCCGCGCATCTTCCTCAGCTTTCGCAAACCGGATTCCCGGTGGATGCGAGACCGCGTCTACCGCGCGCTGTCCGACCGCTTAGGTGCCAACGAGATCTTCAAGTCGGGACAGTCGATTCCGCCCGGGGCCGATTTCGCCGAGATCCTGCGGCGGCAGGCCGCCGAGTGCGAGCTGATGTGCGTACTGATCGGGCCAGGGTGGCTCGACGCGCGGGGCGAGGACGGTGTGCGGCTCCTGGACCGGCCTCACGACTGGGTCCGCCTGGAGATCGCGACAGCTCTGCGGGCGGGAAACCGCGTCGTTCCGGTCCTTCTGGGTGACACGACGATGCTGCCCGGCGCCTCGGCGCTGCCGGCTGAGATCGCGGAGCTCGCGCGCCTGCAGTTCCTCCGCGTTCCGGAGACCCATCTGCCGGACGGGCTGGAGCACTTGGCCGACGCGGTGACCGCTCTCCTGTCCGATACCGATACCGACCCCGCTGTCGAACCCGGGCACGGCACGGCGCCGGCCGCAGATCCGGAACCATCAATGACCATGACGGCCCATGTGTCCGGCGGTGGCAGCGCCTACCAGGCGGCCCGTGATCAGACGATCAGGCTTGCGTGAGGGGCGGACGATGGATCATCCCGGAGCAGACGGTGCTCATCGGATCGGGCCGTATGCGCTGCTCGGAAGGCAGAGCACGGTCGGCGGGGGCGAAGTCTTCGCGGCCCGCACGGACGAGGGGCTACTCGTCACGGTCACGGTCGTGGGGCCCGAACTCGCCGCGGACCCGGGCTTCCGGGACCGGTTCCGAGCCGCCGTCGAGGCGGCACGGACGCTGTCCAGTGCTTTCCTCGTACCGGTGGTGGATGCCGACGCCGACGCGCCAGTTCCTTGGCTGGCGACCGAGTTCACCGCCGGACTGCCGCTCCGGCAGGCGGTGGACCGGCACGGCCCGCTGTGCGAACCGGCTCTGCGGGTGCTCGCCGACGGCCTCGCCCGGGCGCTGGCCGCACTCCACGCGGCCGGGACGGTCCACGGCGAGGTGAGCCCGGACTCGGTGCTGCTGACCATGGACGGGCCCCGCATCGCCGCCCTGGGGATCGTGGGAGCCACCGGCAGTCCGGCACCCTCACCGGCGGACGACATGTTCGACCTCGGGTCGACCGTGCTGTTCGCAGCTTCCGGAGGCGAGCCGGACACGGGCGCCCTCCCCGTGTCGCTGCGCGAGGTGATCGGCGGCTGCCTGTACCCGGAACCGCCGGACCGTCCCACCGCGGAGCAACTCGTCGACTACCTGAGGCGTCAGGACCTGCCGGCCCTAAGGGGCAGTTGGCTGCCGCCGGCGGTGACCGCCGACATGGCCGCCGCGGCCGCGGCGGTGGGATCGGTGTCCGCCGGGGGCGGCGGCCGGGGCCCGTTTCCTCCGCCGCCGGTGACCGCTGCCGGCACGGGTGTCAGCCGCCGGAAGCTGATCATCGGTCTGGCCGGGGGCGCGGCCGTACTCGGCGGAGCCGCGGCGGCACTCGCCTTCTCCGGCGACTCGTCGCCGGCACCCGACGGCCGGGCCGGCGTGCCCGGATCCACTGCGCGGCCGGCCTCTCCGTCAGGCAAGCGATCCACGTCGGCCTCCTCTGCGTCGCCGTCCTCGACGGACGGACCCGAACCGATCGTCCTGGCCGGACCCGACGCCGCCAAGGCATGGTCGGGCGCCGGGAAGCACGCCCCCACCTGCCTGGAAGCGTCCGACAAGGTGGTCATGGTGGTCACGGACACTGCCACGTCCTTCCTGGACGCCGCGACCGGAAAATCCGTGTTCCCCCAGCTGAACACGACCAACGACTTCGGCACGACCAGCGACAAGTACCCGACGGCGTACGCGGACGGAGTGTTCTACCTGCTCTGCGACACACCGAGTCAGTCAGGCCTGCTGGCTGCGTTCGACGCCGCCAGCGGGAAGGTGAAGTGGGCGACCAAGATGGCCGACGTCGATCCCGGCGGCGGCACGCGTGCGGCGATGTACATCAGCGACTATGTGGCAGTCGCGGGGAACACGGTGTACGTATGCGGGCAGTTGCTTCAGCCATCCAAATCGTTTTCGGCCAAGTCTCCGAGCACCGGCTACATCCGTGCGTTCAACGCCGCCACCGGCAAGCGACTGTGGGGGGTCAAGGGCACGGACATCAACAACGTGCTCGTGCCGCCCTCCGGTTCTCACCTGCTGGCCACCTCGGCCGTTCCGGGCAAGAAACCCGGCCGCGTCCAGATGATCGACGCAGGCAGGAAAGGCGCCCGCGGCTGGAAGGTATCCGTCCCGCACGCCGCCTACTACTTCACCACCGGCTGGCCGCTGACGTGCTACGCCGCCGGGCTGTTCCTGTTCGCCGGCAGCAACGGCGACACGCTGTTCGCCGTCGACGCGGCCACGGGCAGCGAGAAGTGGCATCAGCGCTTCGATGCGAAGAACGGGGACCAGGTCCAGATCGGCGCGCCGTTCTCCAGCCTGGACGGCGCGACCGTCTATGTACCGGTCGGCGGCGACCTGGCCGCCCTGGCCACGGCCGACGGCACGCTCCAGTGGGTCGCGAGGCTCGACGGGGCCAACGACATGGGCGGTTCCAACATGTTCAAGGCCGCCCTCAGGATTTCCGGCAAGAGCGCGCAGTGTTCGGCCGACACCGTCTTCGCCACCGACAGCGCCAAGACGCTGTGGGCCATCGACGCCGCCACCGGCAGGGCCCGGTGGAAGTACACCGACCCCGGGCAGCCGGACGTGGGGTTCCTGTGGACGGTGCGCGGCGACCACGTGTTCATCGCCTCCCACCTGACAGTGACCGCGATCGCGGCCCACGGGCGGTAAGGGACAAGGAGGAAACATGGAGACGAGTGTGGAACTCGCCGGCCTGGCATCGACGGCCGCGGCGCGCCTGATCGATCTGCTGGCGACGGACGGCTGGGCCGCGGTCAAGTCCTCGGTCCTGTCGCTGTGGCGGTCCGCGCACCCGGAGCGCGTCGAGGAGGAACTCACCGATGCGCGCGGCGAGTTGCTTGAGGCACGGCAGACGGGCGAGAGCCAGGAGCTCCAGGGGCTTCTGGTCGCCGAGTGGCAGGCCCGCCTCATCCGACTGATGGCCACGCGGCCGGACGCCGTCGACGAACTGCGCGCGCTGCTCGGCGAGGAACTGCGCGCTGCCGGAACCCCGGAACAGCAGATCACGGGCTCGATGACGCTGGAGGCACACGTCTCCGGCGGCGACGCGTTCCTGGCCGGCCGGGACATGACCGTCACCAGGGGCGGACAAGCGTGACGGAACGCAGCACCGGTGCCTCGCCCCCCGACGGGCCGCCCCTCTGGCAGCCGAAACGGCAGGAGGCGAGCGCGACCGGCGGCGGCAGCGTCTTCCAGGCCGGCCGCGACCTCCACGTTCGCCTCGGCGACGAGGGGCGCAGAACCGTGCCCGGACCCGGCGCCGACCAAGTGCTGTGCCCGTACCCGGGCTTGGCCCCGTTCGGCACGCGGCACAAGCAATGGTTCTACGGCCGTGAGCGAATGGTTCACCTCGTGTGCGAGCGGATGGACGCCCGGATGCGTGAGGGCGGCCCGCTGGTGCTCATCGGCCCCTCGGGGGCCGGGAAGTCGTCCCTGCTTGCGGCCGGGGTACTGCCGGCCCTGGACGACGGCCGGCTTCCGATGGCGGGCTCGAGCACCTGGCCGCGGCTGCTGCTGACCCCGACGGCCTCCCCGGCCCTGGCACTGGCGGCCGCCGCCGGGCTCGACGCCGAGACCGCCCGGCGCACGGCACCGGCGTGGCGGGCCGATCCCGCACGGTGCCTTGCCGAGCTGCGCGAGATCACCAGAGCTGACGATCCGGCGCCCACCGGGGAGTCCCCCTCCACGGGCCTGGTCGTCGTGGTCGACCAGTTCGAGGAGGTCTTCACGGCCTGCGGCGACGAGACCGAACGGCAGTGGCTCATCGACGTGTTCGACCGTCTGGCCCGGCCCACGGGTGGCGCGGTCGTGGTGCTGGGAGTGCGCGCGGACTTCTATGCCGCGTGCACGGCCCATCCGCAGCTCCGGGCGGCGCTCCAGGCCGGACCGGTCCTGCTGGAGCCGATGACGGAGGACGAACTCAAGGACGCGATCCGCCGCCCGGCCGGCAACGTAGGACTCGACGTCGAAGACGGCCTGGTAGAGGTGCTGCTGGCGGACCTGGGCGCGGTCGGGGGACCGGTCGGTACGAGCACCACGGGCCGGCTGCCGCTGCTCGCACACGCGCTGCGGGCCACCTGGCAGCAGCGCCACGGCCACACGCTCACCGTGGACGGATACCGCGTCACCGGCGGCATCCAGGGCGCCATCGCCACCACGGCGAACAGGCTCTACGACACCCTGCCGCCGCCCTGCCGCGAGGCCGCACGGTGGGTGTTCCTACGGCTCGTCATCGTGGGACGCGACGCCGACGACAGCCGCCGCCGCGTCCGGTACGACGAGCTGCTGCGTCACGCGCCGGACCGGGAAGCGGCCGAAAAAGTCCTGGACGACTTCACCCATGGCCGGCTGCTGACCCGGGAACAGGACGACACGGTGGTGATGACCCATGAGGTGCTCATCCGCGCCTGGCCCCGGCTGCGGGACTGGATCGAGCACGACCGCAACGGGAACCTCGTACGACAGGATCTGGAAGAGGCGGCCGCGCTCTGGGAACAGGCCGGCCGGGAGGCAGCCGCGCTGTACCGCGGCAACCGCCTGGAGGCCGCCCTCGCCTGGGCCGAAACGCACGGGCCGGAACTCAGCGGCGCCGCCCGGGCATTCCTGGCAACCTCCCGCCACCACCAACGGCGCGGGCAACGGCTCCGGCGCGGCGCGGTCGCCGCCATCACCGCCCTGGCCGTGGTCGCCTCGCTGGCCGCGGTGTTCGCCTTCAAGCAGGAGTCCAACGCCCGGGACGCCGCCGCCCAGGCCCTGCGAGCCCGCGACCAGGCCATCAACGCCGCCGTCACCTCCGCGTCCGTACAACTGGCGCCGACCGATCCCTCGCTGTCCGCTCAACTCGCGCTGACCGCCTACCGTATGGACCCGACCCCGAAGGCGGCGTCCCGGCTCATCACGACCGAGAACACACCGCTGGCCACCCGGCTTCCCGGCCCGCGCGGCGCGGTCTACACCGTGGCCTACAGCCCCGACGGGCACATGCTGGCCGCCGGGAACGTTCACCAGAGGCTCGTCCGGCTGTGGGACGTCTCCGATCCCAGCCGTCCGGTGGCGCTGGGCAAACCCGTGCCCGTGGACCGTTCCGTCAATTCGATCCTGTCGCTCGCGTTCAGCCCGGACGGCCGGGTGCTGGCCGTCGGCGGCCACACCAGCCACAACGGCGACGCCGGTTCCGGCGGATTCGTCGACCTGTGGAGCCTTACCAGCCCCAGCCACCCGGTCCTCCTCGGCCGGCCGAAGAGTCCCGCCATTCAGGGCTTGGACGCCGCGACCTCCATCGAATCGCTGGCGTTCAGTCCCGACGGCCGTACCCTGGCCGCCGGATGGCACGCCGGACTCGTCAGCCTGTGGAACGTCACCCGCCCCGACGACGTCAACCCCGCGGGAGCGCCCCTGGACCTCGACTGCCCCGACGTTTTCTCCCATCGCATCGCGTTCAGTCCCACCGGGCACACCCTGGCCGCCGCATGCGACGACGACGCCGGCACCATCAGCCTGTGGAACACCACCGACCCGGCCCACCCCGGCCGCGGCCGCTCCCTGAAGGCCGGGCATCCCGTCAACTCCCTGGCGTTCAGCCCCGACAGCCGCACCCTGGCCGCCGGATCCAGCGACAGCAAGGTCCACCTGTGGAAGGTCGCGGACCCCGGCCACCCCGCCCCCCTGGGCAAGCCGCTGACGGGCCCCGCGCAGCCCGTCATATCGGTGGCGTTCAGCCCGGACGGGCACACCCTGGCGGCCGGCAGCGCCGACCACACCATCCATCTGTGGAACGTCACCCACCCCGGGGCCATCGGCCCTCTGGGCCGGCCGCTGACCGGTCCCGGCGACGCGGTGACCGCCGTGGTGTTCAGTCCGGACAGCCGCACCCTCGCCGCCGGGAACACCGACGGCAACGTCGATCTGTGGAATCTGCCGCCGACCCGGATCATCGGCGCCGGCGGCAATGTGGCATCCGTGGCGTTCAGCCCCGACGGGCGCACCCTGGCCGCCGGAAATCAGAACAACACCGTCTCGCTGTGGAACACCGCCGACCCCGACCACCCCGCTCCCCGCGGTGCTCCGCTCACCGGCCCCAAGAACCCCGTCGACGCCGTGGCGTTCAGCCCGGACGGGCGCACCCTGGCCGCAGGCGACAGCGGCGGCACCGTCACGTTGTGGAGCACCGCCGACCCCAGCCATCCCGTTCGCCTCCGTAAGACCCTCACCGGGGCGGACGGGCTCATCTTCTCCCTGGCGTTCAGCCCCGACGGCCACACCCTGGCCGCGGCCGGCGACAACGAGCGTGGCAGGATCGTCCTGTGGGACGTCAGCGACCCCGCGAACCCCGTGTCCCACGCCACCATCTCCAATTCCGACACGTCGTCCGTCGAATCCCTGGCGTTCAACCGCGACGGCAAGTTCCTGGCGGCCGGCGGCGACGGCAGCAACGGCACCGTCGGACTGTGGAGTACGACGGACCCCGGGGTCCGCATCGGAAAGCAGATCGACCAGCCGACCGCCACCAGCACCTGGGTGGCGTTCAGCCCCGACGGACGCACACTCGCCACCGGGAACAGCCGCGGCACCATCACCCTGTGGAATGCCACCGACCCCAACCACCTCACGCGCAGAGGCAGTCCCCTGACCGTACCCGGCGGCAGCCTGTGGTCGGTGGCGTTCAGCCCGGACGGGCACACCCTCGCAGCGGCCGGCCACACCGACAACGGCACCATCAACCTGTGGAACGTCACCGATCCCGACCACCCCACCACCATCGGCCGACCGCTGACCGTGGAGACCGGATTCGTCGCCGTCCTCGCGTTCAGCCCGGACGGTCACACCCTGGCCGCCACCACCGACGACGGCGTGGCCACGCTCTGGGACCTGAACGTCGAGTCCGCCATCAGCCGTATCTGCGCCGGGAGCTCCGGCACCCTGAGCCGACAGCAATGGAGCCGATACGTTCCTCAACTGCCGTACGACCCACCCTGTGTGACCACCTA
>NZ_JBVIST010000039.1:0-12128 GCF_055575375.1 Streptomyces sp. NPDC034111 | reverse complement strand
GCTGATGGGGTGGTGAGTGTGGTCGTGCCGGAGGGGTTGGCTGTGGTCGCATCTTGATGCAGCCAAGCCAAGTCACCCCAAGCCAAGTCACCCCAAGCCAAGTCACCCCATGCCATGCCCTGCCATGTCGTGTCGTGTCGTGCTGTGGCGTTTTCACTGCTCGGTCCGCTTTGTGTCTTTGCCCAGGCCGTCCTTGCGGCGGGGGTTGGTTAGGTGCTGTGCGATCGGCGCCTTGCCTCGCGTTTGCCCCGGGCCGTGTCCTGCCGGGGCGTGGTGGCTGGTGGCGTGCTGGTGCGAGCGCAGCGCGGCGAGCTTGTTGTCCCAGGCTTCCTCGCCCGGCTCGCGCACCATCTGTGCCTCGTCGAGCAGGCCTTTGCGGTGGGGAAGTTCGAGTTTGCCGGTACGCAGCGCTGGCGCTGCTGATGCACTCAGTGCCCCAGGGGAGTGGTGTCGGTGGAGCCGGCTGGTGGTCTTGGTGTTGTCGGGGACGGCGTGCAGGTGGTGCTCGATCGTGCCGAAGGAGATCTGGCCGCTGCTGGCGACGGCGACTTGTATGCGGCGTGGGCGCGTTCATCTCTGGCGCCGCGTGGGATGTCCTCGTGCTCGACGGTTTGGGCTGGTCGGGCGAGCACGCGCCGTAGTGCCTCTTGGAGCAGGTCATGCGGCGGTCTGGGGCGGTGGACAGTGCCCGGCGGGCCTGTTCGGTCGCGCCCTGGGCCGGCCAGGGGCAGCGGACGCAGCCACGGCTCGTAGGGGCCGGGTGGACGCGTTCGAAGGCTTCGGGGCGGGCAGTTGGTTGCCGCGCATGGCCGGGACGAGCGCGACAGGGCGGGTGCGCCGTGGGCGAGTCCGGGCGGCGAGGTCCGCGTCGCTGGTCGCCCCGGCGGCCGTGACCACGGCTGACGGCTGCGCGGTGTTCGCGTGCTCGCTGAAGGCTGTCGGCGCCTGTCACCGCTAGGTCGTGCAGCAGGCCGACCGTGGCGGGGCCGAACGGACTGCTCCCACGCGGCCGCCGCCCGGCCCACAGCCCGTCTGTGAGCGCCGAGCCGGACGGGTTCCGCAGTCCCGCCTTCTGGGGCGCCTTTGAGGATCTGGTCCTGCGCGCGGGTCAGCGCGGGGCCCTGATCCATCCCCGGTCCGTCAGCGAGCGTTTGCCGGGTGCGCTGCAGCACCGTCAGCGCGTCGCCGCGGCGCACGCAGCGGTCCAGGGCCGTGGCCAGCAGCCCCCAGCCGTCCCCGCGCTGGTGGTGTGCGGCCGCGTGGGTCTCCGGCCGCGCCCGCTGCTGGGCGGTGGCTCCGGGGCGGGGGCGGTGGTTCCGGGGCGGGGGGTTATCGGTGTGGGTTGGTGATCCAGTCGTGCCAGGGGCCGGCAAGGACGAGGTCCGCCAGTCTCTGGTAGCCGCCGCTGCCAGGGTGGGCGCCGTCGCCGGCCAGCGCTTCCTCGATCCAGGTGGCGTCGCGGGCGAGTTTTTGGGTCGTGGCGACGAAGGGGATGTGCCGTGCATGGCAGATGGTGGCCATCTGGTCAGCGAGTACGGAGGTCCGTCGCAGATGACTTTCCCCTGCATCGATGACCGGTGGGGGTCCCACGACCAAGGCAGCGATCGCTCGGCGCTTGCTCTCGTCGAGGAGTGAGGCCAGGTTGTCCAGGCAGATCGCCGGGTCGACGCGGACCTTGCTGCCTTCCTCGATCACGTCGTTGCTGCCGAAGGAGATAACCAGCCGGTTATCGGCGCCGCGCAGAGTTCGTTGCCCGACCTCCTGCCAACAGCGACGCACCACGTCTTCGGAGGTGCTGCGCCTGACACCGAGGTTGAAAGCCGTGATGTCGCCGCAGGTGGCTTGGAGCACCCGGCCGACCCATCCTCGGTACTGCGGATCACCGATCCCCTGGACGAAGGAGTCACCGATGAAGCAGATACGCACATCCCCGTTCACCGGGCTCACCTTAGGCCGACTCGATGCCAACAAGCTTCAGGGCCAAGGCGTGCGCACTCAAGGCCCCCTGCCGAAGACCAAGAGGCGGCCCACAACTGTGCTCTCCGTAGAGGGCTGAGCCGACAGCTGGCCTGGCCAATGACCGCGCCCGCACACAGTGGGGGTGTCAGCGGCTCGCGGGGTGGTGTCCTGATGGTGGGTGTAGCCGTGGGCTTTGGTTGCTGTCATGGGTGGCCACGTGGCTGTTGTGGTGTGGCTGGCAGGTGGGTGGTCGGCTGTTATGGCTTGGGCTGTCCTGTGTGAGGAGCAGTCGGGTCGGGTGGGCCGGGTGTGCGACGGTTCAGGGGGTGCGGCGGGTGAGGCAGAGGCGGGATCGCTCCTGTTGTGCCGGCTGGGGCCCACCGTTGGCGCGGGGTGTGGTGGTGCGGCGGCTTCTTGCGGTGGACGAGGAAGGGGACGCTGTCGCGGTTACCTGTGCGGATCGTGGCTGACTTGGCGGGGCTGTCGCAGCGGACGGTGTGGCGGTGGCCGGCTGCTGGGCGCCGGGGCAACGCCTGCACGCCGACGCGAGAGCCGCCGAACGCCTGCGTCGTCGACGGTTCGCCCCTGCCACCGCCGCGGAGCCCGCCCAGCGGCTGGGCACCGTCACGGCTGCCCAAGCCGGCCGTGAACTCGCCGCTGCTGACCGTGCCGACGTCGCTCGGCCGGCGCTGCGCGATCTGACTCCGCCCGCCCCGCCGCCGGCGCACTGGCGCACCCCGCCCACCCTGGCATCCGACACAGCCCCCGCACGCTCCCGCTCCTGGGATCCGCCCGCGGACGTCGGGGCAGAGCCCGACACGCATCCCGCAGGAGAAGCCTGCCCTCGCCGACGGAACTCGCGGTGGTGGCTGAACTCGCCGTCGCGGGGGACGTGACGGACATGGCGTTCTCCTCGCGGCTGCAGCCGGATCCTGCGGCGGTTCCCCGCCGACGTGCTTGATCCTGCCGGGAAAGGGGGCCAATGGTCGATTACCCCGGGGGGTAATTGGCCCCGCCCCGCTACCTTGCGGCTGCTGTCCGAGCCAGGAGTTCGTGCCTCTTCTGGGCCGGGGGAAAATCAGCGATCGGCGGATGCACTCTTCAGCGACGACCACACACTGCAATTCGGCGGGCGGACGAACCGGGTCCGGCAGTTCACGTGCCGGACCCGGCAGTGTCAGCCATTCATGGCCGCCCAGAACTCCTCGAAGGACATCTGGCCGTCGCCGTCGGTGTCGAGCGAGTCGATCAGCTCCTGGGCCTGCGCCTCGGTGATCTGCGAGCCCTCCAACTCCGCCACGACCTTGCGGTATTCCTCCGCGGTGACCTGGCCGTCCCCGTCGAGGTCGTAGCGCTCGAAGACCTTCCGCGCTGCCGTCTCCACGATGTCTGCCATGTACTCCGCCCTTCTGTGATCTTCGCTGACGGGCCCAGGTTATCCGCCCGCCCGGAGCAGCGCGGGCGCGCCCCAGCTGCCTAACTGTTGTGGGCCGACCTCGTTGCCAGACCCCTGACCCGACCCCGACCCCGACCCCGACCCCGACCGCGACGCAGGAGCGCGCTGAGGGAACCACACAGCGCAGACGTCGTCTCTCCGCTGGTGGAGGCAAGTGGTCGCCGGGTGGCGCACGAGGCCAGGGGAACGGAACCCCGGGGGCTCATCGATGGCTCAGCGGGCGATTTGGGCAACCGCCGGAGGTGTGGAGGGTGGCCGCATCCGGTGAGGATGCGCCACCCTCGTGGGCGCCGTGCTGGAACACGGTGAGCCCGGTCCCTGTTTCATGGTGCAGCCACGACGCCAGGGAGCCCCGGCAGCCAGTGCCGGAGGCAGCGTTGGCAAGAGAGTCGCATCGGGTGCCCTGCTTCGCAACGCGGGCTGGACAAAAATGAATGAAACCAACGGTTTCTTCCATGTGACCTGCGCTGTTCGAGCGGAAGGGATTCTCCTCGTCCACCCGTTCGCCATCCTTCGGCGGCGAACGGATGGACGTATGCGAATCAAAGGCTCCGCCCAGGATGTGAGGGCCGGTTCACCGGTGAGAAGATCCCAGCGGCCGGCGGGCAGACCTGGAAGTCACCGCCAGCAGTTCACGGTGCAGCCAACCACCACGCCTCGCCTCGCACGGGGCGTGACGCGACGACAGATAGGTACAGGCATGCGTTCGTTACTCTTTCCGCCGCCCCCAGGCAGTGGTCCTTCCCAGGGAGCCCTGTCGACCCCGGAGATGGTCATCGTGCTCGTGATCATCGTCGTGGCCGCAGAACTCACGGTTCTCGGGATGCCGATATGCGGCGCCTTTGAATGCATCACCGGGGCTCTCTGGGTCGCCTGCCGGGCCGTCAGGGCCATGCGCCCAGCGGGTCCGCCGCTCGAAGCGGTCTGACAGCAGCCATGGGACGGCGTGAGAACGCCGTTGCCGCCGAGACCCGGCAGTCCGAAGCGCTCGCGCTGTGGCTACGCTCACAGCGCGAGCGCCGAGGCGTCACCTACGCGGCGATGGCCAAACTGACCGACCACCGCTTCACCGCGTCGGCGCTGTCACGGGGCGCCAGCGGCCACAAGGTCCCATCCCGCCGCCTGGTCCTCGCCTACGCCAAAGCCTGCGATGCGGACACCGGCGAAGCGGTGCGGCTGTGGAAGGCCGCGCGCCGGGCCGAAGAAGAACGCCGCCGCGCAGGAGCCGATCCGGAGTTCCGGGATCTGGCCAGGTCACTGCGCTCTGTGATGACCCACCCCGACCTCATCGACAGCTTCGGCAAGCTCCACGACGCCATGGTCGAGCTGCGTGCCAGGGAAGGCCAGCCGTCCCTGGGCGACCTGCAAAGCGCGGCAGGGCGGACTCCGGACGGGCGCCACCGCCTGCCCAAAAGCAGCCTCAGCGTCATCCTCCGGGGCGAGGCGGTTCCCTCACGCGCCCACCTCACGGCATTCATGGAAGCCCTGAATTTCTCCCCACGCAGAGTCCAGCGCTGGGAGCGGGCATGGGACCGCATCGCCGAAACGCCCACCCGGACACCGTCACCAGCCTTCGAGATCAAAATCGTGGAAGCCCCGACGGCCAAGCAGCCCAAGGGCCCTCAACTCCCGCCGGCCGTCAGCACCGAGGACCTCGACTTCCTGCGCGCACAAGTCCAGTTCGACCCCAGCGGCCCCGCCGCCCCCGGCGCACAACAAGGCCCACAGAACGCATACCCCCCAGCCGGCTACACCCGCTCCGGGCTGCCCATCAGAACACCACGCCGCTACGCAGGCACCTCCCAACGCCCCCCGTACGAACCACTGTTCACCACCCGGACGGGCACCGTCCCACCGCAGCCACAAGACACTCCACCCCGCCACCTCCCCACCACCCAGGAACGGACACCGACAGGCCCACCGCCCCGCCCTGCAAACAGCACCGCGCCCAGAGCCCGACCAAGGCGCGTCACCCGAGTGCTCGACCGCTGGTTCCCAACAAGACGACGCCACGACCCCACACGATGGCCGAACTACTGACGCCCCCCACACCGCCCTCCACCGGCGCAGAAACCGAAGCCACAGTTCACAGCCTCCGGTAAAGGAGCCCCGGCAGCCCGACAACCCCCACCACCCCCTCTTTCATGTCAGTGATGGGAGTGAGGAGTCGGGCCGGTCCGGGCTCGCGGCCCACTGCTGGACCAACTGGTGCGGGAGGGGGACGGAACCGTCCGCGGCCCCGCGCTCTCGCGAGCCAAGCGCGCGGTCAAAACCACCGACACGCTGTCCCCGTTCCCCAGACCCCACCCGAGCCGACCCGCCCGCCCCCCGCAACGCCACCCAGACTGCCACCACAGCACCGGCCGGCTCGTCGACGAACAACGACCCAAAGCCTTCCGCACCGACGGCGCCCATCGAGAACCGTGACTATTCATCACCACCCCTGCGCCACGCGACGCTATCGACCGACGCGCGACAGGAACACCTCACGGACACTTACATTCGGCCCGTCCCCTCACAGGACGTCCTACAGACTGAGCCCGATACAGCCACGTCACGTCGCTGCCCACTCCAGCCCAAAGTCGGCGAGTACGTTGTCCAGGAGCGGTTCTCTGATCAGTGTCTGATGGCCGGGCCGGCCAGGCCTGGTTGATCAGTTTCGGTAGACGGTTGTGGTCAGCCAATGCTGATCTTCAACGCTCTCAGCGCTAGTGGAGATGGAACAGCTAACGGGTTCTGACCTACGGTTTGTCAGTTAGCTGGCTGCTTGGCCAGATTGGGGCACCTGTATTGAGCAGCTTCGTCTTCACTGATTGTCGGCAGGTGTCCGAGCGACCACGCAGCTCGACGGCCTGCGCCACCGACGCCACCACCGGCACCACTGGCTTTCTGCCGGTGAGCTGCCGCAAGCCGTCGAGCGACGGCTCCGCCCTGGGCGAGTTCGCCGGCCTACGTCGGGAGCCCCGCCAGCCGGACCGACGGGGCTTTTCAGACGTCAGATCATAAGCAGCAGCCGCGTGTGCGGCACCAGCTTCCGGTTCACGCTGGTGCTCTGCACAAAGATCGTGAAGTCGTCATTGTGATCCGGCTTGACGCGAACTTCCCTGTCCGGCAAACCGAGCAAGGCTCGGGCCTCCGGCCCCGTGTACACCCGGTCCGTCTTCTTCTCCAGCACCGCAATCTGCTTCCGCGCCTGGACCTTCTCCGACTTACTCAGCTGATAGAACGCACAACCCGTACGGAAAGTATGCCCGCATTCGATGACCCAGTTCCGTATCGTCGCTTCGCGAGCCACCGGAATCAGCTCGTACTCCGACGGATTCACCGGGCTGAGACCGGCTGCCTCTATGGTGTCCTTGTTGACAGCCTCAGCACCCGTAGAGAACACCGCCCGCGATCCCCGGATACCCTGGGTCCGGCCCACCATAAATTTCTCGGTCGCCTGCTGGATGACCTGACCAGCGTCCTCCAGACCCTGCGTGCTCGTGGCATCCCAAATGGCGATGTTGTCCTTCGGGAAACCGCACTGCATGGCCTCACGCTTGCCCATCTGGTCCGGCACAAGGACGGCTAGCGTCCAGTTGTCCTCCTGCGTCTCGGCCATCTCGGCCACAGCCTGCACCAGTTCACGCGGATCCCTGGCAGACGCATCCAAGCAGCGATGACTCGCATTCTCCTGACCATCAGTCAGCACAAACGTCAAGAAGCTGTGATCACCGTAAAGTTGAGCCGTCTGCGCCAGCTCCCTCTGCGACTTCAGCGTGGCCGCCAACAGAGCCGTCATCCCACCAACCCGATACAGCTGCTTCAAGGACGGCATCCGCAGCACGTCCTTGTCATAAATGACGCACTCCACCTTGTCCGCGAAGACATACACCGTAACGCGGGTTTCCTGGTCCAACTCCTCCGACCGGCGGGCCAGATATGCAATCTGCTGGTCAGCGACTTCAACGACCTTACGGCTCAGGTGCGACATGGACGAACTGGCATCCAACACCAGAGCAACGTGATTGATGTAGTTCTGGCATCCGGACATAAATAGCCCCCCTTTTCCGGTTCGATGCACTCATCGTCTCACCCACCACTGACAATCGACCTTGGAGTCGAGGTGGGCGCAGACCCGAAAAGCCCAGAGCTTGCACGGGAAGGAGCCGGGCCCAGTACCGTCACGCGGGCCGCATCTGCGCGCCTCCGAGGAGAGAGCCGCCCAGCCCGCCCCGTGGTGTGCTGCAGGTGATGCCGGAACCAGCCCGCAGGCCGAACCACCTTTCACCAAGGCGCCACGGCCGCCATCGGTCCCAGCACACTGCCGTCACCGCGAATCAGCCGGCACCTCCATGCCCATCCGCGACCACGCCCATGAGCCCAGCGCCGCCTGACGTCAGCGAAAGGCGGCGGGGCCCGGGCAGGGCTGTCATGCCCGACCCCGCACCGGTCAGGCGATCAGCTTGCGGAGCACCGGGTGCTGACTGCCGCAATCCTCAAGCCTGCGGCCACGCCCATGAGCCTTGGGACGGACCTATCGGAGAGCAACATAAGCCCGCCCACGACGACACCGAAGAATCCCGCCACCAACAGCACCACCGCGGAGTGCAACGAAACGACAGGAACGGCGGCGCCACGGGTGGCAGCCCGGTGCCGGGCGGGCTGGGCGGTTCCGGGTGGGCGGGTACGGGGGAGTGCGGGTCCCGAGCATCGGAAGTCTCCTGGAAGGCGAAGGAACACAGACGGCGGACACCTGTGGAGGTGCCGTCCGCGTCGGATACGCCTCGCGGTCGGCGGCCCTGCTGCTCCCTGCCTGAGAGCGCCCTCTGGGGCTTCGGCCCTGGCCCAGGGCGGCGTGTTCAGCGTAGCGGCGATCGGCGTGCCCGTTGCCCTGGGCGTCTAGCGGGTAATCATCAGTACTACCTCCGGGGCGAGACCGGGTGAGCGAGCGGGACAGCGACAGATCTCAGGTGCTTGCGTCTCGCCCTCCCCGCCATCGGCTTCTCCACCCCGTAGGGCCGGAAGCCGGCACCCGGACAGCAGCGACCGGGCAGAGAGTCCCGACGCATGACGAAGGCCCGGGCCATGTGGTCCGGGCCTCGCATCTGCTGAAGATCTCCAGGGGAGCGAACGCTGGTAAGGGTGGCAGCGACCGCTTCTACTCGTTCCTGCCATCGTCAGGACCATCGCATGCCGATGACGGAGAGTTGCTCCACGCGCTCCGGTGCCAACGTTGCTGCCCGGGACCGCTGATTGCTGACCCACGCACCGAGCCGGATCTCGTGCTCCTCCTGACCCCCACCGTCACGGCTGCCTACGCTGATCGTCTCGACGTGCTTCCGGGGCACCCGCAGGTGCCCCTCCCGCTCGTAAAACTGCCGCGCCGCCGCCAAGTTCAGCGCCCACTTGTCGGCCTGCGTACGGCGAGCCTTGGGCTTCTCGTCCTCGCCGGCAGGCTCGATCCCGAGGACCTGCTCGCACATCCACTGCTGCACGGTAGTGAGCTTGTCCCAGCCGAACCGCTGCGCCCGGGTCCACCGCCCCAGATCCTCGCCCTGGCGCACGACCTCGCCGGCCTCGGCCGGCAGCTGACCGCCGGCCTCCAGGTGCTGCCGGGTCAGATGGAAGCAGCGTTGCCACTCCACCGGCCAGGCCGGGCACCAGGACGCGTCGATCTCCTCCAACTGCTCACGCCGCTCCTGCGACAAAGCACCGGCCGACGACGGAACCGGCAGCCCCCCGGCACGCCGCTGCTCGATCTCTGCCGCCTTCCGGGCAGCGGCCCGCACGTTCTTCAGCCAGATCCCCACCCTCGCGCCCTTGTGGGTGGCGTCCAGAGGGGCCAGAAGGTGCCCGTGCTCGGCCGCCCACCCACGCGCCGCGGTCAGGCCCTCCTCCCAGGCGACGTCGAAATGGCTCCAGACCATGCCGAGCCTCTCCAGCTGTGCCACGCGGCCGGCGTCCATGCCTCCGCGGGCATACAACCGCCTCGCATCAGCAATCCACTGCCCCAGCGGGAAGCCCGCGAGCGAGCCCGGCCACCCCTCCGCCTCAGCCTCCTCCCCACCCGGGACGCGGTAGACGAACGGCACGCGCAGGTCGCCATGTTCCCGGGCGTAGAGGACAGCGGCCTCCACGCCGCGCCGCCAATGCTCGTGCTCAGGGTCGAGGACGCGCAGGCTGACGAACGTCGCCAGCTGCGCGGGGTCGCGGGGCGTGGAGAACTTCAGGAGGGCCTTGGCGCGGGCACTGACCCCCTGCCGCACCGCGCCCGGCCCAACCCCCTCGACACCGCGTTCACGGCCTTTGGGGGAGCGACTGGGGGCTTGAGGCTCGGCCAAGGCTTCGACCACTCTGGCGTCATGCGCGCGGAGCGCTTCCAGGAGCTTTGCCAGCCCGCCGTACGCCTTCGAGGTGAGCATGTTGTCCGCACTCTCCCCGGGGGCGAGCAGGACCGGCACGACCAGGCTGGCGACCTTGCCCTCGCCCGGCTGCATCCGCAGCGCCCGCCCCACCGCCTGCACCAGATCAGGCATGGACCCTCGGACGTCGGCCCAGTACACGGAGTCGCAGTTCCTCGTATCGACGCCCTCCCCGAGCACTTTCACCGACCCCAAGTAGCCCTTCTCCACCACCGTGCCGTCCGTGGCAATCCCGTCGGCAAACTCCCCCAGCACACGCCTGCGGTGGAGCGGCTTGTGCTCCCCACACAGCCAGTCCGCCCAGATCCTGCGCGGGTAGAGCTCGGGGTCGCTGTTGTGCAGCTGGGCGGCGACGCCGGGGAGGCCGGCCGCGAAGGCCTCAGCTTCCCGGATCTGATGGTGAAAGACGAGGGTCCTGCCGAAGTTCTCCTCAGCGGAAGCTTTCACCAGGGCGGTCTGCAGGGCAGCGAGCCGGGCTCCGCGCACCTCGTCCGACCGGCCCTCCGCGCCCAGCAGCAGCGCGGCCTGGAACTGGGTGTCCGTCACATCGGCGCATACGACCTGGTACGGCGCGCAGATACCCCGGTCGATCGCCTCGGACAGCGTGAGCGTGTAGCAGCGCCTGCCGAACGGTCCGCTGGGATCGTCCTCCATCGACGCGACCAACTCGCCCGGCGCCCCGCCCTGCTCCTGGTCCTCATCGAGCTGCCACAGCCGCGGCGTGGCGGTCATGTAGAGGCGGCGCAGGGAAGGGATCCGACTGTTGTCGTGGACGACGGCCCAGGGCTTACCGATCCGGCCCGAGGTCCGGTGCGCTTCGTCCACGACGATGAGGTCCCAGCCCGGAAGCCCGACCTGGTGGGCGCGCTCCAGCGTGCCGAGTCCGAGGGAGGCATAGGTGGCGAACACGGTGACCTTGCCCGGGTACCGGGCCCACGCCACCAACTCGTCCACATCTGTGGTGTTGGGGAAGCCCACCTCCTCCCCGCGCAGCGAAGACACCCCAATCACCGGCCCAGTACGGCCGCCTTCGCGCCATGCGGCCTCGGTCTGGGCGAGCAGGTCCAGCGAGGGTACGAGCACCAGCACACGGCCCGCATGGAGCTCCTCCGCGCTGCGCACCGCCACCCAGGTCTTCCCGGATCCGGTCGCCATGATCACCTGAGTCCGGAGCCCGCGCTCGGGCACAAGTGATCTTGCAGGCAATTCGAGAGCACTCAGTACCGCATCAACGGCTTCCCTCTGGTGAGGCCAGAGGCCTTTCTTCCCCATATCCGACCTGCCTTCACCTGGTTGCCGCACGGTCGATTCGAACGTCAGGAACGGGAAACCTGCACGCAGAGCCCTCAGTTGCCACCATCCTGAAGCCATGAGGGTGGCTGTCGCCGCTCGTGATCCTGCGAGGGCTCGGCGGGCTCGATAAGATCGAGAGTGCCCCAGCAGTGGCATTCACTGCTTCCAGAGTCTATCTAGCTTAACAAAATGAAGCACGCACTTCATCCCGCTGTGCAAGCGCCTAGCCAGGCCAGAACGAAAGACCGTCGACAGCAGGTGACTGTCACCCCATGACCGTCACCCGGAAGGCCCATTCCGCGTAGATCGGCCCGGCGCACTGCCCCACACCCTTCCATCTACTGGGGACCAACCCCGCCCCGCATCGACCGACTGCCCCCACGCACCTCCCGAGCCATCCACCACGCGGAGCGCTGCACCTGAGACATGGAGGTGTGGCCGGGAGGACCAGAGGCCACTCTCCATTGGTACGTACGGGCTTTTTCTCACACAGCCCGCAGGGCTTCGCTCGAAGATGTGCTTGAGGCAAGGGACATGATGGAGCGAATCCTGCCCCTCCTGCCGGCCCCGGCCCGCGACGAGCTCACAGCTGCCTCAAGCTGTTGGACGCTGAACTGCGCGCAGGACTTTGCCCGCCCCGTTCGCGCACCGCGACCCATGGCGCCGACGAGGGGACTGGTGACATCAGCGCCCCAGCACCCTCCCCGGTAGCTGGCCAGGCCCGCGTCAGCGGGCCCAGGCTTGAAGGCAGAGCCGCAAAGCCAGGGCAGGGGAGCGCAGCGGACCTGCCCCAAGGGCGCACAGCGCCCGCAGCCCCCTGGGGGCAAGCGAGGACAAGTCCCGAGCGAAGCACGGGACTTCAGGCCCGAAGGGCCTGCCCGCGCAAAGCGCGGGGCAACACCGTTGCGAAGCAACGGTGTTCACGGGGAAGCGAAGCGCCCCCGTGAACCGCTGAGCGAAGCGAAGCGGTTTCACTTGCATAGCGCGCAGCGCTATGGGACCCGCTCCGCGGG
>NZ_JBVIST010000038.1:0-14538 GCF_055575375.1 Streptomyces sp. NPDC034111 | reverse complement strand
TTCCAGGTCTTCATCCCGCTGCGCTACCAGCACGACTTCGTCGACATGCAGGACGGCAAGGTCCGCAACAAGCTCCAGGCCCGCACCACCATGGCCACCGGCGCCGAGGCGCTGAAGGTGTTCGCGGTCTCTCGCCTCCTCTTCGACAACGTCCCGCACGTCAAGTGCTTCTGGGTGATGCACGGTCTCCAGACCACCCAGCTCGCTCTCCAGCACGGTGCGGACGACATGGACGGCTCGGTCGTCGAGTACAAGATCACTCACGACGCGGACAACTACGGCACCCCGAACAAGCTGACCCGTGAGGACCTGCTGGAGCTGATCCGCGACGCGGGCTTCCGGCCGGTCGAGCGCAACACCCGCTACGAAGCCATCCGCGAGTACCCGGGCCCGGACCCCGAGCGCCGCGAGTCGCCCCAGCCGATGCGTGTCTGACCTGGTCACAGCCGTTTGTCAGAGGCGGGAGTTAGGGTCCGGGGCATGAACGTACGCTTCGACCTGGACCCTGCCGTCACTCCCGAACTCCACCACGGGCTCTGTGCGTTGTGGGCAGATGTCTCCAACGCCGGCGGCGCGGTCGGCTTCGTTCCGCCGGTGACGCATGAGGACATCCGCCCCGAGCTGGTCAGGAAGCTCGCGGCCCTGGCCGAGGGCCGCGAGCGGCTGCTGGTCGGGCGGGACGCGGACGGCCGGGTCCTGGCGGCGGCGTTCCTCGCACCCAATGGCCACCGCCTGATGACGCACTGGATATGGGTGTACACGGTGATGGTCCACCCCTCCCTCCAGGGGCAGGGCGTCGGCCGCCGGCTGATGGCCGCGGTCGCCGAGGCCGCCCGTACCCTCGACGGCGTCACCGCCATACGTCTGACCTGCCGCGGCGGCACCGGCGTCAGCCGCTTCTACGAGGCCTGCGGCTACAAGGAGGTCGGCCGGGTCCCCGGCGCGATCAAGGTCGCCGACGGCGACTTCCGCGATGACGTCACGATGTGGCGGGAACTGGCCTGAGCCGTGGCGGAAGCGGCCTGCGGCGGGGGTCGGGAAGATCGCCCTGGCCGCTGTGCTTGACTGGAGGGCGACCCTTTCGGTTGCCGTTGAGAAGAAGGTCCCGTCCGTGAGTAGCCACAAGTTCGCCACGCTCCGCTACACCGCCCTTCGCATCGGCCTGTTCGTCGCCTGCTTCGCCGTGGTGTGGGGGCTGGCGTACCTCCACGTCATTCCGCTTGCCGTGGGTGCGGCCAACACCGTCTGGCTGCTGCTGCTCGCCATCGTGATCTCCGCGCCGCTCAGCTTCGTGCTGCTGCGCAAGCAGCGGGATGCGATGTCCGAGCAGATCGTCGCGAAGGTCGACCGCCAGAAGGAGCGCTTTGCGGCCAGCGCCGGCCAGGAGGACGGCCTGTAGGCCGCATCCGGTCGGGCCTCCGGCCCCCGGGCTCTCGGACTCTCCGCCAAGTCTGCGGAGTCTGCGAAGAACAATGGTGCAGACCTTTATGTAAGACGCCTCACAGTCGCGTCCTCCCCGCCGCATCCGTCACAGGCGCCCGTTCGTGGATTTCCGCTCCACGAACGGGCGCCTGTCGCGTTGTTGGCGCTCACTTCGTCCGGCCCGGCCCCCACAGAACCCAAAGATTTTCTTTGGGTCTCTCAAAGTTCAAGTGTTAACGTACCTGCCATGAAGACCGCAGCCGCGCCGCCGACCCCCATGGGCATTCCGCTCGTGGCGCGCCTGCACGTCGATCTTTGCCGCTGTATGTCCGCGGCCTGTCGCCGCCGCTGACCGACCTCATCCAGCGGCCGGAGATCCTGTTTGAAGCACGGACCTCCTGGCGCTCATCCACGCCGTTTCACCGACGTCTTATCTGTCCCCGGAGTGTGTCCGTTGTCCACGTCTGCCGAGAGCCCTGCGTCCGCGCAGGCCCCTCAGACCCCTAAGTCCTCCCGCATACCCAAGGTCCCGTTCTGGGCCCAGATCCTGATCGGCCTCGCCCTGGGCGTGCTGCTCGGCGGGATCGCCAAGAACGGTGACATCGGCTGGCTCACCGCCACCCTCCAGCACGTCGGCGACCTCTTCGTCCAGCTGCTGAAGCTGGCCGTCGCCCCGCTGGTGTTCTTCGCGATCCTGGTGTCGATCACCAACCTGCGGCAGGTCAACAACGCCGCCCGGCTGGCCACCCGTACGCTGCTGTGGTTCATGGCCACCTCGCTGATCGCGGTCGCCATCGGCCTGGCGATCGGCCTGGTCACCCAACCCGGTACGGGCACCGGCCTGACCCCCAAGGACGGCAAGCTCCCCGACCACGCGGGCTCCTGGATCGACTTCCTGACCGGCATCGTCCCCACCGACATCATCACGCCGTTCACCGAGCTCAACGTGCTGCAGATCGTCTTCATGGCGGCCGTGGCCGGAATCGCCGCGCTCCAGCTCGGCGAGAAGGCCGAGCCGGTCCTCAAGGTCAGCCGCTCGGTCCTCGAACTGCTCCAGAAGGCCCTGTGGTGGGTCATCCGCCTCGCCCCGATCGGCACCGTCGGCCTCATCGGCAACGCCATCGCGACGTACGGCTGGAACCTCATCGGCAAGTACGCGACCTTCACCGCCGACATCTACCTCGGCTGCGCACTGGTCCTGTTCGGCGTCTACCCGCTGCTGCTGTCGACCGTCGCCAAGGTCAACCCGCTTCAGTTCTTCCGCGGCGCCTGGCCCGCCATCCAGCTGGCCTTCGTCTCCCGCTCGTCGGTCGGCACCATGCCGGTCACCCAGCAGGTCACCGAGCGCCTCGGTGTGCCGCGGGAGTACGCCTCCTTCGCGGTGCCCTTCGGCTCCACGACCAAGATGGACGGCTGCGCCTCGATCTACCCGGCGATCGCCGCGATCTTCATCGCCCAGATCTTCGACGTCCACCTCGGTATCGGCGACTACATCCTGATCGTCTTCGTCTCCGTCATCGGCTCCGCCGCCACCGCGGGCCTGACCGGCGCGACGGTCATGCTGACCCTGACCCTCTCCACGCTGGGCCTGCCGCTGGAGGGCGTCGGTCTGCTGATGGCGATCGACCCGATCCTGGACATGATGCGTACGGCCACCAACGTTGCCGGCCAAGCGGTCATCCCGATCCTGGTCTCCGCCAAGGAGAAGATCCTGGACCGCGACGCCTACGCCCGCGCGACCAGCATCCGGATCGGCGAGAACGAGACCGGCACCGGGACCGGAAGCGCGAACGGCAGCGGTACGCCCGTTGAGCCGGAGACCGCTGCGGAGGCCGCTCCGGTCCCCGCCGCGGCCGCCGCGAGCTGACCCCAGCGGCGCACCACACCCGCACCACCCGCACCACACCGCGCCCCCGCAGCCAATACGCCCCGGCTGCGGGGGCGCCGTCGTATTCCGGCCAGGATCGTCAGGCCCCCGTGCCGGCCCCCGTGTGCGCAGCCGCCACCTCCGTGCCCGCCCCCGTGTGCGCCAGGACCGCGTCGGCCAGCGGCCCCAGTACGGCCGCCGGCAGCGCATGCCCCATCCCGGGGATCTCGACCACATACGCACCCCGTACGCACTGCGCGAGGTGCTGGGGGTGCGGCGGCGGGAACACCGGCTCGGCGGGTGCGCAGATCACGAGCGTGGGGACCTCGTTGCGGGCCAGCTGCTCGGTGCGCAGCAGGCCGCTGTCCGCGTGCGCCCTGCCGTGCGCCGTGCTCGTCCGGTAGTGCCCGGTGTGCTCGATGACGCGCTCTTCGAGGGCGCGGAAGTAGCCGTCGTCGAAGGGGAGTCGGCCACCGGCGAGTACCCGCCAGTGTTCGATCCGGCGCTGCACCTCCGCCGCGACGCCGTGATCCTCGACCGGGCGGGCCCACAACTCCAGGACCTCGGGCGCGATACCAGGGAGTTCGCCGACCGGGACGGTGCTGCCGTCGGGGCGGGTATAGGCGGTGGTGCTGAGGGCATTGGTGCCGATGAGAGTGGCGCTGAGTACTCGGTCGGGGTGGTCGGCGAGCACCATTTGGGCCAGCATGCCCCCCAATGACATGCCGACGATATGTGCCTGCTCGATGCCCAGCCCGTCCAGGACCGCGATCACGTCCTCGGCGAGATCCGCGATCCGGTACGGCCGCTCCTCGAACGGCCAGGTGGAGCGGCCGGTGTCTCGGTGGTCGTAGCGGATGACCCGGTGGTGCGCGGCCAGCGCGTCGACCAGGGGTTCCGGCCAGCCGACACCGCTGGCCTGGGCACCCATGATCAGCAGCAACGGGGGCGCCTCGGCGGCACCGCGCTGCTCGGTCCACAGGCGAATGCCGGGAGCGGCGTCGATGAACTGCTGCACGGTCTGACCTCCAAGGGGACGGGGAACGGGGCGCGGGGGCCCGGGCGGCGCGCGGCCAAAAGCCCAACGTGCCGACGGGAAGGGCCGGTTATCACCAACGCAACGAGACGTATCGTCTCGTCTTCGTGTCGATCATGTCAAGGGGTGAGGTGCATACGGCGAAGATCGTAAACTTACTCGGCAGTAACGGGGCGGGAAGGAGGGACATTCGGGGTGGGAGCTGTGAAGAGCAAGCGGGTGCCACGCGCGGTCCGGGAGCAGCAGATGCTCGACGCCGCGGTGCTGACGTTCGCGCGCCGTGGCTATCGGGCGGCCTCGATGGACGAGATCGCCGAGGTGGCCGGGGTCTCCAAGCCGCTGGTCTATCTCTATCTGAACTCGAAGGAAGACCTGTTCAGCGCGGTGATCCGGCGGGAGCGGGCGGCGCTGGTGGCGGCCGTGACGGCGGCTGTCGAGTCGGATGCGGCGGCCGACCGCCAGCTGTGGAGCGGGCTGAGGGGGTTCTTCGCCCACACCGCCGACAATCCGGACGGCTGGGCCGTACTCCACCAGCAGGCCCGGACGCACGGCGAGCCCTTCGCACATGAAGTCGCCGCCATGCGGGCCGAGATCGTCACCTTCGTCACGGAGCTGATCGGGATGGCCGCGAAGGAGGCGGGCTGCGCCGGTGAGCTGGCCGAACGGGAGGTGGCGGGTCTCGCCCACGCCCTGGTCGGCGCGGCCGAGTCACTGGCCGAGTGGGCCAATGTCCGTACGGACGAGGGGCCTTCGGGGGAACGGGTGCATCCGACGGCGAAGGACGCCGCGGCCACGATGATGAACTTCGCCTGGGCAGGCCTCGGCCACCTGATGGCCGGCGAGCGCTGGATGCCGGGCGGATGCGCCGGCCAGGAGGACACTCCCTGCGCTTGAGGGGGCGACGAGTTCCGTACGGCTGGTTCTGTAGGCGTGGTTCCGCACGGCTGGTTCCGTACGGCTAGGGGGTGTCCGGCTGGTGGGCTGTCCGGCCCCGGTACCGGGGCCGGACAGCGCCGGGCGGGCCTGGTTACCGCCCCGGCCCGGCGGCGAACAGCCCACGCAGCTGCCTGCCGTTGACGACGAACGCGATACCGGCCAGGGCGAGTCCGCAGATGCCCTGTTCGATCTTCATCCACAGGGGGAAGGGGCCGGGCAGCGCGATGACGGCCGCGATGGCCACCACCATGACGCCCGAGATGATCCGCAACCGGCGATACGCCCGGCGGGAGCCGCGGGCCGCGCCCGCGGCGGAGGCGAATGTCACCAGGGCACTGGCAACGACGATGCTTCCACGTATCCAGACGGCGTCGTTCACCACCGCCGGGTCGTTGCGGAGCACGGCGATGGCGGCGAGGGTGAGCCCGCTGAGAGCGAGATAGCCGCCGGCGAGCAGCTTGGTGCGGCGGAAGGCCGTCAGGCTGCGCGGATGATGCAGGCCTTCCGCAGGCAGCACTAACGGGCGTGGGCTCCGGGCATTCATGGCGATTCCTTCTCTTCCTTGCGCGGGCAGTTGGGCGCTCGGGGTCGTCACCAGGATCCGGCCCGCCTGCCGTCCGTTCATCGCTCGCACGGACGAGGTGCGGCCCTGTCGCGCGTCAGGGCCCGTTCGGGGGCAGCCCGTAATGGATCCGGCCCGACACTTCGGGGATGCCGCCGATACCGGGCATGCGGCCCACAACTCGCCCCCGCACTCGGCAGACCCGGGCGGTTCGCTGCCAAAAGCCGCTGACCCGCCCGGGAATTGCCGGGACGAAGCTGTGGCCGGGGCATTGGCCGTCTCCTGCTCCTCGCGTAAATTTACGCCGAAGTAAGGTTACTGCCGGGTCAGGAGCGTGAGGTACGGGGTGAACTCCGCGATGACCTCGGGCAGTTGGACCGCACGGGCGCGTAGGGAGGGGCGGCCGGTGCGGTCGTGACCGCACTCCACAGGAGAAACGAGGAGCCGCTCGTGTCCAACCAGGACAGTGCACCTACGGGAACTCCCCCTGGATCCCCGTCCGGGGCACCCATCGCCTCACCTACCGCCTCACCCACCGCCTCATCCGTCGCACCGGCCCGCACCCCTGCCCCCACCCTCACAGAGCCCCGGAAAGCCCTGATCGACGGCGTCGTACGCGAGGTCTACGTCCCCCCGCTCGCCCCGCCCGTCGACCGCGGCTCCCTCGGTGACCTCCCCTTCACCAACGCCGCCGAGGCGCCCGCCGACATCGTCCTCGCCCGCAAACAGCCAAGCGGCGCCTGGCGCGACATCACCGCCGCCGAGTTCGCCACCGAGGTCCGCGCCGTCGCCAAGGGGCTGATCGCCTACGGCCTCCGCCCCGGCGACCGGCTCGCGATCATGGCCCGTACGACCTACGAATGGACCCTGATCGACTTCGCCGCCTGGGCCGCCGGCCTGGTCACCGTCCCCCTCTACCCGACCTCCTCCGCCCACCAGGCGCAGTGGATCCTGCACGACTCCGGTGCCCGCGCCTGCGTCGTCGAAGACGTCGCCGAGACCCGTCTGATCAGCGGCCTCCGCGGCGAACTCCCCGCCCTCGACCACCTCTGGCAGTTCAACACCGGCGCGGTCTCCCAGCTCGTCTCCGCCGGCCGCCACCTCCCCGACGAAGCGGTGGACGAGCGCCGCGCCGCCACCGGCCCCTACGCCCTCGCCACCCTCATCTACACCTCGGGCACCACCGGCCGCCCCAAGGGCTGCGTCCTCACCCACGCCAACTTCTTCGCCGAGGTCGACAACGCCATCGAGCTGCTGCACCCCGTCTTCAACTCGGTCAGCCAGGAGCCCGCCTCCACCCTCCTCTTGCTCCCCCTCTCCCACGTCTTCGGCCGGATGGTCGCCGTCGGCTGCCTCCGCGCCCGGGTCCGCCTCGGCCACGCCCCCAGCATCCAGACCGACGACCTCCTCGCCGACCTCGCCGGCTTCCGCCCGACCTTCCTCCTCGCCATCCCCTACGTCCTGGAGAAGGTCTTCAACACCGGCCGGGCCACCGCCGAGAAGATGGGCCGGGCCGCCTCCTTCGACCGCGCCGCCCGTATCGCCCGCTCCTACGGCGAGGCCGTCGAGGCCAGGGAGCGCTCGGCATCCGAGGGACGGTCGAAGAGCCGAGGCGGAGCGAAGCGGAGCGGGCAAGGCCCCGGCCCCGGCGTCGCCCTCAAGGCAGCCCGCAAGCTCTACGACCCGCTCGTCTACCGCCGCATACGGGCCGCCCTCGGCGGCAAGGTCCGCTACGCCCTCTGCGGCGGCTCCCCGCTCGGCCACCGCCTCGCCGCGTTCTACTCCGGCGCCGGCATCGAGATCTTCGAGGGCTACGGCCTGACGGAGACCACCGCGGCCGCCACCGTCACCCCGCCGCTGCGCCCCCGCACCGGCACCGTCGGCTGGCCGCTCCCCGGCACCGCCGTACGCATCGCCGACGACGGCGAGATCCTGCTCCACGGCCGCCATGTCTTCGCCGGCTACTGGGACGCCGCCCTCGGCGCCGCCCGCCCCGCCACCGACGCACACGGCTGGCTCCCCACCGGCGACCTCGGCGCCCTGGACGCGGACGGCTACCTCACCATCACCGGCCGCAAGAAGGAGATCATCGTGACGACGGGCGGCAAGAACGTCGCCCCCGCCCCGTTGGAGGACCGCCTCCGCTCCCACCCCCTCGTGGGCCAGTGCATGGTCATCGGCGACAACCGCCCCTACATCACCGCCCTGATCGCCCTGGAGCCCGACGGCCTCTCCCACTGGCGCCAGATGCACAAGAAACAGGACATACCGCTGGAGGCGCTGGTCCACGACGAACGTCTGCGCGCCGACATCCAGCGTGCCGTCGACGATGCGAACGAACTGGTCTCCCGGGCCGAATCCATCCGCCGCTTCACGGTGCTCCCCATGGACTTCACCGAACAAACCGGACACCTCACTCCCTCTCTGAAGCTCCGGCGGGCCGCCGTGGCCCGAGATTTCGCCAAAGACATAGCGGCTCTTTACGAAAGGAGGTGATCCCCCTCTGGAGCCACGGCGCTCGGCACGTCAAACTGGAACCCCCGTGTCACCTCTGTGGGGGAGGTGGCACGGGGTCTGACGTGCGCAGTCGCTTCGCTACGTTTCGCCGAGTTCGCACCACACGGTCTTGCGGCCGGCGCCCAGCAGCACACCCCACCGCAGCGAGACGGCATCCAGCAGCGCCATACCGCGCCCACCCTCGTCGTCACCGGCCGCCCGCAGCAGCACGGGCACCGCCCCCGGCTCCGGATCGGTCACCTCCACCCGGGTCCGCCCACCGCCCGCGCCCCTGATGTGCACGACCACCGGCGTGCCCTCCCCGAGGTGCCGGATCACATTCCCCACCATCTCGCTGACGCAGAGCTGCACCTCGGCGCACGGCCCACCGCCCAGATGCTCGCGCACCGTACGCCGGAGCAGCGGGATCTCCTTCGGCAACGCAAGCAGCTCAACCGTGAGCGGAGCCCTCACGTTCCGGTTCATTCCCCGGCCCCGGCAGCCTTACGGAGCAGTTCGGTGCAGTCGTCCACGTCGTCGTGGAGAGGGCTGAGCATGGGTGTACGCCCTCCCGTGCGCATGGTGACGAACTGCTCACAGCGTGACGTCACTCGGCGTAGCGTGGAAGGCGATCGGGTTGCGCAGAGCAACTTGCTGATAGTGGTGGTGAGTTATGCCTCCTCGTAAGGATCCCGACGGCTCGGCGAGCGTTCCGGCCTTCTACGGCGCCGAGTTGCGCTACCAGCGCGAGGCCGCGGGTCTCACGCTCGAACAACTCGCGGAAGGCAGCTACCGCGGCATCTCGTTCCTCAGCCAGATCGAGCGCGGTGAGCGGCGGATGCCGGAGGATCTGGCCCGGCACGTCGACCAGAAGCTCGGGACGGACGGCTTTTTCGCCCGGCGTTGTGAAGATGCGCGGAAGGCGCGGAGCGTCGGTCATCCGCAGTACTTCGCGGATATCCCGGACATGGAGAAGAGCGCGACGGCCATCGAGGACTGGGCGCCTGTCGTCATTCCAGGGCTGTTGCAGACCGCGCCGTACGTCCGCAAACTCTGCCAGACGGCGAAGCCGTGGGACGAGCCCGAGGACATCGAGAAGAGGGTGCGGGCACGGGTCAAGCGCGCGGACATCTGGAAGCGGGAGGAGCGCCCTTCGTACTGGGCGATTCTGCGCGAGGATCTGATCAGGAGGCCGCTGCTTCCTGCTCAGCAGATGGCAGAGCAGCTGGAACACATCCTCGAGGTGGTCACGTCCACCCGGAGCGTTCTGCAAATCCTCCCGGAAACGACCGTCGCCCACCCGCTCATGATGGGCATGGCCAAGATCATGACCTTCCCGGACGCCCCGCCGCTGGTCTGGACGGAGGCGGAGTTCAACGGTCAAGCCATCGACTATCCACCGCTCGTGACGGGGTTTCGGAAGTCGTACGATCTGCTGAGGGCCGTGGCGCTGCCGCCGGAGGCATCCCTGGCCATCATCGAAGAAGCGGCGAGGGGTTACAGAGATGAAGCGCAGCAGCAGGGTTGATCTGGACGCGGCCCACTGGCGCAAGAGCAGCTACAGCAACGGCGACGGCGCCGACTGCATCGAGGTCGCCGACGACTTCCCCGGCCTCGTCCCCGTACGGGACTCCAAGGACCCCGATGGCCCCGCCCTCATCCTCCCCGCCGGCGCCTGGAACTCCTTCGTCGCGGCGGTCAAAGCCACAGCGTTTTCCCTCGATGGTTGAGGAGGCGTTCTCGGAATCTGCCCACCGTTGGTGGAGATGGCCTCGTCCGGCACCAACGGGGGCGTGAACCGGGGGGCCTCACCGCGGCGGTAACGCCACCGCCGTCTGCATCTCACACGAGTTGCACCAGAACGCCCACCCGTTGGCGTCCACGGACCGCGAGCCGCACGCCAGACACGGGTCCCCGACGAAACTCGCCGCCACCCACGTACCGGCCGTCGCCGCCCGCCGTCCCGCTGCCGCGGACTCCTCCGCGTAGCAGGGGATGCACACCCCGCCCTGCCGCCCCGGCAGCTTCATCGACCGTATCCCGCAGGTCGAACACGGCAGTCTGCCGACGTACTGCGCGTCCAGGCCGACCGGCTTCCCGTTCCTGCTAAACGCTGTCACGTCGCCTCTGCCTCCTCATACGGCTCTTGCGCCGCTTACGCCAGGACGGTTCCGGTGCCACCGCACCCGGAGCACTGCGTCGTGACCTCGTCGCCGGCGGGCGTCTCCCAGTCCACGGTTCCGCTGCCGCCGCAATCGGGGCAGGGCTTCTGCGGGGGCAAGTGCTCGCTCATTCTGCCCACGGTAGGCCGCACCATGTCCCGATGTGACCACTTTCCGTGATCACTTCGATACGCATGTCGCACGCCTGCTCGACGGATTCGAAGGTGTGCGCCCGGGGCGCGGAGGATCAGCCGGTGAACCGGCCGCCCACCGGCATCGCGAGCAGCGGCATCGCGCGAGGGCGATCAGCACGTCACCGAACCGCGGCGGGCTGCGCACACCGTCCTGACGTGAGTCGGATCAGTCGGGTGAGGGGCCTAACCGCCGGGGCATGAGCCGTAATTGAGGCACCGTCGTGCTGGGAATGCATCAGGGCGAGCGGTGCGGCGGCGACTGCCGGGTTCGGCGCCACCTGCGCACAGCGGGCCACCCCCACCACGCTTGTCCAGGTGGCTGATCGGCTTGGGCGCTCATTCGGGAGGAGTGCGCATACGGGGCTCTCTGCGCCGTGTCCACGTTTCGCGTAATGGGCGAGCCGGCCGCTCGCCGACCGTGGAATTCCGCCCTCCGCCGCCCTTCGCCGGGCCGCCTTCTCGCGTTCCTGCTTCGCGCGTACCGCGTTCCGGCTTTGCTGTTTCTTGTGACGCAGTGTGCCCGGCGGCAAAAGTTCATGTAGTAGCCATTTGGGCCGGTGCCGTGACAAAAGGCAGGAGCCCCGCTTCGCCACCGGAGTGGCGGAGCAGGGCTCCTTGGGTACTGCAAAGAGTGACCGGGAATTATTCCGGGCCGGGCAACTTAGCTCGGGGTCACGTTCTCCGCCTGCGGACCCTTCGGGCCCTGCGTGACGTCGAAGGTCACCTGCTGGTTCTCCTCGAGGGAGCGGAAACCAGAGGCGTTGATCGCCGAGTAGTGGACGAAGACATCCGGGCCGCCGCCGTCCTGGGCGATGAAGCCGAAGCCCTTTTCAGCGTTGAACCACTTGACGGTTCCGGTAGCCATAAGCCCTCCTTGGGCCAAAGGGTTGCCCTGCTCCAGAACCTGCAAACAAGTCTGAAAACTACAAAAGCCTGCGGGTCACATGCTCCGCAGGCTCTGTACTGCAAGGGAAACCAAACTGCAACTTGCGCTGAGCCTAGCATGATGGACTCGTGAGGCGGAAGAGCCAAAGATCACGTTTAACCGTCAGCACTAACGTCCATAGGTTGCCCCGCCGCCCCGGCCCAAGAGCAGCAGGTCTAGCCTCCGCATGTGGACAATTCAACCTTCGGAGACGCACCCGCAGGAGCCGGCACCGACCACCGTCGCAGCCGGCCGCGAGTGGGCCACATCCAGTTCCTGAACTGCCTGCCCCTTTACTGGGGCCTCGCCCGTACGGGCACCCTCCTCGACCTGGACCTCAGCAAGGACACGCCCGAGAAGCTCAGCGAACAGCTGATCCGCGGCGAGCTCGACATCGCACCGGTCACCCTCGTGGAGTTCCTGCGCGCCGCCGATGATCTCGTCGCCTTCCCCGATCTGGCGGTCGGCTGCGACGGTCCGGTGATGTCCTGCGTGATCGTCTCGCAGAAGCCGCTGGACGAGCTCGACGGCGCCCGGGTGGCCCTCGGCTCGACCTCGCGGACGTCCGTACGCCTGGCGCAGCTGCTGCTGGCCGAGAAGGTCGGGGTGCGGCCCGACTACTACACCTGCCCGCCGGACCTCCGGCTGATGATGCAGGAGGCGGAGGCGGCGGTGCTGATCGGTGACGCCGCACTGCGCGCCAATCTGCACGACGGGCCGCGGCTGGGCCTGGAGGTGCACGACCTCGGGCAGATGTGGAAGGACTGGACGGGGCTGCCGTTCGTCTTCGCCGTATGGGCGACCCGGCGGGAATATCTGGAGCGCGAGCCGGACGTGGTGCAGAAGGTGCACGAGGCGTTCCTCGCCTCCCGCGATCTGTCGCTGGAGGAGGTCGCCAAGGTCGCCGAGCAGGCGGCGCGCTGGGAGGCCTTCGACGAGCCGGTGCTGGAGCGCTACTTCACCACGCTCGATTTCCGCTTCGGCGCCGATCAGCTACGAGGTGTCACGGAGTTCGCCCGGCGGGTCGGGCCGACGACCGGGTTCCCGGCCGATGTGAAGGTGGATCTGCTGGAGCCTGCCGCCCGGTAGACGGGGGAGAGTGCCAGGTGGCAGGGGGAACCAGGCAGCGGGGGAAACCAGGCAGCGGGGGAATCGGACGGCAGGGGGTCGCAGGGGCCGTACGGTCCGCAGGGGGCCTCAGCGGTCCGGGCGGCTTGCCGGTGTGGGGCCGCGCAGCACCTTGCTGAGCGCCTCCAGGCTCTCCTCCCGCATGCCCTGGACGTAGCTCTTGGCGTTGTGGCCGCCGTCCTGGATGACATGCAGACCGGCCTTGACGGGCCCCTTGGCGTAGCGGCGGATGAAGCGCTCCAGGTTGGCCCGGCCGCGTTCCTTCGTCCCTATCTGGAACTGAAGGTGGACCGGCGGGGCGTCGGGACGGGCGGACAGGCGCGCGGCGAGGCGCTCGGGGTCGTTCGCGCGCCGCTCCTTCTCGTGGCCGCGCCACAGCGGGGAATCCGGACGGGTGTCCGGGCCGTTGGCGAGCACCGCCTTGAAGCGGTCGGGATGCTGGAGCACCTGCTTGAGGCCGACGAAACCGCCGGACGAGGAACCCATGAACGCCCAGCCGTCCCGGCTTGCGAACGTCCGGAAGGTGGCCCTGACCAGGTCGGGCACATCGTCAGACAGCCAGGTGCCGATCTTCGGCCGGCCGGGTATGTCGCTGCCGTCGTAGTAGTGGCGCCGGTCCGGGTTGAGTACCGGCATGACGAGGATGAAGGGCTTGCTGCGCCCCAGCGCGGTGAGGTCGTCGAGGGTGCGCAGCAGTCCGAGGTCGCTGCGCGTCCAGTAATTGACGGGGTAGCCGTGGGCACCAGGCAGCGCGATCAGCACCGGGAACGCGCTGTGGCGATAACGCTCCTCGTAGTACTCCCTGGGCGCCCACGCCCACACCTTGCCGGTGAAGCCGGACTTCTTCCCGTGGAGCGTGGTGACGCCGATGCGGGTGCCGTCGGCGAGGGTGTCGGCCGTACGGAACGGAACGCCGGGACCGGCCGCGGGGCGGCCGAAGGACATCGGCTCACCGGTCCCGGGAAAGACGTTCCCGTATTTGACGACGGGGAAGAGGCCGAGCATCAGGGCGGCGAGGAGTGCGCCGACGAGGAGACGCCGTCTCCGCGGCGCGCCGGGGCGCACCGGCGCGGACGAGGGCGCGGACGGGGGCGCGGACGGGGGCGCGGACACAGACGCGGGCACGGTCACCGTCACGGGCTCTCTCCGGGCGGACGCTCACGCTGCCGCGCGGGCGGCAGGGCTGCCCCTGGTTCCTCCGACGGGCGGGAGCCGGGGAGCGGGACAGGATGGTCGATTTACTCCCTGTTTGATGGGGAAAAGAGGGTGCCGGGTTCATAGGGCCCGGCATGACATGGGTCATAGGCTGGAGGCGCGGGCCGGACACGCCTCGTCGGTGGGAGGCGGGAGGCGGGAGCGGCAGACGGGCGGCGCGCGCCGGGAAGCGGGAGGCGGGCGCGCCGGACGCGACCCTGTTCGTACGTCCTCATGTGCCGGGGGCACGCTCAACTGGGGGTACACGAGCAAGCGGTTGACGGGGACGGTGGCCGAGCGGGAAGAGCCGTGGTCCGGCCGCCAGCCAGGCTGTCAGTGGGCTGACGTACGCTGTTTCAGTCGTGATGCCCGCCTGCGAAAGGGACGCCCCGGTGACCGAGAACGCCGACCTCCAGTCCGTACTCGACCGCGCCGCGCAGGGCGGCCGCATCACGCCGGAGGAGGCGCTCGACCTGTACCGCTCGGCGCCGCTGCATGCGCTGGGCAAGGCGGCCGACGCCGTGCGCCGCCGTCGCTACGCCGGCACCGAGCACATCGCGACGTACATCATCGAGCGCAACATCAACTACACCAATGTGTGCGTCACGGCATGCAA
>NZ_JBVIST010000037.1:0-18053 GCF_055575375.1 Streptomyces sp. NPDC034111 | reverse complement strand
GAGCCGCGAGTTGACGAGACACCGGCTGGGATATGAGCATGCAAGATCAACGATCTTGGGGCCTGCGAAGCAACGCTTTGTTTCCGGACAGCTTCGTAAAGCCTCGATCTTCTGCCACTGCGCGTCCGTGAGCTCATGTCGCCGCACCATAAGACGCAGCTGCCCAGCTGGAGCACTGATCCACCCACCCTGGCAAGAGCCATCAGAAACGGCCTAGTGCGGCGCCCCCCGCCACCCCGCCACCGGGAGGGCGAACTTGGCGACCAGACGGTCCGTGAAGGAGGCGTGATGCAGTCGCGCCAGGCGTACGGGGAGGGCACCGCGGCGGACCTCGACGCGAGCGCCGGCGGGGAGTTCGACGGTGCGGCGGCCGTCGCACCACAGCACACCGTGCGGGGTCTTGGGCTGGACCTCGACGGCGAGGACCGAGCGCGGCGAGGTGACCAGCGGCTTGGCGAAGAGGGCGTGGGCGCTGATCGGGACCATCAGCAGGGCCTCGACCTCGGGCCAGACGACCGGTCCGCCGGCCGAGAAGGCGTACGCGGTCGAGCCGGTCGGGGTCGCACAGACCACGCCGTCACCGCCGAAGCGGGAGACCGGCCGGCCGTCGACCTCGGTGACGACCTCCAGCATCCGCTCCCGTGCGGCCTTCTCCACCGACGCCTCGTTCAGGGCCCAGTCGGTGTGCACGACGTTGCCGTTGTTGCGGACGAGGACGTCGAGCGTCATCCGCTCCTCGACCTCGTAGGAGCGGGTGACGACCCGGTCCACCACCTTGTCGAGGTCATCGCGTTCGGCCTCGGCGAGGAAGCCGACCCGGCCGAGGTTGACGCCGAGCATCGGGACGCCGGAGGTCCTGGCGAAGTCCGCGCCGCGCAGCAGCGTGCCGTCACCGCCCAGCACGACCAGCAGTTCGCAGCCCTCGGCGGCGCACTGCTCGGACTCGACACGCTGGACCGCGGCCGGCAGCGGCAGATCCGCGGCCTCCTCCGCCAGCACCCGCACCCCGATGCCGCAGCGCAGCAGGCCCTGGACGACGAGTTCGGCGCTGCGGATGGCCGCGGGACGGCCGGTGTGGGCGAGCAGGAACACCGTCCGCCCGGCTCCGGCGTTCTCGTGTGCTGCGCTGCCTTCAACTGCCTGGGTAGTGGTCAACGAGGCCCCTCCGCCACTGCACGGTCGACATCCGCCGGGTCGAGTGCAGGCGCCCCGGCGCGCAGCCACAGAAAGTACTCGACATTCCCGGAAGGTCCAGGCAGCGGGCTCGCAACTACTCCAAGTACGCCAAGTCCCAGTTCCGCCGCTCGGCCCGCGACGGCGCACACCGCCTCGGCCCGCAGCGCCGCGCTGCGCACCACCCCGCCGCTGCCCAGCCGCTCCTTGCCGACCTCGAACTGCGGCTTGACCATCAGCACCAGGTCCGCGTCCGGCGCCGCGCAGCCGACCAGCGCGGGCAGTACGAGTCCCAGCGGGATGAAGGAGAGATCGCCGACGACGATGTCGACGGGCTGGGAGTCGATCTGCTCCAGCGTCAACTCGCGTACGTTGGTGCGGTCCTTCACGGTGACCCGGTCGTCGCTCTGGAGCGACCAGGCGAGCTGGCCGTAGCCGACGTCGACGGCGACGACATGACCCGCGCCGGCCCGCAGCAGCACATCGGTGAAGCCACCGGTCGAGGCGCCCGCGTCCAGCGCCCGCCGGCCCTCGATCTTCAGGCCGAGCGGGACGAAGGCGGCGAATGCTCCGGCGAGCTTGTGGCCGCCGCGCGAGACATAGTCGGGGTCGTTCTCGTCGGCGCGTACGACCAGGGCGGCGCTGGTCTCCACCTGGGTGGCCGGCTTGGTCGCTGTGGTGCCGCCGACGGTCACCCGGCCCGCGGCGATCAGCTGGCCGGCGTGCTCGCGGGAACGGGCCAGCTTGCGGCGCACCAGCTCCGCGTCGAGTCGGCGTCGTGCCACTCCTGCCACCTGTGGTTCAGCTCCTGTTGTCGTGCGTCGTCGAGAAAGTCGAGGAAGGTGTGGGCGGCCCGGGGTGCTGGTCGAGACCGGCCAGCACATCGCGCAGCCCCCGGTGCACATCCTCGTACACCTGGAGGTGTCCACTCGACGGCAGGTGGTCGGCGTCGACGAGGCGCCGCAGCGCGGTATCGACCGCGGCCTGTCCGGTGGGGCTCACCCCCACCCCGAGCGGCTGCGGCCCGGCGGGCCCGTCCGGCGCTCCGGGCCGCTGGGTCTCCCCGCCCTCCCCGGCTGCTCCGGGCGGCACAGGGTCCCCGGCCTGCGCGGTTTCCCCGGGCGCGGCCCCCTCGGGCCCCGCGTTCGCGGCAGGCTCCCCTGGCTCCGCGGTCACCGCGGGCGCCTCCGGCTCCGGGCCGGACGTCGGCTCTTCCATGTCCCCGACGCTACCTCGGCCGGCGCGCTCAGGGGCGAACGAGCCGTCCGCGACCTGGCGTATCGTCGGGCGGGATGGCAACTCTCGACCAGTGCCGTGCCGCGCTCGACCGGCTGGCCCAGAATCTCTCCTCCGCCGACGGCAGTGTCCGCAGTGCCGCCACGCTCGACCGTTCGCTCAGCTGCCGGATCACCGATCTCGATGTGACGTTCCTCGGGCGGCTGGCCGACGGCACCCTCAAGGACGTCACCGGTGTCCCCGGCCCTCCCCCGCGGAAGGCCGAGATCCGGCTGACGATGACGGGCGACGATCTGGTCGCGCTGGTCGACGGCCGGCTGAACTTCGCCAAGGCCTGGGGCAGCGGCCGGGTCAAGCTGGAGGCCGGTCTGCGCGATCTGCTGCGCCTCAGGACGCTGCTGTAGTCGCCCGCGCCGCCGGCCGCCGGCCGTGGCGCGGCTGCCGCGCGGCGGGCACGACCAGGGGCGTTCCGGTCTCCGGGTCGTCGATGACCTGACAGCCGATCCCGAAGACCTGTTCCACCAGCTCCGCGGTGACGATGTCGGACGGCGCGCCCTGGTCGATGACCGCGCCGTCCTTCATGGCGATGAGATGGGTCGCGTAGCGGGCGGCGTGGTTGAGGTCGTGCAGTACGGCGACCAGGGTGCGCCCCTGCTCCTCGTGCAGTTCCGCGCACAGGTCCAGCACCTCGATCTGATGCTGGATGTCCAGGTATGTCGTCGGCTCGTCCAGGAGGAAGAGCGGGGTCTGCTGGGCGAGCGCCATCGCGATCCACACCCGCTGCCGCTGGCCGCCGGAGAGCTCGTCGACATAGCGGTCGGCCAGCTCGCCGACGCCGGTCGCCGCCATCGACTCCTGGACGATCCGCTCGTCGTCGGCCGACCACTGGCGCAGCAGCCCCTGGTGCGGATAGCGGCCGCGCGCCACCAGGTCGGCGACCGTGATCCCGTCCGGCGCTGTGGAGGACTGCGGCAGCAGCCCCAGCGTCCGGGCGACCTTCTTGGCCGGGAGCGACGAGATCGCGGTGCCGTCCAGCAGGACCGAGCCGGCGGCCGGCCTGAGCATCCGCGACAGGGCGCGCAGCAGCGTGGACTTGCCGCACGCGTTGGGGCCCACGATGACGGTGAAGGAGTGGTCGGGGACGGCGACCGAAAGGTTCTCGGCGATGACCCGCTGGTCGTAGGCGAGGGTGACGTTCTCGGCCGTGAGACGGCTCACTGGGGAACTCCTGGGGTTGTGGTGTCGCTGCTGTGGCACGGTGGACGGCCCGCCGGCGCCGGGCCGCCGCCACACGGTGCCCGGCCGCTCCGCTCCGGTCCGCTCAACCCCGCTCATATCCGCCCCGCCTTCCGCTCCGTGGCCAGCAGCCACAGCAGATAGCCGCCGCCGAGGACGCCGGTCAGCACGCCCACCGGCAGCTGGTCGGCGCCGAAGAGCCGCTGGGAGGCCCAGTCGGAGGCGACCAGCAGCAGGGCCCCCATGAGGGCGGCGGGGACCGGGTTGGGGCCGGGAGAGCGGGTCAGCCGCCGGGCCAGCTGAGGCGCGGTGAGCGCCACGAAGGAGATCGGCCCGGCCGCCGCGGTGGCGGAGGAGACCAGCACGACCGCGGCCAGCAGGGCGACGATGCGGACCCGGTCCACCCGTACGCCGAGCGCGTACGCGGCGTCATCGCCCATCTCCAGCATCCGCAGCGGCCGCCCGTAGCACAGCACCAGCGGGAAGCAGACGGCGCAGACCGCGGCCAGCGGCCAGACCTGGTCCCAGTCACGGCCGTTGAGGGAGCCGGTCATCCAGGTGGTGGCCCGGGTGGCCTCGACGATGTTCGCCTTGGTGATGAGGTAGAGCACCAGCGCGTAGAGCATGGCGCTCGCCCCGATGCCGACGAGCACGAAGCGGTAGCCGTGGATGCCGCGCTTCCAGGCGAGCAGGAAGACGGCGAGCCCGGTGACCACCCCGCCGGCCACCGCTCCGGCCGCGACCGCGAAGGTCCCCGCCTGGAAGTAGACGATGGCGGTCAGCGCGCCGACGGACGAGCCCTGGGTGAAGCCGAGGAAGTCCGGGCTGCCCAGCGGGTTGCGCGAGACGGTCTGGAAGACCGCCCCGGATATCCCGAACGCGGCGCCGACCAGCAGCCCCACCAGCACCCTTGGCAGCCGCAGGTCCTGCACGATGAACGTCTGGCCGGCGTCGCCGCCGCCGGTCAGCGCGCCGACCACCTCGCCGGGCGTCATCGGGTAGTCGCCGGAGCCGATCAGCGCGATGCCGGCGGCCAGCGCGAGCGCCAGCAGCAGCAGTCCGACGAGGACGGCGCGGACGTCCAGGCGCAGCGAGAGCCCGCCCCTGGTGCGCAGTGCCCGCACCCGCTGGGTGCCCTGCCGGGGCTTGACGGTGGTACTCACAGCTGGGCCATCCTCCGACGCCGTACGAGGTAGATGAAGACCGGGCCGCCGACGACGGCCGTGACGATGCCGACCTGGAGCTCGCCGGGGCGGGCCGCGACCCGGCCGAGGATGTCCGCGCCGAGCAGCAGGACCGGTGAGAGCACCGCGGAGTACGGCAGGATCCAGCGGATGTCGGGCCCGGTGAGGGCCCGTACGGCATGCGGAACCATCAGGCCGACGTAGACGATCGGGCCGCAGGCGGCGGTCGCGCCGCCGCACAGCAGGGTGACCGCGAGCATCGCCAGGACCCGGGTGCGGGTCAGCCGGGCGCCCAGTGCCCGCGCCTGGTCGTCGCCGAGCGCGAGGGCGTTCAGCGGACGGGCGATCAGCAGTACCAGGGCACCGCCGACGGCGAGGAACGGGGCGATCCCGGTGACCGTCGGAAGGGTGGCGGCGGCCAGCGAACCGACCGTCCAGAAGCGCATCTTGTCGAGTGCGGCGTTGTCCATCAGGTTGACGGCGTTGAGGTAGCCGGTGAGGACGGCGGTGAGCGCGGTGCCGGCGAGGGCGAGGCGTACGGGAGTGGCGCCGCGGGTGCCGCCGAGGACGTAGACCGCGACGGAGACCAGCGCGGCACCGGCGAAGGCGAACCACACATAGCCGGTCAGCGAGGTGACGCCGAAGAAGCTGATGGCGGTGACCACGGCGGCCGAGGCGCCGGCGTTGATGCCCAGAACTCCGGGGTCCGCCAGGGGATTCCGGGTCAGCGCCTGCATGACCGTGCCGGCCAGGCCCAGCGCGGCGCCGGCGAGCAGACCGAGCAGGGTGCGCGGGATGCGCACGTCGTGGACCACCACATCGGTGTCGGTGCCGGAGTAGTGGAACACCCCGTGCCACACCTGGTCGAGGGGAATCTGCTTGGCGCCGACGGCGATTCCGAGGACGGCGATGACGGCCAGTACGGCCACGGAGGCGACCAGCCCCGTGGCGCGCAGGACTTGCCGCCGTCGGGGTGCCGCGGGGGCCGGGGCCGTTGTGGCTGCGGGGGGACTGTCGACCAACACGATGGTTAGGTTAGCCTACCCTCACATTCACCCCATGCAGGCCCTCCCAGAGAGAAGCACACCCACCATGAGCACGTCCCGGAACGTCACTCTGTCCCGCCGCGGAATCCTGGCCGCCGGCGGCGCCGTCGGCATCGGCGCGCTGCTCGCCGCCTGCGGCGGGAAATCAGGGGTGGCGGGCGCCAACAGCGGTGCCAAGGGCGGCCCGTGGTCCTTCACCGACGACCGCAAGCAGAAGGTCTCCCTCAAGAGCACCCCGCAGCGCATCGTCGCCTTCACCGGCACCGCCGCCGCACTGCACGACTTCGGGATCGACGACCAGATCGTCGGCGTCTTCGGCCCCACCACGCTCAAGAACGGCAAGCCCGATCCGCAGGCCGGTGACCTCGACGTCGACAAGGTCACCATCATCGGTAACGCCTACAACCAGTTCAACGTGGAGAAGTACGCGGGGCTGCGGCCCGACCTGCTGGTCACCAACATGTACGAGCCGGGCGCGCTGTGGTTCGTCCCGGACGACAGCAAGGACAAGATCACCGGGCTGGCCAAGTCCGTCGCCCTCACCTCGTCCCGCACCCCGCTCGTCAAGATCATCGAGCGCTACGCCGAGCTGGCGCAGTCGCTCGGCTCCGACCTGAAGGCCAAGCGGGTCACCGACGCCAAGACCCGCTTCGAGCAGGCCTCCGAGAAGCTGCGCCGGGCCGCGAAGTCCCACCCGGTCAAGGTGCTCGCCTGCTCCGGCAGCCCCGACCTCTTCTACGCCTCCAACCCCGGTATCAACGCCGACCTCATGTACTACAAGTCCCTCGGCGTCGACCTGATCGTCCCCGACCACCTGGACAAGGGCGGCTACTTCGAGAGCCTCAGCTGGGAGAACGCCGACAAGTACAAGGCCGATGTGCTCCTGCTGGACAACCGGACCGCCACCCTCCAGCCCAAGGACCTGGCCGCCAAGCCCTCCTGGGCGAAGCTGCCCGCCGTCAAGGCCGGCCAGATCACGCCCTGGTCGAGCGAACCGCGCTTCTCCTACGCGGGCGCCGCACCGCTCGTCGAGTCGCTGGCCAAGGCGATCGAGAGCGCCAAGAAGGTCAACTGACGCACGCGTTCAACGGCCGCGGTGGAACGCGGGAGAACGCCTTCCACCGCGCCTGCACCGTCCCGACCCCCACCACCGTCCCGGGAGGTTCTCCCCCATGACCACGACCGCCGCCCCCGCCACCGCGCCGTTCCGCTTCTTCGATGTGCAGGTCGTCCGCTCCCGACGGCTCGGCCCCTCCATGGTGCGGGTCACCTTCGGCGGCGAACGGCTGGAGGAGCTGGTCTCCGGCGGCCGTGACCAGCGCTTCAAGCTCTTCCTCCCACAGCCCCACCAGGACCGGCCGGTCTTCCACGACACCGGCGAGGGCTGGTACACGACCTGGCGGGCCCAGGACCCGGCCGAGCGCCCGCTGATGCGCTCGTACACGATCCGCGAACAGCGCACGGGCGCTGGGGAGTTCGATGTCGACTTCGCGCTGCACGGCGCCGAGCCGGGGGCCGCCGCCATGACCGGCGGCCCGGCCTCCCGCTGGGCCGCGCGGGCCCGCCCCGGCGACCGGCTGACCGTCCTCGCCCCCGTCGTCGAGGACAACGGCGGCGTCGACTTCCGCCCGCCGGCCGGCACCGACTGGATCCTGCTCACCGGCGACGAGACGGCGCTGCCCGCGATCGCCGGCATCCTGGCCTGGCTCTCCCCCGGCACCCGGGCCGAGGTCTGGATCGAGACCGGTCATGAGGACGACCGGCAGCCGCTGCCGACCCTCGCGGACGCCGAGATCACCTGGCTCGTCCGGGACGGGGCGGCCGCGGCCCCCCACGAGCCGGTGCTCGACGCGCTGCGCGCCGCCGGACTGCCCGCGGGCACGCCGTACGCCTGGATCGCCGGTGAGGCCGGGACCGTCAAGGCGGTGCGCCGGCATCTGGTCGGTGAGCGCGGATTCGACCGCCGGGCCGTCAAGTTCACCGGCTACTGGCGGCGCGGCGCCAGCGAGGAGGAGCTGCTCGCGGAGCTGACGGCGGGGACGGCGACGGCCGAAGAGGACTGAGGCCCGCCGCCGCGGTGCGCCGGGGCCCCGCCCGGGCCCCGGCCCCTCACATCCCGATCCGCGCCAGCGCCTTGCCCGCGTCCGCGGGGCAACTGCCCTCGCCCGCCGCCGTCCAGGCCGCCGCGCACAGCGCCCGCAGCCCGTCCAGCGGGGTGCCCGCGCCCGCCACGTCGAGGGTGTCCCCGGACGCCTCGGCCCGCCAGCCGCCGCACCGGAAACCGCCGTTGTCCGCGGTCACCTCCGGCTGCGGGGTGAGCAGTCCGCGCAGATCGGCGTCCACGTAGGCCGGGCGGTGCTGCGGCGGGGCGGCCAGCAGCTCGGCGGCGGTGGTGACACCGGTGAGCACCAGCAGCGCGTCGACCTCGCCGTTGTAGGCGCCCTCGATGTCCGTATCGAGCCGGTCCCCGACCACCAGCGGCCGCCGGGCCCCGGTGCGCAGCACCGTCTCCCGGTGCATCGGCGGCAGCGGCTTGCCGGCCACCTGAGGCGTCCCGCCCGCGGCGGTCCGCACCACCTCCACCAACGCCCCGTTGCCCGGGGCGATCCCGCGCTCCTTCGGGATGGTCAGATCGGTGTTGGACGCGAACCACGGCACCCCGCGCTGCACCGCGTACGCGGCCTGCGCCAGCCGCTCCCAGTCCAGCGTGGGGTCGAATCCCTGCACCACGGCCGCCGGCTCGTCGTCCACGGAGAAGACCGGTTCCAGACCGCGCTCGCGCAGCGCCACCACCAGGCCGTCGCCCCCGACGGCCAGTACCCGCGCGCCGGCCGGCACCTGGTCGGCGATCAGCCGCGCCACCGCCTGCGCCGAGGTGATCACATCGTCCGGGCCGGCCGGCAGCCCGTACCCGGTCAGCTGGTCGGCGACGGTCTGCGGGGTCCGTGCGGCGTTGTTGGTCACATACGCCAGGTGCATCCCGCCGTCGTGTGCGCGCAGCAGCGACTCCACGGCGTGCGCGACGGCCTGGCCGCCGGCGTAGACGACCCCGTCCAGATCCAGCAGCGCCGTGTCGTACGCCTCGCTCAGCGGGCGCCGGCACCCGTCGGGCCGACGTCGCCCGCCCCCTCCCGCCCGCCCGCGCATCTGCTCGTTCATGCCGTCTCGCTCCTCGTTCCCATGTGTGTGTACGAAGGGCCCGCGCGCACCATAAGGGCGCGCGCCCCGCGCCGCCGGGTCTCGCCGGTCTCCGTCCCGCGCCTACCGATATTTCCGGCCACCGTCGGGCTGTCCCCCGATCTTCCCTCATCGGGCCGGCGGCATAGCATTCTTCAATGACCAGTACCGACGGCCTCCGCCTCCTCCCGTTCCGCGGACTGCGCTACGCCCCGGAACGGGTCAGCAGCCTGACCGCCGTGACCTCGCCGCCGTACGACGTGGTGGTCCGGCCGGAGGGGGTGCGCCATCTGGAGACCGCCGATCCGTACAACATCGTCCGGCTGATCCTCCCGCACGCCGCGGACCCCGCCACCCGCCACCGCCAGGCCGCCGACACTCTGCACCGCTGGCGCGCCGAGGGAGTGCTGACCCAGGACGCCGAGCCCGCGCTGTACGTCTACGAGCAGCGCTCCGGCGAGGTGCTCCAGCGCGGACTGATCGGTGCGCTGCGCCTGGACGGCCCGGTACTGCCGCACGAGGACGTGATCCCCGAGGTCGTCGAGGACCGGGCCGCCCTGATGCGTGCGGCGGCCGCAAACTTCGAGCCGTTGCTGCTCTCCTACCGTGGCCTGAACAGCGCCAACGGCGCCACCGCGGTCATCGAGCGGGTGGTGGCGGAGGGCGCTCCGCTGCTCGCGACGACCACGGAGGACGGTTTCACCCACCGCCTGTGGGCGGTCACCGACCCCGTCGATCTCGCGGCGATCGACGACGATCTCGCCCGCCGGCAGGCCCTGATCGCCGACGGCCACCACCGCTGGGCCACCTACCAGCGGCTCTACGACCAGCAGCCCGGCGCCACGGCCGCCTCGCCCTGGGCGTCCGGCCTGGTACTGCTGGTCGACACCGCCCGCTATCCGCTCCAGGTCCGCGCGATCCACCGGGTGCTGCCGCATCTGCCGCCCGCCAAGGCACTGGCGGACCTGGCCGGCGCGTTCCGTGCCCGTACGCTCCCCGGCGGGCTGTCCGCCGCGATGGCGGCCCTGGAGGAGACGCCCGGCACCGCCTTCGTCCTGACCGGCGGCGACTCCTTCCACCTGCTGGACCGGCCGGACCCCGGTCTGCTGGACCGTACGATCCGCCGCGACCGGCCCGAGGCCTGGCGGCAGCTGGACGCCACCGTGCTGCACTCCGCCCTGCTGGACGAGGTCTGGCGCATCCCGGACCGGCCGTCCGACATCAGCTATCTGCACCACACCGGGGCCGCCGTCGAACATGCCGCACGGCACGGCGGGACGGCGGTGCTGATGCGCGCCACCTCGGAGGAGACGGTCCGTCAACTCGCCGAATGCGGAGTGACGATGCCGCGCAAGTCCACGTCCTTCGGGCCCAAGCCGGCCACCGGTCTGGTGCTGCGCACCCTGGACGACCACGACAACTGACGCCCGGTCCGCCCGCCCCGCGGCACCTCCAGCCCTTCCCGGGTCGTAGTTAGGTTAGGCTTACCTCACTACGTCGCCGGGCAGGGTCTCCCTGCCCCTGCGCACGCACCTTCCTGCGCAGGACGTGGTCAACTCCGCACCAGGGAGGACACCTTCATGAGTCTCCTCGCGCACCCCGCCGAGGACCCGGCCGACAGCCGGACGTATCTGCTCACCAACGGAACGGCCCACCGCTACCACCGTGCGGTCACCGAGAGCGTCACGCGGATCAGCGCCAAAATCGCCGGAACCGCCCGCCCGTTCACCGGCATCTCCGTCGACGGCCTGCTGCCCACGGTCGCCGGCGTCGACCTCGACACACCCCTGCACGACGCCACCGCCGCACTCGACGAACTCGACGAGGTCTACCTCCGCGACGCCGTCTACTTCCACCACCCGCGCTACCTCGCGCACCTCAACTGCCCCGTGGTGATCCCCGCCCTCGTCGGCGAGGCGGTGCTCTCCGCCGTCAACTCCTCCCTGGACACCTGGGACCAGAGCGCCGGCGGCACACTCATCGAGCGCCGGCTGATCGACTGGACGGCCGGCCTGATCGGCCTCGGCGAGCGGGCCGACGGCATCTTCACCAGCGGCGGCAGCCAGTCCAACCTCCAGGCCATGCTGCTCGCCCGGGACGAGGCCTGCCGGCGCGAACTGACCCGCGCGGGCGCGCCGGACGGTGCCCGGCTCACCGACGTACTGCCCCGGCTGCGCATCCTCACCTCCGAGTGCAGCCACTTCAGCATCCGTAAGGCCGCCACCCTGCTGGGGCTGGGCGCGGAGGCCGTCCTCACCGTCCCGGCCGACGCACACAAGCGGATGCGCACCGCCGGCCTGGCCGACGAGCTGGCCCGCTGCGAACGCGACGGCCTGATACCCATGGCCGTGGTCGCCACCGCCGGCACCACCGACTTCGGCTCCATCGACCCGCTGCCCGAGATCGCCGAACTGTGCGACCGGTACGGCGCCTGGATGCACGTCGACGCGGCGTACGGCTGCGGGCTGCTGGTCTCCCGCCGCCGCGAGCTGCTCTCCGGCATCGAGCGCGCCGACTCGGTGACCGTCGACTACCACAAGTCCTTCTTCCAGCCGGTCAGTTCCAGCGCCGTCCTGGTCCGCGACCGGTCGACTCTTCGACATGTCACCTACCACGCGGACTATCTCAACCCGCGCCGGATGGCCGAAAAGCGCATCCCCAACCAGGTCGACAAGTCGATCCAGACCACCCGCCGCTTCGACGCCCTCAAGCTCTGGCTCACCCTGCGCATCATGGGCGCCCGGGCCGTCGGCGAACTCTTCGACGAGGTCATCGACCGCGCCGCGGACGCCTGGAAGCTCCTCCATGACGACCCCCGCTTCGAGGTCGTCGTCGCACCGCAGCTGAGCACCCTGGTCTTCCGCTACCTGCCCGGCGGCGACGACGGCGACCCCGAACTCGCCGACCGGGTCAATCTGCACGCCCGGGAAGCCCTGTTCGCCTCCGGCGACGCGATCGTCGCGGGCACCACGGTCGACGGCCGCCACTACCTCAAGTTCACCCTGCTCAACCCGGAGACCACGCTCGAGGACATCGCCACCGTCCTCGACCTGATCGCCGAGCACGCCGGCACCTTCCTCGCCGAGCAGCCCCGGCCGGCGCTCACCGCGCGCTGACCTCCCCCGAGCCGATCCCTCTCCCGGAGACCCCTGTGTCCGCCCCTTACGACGCCTCCCCGTACGACTTCCTCGCCATCGGCCTGGGCCCGTTCAACCTGGGCCTGGCCTGCCTGACCGAACCGATCGACGGCCTGAACGGCCTGTTCCTGGACGACAAGGCGGCCTTCGACTGGCACCCCGGCATGATGCTGGACAGCAGCCACCTCCAGGTCCCCTTCATGGCCGACCTGGTCACCCTCGCCGACCCCACCTCCCCCTTCTCCTTCCTCAACTACCTCAAGCAGTCCGGGCGGATCTACCCGTTCTACATCCGCGAGAGCTTCTATCCGCTGCGCGCCGAGTTCAACGACTACTGCCGCTGGGCGGCCGGCCAACTCGACTCGATCCGCTTCGCCCACCAGGTCACCACCGTCGAGTACGACGAGCGCGACGAGCTCTACGCCGTCCACGCCGAGCACCTGCCCACCGGCGAACGCCGCACCTTCCACGCCCGCAAACTCGTCCTGGGCACCGGCACCCCGCCCCACCTCCCCGAAGCCTGCCGGGGCCTGGGCGGCGATCTGCTGCACAACACCGACTACCTGGACGCCAAGCCCGCCCTCCAGGCCAAGGACTCGATCACCCTCATCGGCAGCGGCCAGAGCGCGGCCGAGATCTACCACGACCTCCTCCAGGACGTCGACAGCCACGGCTACCGGCTGACCTGGGCCACCCGCTCCCCGCGCTTCTTCCCCCTCGAATACACCAAGCTCACCCTGGAGATGACCTCCCCGGAGTACGTGGACTACTTCCACGCCCTCCCCCCGGCCACCCGCGACCGGCTCAACGCCACCCAGAAGCACCTCTACAAGGGCATCGACTCGGCGCTGATCAACGACATCTTCGATCTGCTCTACCAGAAGAACCTGGCCGGCCCGGTCCGCACCCGGCTGCTCACCAACACCGCCCTGAACAGCGCGCGTTACGACGAGACCACCGGCACCTACACCCTCGGCCTGCGCCAGGAGGAACAAGGCACCGACTTCTCCCTGGACACCCAGGGCCTGGTCCTCGCCACCGGCTACCGCTACCGCGTACCGGACTTCCTCACCCCGGTCCGCGACCGGATCGTCTGGGACGCCACCGGCCGCTACGACGTGGCCCGCAACTACAGCATCGACACCACCGGCCACGGCATCTTCGTGCAGAACGCCGAGCTGCACACCCATGGCTTCGTCACCCCCGACCTCGGCATGGCCGCGTACCGCAACTCCTGCATCATCCGCGAGCTGCTGGGCCGTGAGCACTACCCGGTCGAGAAGGCCATCGCCTTCCAGGAGTTCGCCGCACCGGCCGGTTCGCACCACCCCACGGAGATACCCGTATGACCGCCCCCGTCTTCACCCGCACCGACCCCGTACTCGGGGAGTTCGCGCTGCGCCCGGTCGATCCGCCCGCCGACGCCGCACTGCTGCACCGCTGGGTCACCCACCCCAAAGCCGCCTTCTGGCTGATGCAGGACTGCGACCTGGCCGCCGTGGAGAAGGAGTTCGCCCGGATCGCCGCCGACCCCTTCCACGACGCCTTCCTCGGCCTGCACAACGGCACCCCCGCCTTCCTCATGGAGCGCTACGACCCGGCCCACCGCGAACTGGTCGGCATCCACCCCGCCGAACCCGGCGACATCGGCATGCACTTCCTGTGCGCCCCCACCGGCACCCCGCTGCACGGCTTCACCCGCGCCGTGCTCACCACCGTCATGGAGATGCTCTTCGCCGACCCGGCCACCCACCGCGTCGTCGTCGAACCGGACACCCGCAACACCGCCGTCCACGCCCTCAACGCGGCCGTCGGCTTCGAGATCCTGCGCACCGTCTCGCTCCCCTCCAAAGACGCCCACCTCAGCACCTGCACCCGCGACCAGTTCCTGGCCACCCGAGGAGACCACCGATGACCGCCGGCACCACGCCGACCGCCCAGGACGCCGTCGCCCACCTCAGCCCCCGTCTGTGGGCCCGCGCCAACCGCCTGCTGATCCGCAAGGCCCTCGCCGAGTTCGCCCATGAACGGCTGCTCACCCCCAAGCGCCTGCCGCAGGACGCCCACTACGCCGTACCCAGCGACGACGGCCGCACCGAGTACCGCTTCGCCGCCCGCAGACAGGCCCTCGACCACTGGCAGGTCGACCCCGACAGCATCACCCGCCTCCGCGACCACACCGAACTCCCCCTGGACGCCCTGGAGTTCTTCATCGAACTCCGCGACTCCCTGGGCCTCGGCGACGGCATCCTCCCGGTCTACCTGGAGGAGATCAGCTCCACCCTCTCCGGCACCGCCTACAAGCTCGCCGCCGACGAGCCCACCGCAGCGGAACTCGCCACCGCCGGCTTCCAGGCCATCGAGACCGGCATGACCGAGGGCCACCCCTGCTTCGTCGCCAACAACGGCCGCCTCGGCTTCGGCATCCACGAGTACCACGCCTACGCCCCCGAGACCGCCACCCCGCTCCGGCTGATCTGGCTCGCCGCCCGCCGCGACCACGCCACCTTCACCGCCGGCGCGGGCCTCGACTACGACACCCTCATCCGCGCCGAACTCAGCGAGGACACCCGCACCCGCTTCGCCGCCACCCTCACCGCCCTCGGCCTCGACCCCGACGACTACTACCTCTTCCCCACCCACCCCTGGCAGTGGTGGAACAAGCTCTCCGTCACCTTCGCCGCCGAGGTCGCCCAGCACCGCCTGGTGTGCCTGGGCCCCGGCGACGACGACTACCTCGCCCAGCAGTCCATCCGCACCTTCTTCAACACCACCCACCCCACCCACCACTACGTCAAAACCGCGCTCTCGGTCCTCAACATGGGCTTCATGCGCGGCCTGTCCGCCGCCTACATGACGGCCACCCCGGCCATCAACGACTGGCTCGCCCGCCTGATCGCCGCCGACGACACCTTCCGGGCCGCCCGCTTCTCGATCATCCGCGAGCGCGCCGCGATCGGCTACCACCACCGCCAGTACGAGGCCGCCACCGACAAGGGCTCCCCGTACCTGAAGATGCTCGCCGCCCTGTGGCGGGAGAGCCCCGTCCCCACCCTGGAGCCCGGCGGGCGGCTGGCCACCATGGCCTCGCTCCTCCACACCGACCGCCACGGCGGCTCGTTCGCCGCCGCCCTCATCGCACAGTCCGGCCTCGACCCGGCCGTCTGGCTGCGCCGCTACCTCGACGCGTACCTCACCCCGGTCCTGCACGCCTTCTACGCCTACGACCTGGTCTTCATGCCGCACGGCGAGAACGCCATCCTGGTCCTCCAGGACGGCGCGGTGGACCGCGTGATCTTCAAGGACATCGCCGAGGAGATCGCCGTGATGGACCCCGACGCGGTGCTGCCGCCCGCCGTCGAACGCATCCGCGCCGACGTCCCCGACGACAAGAAGCTGCTCTCCGTCTTCACCGACGTCTTCGACTGCTTCTTCCGGTTCCTGTCCGGCACCCTCGACGACCGCGGCATCCTCGACGAGGACACCTTCTGGCGCACGGTCGCCGAGTGCGTCACCGACTACCAGAAGTCGAACCCGCACCTCGCCGACAAGTTCGCCCAGTACGACCTGTTCGCCGACGAGTTCGCGCTCTCCTGCCTCAACCGCCTCCAGCTGCGCAACAACCAGCAGATGGTCGACCTCCAGGACCCCGCGGGCGCCCTCCAGCTCGTCGGCACCCTCCCCAACCCGATCGCCCCCTACGCGCCCACCGCCTGACCCTCCCCCGAACGCAGAAGGGCGGGACCCCGTACGGGATCCCGCCCTTCACTCTCCGCTCACACGGGAAGCTCAGCCCTCCTCGGGCCGCTCACCGGAGTCTGCACCGGCCGGGTCGGCCGCGTCGGCGTCGCCGTCCTCCTCCACCTCGCCGGACTCCTCCAGCACATCGGTGAACTCCACCCCGTCCAGCTCGGCAAGCCGGTCCGAGGCGTCCGTCGTACCGCCCTGGTCGGCCTCCAGCGCCCTGGCGAACCAGTCGCGCGCCTCGTCCTTCCGGCCGACCTCCAGCAGCGCATCCGCGTAGGCGTACCGCAGCCGCGCGGTCCACGGGTGCACGGCGCTCGACGCCAGCTCCGGGCTCTGCAGCGTCACCACCGCGGCGTCCGCCTGCCCCATGTCCCGGCGGGCACCCGCCGCGACCAGCCGCATCTCGACCTGACCGGACTTGTCCAGCTTGTGCACCTCGGGCTCACCGGCCATCGCCAGCGCCTTCTCCGGCCGGCCCAGACCGCGCTCGCAGTCCGCCATGACGGGCCACAGCTCCACGCCACCGGTCATCCGCCGCGCCGCCCGGAACTCCGCCAGCGCCTCGCTGTACTTACCGACCGCGTACGCCGCGAAGCCCGCCGCCTCGCGCACCGCGGCAACCCTGGACGCCAGCCGCAGCGCCACCCGCGAGTACCCGTACGCCTTCTCCGGGTCCTCGTCCAGCAGCTTCGCCACCATCACCAGGTTCTTGGCAACGTCCTCGGCGAGCGTCTTCGGCAGGCTCAGCAGCTCCTGCCGCACATCCTTGTCGATCTCGTCACCGGTGACGTCCTCCGGAATCGGCAGCCGCTTGATCGGCTCCCGGTCCCGGTCACGGCGGTCATCGCGACGGTCGTCGCGGCGGTCGTCCCGCCCACGGCCCGCGCCGTACGGCCGACGCCCGCCCCGCTCGTCGTCCCGCCGGAACCCACCGCGCTCACCGCCCCGGTCGTCCCGCCGCGGCCCCCGGTCGTCCCGCCGGAACCCACCACGGTCGCCACCCCGGTCATCGCGACGGAACCCGCCCCGCTCACCACCGCGGTCATCACGCCGGAACGAAGGCCGGTCACCACCACGGTCATCCCGCCGCTCATCACGACGGAACCCACCACGGTCACCCCCGGACGGCCGGTCATCACGACGGAACGCAGGACGCTCCCCACCACGGTCATCGCGCCGGAACCCACCGCGATCGCCACCACGGTCATCACGACGGAACCCGCCCCGGTCACCACCACGGTCATCACGCCGGAACGAAGGCCGGTCACCACCACGGTCATCCCGCCGCTCATCACGACGGAACCCACCACGGTCACCACCACGATCGTCCCGACGCTCGTCACGCCGGAACCCACCACGCTGCTCGCCACCGCGGTCGTCACGCCGGAACCCGGGACGGTCCCCGCCCCGCTCACCGCCGCGGAAGCCACCACGCTCGCCACCGGAGGAACGGTCATCCCGCCGGAATCCACCCCGGTCATCGCGCCGGTCGTCCCGACGGTCGTCGCGACGGAACCCACCACGGTCGCCCCCGGACGGCCGGTCATCACGACGGAACGAAGGACGCTCCCCGCCCCGCTCGTCGCGACGGAACCCGCCGCCACGCTCATCGTCACGACGCGGTCCACGCGGCCGGTCATCGCGACGGTCGCCACCACGGAATCCCCCGCGGTCGCCGCCGGCGGGACGGTCCCGGTCATCGCGGCGGAACCCACCGCGCCCGCCACCACGCTCATCACGTCGGAAACCGCCGCGCTCACCCCGGTCGGCGTCGCGGCTGTCGCGACGCGGCCCGCGGTCATCACGCCGGAAACCACCGCGGTCACCGTCGTCGCGCCGCTGCGGACGGCGCTCCGAACGATCGTCGGAAGAGTTGGTGGACATCGACGTGACTCCTGTCTTCGGTACTGCATTCATTCTCGCGCACCGACCAGTTCGGCGCGCTTCGGGCTGTGCTTGTTTCAAAACAGCAAAAAGGACCCTTGGTCCCAGCATGCACGCTGGGACCAAGGGTCCTGAAAGATTGTTCGGCGGCGTCCTACTCTCCCACAGGGTCCCCCCTGCAGTACCATCGGCGCTGAAAGGCTTAGCTTCCGGGTTCGGAATGTAACCGGGCG
>NZ_JBVIST010000036.1:0-21365 GCF_055575375.1 Streptomyces sp. NPDC034111 | reverse complement strand
GCGAAGGTGTCGTTGGTGGCGAGGAGGTCGGTGGCCATGCCTTGCCATTGGGAGCCTTGGCCGGGGAAGACGAAGACGGGGTCGGTGAGGGTGGGGCCGGTGTGGGTGTGGGTGTTGGGGGTGGGGTTGTGCAGGGTGCGTAGGGCGGCGGCGAGTTCGCTGTGGGTGGTGCCGACGACGGCTGCGCGGTGCTCGAAGACGGTGCGGGCGGCCAGGGTGCGGGTGAGGTGGGGAAGGGGGACGTCTGGGTGTTGGTCGAGGAAGGTCGCCAGCCGTTCCGCTTGTGCGTGGAGTGCTTGTTGATCGCGGGCTGACAGCACCAGGGGCAGGACACCGTCATCGCCACCACCCCCCTCCAGCGGCTCATCCTCTGCCTGCTCCAGCACCAGATGGGCATTGGTCCCGCTCGCGCCGAAGGACGACACCCCCGCCCGGCGCGGACGCCCGGTCTCCGGCCACGCCCGCGCCTCGGTCAGCAGCTGTATCTGACCGGTGGTCCAGTCGACGTGGGGGGACGGCTCGTCGACGTGCAGGGTGCGGGGGAGGACGCCGTGGCGTATGGCCTGCACCATCTTGATCAGTCCGGCCACCCCGGCCGCGGCCTGGGTGTGTCCGATGTTCGACTTCAGCGACCCCAGCCACAGCGGCCGCCCCTCCGGCCGGTTCTGGCCGTACGTCGCCAACAGCGCTCGTGCCTCGACGGGGTCGCCCAGGACGGTGCCGGTGCCATGGCCCTCGACCGCGTCGACGTCGGCGGCCGACAGGCCGGCGTGGGCCAGGGCGGCGCGGATGACGCGCTGCTGGGCAAGGCCGTTCGGGGCGGTCAGCCCGTTGGAGGCACCGTCCTGATTGACCGCGGAACCACGGATGACCGCCAGCACCGGATGCCCGTTGCGCCGTGCGTCGGACAGCCGCTCCAGCAGCACCAACCCCACGCCCTCCGAGAACCCGGTCCCGTTGGCGGCTGCCGCGTAAGCCTTGCACCGACCGTCGGCGGAGAGTGCGCCCTGCCGGCTGAACTCGACGAGCGCGGCGGGCGTCGCCAGGACGGTCGCACCGCCGGCCAGTGCCAGAGTGCACTCACCCTGCCGCAGCGACTGCGCCGCCAGATGCACGGCGACCAGGGAGGACGAGCACGCCGTGTCCACCGTGATCGCAGGACCCTCCAGACCGAAGGTGTAGGCGATGCGTCCGGAGGCGATACTGACGGCCGCGCCGTTGCCGAGGTACCCCTCCAGGTTCTCCGGGGCGCGGTCGTAGAGCCCGGGTCCGTAGCCGCTGTGCATCACACCGGCGAAGACACCGGTGCGGCTGCCTTTCAGGGACGTAGGGTCGATGCCCGCGCGTTCGAAGGTCTCCCAGGCCGTCTCCAGCAGCAGCCGCTGCTGCGGGTCCATCGCCAGCGCCTCCCGCGGCGAGATCCCGAAGAACGCCGCGTCGAACCGGCCCGTCTCGTCCAGGAACGCGCCCTGCCGGGCCGACGACTTTCCTCCGCCGCCGAACTCCTCGCCCAGCAGCCGGTCCAGATCCCAGCCCCGGTCCGTGGGGAGCGGGCCGACCGGATCGGTCTCGGCCGTCAGCAGCTCCCACAGCCCCTGCGGGGAGTGCGCTCCGCCGGGGAGCCGGCAGCCCATCGCGACGATGGCCACGGGATCATCCGGGGCGGCGTCCCCGACGTGCGCGGTGTCCTCGGCCGGGGGCACGGTGTCCAGCAGTTCGCCCTCAAGATAGGAGGCCAGGGCGGCCACCGTCGGATGGTCGTAGGCGATCGCAGCCGACAGCTGCCGTCCGGTGGCGGCGGACAGCCGGTCGCGCAGGGCCACCGCGGCCAGCGAGGTGAAACCGAGCTCGTGCAGGGGCCGGTCTGCCGCCACCTCCTCGACGGAGCCGAGCCCGAGGGCCTCGGTGACGGCGGAGCGCACCAGGTCGAACAGCCCCTGGCCTCCGACCTGCGCTCCGTCGACCGCGGGGGCGAGCGCCGCGGCGGAGACCTCCGGTGCGCCGGTGCCGCCCGTGGAGGAGGGCGGGTCCGGACGGAGACCGACCGAGGGATTAACGGTGAGCAGGGCGCCGGGATTCTCCGCCAGGCGCCGACGGACGATCTTCCCCGCCGCGTTACGGGGGATCTCGGCGACACTGCGGAACTCGTCGGGCACCTTGAAGTAGGACAGCTCCCGTCGGCAAGCCTCCAGCAGCAGCCCCGCGTCGATGCCTTCGGGCCCCGGGACGACATAGGCGACGGGCACTTCGCCGAGCACGTCGTGCGGCCGGCCGGCCACCGCGGCGTCGTGCACTCCCGGCACCCGCGTCAGGACCTCTTCGATCTCCCGCGGATGGATGTTCTCGCCGCCTCGGATGATGAGTTCCCTGACCCGGCCGGTGAGGGTGAGGAAGCCCGACGCGTCCTGGCGAGCGAGGTCGCCGGTGCGGTACCAGTCGCCGGAGAGCACCGCCCGGGTTTCCTCCGGCTGGTTGTGGTAGCCGAGCATGAGCGCCGGGCTGCTGACCCATACCTCGCCCTCTTCGCCCGCGGCGACCTCCGCCCCGGTCCGGGGATCCATCAGCCGCACGGTGAGCCCGGGCAGCGGCTGCCCGCAGGAGCCCGGCACCTTGGGGCCGCCCGGGACGTGCGTGGTGATCGCTCCACCGGTCTCGGTGCTCCCGTAGCTGTCGAGCAGACGGATGCCGAAGGTGTCCTCGAATGCCTCGTGCAGGACGGCCGGGCAGGCCGAACCGGCCGCCAAGCAGACGCGCAGGTCCGGGAGTTCGGCCCCCTGTTCCCGCCCGACCTCCAGCATGCGGTGGAACAGGGTCGGTACCGCCACCAGGAAGGTGGACCGGTCCTCCTGCGCTGCCCGCAGGATCTCGTCGGCCGCAGCGCCCACCATGAGGTGTGCCGTGGCGCCGACGGCCAGCACGCCCAGGACACCGACGTTGTGGGATACGGCGTGGAACAACGGCATCGGCCACAGCACGCGGTCCTCCGGACCCAGGCCGAGCAGGGGCGCGGAGCAGGACGCCGTGGCCCACAGCGAGGCACGCTGCGTCGACACCACACCCTTGGGACGCCCCGTGGTGCCCGAGGTGTAGAGCATCCAGGCCGGCTCGTCCATGCCGAGGTCGTCGCGCGCCGCGCTCTCCGGCTCGGTCGTCGCGAGCGTCTCGAACCGCAATGCTCCGTCCGGCACTTCGGGGGCCGCTCCGACCACCACGACGGTGCCGGCCGACGTCGTCCGCCCGGTGACTCTGAGCACCTGCTCCGCCTGGGCGGCACCGCTGATGACCAGGACGGCCCCGCTGTCGTCGAGATGATGGGCGAGCTCGGCATCCGTCGACTGCGGATCGAGCGGTACGCCGATGGCACCGGCCCGGGCCACGGCTACGTAGCTCTCCACCATCTCCACGCGGTTGCCCATCCGCAGCAGCACCCGGTCGCCGCGTGCCACTCCCAGGTCCGCGAGATGGCCGGCCAGTTTGCGCGTGCGCTCTCCCAGATCCCGGTAGGTAACTGACCGCTGTGCGTCCCGGAACGCGGTCTTCTCCGGAAAACGACGGGCGTTGCGTGAAAGCAGCTCATGCAGCGGCCGGATCAGCTCATTCCGCAACTTGTCACTCACGCTTCTCGGATTCCAATCACATGGGGAACGGAGACGCGGTACCGCCGACAACCAGGCGGAGCCGCTCCAGGCGCTGCAATCGCCGCTCGGGCCTGTGCACCCGGAAGTGCTGAAACCTGCCGGCGCGGGGCCAGTATGACCAGATCCCCTCTAGGGGATTCCCTCGCGATATCCACGGAGGTGGTGCGCGGTGCGGACGCCGCGAGTCCGCTCGTACCGCCCTCCTGGACCCAGGGCGTGTGACGAAAGTGCTGGTGCTGTCTGCCCGCAATTCGGTGGCGGACCGAGCGGTGTTCCGGGCAGGCTCTCGTGCATGGTCTCGGTGGTGCAGAATGTGGCGATCGACTGTGCGGATGCCTATGAGCTGGCTCGGTTCTGGAGCGAGGTGCTCGGTTGTCCGCTGCATCGGGAGGACAAGCCGGGTGATCCGGAGACTGAGGTGATGCTGCCGGAGGGCCCGCTGCTGCACTTCAACCAGGTGCCGGAACCGAAGACGATCAAGAACAGGTTTCACCTGTGCCTGCGTCCGAAGACCACGCGCGAGGAGGAGGTCGAGCGGCTGCTGAACCTCGGAGCCACCCTCGTCGACGATCGCCGGGAACCCGATGGTGCCGGCTGGGCCGTCCTCGCGGACCCTGAGGGCAATGAATTCTGTGTTCTCCGCAGTGCGGCCGACCGCGCAGCGATGTCTTCTTGAGGCTCAGCGGTTGATGCCGCAGTCGACCAGGACGGGGAACCGGTGGCTTGGCGCGTGCCCGTTGCCTAGGCTCGTTGTGTGCAGTGGCATCAGGTACTCGGCTTCGTAGCCGCGGTCACACCCCTCACATTGATTCCCGGCACCAGCTTCACCCTCGTCACGCAGCAGGTGATCGCGGGTTCGCGGTCCGATGGCGTGCGCGCCACATTCGGCTCAGCGTGCGGACTCTTGGTGCACGCAACGTTCGCCGCGGTTGGCCTGTCGGCCCTGGTCATGTCGTCGGCTCGGGCGTTGGCGGCGGTGAAGCTCCTGGGCGGCATCTATGTCATCTGGTTGGGCGTGACCACGTGGCGCTCGACGCGGCGAAGCGTCGAACCAACGGCAACGAGGCGATGGCGCTTGCCGTGGGCCCGGCTCGGGGGCTTTGGCCAGGGGCTGTGGTCCAACGTCCTCAATCCGAAGGCGGCGTCGGTCTATCTCACCCTGGTACCGCAGTTCCTCACGTCCAGCCGCCCCATCGCGCCACAGATCGCGACGCTTGCGGCCGCGCATATGGCCGTCGTGCTGGTGTGGTTGCTGTTCTGGACGTCTGTGGTCGCCGCCGCGCGCACAACGATCGACACACCTCGGTTCCGACGTGGGATGAGCCGTCTGGCGGGAGCCGTGCTGATCGCCCTGGGGATCCGAACCGCAACCGCGAGCTGAATCCGCCTCCCTATCCAGCGGTGGGCAGGCCGAGTAGTCGTGCCGTGCGCACGGTCTGCTGGTAGGCGGAGCCTTGGTCGTGAGGATCGGACCGGGATCGGATATTCGGTGTTCTGCCCGCCCCATGAGGACACAAGATGATGCGCATGACTTTGGCCACCCCCATACTGCACACCGCTCGCCTGCGACTGCGCCCCTTCACCGACGCCGACGCGGACCTGCTCTTCGCCCTGCACAGCAGCACCTACGTGATGCGCTACTGGGACTCCCCGCCGTGGAACGAACGGGCCCGCGCCGAACGCTTCATCAACATGTGCCGGAAGATGGCGGACGAAGGCACCGGGGCCCGGGTGGCCATCGACCGCGCTTCTGACGGGGCCTTCGTCGGCTGGTGCGGTCTGACCGGATGGAACCCGGACTACCGCAGCGCGTCGTTGGGCTACGTCCTCGACAAAGCGATGTGGGGACACGGCTACGCGACGGAGGCCGCGCACGCCTTGCTGCAGTGGGCATTCGACACACTGGATCTGAATCGAGTTCAGGCCGAGACCGATACGCGCAACGTGGCATCTGCCCGGGTCCTGGAGAAGATCGGATTCATGCGTGAAGGGACGTTGCGGGAGGACTGCGTCGTGAACGGCGAGGTATCCGACTCGTGGGTGTTCGGGTTGATCAGGCGAGAGTGGCGGCCGGCAGCCGTGCCGATTCCAGCCCGCGAAGAGCGGCGTTAAGTCCGTCTCTGGTGCGCGCACGGACTGCGTGTCGATAACCACGAGGGACGGGTCCTCCAATCGGCGGGCCTTCTCCTGCACCTGGCAGCGCAGCAGTTCCTGGATCTGCTGGTCGAGCCCGTCCTCGCGCCACAGCGTGAAGTAGTAGAACACCGCCGACCAGGGCCTCAGATCATGAGGCAGATAGCGCCACTGACAGCCCGTCCGGTTCTGGTAGAAGATCGCGTTCACGACGTCCCGGAGATCGCAACCCCCGGGATCGCCGGTCGCCGACCGTGCGACCCGCTCCCGCTTCCACGCCGTGATCATCGGCTCGATCAACGCCCATTGCGATCGGACTTAACCTCTCAGGAGACCGGTCCCACGCCGTACAGTCGGACGCGTGCACTTAGCGACGAAAAGAGCCCCCGCTGGGCTGGTTGCGGTTACCGGAAGTTCGGGCCGGGTCGGAGCGGCCCTGGCTGCGGCACTCGATGCAGCCGGCTGGGTGGTCCGCGGCGTGGACCGGATTCCCGGCCGCTGGACGAGTGTGATCGGAGACCTGCGAGACCGGCCCGTGCGGCTGGCCGCATTGCAGTCGGCCGATGTCCTGGTCCACACTGCCGCGCTGCACGCCCCGCACGTCGGGCGCCTGGCCGATGAAGAGTTCCGAGCCGTGAACGTCGGTGTGACAGCGGACCTGCTCGACGACGCTGCCGGCCTCGGCGCCCGGCGGGTTCTCTACATCAGCAGTACGAGTGTGTACGGACACGCCCTGGTGCCCACCGACCGTGCGGTCTGGGTGGACGAGCAGCTCACGCCGCTTCCCAGGGACATCTACGACGAGACCAAACTGGCTGCTGAGGAGCTGGTCGCCGCCTGCGCCGTTTCTTCGGTCACGCTGCGCATATCGCGATGCTTTCCGGAGCCACTGCCTGTGCGGGCCTGCCATCTGCTGCACCGGGCCGTCGACGTTGCCGACGTAGCATCGGCGGGGGTCCTGGCCGTGACGCACTCCACCGTGACCGGCAGATTCAATATCTCCGGGCCGCACCCATTTCACCGAGAAGACTGCCTTGCCCTTTCCCGCGATGCGGGCGCGGTGCTCGCCGAACGGGTTCCGGACGTCGTCCAGGCCTTCCGCGACCAGGGGTGGCCGGTGCCCGATCGCCTGGACCGGGTGTACGACTCGACGGCCGCCGCGAACGCGTTCGGCTACCGACCTGTTCGCGGAGTCCGGCAACTACTGTGCGATGCCGCGGCGGGCCGGGCCCCTGAGTGATCGGACGGCGACCAATCACCAGGTCGCCCTCGCCGGATAGCCGAACTGGCACACCAGCCGACGGAGTTCACACCTCTCAGAAGATCATTGCGGGACAAGCCCCAGGGCGTGTCTCCCCGTAGGGCGTGTTTCGACGGTGTGCGCGACGACTGACGTGGCACGGGGCGTGTCACGTTTTTGGGGGGCTGCCTCGTCCTAGAGGCGAACAACCAGCCGTCGTTCTCGCGAAGAAGGAGACTTTCGTGTTCGCCATCTACCTCGTGGTCACCCTCCTCACCTCGGCCATCAACGGCTTGGCCGCTATCGCCAACTTCACCGGTCATGAGTACCCCAAGAGCCAGGCGGACAAATTGCGCGTCCCTCGGTCCTGGATGCGCCCGCTGGGCGCGCTGTTGGCGGCGGGCGCGCTGGGGCTGCTGGCCGGGTTCGCCGTGCCGGTGCTGGGCACGCTCGCCGCCGCCGGTCTCGTGCTGTACTTCCTGGGTGCGTTCTGTGCCCACCTGCGGGTACATGACTACCAGTTGGGCCCCTGGGCAGCATTTTTCTGTCTGCCGGTGGCCGCCCTGGCCGTGGGCCTGGCCTACCACGGCACCTGGTGAGCCGGTGGTATGCCGTCGATCAGCTGCCGCCTGGTCCATATCGGCGGCCGCCCTGGCTTCTTGGCCCTCGGCAACAGCGGGGCCAGCACGACCCACTGCGCATCCGTCAGATCTCCACGCGCCCGAACCAAGATCATCTGATGGCGAGATCCACTTTCGAACACGCTCTAGGCACCGGCCTTGCGGAACACCCGGGCGCCGAGGAAGATCGAGACCGCGGCGAGTGCCGCCGCCACCAGTACGCCGCGGATCATCGCGGTGCTGCCGTACTGGCCGAGGAACGCGGCCCGGACCGCTTCCACCAGGTAGCGCAGCGGCACGAATTGCGACACCACGTCCAGCCATCGGGGTGCGAGCGCCATCGGCAGCAGGATGCCGGAGAGCAGCATGACCGGCAGATTGATGGTGTTGATCACGGGGGCGAACTCCTCGGGGGAGTTCAGCCGCATGGCCAGCGCATAGGACAGCGAAGCCAGCGCCACCGTGAGCACGGCGACGAACAGAAGGCCGATGAGGACGCCGAGCACCGGGGCGCGCAGCCCCATCGTCACGCCCGCGAGCACCAGGAGCAGTGACTGGGCGAGCAACTTCACCACATCGCGCAGCACCCGTCCCATCAGCAGCGCCAGCCGGCTCACCGGGGTGACCTGCATCCGCTCGATCACCCCGTGCTGCTTCTCGATCAGGATGCCGAAGCCGGCGAAGGCCGCGCTGAACATGCCGAGTTGCACCAGAAGCCCCGGCACCAGCGTCTGCCAGGCGTCGCCGCCGGTACCGAGCGGGATCTGCGTCAGGAGTGGGCCGAAGAAGAACAGCACGAGCAGCGGCATGAGGACGCCCACCACCAGGCCGACCTTGGCGCGCATCGTCTCTCGCATATAGCGCCCGAAGACCAGGCGGGTGTCGGCGGCGAGGCCGGCCAGGCCGGATGTCCTCTTCGCCTTCCTGGCCGCATGGCGTCGGGACGGAAGCTCCCGGGGCTCGGATGCGGTCCTCACCGAGGACGGGGCGGGGGACGGGTGCGGCACGTCAACCTCCGTGGAGAGCGGGCGGTCAGACAGCGACCGGGACGTCGGGAGCGGGGGGGTGGTGCCCCGTGATGGCGAGGAAGGCTTCGCGCAGGCTGGCCGTATCCGAGCCCGTGTAGCGCAGCTTCAGATCCAGTGGGGTGCCCTCGGCGGCGACCAGGCCGCCGTCGACGACGACGAGCCGGTCGGAGAGGACATCCGCCTCGTCGAGGTAGTGCGTGGTCAGGAAGACCGTGGTGCCCTCGGCACGGATGCGCTGCACCAGATCCCATACGTCGGAGCGGCTTCCGGGGTCGAGCCCGGTCGTCGGTTCGTCGAGGAACAGCAGCTGGGGCCGGTGGGTCAGGCCCAGAGCGATGTCGAGGCGGCGGCGCTGGCCTCCGGAGAGCGCCCGGGTGGGCCGGTCGAGGAGATCGGCGAGATCGAGATCCTCGGCGAGTTCCCTGGCACGGTTCTTGGCCTCGGTCCTGCCGAGCTTGTACAGCCGCCCCTGGGTGACGAGTTCCTCGCGCACGCTGATGCCCGGGTCGACCCCACTCACCTGGGCGACATAGCCGATGTGCCTGCGCACCCCGGCCGGGTCGCTGGCCAGATCGTGCCCGGCGACGGTGGCACGTCCCCCGGTGGGGGGCAGCAACGTGGTGAGCATCCGCATCGTGGTGGTCTTGCCGGCGCCGTTGGGGCCGAGGAAGCCGAGGATCTCGCCCGCGGACACGGTGAGGTCGATGCCCCGCACCGCCTCGACCGGACCCTTCTTGGTCGTGAAGGTACGGGCGAGCCCTTCGGCGTTGATGATGGGGGTCGTCATGGCGGCCTCCTGCCTCGCGGATGTTCCGTGGTGTTGGGGCCGTTGCGGAGCACTGCTCGCACATCGGTGTCCCGAACGGGCGACGGCGCGGTGGCGCACACCCGCCGCCGCACCGGCCGGTCGTACCCCCGGCTGCGGCCGTATCCCGACCGGGCCACGGGAAGTGGCCCGTCGCCGGGTTCAGTCGGAGTTCCGGGCCGGGAGCGGCTGGTCCGCGGTCACGGTGTCCCACATGGCCCGCATCGATTCCCCGATGGTGAACCGTGGGTGCCAGCCGAGGAGACGGGCGGCGCGGGAGATGTCGACCTGAACCCAGTCGGCACCCCTGCTGTGTACCTCACCCCGCTGCTCCCGGATCGTCTCCGCCGGCAACCCGGCGGCCATGACGAGCTCGTCCACCAGCTTCCGTACGCCCATCGCCTGGCCGCAGCCGATGTTGACCAGTGGGTCGGCGCTCGTGATCCGGGCCGCCCTGACCACGGCGTCCGCGGCGTCCCGGACATCGACGTAGTCACGCTGGGCATCGGCGATGGTCAACTCGATGCCCGCGGCCACATCGACACCGCGGAGCCGGACCGCCAGGGAACCGAAGAAGCTCTCCATCGCGGGGTACGGCCCCAGGGTGTTGGCCACCCGCAGAACCACGCCGTCGAGGGTGCCGTTCCGGACGGCGTCGAGGACCATCCGCGAGGCCGTGAGCTTCGTCGTGCCGTAGGGGTTCGACGGATCCGGCTCGGTGCCCTCGTGTATCGACGTGCCGAAGGGGACCGGGCCGTACTCGTGGATGGTGCCGAGGTGGACCAGCCGAGGAGGGGATTGCATTATCGCCAGCGCGCCGATGAGCCGTTCCACCAACTGCACGTTGCTGTAGTGCTGTTCGTCGCCCCAGCCGAGGGTGGCATTGACCACCACGTCGATGTTCTCCTTGGCCAGCACCTGGGCGAGCTCTTCGCTCGTGCTGCCCGCGATATCGAGGGACTGGAACCGGTGGGCGGCGAGTCGCGGCGCGTATCGGCGGGCGATCGCGACGACTTCGCTCCCCTCGGCCGCGAAGGCGGCACAGATGTGCCGGCCCATACACCCGGTGGCTCCCAGCACTGCGATACGGAGGGAACCAGGGGACGGCATCAACGGTGCCACGGTGTTTTCCTCGTCAGTCACGGAGCCCGACCTCCGACTGGTCAGGGCGCACCGCCGGTTCGGCGGCCGACCCGGTCGGCAGGCAGTCGGCGTACTTCGGCAGCAGACCCTGGGCCTCGGCCTCCGCCAGACGGGGCGCGCTGGTGTCCCGCGCGGAGAGGCGGAACTCCACATCGTGCGGCCAGGGCAGCCCGATCGCGGGGTCGAACGGATCGATCGCATGCTCCAGCTCGGCCCGGTATGCACTGCTCACGAGATACGACATGACCGTGTCGTCCTCCAGTGCCAGGAAGGCGTGGGCGAGCCCGTCGGGGATGTACACGGCCCGGCAGGACTCCGGGTCCAGCTTGACGACGTCCCACTGGCCGAAGGTGGGTGACCCCACCCGGATGTCCACGACGGCGTCCAGTGCCTGCCCCCGTGCGCAGTAGACGTACTTGGCCTGGCCCGGGGGAGTGGCCGTGAAGTGGAGCCCGCGCAGCACACCTCTGGCCGACCTGCTGTGGTTGGTCTGTGCCAGGGGGAACCGGTGGCCGACCGCCGCGACGAACGCCTCGTCCTGCAACGGCGAGAAGAACAGTCCGCGGTGGTCCGAGTGGATGTCGGGGGTGAACTCGAATCCGCCGGCGACGGCGAGCTTTCGGGTGCGCATCGCGGATCACCTGCCCGCCGCGTCGTGCGCGGACAACGCCGCGGGCCGCTGCGGCCGGATCGGTTCGGTGCGCCTTATGTCACTCACGTTTTCGCGCTCCCACCACGTTCGGAAACAAGTCCTTGCCTTGCGCGGACAGACACAGCTCCTCGTAGCACGGCGCACGGCCGTGTGTTCCGACCGGAGGGACGGGCTGATCCTGGCTGTGTCTGCCTCAGTATGGGTCGCACCCATGTGGAAGATTCCCTAATGCCGGGTCCGGACGGTCCCTGCCGGGGCGGCGGCACGGTCAGACGATGGAGAGCTCGGGCAGCGGGAAGACCAGCTTGCCGCCGCCGGCCAGGAAGGCGCTCTCCCGCTCGATGAAGCCCTCGCGGTAGATCCACGGCAGCACCAGCAGCTGGTCGGGGCGCCGGGACTTGGCCTCCTCCTCGGAGACGATGGGGATCCCCGTACCGGGCGTGAAGCAGCCGGACTTCTCCGCGCTGGGCTCGCCGATGCAGGGCAGGTCGTCCGGACCGAGGCCGCAGAACTGGAGGATGACGTTGCCCTTGGTCGAAGCGCCGTACCCCAGGGTCAGCTTGCCCGCCTTGCGCGAGGCGTCGAGGAAGTCGCGCAGACCGTCGCGGTAGTCGTAAACGCGCTTGGCGAACGCCTCGAACGGAGCCATGGTGTCCAGCCCGAGGGCGGTCTCCCGGGTGCGGATGGCCGCCAGGCCCGCCTCGTCCACGGGGTAGCGGTCCGGCCGCTTGGCGAGCGTCACACAGAGGCTGCCGCCGTACACCGCGGTCAGTTCGGCCTTGAGGACGGTGAACCCGACGCGCTCGGCCATCCACTCGATCTGCTGGAGCGCGTAGTACTCCAGGTGCTCGTGGCACACCACGTCGTAGGCGGTGGCCTCGATCATCGCCGGCAGATAGCTCTGCTCCATCACCCAGATGCCGTCGTCGTCGAGGACGTCGTACACGTCCTGCATGAAGGCCATCGGACGCGGCAGGTCGTAGAACATCGCGATGGAGGTGACCACCTTCGCCCGGCGTGAACCGAAGCGTTCGGTGAACAGCTCACGGGAGAAGAAGTCGGGGATCAGCTCGGCGTCCGAGGGGTAGTACTCGCGGAACTTCGGCCCGGTCGGGTCGATACCCACCAGCGTCGGACCCGGTGTGGGGTAACCGCGCAGCAGTGTGGAGTCGTTGCTGCCGATGTCCACCACCAGGTCGTCGGGGCCGAGGTCCACCAGGTCGGTGATCGCCGCGACCTTGTCGTGCAGATGCCGGACCATGAACGGGCGGATGCCGGAGCGGTAGCCGTAGTTGTCGCCGTACATCAGCCCGAAGTCGGCGGTGTGGCGGAGCTGGACGAGGCCGCAGCCGTCCGGGGCGCACTTGAGCAGTTCGAGCGGGACGGTGGGCACGGTCTCGTCGGGTGTCCGGGGAAAGACGCCGGTGAGAGCCTGCGGGCCCAGGTCCAGGACCGGCAGCAGGTTGCGGTTGCCGCAGATACGGCAGTCTTCGATGATCATGGATTCTCCAGGTCGCGTTCCACCATCGGCTGGACCGGATCGGAACCGGCGCGGTGATCCCACGCCAGGCGCGGCGAGCCCCTTCGGGTAACTGCGGCGACCCTAATGCCGAAGTCCAGGGGCATCGTGATTCCGGGGCGCATTCTGGAAATTGCTCCAGAACCCGCGGTACGAGGCCCCCACCGCGTCGTTCCCGGTGGCATGCTCTGCGCCCCGGGAAACTCCGCGAATGCCACCGCACCACCGCGGTGACGGGTCGCCCGGGCTGCTTGCCTGTGCTAGGTTTTGCTTGGCTGTGCAACTCGCCCGGGAAGCCCTCGAACCGTGTGGCGCAGACACTCCGGAGAGCGGCCCGGCCGGGCACGCACGCGCCGGCATCAGACGACTCAAGGAGCAGCGATGGCTGCACTGCGTAACGAGACCGAGTTGGCACAAGACAGCAATCGAAGCGAGCAGAGCTCTGCCCGCTGGCAGTTCGCGGCGACCCTGCTCTGTGACGTCGTTCTCCCCGTGGGCCTCTACTACGCGCTGCGCAGCGCGGGTTGCAGCGAATTGGTCTCGCTGCTGATCGGCGCCGCCGCGCCGGCCCTCAACACCGCGTACCACATCATCACCCGGCGGAAGATCGACAGCGTCGGCATCTTCGTCATCGCCATCCTCGTGCTCGCCGGCCTCGGCTCCCTCATCTCCGGCAGCCCACGCCTGACCCTGGCCCGGGGCGGCTGGTTCACCGGGCTCATCGCCCTGTGGATCCTCGGGTCGCTGTTCACCTCCCGGCCGTTCACCTACCGGGCGTTGAAGACCCTGCTGCCGGGCAAGGCGGAGATGCTGGAAGGGTTCTGGGAGACCGATCCTCGGTTCCGCCGGATCTGGCGCGGTCTGACGGTGCTCTGGGGGGCCGGGCTGCTGGTCGACGCGGCGCTCCGCGTGATCATGGCCTACACCCTGCCCGTCGACTCGGTGCCGGCACTCGACGGGGTGCTGTACTTCGTCACCTACATCGTGCTCCAGGTGATCACCCACGTCATCCTGCACAAGACCGGGGTGTTCCGGCTGATCTTCCCCGGACGGGGGCGGCGGCCCGCCCGGTCCGCGGCCCCGGTGAACGCGGACGACAGCGAGACGGGTTGAGAAGAAGCGCCAGGAGAACGGCTCTCCGGCACCCGGGCGGACGGTCACACGGCGCAATGCTTGTGACCGTCCTCCCGGGTGCCGTTGCCGTTGCCGTGGCTGTTGTGTTGCGCCCCAATTCGATGAAATGCCCCGGGAGTTCGGCCGGCGACGGACTTCCGGCACGCAGGGTTCCAGGAGAATTCCCAGTTGTTTCGAAACCGCCTTGCCGGGTTTGCGCAGCGCATGACGAGAATACCGGCGATCGGTTCACCATCATGGGAGACGTCTGATGCTGACCCACGTGCCGCTTCCCCCACGTCAACGGCTCACACCACGCGGCACTTTCCTGGCGCATCCGCGTCTGCCGTGGCCGCTCAGGGCGATGAACCGGACGCTCGGGCCGGTGGCGCCACGGCTGTGGCCGTTGGATCCTGACGCGCTGTGGCGCAAGGCCACCGCCAAGGCCAAGGTGCCCGGCGCCGCCCCGGACGGCGCATTCGACGAACCGCTGGCCCTGCTGTGCCGGTCGCTCAACAACGAAGTCCGGCTCAGCGCGAACGGCCGCTTCTTGCTGCACAGCCAGCTGGTCAAGAATCTGGTGACCCGGTTGCGGCTGGCGGATGTGGCGGCGCGCCGTCCGGAGATCTTCGACGCACCGGTCACCGCGCCGCTCTTCATCACCGGTGCACCGCGCACCGGCACCACATTCCTGCAAAGGCTCATCGCCCGGGACGAACGCTCCCGCTCCCTTCCGCTGTGGGAATCCACCCACCCGCTGCCGGACGGCGATCTGACCGCACCCCGGAAGAACCCCGACCCCCGCATCAAGGCCAGCCAGGTCGAGGTCGGGATGACCAACCGGATCCTGCCCGAACAGGCCACGATGCACGAACTCGTCCACGACGAGGCGGAAGAGGACAATCTGCTGCTGTCGGTGAGCCACTGCTCACCCATGTACGAGGCCATCGGGCTGGTCCCCGAATACGCCCGCTGGTACACCACCACCGACCACACCGAGGGCTACCGCCACTTCAAGCGGATGCTCCAGTTCCTCCAGTGGAGCAGACCGGCCGGCGACCGCTGGGTGCTGAAGTCACCGGGCCACGCCGAAATGCTGCTGCCGCTCTTCGCGGCCTTTGACGACGCCACGGTGGTGCAGACCCACCGCGACCCGGTCACCTCGGTGATCTCCTTCAGCAATATGGTCGCCTACGGGGCCAGGGCCTACGTCGACCACCCCAATCCCCACCTCATCGGCGCATTCGCCGCCGACATCATCGAACGTTCGCTCCGGGCCTCGCTGCGGGACCGCGCCGGCCGTGAACACCAGGTGGTGGACGTCCTCTTCCGCCCGCTCATCGAGGATCCGATCCGCGAGGTGAGCCGGGTGTACGAGGCGGCCGGCCGCGAACTGGACGACGTATCGGAGAAGGCGATGCGCGCCTACGCGAGCGCCGAGAACCGGCGCAGCGGCCGTCATCGCTATGCCGCCGAGGACTTCGCCCTGAACGTACCGGAGTTGAGAGAACGCTTCGCCTTCTACTACGACCGCTTCGATGTGCCGCAGGAGAAGCGCTGACCATGACCGACGACAGCACCAGATGCGGATGTGCGGGCGCCACGGTCTGGTTCACCGGCCTGTCGGGCTCCGGCAGGACAACCGTCGCCCAGGCCCTCGCCGAGACACTGCGCGCCCGGCGCCACCGGGTGAAGATCCTCGACGGCGACGCCCCGCACACGACGCTGCCCGCGGGGCCCGGCACCACCGCACAGGACCAGGTGCGGCGCACCGGCCTCGCCGCCGAGGTCCTGGCCCGCAACGGCTTCCTCACCCTGGTGTCCGCCGCCGCCCCCTGCGCGGACAGCCGCGCCGCCGTCCGCCGACGCCACGAGGCCACCGGAACCCGGTACGTCGAGGTCCACCTGGACGCCCCGCCGTCGGCCGACACCGACCCGTACGAGCCGCCGGCCGCACCCGATCTGCGCCTGCCGGCACACCGTCTCTCGGTCGCGGAGTGCGCGGCCGCGGTGGACGCACTGCTGACGGACACCGGCGTGGTGCGCTCCCGCTGCGCCGAGGCGACGGCACCGCACCCGCCTGATTCGGTGGGCGGCCAGCAGCCTTCAGGAGGCGCCGGGATCAGGCCGTAGGGGGCTTAGGGGCTCCCCGCTCAGGGCGATCGCTGCTGTGCGGTCCGGCGACCCGGCCCCCGACTCTTCGCCGAACGGGTCCGACAGGGTCTTCTCGTTCACCTTGCCGCTCATTGTGTACGGAAGCTCCGGCACGCCCTTGGCTAGAGTGCTAGCATCCTACCCATGGCCGCCGAGAGACAGGTAAAGCAGTTCAACGTCTACCTGCCCGTCGACCTCATCCGCGAGGTCAAGCATCACGCCGTCGACACGGAGCGGTCTCTCTCCGCGATCGTCGAGACGGCCCTGACCGAGTACCTCCAACGCGTTGAAACCGCCGGGAAGGAGAGCAGGAATGACGACTGACGGCATCGAGGGGTTCCTCGTCGAGACCCGCAACTACGGTGCGACCGCCGCGTTCTGGAAGTCGCTCGGCTTCGAGAGCGTGCTGGAGACCGACCACGGCTCAGGACACTGGTCCCATCCGGCCGGAGGGCCCTACGTGTTCATCGTCGAGCAGCATGAACGCGAGCTCGCCACCCACCCCGTGCTCAAGGTGGCCGACGCCGCGGCCTTCGCGCCCGAACGCGCACCGGATTTCGCCCAGCCGTTCACGCCGACGCACTGGGGTGTCCGACAGGCGCTGGTCCGCGACCCCGACGGGCGGATCGTCGCCCTCGAAGCCCCACTCCCCGACGACGACCACGGCAACGACGGCAATGACGGCAATGACGGCACGGAAGGACAAGCACCATGACTGACCGACAGCGCCTCTCCGACCAGCACGAACCCGACCACACCGCGGTGCGCGTCGCCCTGTGGCGCGCCCTTCACGTCCAGGCCGACGCCCCGCCCCACGTGCTCAACGACGAGATCGGGCTGAAGCTCGCCGACCCCGGGCAGAACTGGCGTGAGCGCGGCGATATGACCATGCCGGGCATCGGCGGCGTCCGCGCGTCCATCGTCGCCCGCGCCCGCTTCATCGAGGACCTCGTCGCCGAACGCGCCGACGCCGGCGTGACGCAGTACGTCATCCTCGGCGCGGGTCTGGACACCTTCGCTCAGCGACGCCCCGAATTCGGTTCCCGCCTCAGCGTTTTCGAGGTCGACCAGCCGGGCACGCAGGCGTGGAAACGGCAGCGCCTGGCCGAACTCGGCTACCACATCCCGTCCTGGCTGACCCTGGTGCCCGTCGACTTCGAGGCCGGCGACTCGTGGTGGGAGAGGCTGACCGCCGCCGGGTTCGATCCGCAGAAGCCGACGGTCGTCGCGTCGGCCGGCGTCAGCATGTACCTCACACACGAAGCCAACACCGCGACGCTGCGCCAGGCCGCCGCCCTCGCACCCGGATCCGTATTCGCCACGACGTTCCTGCTGCCGCTCGACATGTCCGACCCGGACGAGCGGCAGGCCCAGGAGTTCTCGATGCGCAGCGCCGCCGCGTCGGGGACCCCGTTCATCAGCCTGTACTCGCCTGACGAGATGCGGCAAGCAGCCCTGGAGGCGGGGTTCACGAAGGCTGCGCACATATCCCCCGACGACCTGGCCGCTCGATACTTCGCCGACCGCCACGACGGCCTGCGCCCACCCAGGGCGGCCGAACAATTCCTCGTCGCCGAGGTGTAGCAGAGACCTTCTAGACCCACTGCGGCACGCCACGCTCCACCGGCCCCGTCTCCACGCCGAATTCGAGCAGGGCGGAGATCGCCTGGGCGATATCGGCCGGGGATTCCACATGGACGACGGGGAACGGAAAGCGCAGCAGATTCCTGGGCAGCGACGGGCCGAGGACGAGCGCGAGCCGGGTGCCGTGTGCCTGCAACTCGGCGGTGAGGGAAGCCAGATCGACCGGCTGCACGACGGTGCGCAGAAAGAGATCGCTGACGTCGTCCGCCGTGCGCAGGGTCCTCGCCTCCAGCGGTGAGCACAGCGGCAGGACGGGGGCGGCGAACGGGAGACCGGCGACGAGGCGCCGCATCCTGGCGTGCGCCTCCCGGGCGAGCGGGCTGTGCACCGTGGTGCGGTTGCTCGTACCGATCCGGACGGCGCCCTCGGGGGCCTCGGCGGCAACCCTCCGCAGGGCGTCATCGTCGCCGGTGAGCAGCACGACGCGATAGGTGCCGCCGGTGTCCCGGCCCAGGGCGCCACCGCAGCGGACCCCCGCGGCCGCGGCGCCGCGGTACCACGCGGGGGCCCGGTCGGCCGGCAGGAAGGCCAGCGCGATGGCCCCGGCACGGTCCGCGGTGGCGGGGCGGCCGCGGTCGGCCAGCGTGCGGATCAGCTCCTCGCGGGGGAGTGCGCCCGCCAGACAGGACGCGACCATCGCCCCGATGCCCAGACCGCCGAGGACACCGGGCCTGATCCTGTGCACCGCCAGGACGTCGTGGATCCCGAGCATCGCAGCCGCCAGCGCCAGCCGGCCGACGAGGGCGCTCTCCCGCGGTCCGGTCCGGGCGCCGTCCCGGTCCAGCAGCCGGTCGGCGTCCACCCCCGCCCAGCCGGCCACCTTGCGGTACCGGTGGCGCAGCACCGGAGAGCTGTCGTGGAGCGCGGCCAAGCCGCTCGGATCGTAGCTGTCGAGGTCGGTTCCGCAGAGGAATGCGAGACCCGCGTCGGTCATCGGCGGACGGCCGACCGGGCCATGGCAGGCACCAGCACCACGCCTGCGACCAGATGCATGCACAGCAGCGTCACCTTGCCGCCGGTGGTGACTCCGCCCTGGACGGGCCCGATCAGGGAGAGGGTCAGCACCACGACGGCGATGACCGTCCACACCCGGCGCGGCCGCGCGGTGAAGCGCTCCAGCAGGGCGAGCAGCCCCCAGGCGGCGAGCCCGGTGACGAGGCTCGCGCCGGCGACCGCGGCCGGACCGATGTGCTGGACGGCGGCGTCGGGCTGCATCCGTACATCGAGCTTCACGCCCAGCAGCGGCGCCGCGATCGCCCACACGACGAGCGTGGCGGCGAGGGTCCCGAGGACGGCCAGAACCCGGGCGGACCGTGGGGGTGTTGCGGCCATCATGAACCAACCTCCTGAGGCTGACGTACGAGACCGAGCGCGGCGGGGCGCGGGGCAAGGCGCACGACGGGGGCGCCGGACCGCCGACGTGCCACAGGCAGCAACCGCTTGCACGGTGAGGCTAGGCCGGGCGCGTCGCGCCGCGCCAGCGGTCCGGTTCCCCCGGGGTCGAGAACCGGGGAAACGCCCAGACTTCCGGTGCATCGGGCCGATAGGCCTTGTGCCGGTGGTCCGGGCCCACTGGATAGTGGCGGGAGTACGTACTCCCCGATCCGCGCGGGACGACGGGCGCCGGCCGTGGTGCGGCCGGGCCGGTCCATTGGAAAGGACGGATCAGACCGATGAGTTCACCCCTTGCGGACGACGGCCTGTGGTGCCGGCGATTCCATCCGGCTCCGGACGCGGGCCGGCGCCTGGTGTGCTTCCCGCACGCAGGCGGCTCCGCGAGCTTCTACCACCCCGTCTCGGCCGCGCTCAGTCCCGACGTGGACGTGCTCGCCGTGCAGTACCCGGGCCGGCAGGACCGCCGCCTGGAACCGGCGATCGACGACATCGGCGTCCTGGCGGACCGGGTCAGCGAGGCACTGCGCCCCTGGACCGACCGGCCGCTGACCTTCTTCGGCCACAGCATGGGCGCGCTCGTCGCCTTCGAAGTGGCGCGGCGGCTGGAGCGCGACGGGGACGGCCCCGTGCGGCTGTTCGCCTCCGGACGCCGGGCGCCGTCCGCGTACCGCGACGAGCAGGTCCACCGGCGCGACGACGACGGCTTCGTCGCCGAGCTGCGGGCGCTCAGCGGCACCGACGCCCGGGTGCTGGAGGACGAGGAGATGCTGCGGATGGTGCTGCCCGCGCTCCGCAGCGACTACAAGGCCGTCGAGACCTACCGCAGCGAGCCCGCGGCCGTGGTGCGCTGCCCGGTCACCGTGCTCGTCGGCGACAGCGACCCCAAGACCTCCCTCGAAGAGGCCCGCTCCTGGGACGGGCACACCACCGGCGCCTTCGACCTGCGGGTCTTCCCCGGCGGGCACTTCTACCTGGCCGACCGGCCGGCGGACGTGATGACCGTCCTCAGCGACCACTTCGCCACCACCGCCCTCCAGCGCCATGCGTAGCTGCCGCGCCGCCGCCCTGATCCCCTGGAGCCCTGAGAGACATGCCTGAACCGCTACTCACCGAGCCGGCCACGCCCCCACCACGCACCGCACGGCGGCCCAGGGTCGGCCATATCGACTTCCTCAACTGCCTGCCGCTGTTCTGGGGACTGGCCCGCAGCGGCAGCCTGCTCGACATGGACCTGAGGAAGGACAGCCCGGACGGCCTGAGCGACGCACTGGTCGCCGGCGCGCTCGACATCGGGCCGATCAGCCTCCTCGAATTCCTCAAGCACGCCGACGACTTGGTGGCGCTGCCGGGCATCGCCGTGGGCAGCGACGGGCCCGTGGAGTCCTGCCTGATCGTCAGTCAGGTCCCGCTGGAACAGCTGGACGGTGCGCCCGTCGCGCTCGGATCCACCAGCCGGACGTCGGTCCGGCTCGCCGAGCTGCTGTTCGCGGAGCGGGTCGGCGTCCGGCCCGACTACTTCGTCTGCCCGCCGGACCTCACGGCGATGATGGAGCAGGCGCAGGCCGCCGTGGTGATCGGTGACGCCGCACTGCGGGCGTCGCTGCACGAGGCGCCCCGGCTCGGCCTCCAGGTCCACGACCTGGGCCGGATGTGGCGGGACTGGACCGGTCTGCCGTTCGTCTTCGCGGTCTTCGCCGCCCGCAAGGAATTCCTCGCCAGGGAGCCGGAGACCGTCCGCCGCGTCCACGGCGCCCTGCTGGCGTCCCGCGACCTGTCCCTCGCCAGGGTCGCCGAGGTCTGTGAACAGGCCGCCCGCTGGGAGGCCTTCGACGCGGAGACGCTGGAGCACTACTACACCACCGCCCTCGACTTCAGCCTCGGTGAGCGACAGCTCGCCGGTATCGCGGAGTTCGCCCGCAGGGTCGGCGGCGGCGCGGCCGGCTTCCCGCCGGACGTCCGCGTCCAGCTGCTGGGCACCGAAGCGCTCACCACGTGACATGACCAGGAACGAGCCCCACAACACACCGGGAAAGGCCCTCGACATGCCCCGACCGTCCGAAGCCACCGACCGTGGCCTCCAGTCCGTATTGGACCGTGCCGCCGAGGGCGGCAGGGTGACCCCCGAAGAAGCCCTGGACCTGTACCGCTCGGCGCCGCTGCATGCGCTGGGCAAGGCGGCCGACGCAGTGCGCCGCCGTCGCTACGCCGGCACCGAGCACATCGCGACGTACATCATCGAGCGCAACATCAACTACACCAATGTGTGCGTCACGGCATGCAA
>NZ_JBVIST010000035.1:0-23521 GCF_055575375.1 Streptomyces sp. NPDC034111 | reverse complement strand
GTTTGTGGATTTCAGTCGGCAGCGTGGGTTGGCGGCTGATGGTCGGTGTAAGGCGTTTTCGGATGCCGCGGATGGTGCGGGCTTTTCCGAGGGTGTGGGTGTGCTGGTGGTGGAGCGGTTGTCGGATGCCCGGCGTAATGGTCATCGGGTGTTGGCGGTGGTGCGTGGTAGTGCGGTGAATCAGGATGGTGCGTCGAATGGTTTGACGGCGCCGAATGGTCCGTCGCAGCAGCGGGTGATCCGCCAGGCGTTGGCGGGTGCCGGCCTTACGGCCTCGGACGTTGACGTGGTCGAGGCGCATGGGACGGGGACGTCGCTGGGTGATCCGATTGAGGCGCAGGCGCTGCTGGCCACTTACGGTCAGGGGCGGGATGAGGATCGGCCGTTGTGGCTGGGTTCGGTGAAGTCGAATATCGGGCACACGCAGGCGGCCGCGGGTGTGGCCGGTGTCATCAAGATGGTGCTGGCGCTCCAGCACGGCGTACTGCCGCAGACGTTGCATGTCGATGAGCCGTCGTCGCATGTGGATTGGTCTGCGGGGCATGTGCGGTTGTTGAGGGAGGCGGTGGAGTGGCCGGAGGTGGGGCGGCCGCGGCGGGCGGGGGTGTCCTCGTTCGGTATCAGTGGCACCAATGCGCACGCGATTATCGAGCAGGCCCCGGCGGTGGAGGAGCCGGTGGTGGAAGAGCGCGTCGAGGGCGGAAAGTCGCTCCAGCTTCCCGCAATTCCCTGGGTGATATCAGGACGTGACGAAGCCGCTTTGCAATCGCAGGCCCAGCGACTTCGTGCACAGGTGGACGAGTCCGTCACCCAGACCGGCAGCTGGCTCGATCTCGCGGATATGGGCTTCTCCCTCGCAACGTCTAGGGAGGCATTCGACCACCGCGCTGTGCTGCTCGTGGAGGACCACGAGACCGCCGTCCAGGGATTGGCCGCGATTGCTGAGGGACGAAAGGAAGTTGGCGTCCTTAGCGGGGTCAAGAGTCAGGGGCGGTCTGCGTTCCTGTTCACGGGACAGGGTGCGCAGCGTCTCGGGATGGGCTGGGAGCTGTACGACACCTTTCCGGTTTTTGCTGATGCTTTTGATGAGGTGTGTGCTTGTTTTGATGGTGAGTTGGAGTCACCGTTGCGAGGGGTGGTGTTCGGTGAGGATGCGGATGCGTTGAATCGGACGGGATTCACTCAGCCGGCGTTGTTTGCGGTTGAGGTGGCGTTGTTCCGGTTGGTGGAGTCGTTCGGTGTGCGGCCGGATTTCTTGGTGGGGCATTCGATTGGTGAGTTGGCTGCTGCGCATGTGGCGGGTGTGTTGTCGCTGGGGGATGCGTGTCGGTTGGTCGCTGCTCGTGGGCGGTTGATGCAGGCGCTGCCGGCGGGTGGGGCGATGTTCTCCTTGCAGGCCTCGGAGGACGAGGTGTTGCCGCTGTTGGATGGCCATGAGCAGCGGGTGAGTGTTGCTGCGGTGAATGGTCCGCGGGCGGTCGTGGTCTCGGGTGAGGAAGCGGCGGTGGCGGAGGTCGCCGGTCGCTTTGAGGCTGAGGGTCGGAAGGTGAAGCGGCTGCGGGTGAGCCATGCGTTCCATTCGCCGCTGATGGAGCCGATGTTGGAGGAATTCCGGGCAGTCGCGGAGAGCGTGGATTTTGCGCAGCCGCGTATTGCGGTGGTCTCGAATGTGACCGGTGAGCTGGCCACGGCGGAGGAGCTGACCTCTCCGGAGTACTGGGTGCGGCATGTGCGGGAGGCTGTGCGGTTCGCCGATGGGGTGCGGTGGCTGGAGAAGCAGGGTGTGACCCGTTTCCTGGAGATCGGGCCGGACGGCACGCTGACCGGTATGGCGCAGGGTTGCGTCGACGGTACGAGTACAAGCCTCGTGCTGGTACCCGCACTGCGGAAGGACCGGCTGGAGCCGGAAGCTCTTCTGACGGCAGTCAGCGGCATGTTCGTCAACGGTGCGGAGGTGCAGTGGGATGCGCTCTTCCCTGGTGCTCAGCGGGTGGATCTCCCCACGTACGCGTTCCAGCATGAGAGCTTCTGGCCCAGCTCCTCGGGAACCGTGACCAAGGGCGTCGAGGATTACCGCTCCGACGATGGTGCCGCCTGGTTCTGGGAAGCCGTAGAGCGCGAAGACCCGCATGCCCTGGCCGGGGAGCTGGCTATCTCCGGTGATGCCTCGTGGGATGAGGCGTTGAGTGCGTTGTCGTCGTGGCGGCGGCAGCGGCGTGAGCGGTCGGTGGTGGACGGTTGGCGGTATCGGGTGGAGTGGAAGCCGCTCGTCGCACGGTCCGGCCATGCACTGGGCGGGCGTTGGCTTGTGGTGGCCGCATCGGAGGATGTGGAGTCCGAGGTTGTGGTGGAGGGGCTGGCGGCGCGTGGGGCGGGCGTGGAGCTGGTGGAGTGCTCCGCCGTGGAACACGTGGACCGTGGGCTGTTGGCGGAACGGTTGCGTGCGGCGGTTGCGGGTGGTGAGGAGCCGGTTGCCGGTGTGCTGGCGCTGGGTGCGCGCGATGCGGCGGGTACTGCGGTGCTGCTCCAGGCAGTGGGAGATGCCGGTGTCGGCGGGCGTTTGTGGGTGGTGACCCGCGGGGCTGTTTCCGTGGGCCGGTCGGACGCCGCACCCGATCCTGTGCAGGCTGCGGTGTGGGGTCTGGGTCGGGTAGCGGCGTTGGAGCTTCCGGATCGTTGGGGTGGTCTGGTGGATCTCCCGGAGGTTGTGGACCGCAGGGCGCTTGACCGACTGGCCGGAGTTCTGGCGGACGGTGGCGAGGATCAGGTGGCGGTGCGGGTGGCTGGTGTCTTCGGGCGCAGGCTGGTGCAGGCTCCCGTCCTCGCTGCTGATTCCGTCGATGGTTGGCGGCCGCGTGGGACGGTGCTGATTACGGGTGGTACAGGTGCGCTCGGTGCTCGGGTGGCGCGTTGGGTGGCCGAGCGCGGTGCCGAGCACGTGGTCCTCACCAGCCGCCGGGGCCCGGAGGCTCCCGGCGCGTCGGAGCTTGAGGCGGAGCTGTCTGCCCTCGGCGTACGAGTGACCATCGCGGCCTGCGATGTGTCCGATCAAGGCGCCATCGAGGGCTTGTTGTCGCGGTATCCGGTGGATGCGGTGGTGCATGCGGCGGGTGCCGTGGATTCGGTTGCTCTGGCCGAGGCGGAGCCGGCTCATTTCGATGAGGTGATGGGCGCGAAGGTTGCGGGCGCTGTGGTCCTGGACGAGGTGTTGGGGGACCGGCAGCTGGACGCCTTTGTCGTGTTCTCCTCGATTGCTGGTGTGTGGGGCAGTGGTGGGCAGGCGGCGTATGCGGCGGCCAATGCGTTTGTCGACGCGTTGGTGGAGGGGCGTCGTGCCCGTGGGTTGGTGGGTTCTTCCGTGGCGTGGGGGCCCTGGGCCGGCGGTGGTATGGCTGGTGTTGAGGGTGCGCAGGAGCATCTGCTGCGGCGTGGGTTGAGGGCACTGGATCCGGAGCTGGCGCTGTCCGCGCTGGAGCAGGCCGTGAACGGTGGCAGCGGTCAGGGTCCGGTCGTCGTGGCCGACATGGACTGGGAACGGTTCGTGCCGGCGTTCACCAGTACCCGTCCGAGTCCGCTGCTCTGCGACCTGCCCGAGGTCGCCGATGCCATGCGTAGCGGCACATCGCCGAAGGAGGCCGGAGACGGGCGCGAGTCCTTCCTCGGCAAGCTTGAGGGTGTCTCCGCGGTGGAGCGCGCCCAAGCGGTACTCGATCTCGTACGTACCCACACCGCTGCCGTGCTCGGACTCCGTGACGTCAAGGCCGTGGAACCCGTCAAGGCATTCCGGGACTTGGGCTTCGATTCGCTCACCGCGGTCGAACTGCGCGACGGGCTGAACGCCGACACCGGGATGCAGCTCCCCGCCACGCTGGTCTTCGACTACCCCACGCCGCAGCTTCTCGCGGAGCATGTGCACGACACCCTGTTCGGCGCGACGGAGGCCGAGCCGGAGGCTGCCGTACTCGCTGACCTGGAGCGTCTTGCCGGCGCGATTTCAGGATTTTCCCCAGAGAACCCGGCCAGGGGGCTCGTTGAGGCCCGTCTTCGGAGCATGCTGTCCGAGCTGGGCGGGGTGGCCGAGAGCGACGCGAAGTCCGCCGTGTCCCAGCAGCTGGACGCGGCGACGGACGACGAGATCTTCGATTTCATCAATCAGGAGCTCGGCCGTTCCTGAACGCCGTGGGTGAACCGTTCCGGTCTACAACGTATGGGGCAAGTTCCACATGGCGAATGAAGAACGGCTTCGGGACTACCTCAAGTGGGTCACCGCCGACCTGCATGAGACCCGTCGGCGCCTACAGGAGCTGGAATCGCAGCAGCAGGAGCCCGTCGCGATCGTCGGGATGAGCTGCCGTTTCCCCGGTGGTGTGCATTCACCGGAGGAATTCTGGCGCCTGCTGTGCAGCGGGGAAGACGCCATCTCCGAGTGGCCGCAGGACCGTGGCTGGGACGCCGATGCGTTGTACGACCCGGATTCACACGGCTCCGGCACGAGCTACTCCTGCAAGGGCGGCTTCGTCTACGACGCCACGGAATTCGACCCCGGATTCTTCGGGATTTCACCGCGCGAAGCGCTCGCGATGGACCCGCAGCAGCGGCTGCTGCTGGAGGCGTCCTGGGAAGCGTTCGAAGGCGCCGGAATCGACCCGCTCGGCATACGGGGAAGCCGAAGCGGTGTCTTCGTCGGATGCAGCGGCCAGGAATACGGCGCCGGCCTCCGGGACATTCCCGATGACGTCCGCGGTCATCTGCTGACCGGAAACTCGACCTCGGTCGTATCGGGCCGCGTCGCGTACGCACTGGGCCTCGAAGGCCCTGCCGTGACCGTGGACACCGCCTGCTCGTCCTCCCTGGTGTCCCTGCATCTGGCTGCCCAGGCGCTCCGGTCCGGCGAATGCACGCTCGCCCTGGCGGGCGGGGTGACGGTGATGGCGACGCCGGGTGCGTTCATCGAGTTCAGCCGGCAGCGCGGTCTGGCGGCCGATGGCCGCTGCAAGGCGTTCGCGGAAGCCGCGGACGGCACGGGATGGGCCGAGGGCGTCGGCATGCTGGTGCTGGAGCGGCTGTCGGACGCCCGGCGCAACGGCCACCGGGTGCTGGCCGTCGTACGCGGTACCGCTGTCAACCAGGACGGTGCGTCCAACGGTCTGACCGCGCCGAACGGCCCCTCACAGCAGCGGGTCATCCGGCAGGCTCTCGCCGCGGCCGGCCTTTCGCCCTCCGACGTGGACGCCGTCGAGGCACATGGCACCGGAACGTCGCTGGGCGATCCGATCGAGGCCCAGGCACTGATCGCGACGTACGGTCAGGAACGTGATGAGGACCGGCCGTTGTGGCTCGGTTCGGTGAAGTCCAACATCGGGCACACCCAGGCCGCCGCGGGTGTGGCAGGCGTGATCAAGATGGTGCTGGCGCTCCAGCACGGCGTACTGCCGCAGACCTTGCACGTGGATCGACCCTCGTCGCATGTGGACTGGTCGGCCGGGAACGTACGACTGCTCACCGAGGCCGTCAACTGGCCGGACCGCGACCGTCCGGGCCGCGCGGCGGTATCGGCCTTCGGCGTGAGCGGCACCAACGCGCACGCGGTGCTGGAACAGGCCCCCGAGGCCCCCGAGGCGGAGCCCACACCCGAAGAAGGACAGGACGACGGCACCACCGCATCCCATCGGCTGCCGATGCTGCCCTGGGTGCTCTCCGCCCGCAACGACACCGCACTGCGCGAGCAGGCGCGGCGCCTGCTCTCCCACGTCGACGCCCATCCCGGCCACGACATACGGGACCTCGCCCATTCGCTCGCCTCGACACGCGCCGCACTGGAGAACCGCGCCGTCGTCGTCGGCAGCAGCCGAGAGGATCTGATCGCAGGACTCGGCGCCCTGGCCCGTGACGAGCGCGGCGAAGGTGTCATACGGGGGACGGCGCAGGCCGGTGCGAAGACGGCCTTCCTGTTCACGGGGCAGGGTGCGCAGCGATGCGGAATGGGGCGTGAGCTGTATGACGCCTTCCCGGTCTTCGCGGACGCCTTCGATGCGGTATGCGCTTGCTTTGACGGTGAGGAGGACTCTTCTTCCTCCCTGCGGGACGTGATTTTCGGCGACGACGCGGAGGCGCTGAACCGTACGGAATGCACCCAGCCCGCGCTGTTCGCCGTGGAGGTGGCACTTTTCCGCCTCATGGAGTCGTTCGGTGTCCGCCCGGATTTCCTGGTGGGTCATTCGATCGGTGAGTTGGTGGCTGCGCATGTGGCCGGTGTGCTGTCGCTGGAGGATGCCTGCCAACTGGTCGCCGCCCGTGGCCGGTTGATGCAGGAGCTGCCGGTCGGCGACGGCGCGATGGTCTCCCTCCAGGCCTCGGAGGACGAGGTCCTGCCGCTGCTGGAAGGCCTTGAGCAGCGGGTGAGCATTGCCGCGGTGAACGGTCCGCAGGCCGTCGTGATCTCCGGGGAAGAATCCGCCGTCGCGGAAATAGCCGCGCGCTTCGAGTCCGAGGGACGGAAGGTGAAGCGGCTCCGGGTGAGCCACGCTTTCCACTCCCCGCTGATGGAGCCGATGCTCGACGAGTTCCGTGCGGTCGCTCAATCCATGGCGTATGCGGAACCGACGATCCCGGTCGTCTCGAATGTGACGGGTGAACTCGCCACGACCCGCGACCTGACCTCTCCCGACTACTGGGTGCGGCACGTCCGGGAATGCGTACGGTTCGCCGACGGCATCCGCCGGCTGGCGGAGCACAACGTCACTCGCTACCTCGAAATCGGTCCCGACGGCACGCTCACCGCGATGGCCCAGGCATGCCTGGAAGAGCCCCCGCAGGTAGCGGTCCCCGCACTGCGCAAGGACAGGCCCGAGGCGCAGCACATGGTGACGGCCCTAGCGCAGCTGTACGCGCACGGCGTCGCCCTCGACTGGCCTGCGCTGCTGCCCGGAACGCGCCCCGTTGAACTGCCGACGTATCCCTTTCAGCGTGAGCGTTACTGGCTGGAGGCATCCGGGACCGAGGGGGACGGCGTCAGCGCCCCAGCGCCCGACGGAGCCGATGCGGAGTTCTGGGACGCGATCGAGCGTGGCGACTCGGCGGCGCTGGCCGGGGAGCTGTCGATTGCCGGTGATGCCTCGTGGGATGAGGCGTTGAGTGCGTTGTCGTCGTGGTGGCGGCAGCGGCGTGAGCGGTCGGTGGTGGACGGTTGGCGGTATCGGGTGGAGTGGAAGCCGCTCGTTGCACGGTCCGGCCATGGACTGGGCGGGCGTTGGCTTGTGGTGGCCGCATCGGAGGACGTGGAGTCCCAGGTTGTGGTGGAGGGGCTGGCGGCGCGTGGGGCGCGGGTCGAGCGGGTGGAGTGTGCTGGGGGGGAGGAGCTGGACCGCGGGCTGTTGGCGGAAGGGTTGCGTGCGGCCGTTGGCAGTGGTGAGGAGCCGGTTGCCGGTGTGCTGGCGCTGGGTGCGCGCGATGCGGCGGGTGCTGCGGTGCTGGTCCAGGCGCTGGGGGATGCGGGTGTTGCGGGGCGTTTGTGGGTGGTGACCCGCGGGGCTGTTTCCGTGGGCCGGTCGGACGCCGCACCCGATCCTGTGCGGGCTGCGGTGTGGGGTCTGGGGCGCGTGGCGGCGTTGGAGCTTCCGGACCGTTGGGGCGGTCTGGTGGATTGCCCCGAGGTCATGGACCGCAGGGCGCTTGACCGACTGGCTGGAGTTCTGGCGGGCGGTGGCGAGGATCAGGTGGCGGTGCGGGCGTCCGGAGTCTTCGGCCGACGGCTGGTCCACGCACCGGCTCCGGTTCTCGCTGGGGACTCCGCCGATGGTTGGCGCCCGCGCGGCACGGTGCTGATCACGGGTGGTACGGGTGCGCTCGGCGCTCGGGTGGCGCGTTGGGTGGCCGAGCGCGGTGCCGAGCAGGTACTGCTCACCAGCCGCCGGGGCCCGGAGGCTCCCGGCGCGTCGGAGCTTGAGGCGGAGCTGTCCGCCCTCGGCGTGCGGGTGACCGTAGCGGCCTGCGATGTCGCGAACCCGGCCGCGGTTGAGGCGCTGCTGTCCGACCACCCCGTCGACGCCGTCTTCCACGCCGCCGGCGTACTCGACGACGGCATCCTCGACTCCCTCACGCCCGAACGGTTCGCAGCCGTGATGCAGGCCAAGGCCGCCTCTGCGGTGAATCTGCACGAGGCGACCCGGGACCGGGACCTCTCGGCCTTCGTCCTCTTCTCGTCCTTCGCCGGCACCCTCGGCGCCCCCGGCCAGGGCAACTACGCAGCCGCCAATGCCTTCTTGGACGCGCTCGCCGAGCAGCGTGCGGCCGAGGAGCTGCCCGCCCTTTCCCTCGCCTGGGGGCCGTGGGACGAGACCGGCATGGCGAGCGACAACGTGATGGCACAGCGCATGCGCCGGGGCGGTGTGTCTCCGCTGAGGCCGGACCTCGCCCTCGGCGCCATGGAGCACGCGCTCCACTCCGGGACAACCGGCCTGGTCATCGCCGACATCACCTGGACCGACTTCCGTTCCGCCTTCGCCGCAGTGCGCCCCAGCCCGCTGATCGGCGATCTGCCGGAGCTCCGTACCGAGCTCGAGCGCGCAGCCGGAACGGAGGACGAGGACCGCCCCTCCGAGCTGCGGCAACAGCTTGCCGGACTGGAGACGCCCGAACAGGAAAAGGTGCTCACCGACCTGGTCCGGTCGTACGCCGCGGGAGTGCTGCACTACGCGGGCCCCACCGAGGTTCCCCCGGACCGGCCCTTCCGGGACCTCGGCGTCGACTCCCTGCTCGCGGTGGAGCTCCGTAACGCACTGAGCCTGGCATGCGGCATCACACTGAGCGCGACGGTGGCGTTCGACTACCCGACACCGACCGCACTGGCCGGCTTCCTGCGCACCCGGATGGCTCCGACCTCGGTCCCGTCCCCGGCCCTGGACGATGTCGAGCAGCTGCCCACTTCCTCGGCGGTCGACGGGGACCCCCTCGTCATCGTGGGGATGAGCTGCCGGTTCCCGGGCGGTGTGGAGTCCCCGGAGGCGTTCTGGAAGCTGCTGGCGGAGGGAGCGGACGCCGTCGGAGAATTCCCGGCCGACCGCGGGTGGGACCTGCACTCCCTCTACGATCCCGACCCGGAACACCCCGGAACCAGCTACGTCCGCGTCGGCGGATTCCTGAAGAACGTGGACCGGTTCGAACCCGCCTTCTTCGGGATGAGCCCCCGGGAGGCTGTCGCGACGGATCCGCAGCAGCGTCTGCTCCTCGAAGTGTCCTGGGAGACGCTGGAGCGGGCCGGAATGGATCCGCATTCCCTGCGGGGCAGCCGGACGGGCGTCTTCGTGGGAACCAACGGCCAGGACTATCCGGCTCTGCTCGCCAATTCCCCGGACCCGGACGAATTCGACGGCTATATCGGCACCGGAAATGCCGCGAGCGTGGTGTCCGGGCGCGTGGCCTACACCCTCGGCCTGGAGGGCCCGGCAGTCACCGTGGACACCGCGTGTTCCTCGTCGCTGGTGGCCCTGCACTGGGCGGCGCAGGCCCTCCGTTCCGGCGAGTGCGACATGGCGCTGGTGGGCGGTGTGACGGTGATGTCCACGCCGGGCGCGTTCCTGGAGTTCAGCCGTCAGCGCGGGCTGTCGGCCGACGGCCGGTGCAAGGCATTCGCCGAGGGCGCCGACGGCACTGGCTGGGGCGAGGGCGTCGGGATGCTGCTCGTGGAGCGGCTGTCGGATGCCCGACGTAATGGTCATCGGGTGCTGGCGGTCGTGCGTGGCAGTGCGGTGAATCAGGACGGTGCGTCGAATGGTTTGACGGCGCCGAATGGTCCGTCGCAGCAGCGGGTGATCCGCCAGGCGCTGGCGGGAGCCGGCCTAACCGCCTCGGATGTTGATGTGGTGGAGGCGCATGGGACGGGCACGTCGCTGGGTGATCCGATCGAAGCGCAGGCGCTGCTGGCCACCTACGGTCAGGGGCGGGAAGAGGACCGGCCGCTGTGGCTGGGTTCGGTGAAGTCCAACATCGGGCACACGCAGGCCGCCGCGGGTGTCGCCGGTGTCATCAAGATGGTGCTGGCGTTGCAGCATGGCGTGTTGCCCCGGACGTTGCATGTCGATGAGCCGTCGAGTCATGTGGACTGGTCGGAGGGCAACGTGCGGCTGCTCACGGAGCCGGTCGCCTGGCCCTCGGCGGATGACGCCAGGGCGAGCCGGATCTCCCGGGCCGGAGTGTCCTCGTTCGGCATCAGCGGCACCAACGCACATGTGATCCTGGAGCGCGCCCCGGAACCGCCGCCCATCGCCGAGGTCTCCCAGGCCTTGCCGGAGCGCCCGTCCGTCGCACCGCTGGTGCTCGCCGCACGTACTGAGCCCGCACTCCGTGCCCAAGCGGCCCGCTTGCGAGCAGCCTACGAAAACAACCTTGAACTCGACCTGGCGGACCTGGGCTTCTCACTCGCCACGACCCGCTCCCTGCGTTTCGACCACCGCGCGGTGGTACTGGCGGACGCCCCCGACCCGGCATCGGTGATTCCCCGGCTGGCTGCACTTGCCGAGGGCCACAAGGCGCACGGTGTTGTGCAGGGAGCCAGGACGGAGGGACGGCTGGCTCTGCTGTTCGCGGGGCAGGGTGCCCAGCGGCTGGGAATGGGCCGGGAGTTGTATGAGGCGTTCCCGGTTTTTGCTGATGCGTTTGATGCGGTGTGTGCTTGTTTTGATGGTGAGTTGGAGTCGTCGTTGCGGGGGGTGGTGTTCGGAGCGGATGCGGATGCGGATGCGGATGCGGATGCGGATGCGGATGCGGATGCGAATGGGAATGGGAATGGGAATGAGGATGGGGATGCGGATGCGTTGAATCGGACGGGGTTCACTCAGCCGGCGTTGTTTGCGGTTGAGGTGGCGTTGTTCCGGTTGGTGGAGTCGTTCGGTGTGCGGCCGGATTTCTTGGTGGGGCATTCGATTGGTGAGTTGGCTGCTGCGCATGTGGCGGGTGTGTTGTCGCTCGCGGATGCGTGTCGCCTGGTCGCTGCTCGTGGGCGGTTGATGCAGGCGTTGCCGGCGGGTGGGGCGATGGTCTCGCTTGAGGCGTCGGAGGACGAGGTCCTTGCGGTGCTGGGCGGGCTTGAGCAGCGGGTGAGTGTTGCTGCGGTGAATGGTCCGCGGGCGGTCGTGGTCTCCGGTGAGGAAGCGGCGGTGGCGGAGGTTGCCGGTCGTTTTGAGGCTGAGGGTCGGAAGGTGAAGCGGCTGCGGGTGAGCCATGCGTTTCATTCGCCGTTGATGGAGCCGATGTTGGAGGAGTTCCGGGCGGTCGCGGAGAGTGTGGATTTTGCGCAGCCGCGTATTGCGGTGGTCTCGAATGTGACCGGTGAACTGGCCACGGCGGAGCAGCTGACCTCTCCGGAGTACTGGGTGCGGCACGTGCGGGAGGCTGTGCGGTTCGCCGATGGGGTGCGGTGGCTGGAGAAGCAGGGTGTGACCCGTTTCCTGGAGATCGGGCCGGACGGCACCCTCACCGCCATGGCGCAGCTCTGTCTCTCGGCCCCTGGTCTCCAACTGGCCCCCGCCCTACGGAAGGACCGCTCTGAGACCGAAGCGCTGATGGAGGCTCTTTCCCACGCGTTCGTACACGGCGCGGAGGTGGACTGGCGTGCGCTCTTCCCCGGTGCGCAGAAGGTGGATCTGCCTACGTACCCATTCCAGCGTGAGCGCTTCTGGCCGACGCCGGCACCTCACTCAGGTCCTCAGGAGGACTGGCGGTATCGGGTGGAGTGGAAGCCGGTGGAGGCGGGTGCCGGCCAGGAGTTGGAGGGGCGTTGGCTTGTGGTGGCCGCGCCGGAGGACGTGGAGTCCGAGGTTGTGGTGGAGGGGCTGGCGGCGCGTGGGGCGCGGGTTGAGCGGGTGGAGTGGGCCGCTGCGGAACGCGCGGACCGTGGGACGTTGGCGGAACGGTTGCGTGAGGCGGCCGGGGGTCGTGGCGAGCCGGTTGCTGGTGTGCTGGCGCTGGGGGTGGGCAATGCGGCGAGTGCTGCGGTGCTGGTGCAGGCGCTGGGTGATGCCGGTGTCGGTGGGCGTTTGTGGGTGGTGACCCGCGGGGCTGTTTCCGTAGGCCGGTCGGACGTCGCACCGGATCCTGTGCAGGCTGGGGTCTGGGGTCTGGGTCGGGTGGCGGCGTTGGAGCTTCCGGATCGTTGGGGTGGTCTGGTGGATCTCCCGGAGGTTGTGGACCGCAGGGCGCTTGACCGGCTGGTCGGGATTCTGGCGGATGGTGTTGAGGATCAGGTGGCGGTGCGGGCGGCTGGTGTCTTCGGTCGCAGGCTGGCGCAGGCTCCCGTTCTCGCTGCGGATCCCGCCGGTGGTTGGCGCCCGCGCGGCACGGTGCTGATTACGGGTGGTACGGGTGCGCTCGGTGCTCGGGTGGCGCGTTGGGTGGCCGAGCGTGGTGCCGAGCATGTGGTCCTCACCAGCCGCCGGGGCCCGGAGGCTCCTGGCGCGTCGGAGCTTGAGGCGGAGCTGTCTGCCTTCGGTGTACGAGTGACCATCGCGGCCTGCGATGTGTCGGATCGGGGTGCTGTTGAGGGGGTGTTGTCGGAGCATGCGGTGGATGCGGTGGTGCATGCGGCGGGTGTGGTGGATTCGGTTGCTTTGGCGGAGGCGGAGCGGGCTCATTTCGATGAGGTGATGGGCGCGAAGGTTTCTGGTGCTGTGGTCCTGGATGACGTGTTGGGGGACCGGCAGCTGGATGCGTTCGTGGTGTTTTCGTCGATTGCTGGTGTGTGGGGCAGTGGTGGGCAGGCGGCGTATGCGGCGGCCAATGCGTTTGTCGACGCGTTGGTGGAGGGGCGTCGTGCCCGTGGGTTGGTGGGTTCTTCCGTGGCGTGGGGGCCCTGGGCCGGCGGTGGTATGGCCGGTGTTGAGGGGGCGGAGGAGCATCTGCTGCGGCGTGGGTTGAGGGCACTGGATCCGGAGCTGGCGCTCTCGGCGCTGGAACAGGCCGTGAGTGGTGGCGGTGGTGAGGGTCCGGTCGTCGTGGCCGACGTGGACTGGGAACGGTTCGTGCCCGCGTTCACGAGTGTGCGTCCGAGTCCGCTGTTGCGTGAGGTGCCGCAGGTGCGGGCGGCTCTGGGTGCTGCTGGTGGTGGGGGTTCTGGTGCTGCGGTGGTGGTGCGGGAGCGGTTGGCGGGGTTGTCGGTGGCGGAGCGGGATCGGGCATTGCTGGAGCTCGTGCGTACGCATGCCGCATCGGTCCTCGGCTACAGCAAGCCGGCTGACCTCGAAACCGACGTCACCTTCCGCGACTTGGGCTTCGACTCGCTCACCGCGGTCGAACTGCGCAACGGCCTGAACGCCGAGACCGGACTGCGACTTCCCGCCACGCTGGTTTTCGACTATCCGACGCCGGTTGAGCTGGCGCGCTTCCTGAGTGGTGAGCTGTTCGGGACGGAAGCCGGTGTGGACTCCGATCTTCCCGTGGTGGTGTCCACCTCGGACGATCCGGTGGTCATCGTCGGGATGAGTTGCCGTCTTCCTGGTGGCGTGTCCAGCCCCGAGGACCTGTGGCGACTGGTGTCCGGAGCCGAGGATGCCATCTCCGGCTTCCCGACGGACCGTGGCTGGGACCTCGACGCACTCTTCGGGAGCGACGGAGACCAGTCCGGTGCGAGCCTTACGCGGTCGGGCGGCTTCCTGCACGACGCCGCACAGTTCGATCCCGCGTTCTTCGGGATCTCACCGCGTGAGGCGGTCGCGATCGACCCACAGCAGCGGCTACTGCTGGAAGCTTCCTGGGAAGCCCTCGAACGCTCCGGTGTCAGTCCCACGGCGGTCAAGGGCAGCCGTACCGGTGTATTCGTCGGTGCCAGCGCTTCGGGCTACGGGGTGGGCCTGCGGGAGGCTCCGGACGGTCTCGGGGGGCACTTGCTCACCGGAAGCTCGGGCGCTGTGGTGTCGGGTCGGGTGGCGTATGCGCTGGGTCTTGAGGGGCCGGCGGTGACGGTGGATACGGCGTGTTCGTCGTCGTTGGTCGCCCTGCATCTGGCTGTTCAGTCCCTGCGCTCGGGCGAATGCGACCTCGCCCTGGCCGGCGGTGTGACGGTTATGGGCAACCCCGGCGCCTTCGTCGAGTTCAGTCTTCAGGGCGGTCTTGCTGCTGATGGCCGTTGTAAGGCGTTTTCGGATGCTGCTGATGGCACGGGGTGGGCTGAGGGCGCTGGTGTGCTGGTGGTGGAGCGGCTGTCGGATGCCCGGCGTAATGGTCATCGGGTGTTGGCGGTCGTACGTGGCAGTGCGGTGAATCAGGACGGTGCGTCCAACGGCCTCACCGCCCCCAACGGCCCCTCCCAGCAGCGCGTCATCCGCCAGGCCCTGGCTGGTGCCGGTCTAACGGCCTCGGACGTGGATGTCGTCGAGGCGCATGGGACGGGGACGTCGCTGGGTGATCCGATTGAGGCGCAGGCGCTGCTGGCCACTTACGGTCAGGGGCGGGATGAGGACCGGCCGCTGTGGCTGGGTTCGGTGAAGTCCAACATCGGGCACACGCAGGCGGCTGCGGGTGTGGCCGGTGTCATCAAGATGGTGCTGGCGCTCCAGCACGGCGTACTGCCGCAGACGTTGCATGTCGATGAGCCGTCGTCGCATGTGGATTGGTCGGCGGGGCATGTGCGGTTGTTGAGGGAGTCGGTTGAGTGGCCGGAGACGGGGCGGCTGCGTCGGGCGGGTGTGTCGGCGTTCGGTGTGAGTGGGACGAATGCGCATGTGGTGATCGAGCAGGCCGTGGAGGCGGACTCGGGCGGCGCTTCGGTTGGTGTGGTGTGTGGGTCGGGTGTGGTGCCGTGGGTGGTTTCGGCGCGCAGTGGTGCGGGTCTGCGGGCGCAGGCGCAGCGGTTGGCGGCGCACGTGGGGGAGCGGCCTGAATTCGGCCTGCCTGAGGTGGGGTACGCCTTGGCCACGACGCGAGCGCCCTTCGAGCACCGAGCCGTCGTACTCGGCACCGAACGCGAGGACTTTCTCCGGGGCCTTGCCGCCGTGGCAGAGGGAACCGCTGCCGTCAATGCAATGACTGGTGCGGTGGGCGCAGGCGGGCGGCTGGCCCTGCTGTTCGCTGGCCAGGGTTCCCAACAGCTGGGTATGGGCCGGGAGTTGTACGAGGGCTTTCCGGTCTTCGCGGACGCGTTTGATGCGGTGTGCGTGCACTTCGACGGCGAGCTGGAGTCTTCGTCGCTGCGGGAGGTGATCTTCAGCGAGGACGCGGAGGCGTTGAACCGTACGGAGTTCACCCAGCCCGCGCTGTTCGCCGTAGAGGTGGCGCTGTACAGGCTCGTGGAATCCTTCGGCGTACGGCCGGATTTCCTGGTGGGCCACTCCATCGGTGAGTTGGTGGCTGCCCATGTCGCGGGTGTGTTGTCGCTGGAGGATGCTTGCCGGCTGGTGGCTGCCCGTGGTCGGTTGATGCAGGCGTTGCCGGCCGGTGGCGCGATGGTCTCGCTCCAGGCCTCGGAGGACGAGGTCGTGCCGCTCCTCCAAGGCCTTGAGGAACGGGTGAGCATTGCCGCGGTGAACGGTCCGCAAGCTGTCGTGATCTCCGGTGAAGAATCCGCCGTCGCGGAGATCGCCGAACACTTCGAGTCCGACGGCCGGAAGACGAAAAGGCTCCAGGTGAGCCACGCCTTCCATTCCCCGCTGATGGAGCCGATGCTCGACGAGTTCCGGGCAGTGGCGCAATCCGTGACGTACGAAGAGCCGAAGATTCCGGTCGTCTCCAACGTGACCGGTGAACTCGCCACACCCCAGGACCTGATGTCCCCCGACTACTGGGTGCGGCATGTCCGGGAAGCCGTACGCTTCGCCGACGGCATCCGCTGGCTGGAACAGCACGAGGTCACCCGGTTCCTGGAGATCGGGCCCGACGGCACGCTCACCGCTATGGCACAGGCATGCCTCGAAGCGGACACCGGCCACGTCCTCGTACCCACCCTGCGCAAGGACCGCCCAGAGGCCACCAGTCTCCTCACCGCCCTCGGCCAGGCCTACGCACACGGCATCACCGTCGACTGGTCCACCCTCTTCACCAGCGCCGACACGGCCACTGACACCGACACGGAAACCGACAGGGAAAGCATCCGCACCCCTGTCGACCTGCCCACCTACGCCTTCCAACACCAGCGCTACTGGCTCGACATACCGTCGTCCCTCACCGCAGACGCCCCATCGATCGGTCTTGCCGCCGCCGAGCACCCTCTCCTGGGCGCGGCGGTGTCCCTGGCCGGTAGCCATGAGGTGGTGCTGACCGGACGCCTCTCGCCGCGCACACAGCCGTGGCTCGCCGAGCACCGCGTCGCGGGGGCGATCGTCGTACCGAGCACAGCCTTCCTGGAGCTGGCGGTGCGGGCAGGAGACGAGGTCGGCTGCTCCCACGTCAGGGAACTCGTCCTCGAGGCTCCGCTGGTGCTCCCCGAGGACGGGGGTGCGGTCCAGTTGCAGCTGCGGATTGAGGAACCGGACGCTTCCGGCAACCGGGCTCTCGGGGTGTACGGACGTCCCGCGGCGGCGTCGGCCGATGCTGCGTGGGCGCGGCATGCGAGCGGTGTCCTGACGGAGAACGTCTCGCCGGAGACCTTCGACTTCGCGGCCTGGCCGCCCTCCGGCGCGCTGCCCGTGGACATCGATGACCTGTATGACGGGCTGGCGGCGGCCGGGTTCGACTATGGTCCGGCTTTCCGCGGCATACGGGCTGTCTGGCGGGGCACCGACGGCAGCGTGTACGCCGAGGCCGAACTGCCGGAGTCTCCGGCCGGAGCCGGAGCCGGGGCAGGGTCCCGGTCCGCGGGTGAGGGGTTCTGCCTCCACCCCGCCCTGTTGGACGCCTCCCTCCACCCGCTCGGCCTCGGACTGCTGGACGGTGTGGCAACAGAGGCCGTTCTCTTCACGTGGAGCGGCGCCTCCCTGCACGCGACCGGCGCGTCCGAACTGCGGATTCGTCTCAGCCGTCGTGGACCCGACGAGGTGGCCCTCCAGGCATCCGACGGATCAGGGCAGCCGGTGATCGGTGTCGAGTCGATGCTGATGCGCAAGCCCGGCGCACTCCGGGACGACCGGACTCCCTCACTGCCGGCATCGCTCCTCCGCCTCGACTGGGCACCGATGGACGTACGTGCGCCTGCGGGCACGGCCGCCGACGCACCACGTCCGACCGTTGTAGGGGCCGGCCCACTCGGCCTCGCTGACGTACTGGACACCCCCGCTGCCGAGTGCACCGAGGCGGAGCTCGTGGCCACCGTCGCCACAGCGGCCGATCTTCAGACCGCCCTCGGCGTTCTGCGTGAACGGCTGGTCCGGGAGCCGTCCGCCCGCCTGACCCTCGTCACCCAAGGTGCTCTCACCCTCCATGACGACGCTCCGACGGGAGAGGCCAGGGAGGTCGGCGAGACCGCCGGGACCGCTGAGACCGCCGGCCTCTGGGCCGAACTCCGCGCCGCCCAGGCAGAACAGCCGGACCGGATAGTCCTCGTAGACGTCGACGACCACGTCGACTCTCTGCGTGTCCTGCCCGTCGCGCTCGCCAGCGGTGAGGCGGAGATGGCTGTCCGTCGAGGCGAGGTGTCGGCGCTGCGCCTGATCAGGTGTGCATCGAGCGCGGCCGCCACTCGGCTTGAGGTGGAGCCCGGCGGAACAGTCCTGGTCACCGGCCCCTACGCGGAGCAGGTCGCCGCAGTGCTCGACGTCGACGCGCGCGTGGAGACCCTCACCTCTCACGACCACGACGAACACGAAGAAAAGAACACCGCCACCTCAATCCAAGCCGCCCTCACCGCAATCCAAGCCTCCACACACCCCCTCCGCGCAGCCATCCACACCGCAGACCTCCGCCGAAGGCACGACATCGAGATGGCCCGCCGCCTGGACGAGCTGACGGGCGGGCGTGCCGGGAACGGACACGGAGAAGGGCACGGGGACGGAGACGAAGACGGGAAGGAACGCGGACGTGTTGCACCGTCCCTGCTCATCCTCATAGGCACCGGCCCAGCCGACAATCCGTCGCACGGCCAGCTGGCCGCCCTTGCCCACCAGCGCGCTGCCGCCGGCCTGCCGGCCCTGGCGCTGCTGCCGCCGCCCGGTGCCGGGGTCCCGGGGCTGGAGGCGCTGTCGGCCGAGGAGTCCGTGGCGTTGGTCGGCGCCGCCCGGGCGACGGGACGGAGCGTGCTGCTGCCCGCGCGGGTGGACCGGGCCGCGTTGCGCGGCTCCGCAGTGCCCCTGCCGTCGGTTCTCAGCGTGCTGGCGCAGGGCTCCGGGCGTCGGGTCGCCGCGCGTCAACGGGGGGCGGTGGTCTCCGGGTTGGCGGGAGAGCTTGTGGGGAAGGGCGTGGCCGAACGTGGTCGCGTGTTGTTGGGTGTCGTACGTACCCAGATCGCCCATGTCCTCGGCTACGCCGGCGGTGACGAGGTGGAGCCCTCCCGGAGCTTCACCGACCTTGGGTTCACCTCCCTCACCGCCGTCGAGCTGCGTAATCAGCTCAGGGAGGCCACGGGTCTGGCGCTGCCCGCCACGCTGGTGTTCGACTACCCGACCCCGGCGTCACTCGCCCGCTATCTGGACGGTGAACTCACCGGCGAAACCAGCGGAATCGGCGGAATCGGCGGAACTGGCGAATCCGCTGAATGGGTGCCCCAGCCGTCCGCGGCGCGCCTCGACGACGACCCGGTCGTCATCGTCGGGATGAGCTGCCGCTACCCCGGCGGTATCCGTACCCCGGAGGAGCTGTGGGAGCTGGTCGCCGCGGGCGGTGACGGGATCTCCCCGCTCCCCGCCGACCGTGGCTGGGACCTGGACAGCCTGTATCACCCGGACCCGGACCACCCGGGCACCTGCTACACCCGCGAAGGCGGCTTCCTGCACGACGCCAGCCACTTCGATCCGGGCTTCTTCGGGATCAGCCCCCGCGAGGCGCTGTCGATGGACCCGCAGCAGCGGCTGTTGCTCGAAGCGTCGTGGGAGGCACTGGAGCGTTCCGGAATCGACCCGGTGGCCGCACGCGGCTCCCTCACCGGTGTCTTCGCGGGCGTCACCTACCAGGACTACATCGGCATCCTCGGCGGGGCACAGGACAGCTTCGAGGGGTACATCGGCACCGGCAACTCACCCAGTGTGCTGTCCGGGCGCATCGCCTACACCCTCGGGCTCGAGGGGCCGGCCGTCAGCGTCGACACCGCCTGTTCGTCGTCGCTGGTCGCCCTGCATCTCGCCGTCCAGTCGCTCCGTCAGGGCGAGTGCGACCTCGCGCTCGCGGGCGGTGTGACGGTGATGTCCACCCCGGGCTCGCTCATCGAGTTCAGCCGGCAGCGGGCGCTCGCCGAGGACGGCCGCTGCAAGCCGTTCTCGGCCGACGCCGACGGCGCGAGCTGGGCCGAGGGCGTCGGCATGGTGGTCGTCGAGCGGCTGTCCGACGCCCACCGCCACGGGCACCCCGTACTGGCCGTCGTCCGCGGCAGCGCCCTCAACCAGGACGGCGCGTCCAACGGCCTCACCGCCCCCAACGGCCCCTCTCAGCAGCGCGTCATCCGCCGGGCGCTGGCCGCTGCCGGACTCGGTCCGCAGCAGGTGGACGCCGTCGAGGCGCACGGTACCGGGACGACGCTCGGCGACCCGATCGAGGCCCAGGCCCTGATGGCGGCCTACGGACGGGACCGGGACGAGGACCGTCCGTTGTGGCTCGGCTCACTCAAGTCCAACATCGGCCACAGCCAGGCCGCCGCCGGTGTGGGCGGCGTCATCAAGATGGTCATGGCGCTGCGCAATCACGTGCTGCCCAAGACCCTGTACGCCGACCAGCCCAGTCCGCACATCGACTGGACCGCGGGCCACGTACGCCTGCTCAACGAGGCCATCGCCTGGCCGGATGGGGACGAACCGCGCCGGGCCGGTGTCTCCTCGTTCGGGATGAGCGGCACCAACGCCCACATCATCGTCGAAGAAGCACCCGGGCAGCAGACCCCGCCGGAGGCCGCCGAGGCCGCCGAGGCCCCCGAGGCTCCCGCGGTCTCCGCGCTGCCAGTGGTGCCGGTGCCGCTGTCCGCGCGCACCGAGGACGCGCTGCGCGACCAGGCCGCACGGCTGCGCTCCCACCTGCTGGCCCGGCCCGGTGACTGCGACCTCAGCGGCCTCACCGACCTCGGTTTCTCGCTCGCCACCACACGTTCCGCATTCGAGCACCGTGCGGTGCTGGTCGCGGCCGACCGGGACGGCCTCGATCGCGGCCTGCGCGAGATCGCCGAGGGCGCGCTGGTCTCCGACACGCCGCGAGGCGTCGCCCGCGACGGCAGCGCCCGCCCCGTCCTGGTCTTCCCCGGCCAGGGCAGCCAGTGGGCCGGCATGGCCCGCGAACTGCTCGACAGCTCACCCGTGTTCGCAGACCACATCGCCGCCTGCGAACGCGCCCTCGCGCCCCTCGTGGACTGGTCGCTGACGGCCGTCCTGCGCGGCGACGCCGACGCACCCGACTTCACACGCGTCGATGTCGTACAGCCCGCCCTGTGGGCCGTCATGGTGTCGCTCGCCGAGGTATGGCGCTCGTACGGAGTGGAGCCCGACGCGGTCGTCGGGCACAGCCAGGGCGAGATCGCCGCCGCGTGCGTTGCCGGGGCGCTGACCCTGGACGACGGGGCGCGTGTGGTGGTTCTGCGCAGTCGGGCACTGACCGCCGTCACGGGTGGCGGCGGCATGATGTCCGTCCAGCTGCCCGCCGACGCGGTGCGCGAGCGGATCGCACCGTGGGGCGAGGAGCTGTCCGTCGCCGCGGTGAACGGGCCCGCCTCCGTCGTCGTCTCCGGCGCCGCGGAAGCGCTCGACGAGCTGTTCACCGCGCTGACCGCCGACGGTGTGCAGGTCCGCAAGGTCTCCGTTGACTACGGCTCCCACTCGGCGCAGGTCGAGCCGGTGCGCGCCGAGGTGCTCGAAGCACTCGACGGCATCAGCCCGTCCGTTGCCGCCGTCCCGTTCTTCTCGACCGTGACCGGTCGGTGGCAGGACACCTCCGGGCTCGACGCCGACTACTGGTACACCAACCTGCGGCAGACCGTGCGGTTCGAGGACGCCATCCGCGGTCTGCTCGCGGCAGGCCACCGGTCGTTCATCGAGGTGAGCCCGCACCCCGTACTGTCCGGCGGGGTACGCGACATCGCGGACGCACTCGGCGTGGACGCCGCCGTGCTCGGCACCCTGCGCCGGGAGGCGGGCGGCCCCGACCGCCTCCTCACCTCCCTCGCCGAAGCCCATGCGCAGGGCGTGACCGTCGACTGGGCCGCCGTCTTCGCGGGCACCGGCGCACACCGTGTCGACCTGCCGACCTACGCGTTCCAGCGCGAGCGGTACTGGCCGCAGGCGCGGGAACTGGCCGCCGGCGCCGGCGAGGACACACCGGCGTCCGACGCCGTCGAGGCCCGGTTCTGGGAGACCGTCGAACAGGAAGACCTCCAGGCGCTGACCGAGACGCTCCACGTCGACGGCGACGAACCGCTCAGCGCCGTACTGCCCGCGCTGTCGTCGTGGCGCAGGAACAGCCGCGAGCGGTCCACCGTCGACGGCTGGCGGTACACCGTGCGCTGGTCGCCGCTCGCCGAGCGCACCGCCGCCGTCCTGCACGGCACCTGGCTGCTGATCGCCCCCGCGGCGGAAGCCGCCGACGGCGACGCCCGCACGGCCGCCGTCCAGGACGTGCTCGCCGCGCTCACCGCGCACGGCGCCCAGGTACGTCTCGTGGAACTGACCCCCGAGGACGGCTCCGACCGTGAGCGGACCGCCCTCCGGCTGCGCACCGCGCTCGGCGACGACGACGTACCGGGCGACGGCGAGGTCAGCGGCGCGGTGGGCGGCGGCGAGGTCACCGGCGTCCTGTCCCTGCTCCCGCTGGACGAGCGGGCCCACCCCGCACACCCCGCCGTGCCCGTGGGCGTGTCCGGCACCCTGTCCCTCGTCCAGGCACTCGGCGACCTCGGCATCGAGGCGCCCCTGTGGTGCGGGACCCGCGGAGCCGTCGCCATCGGACGCTCCGAATCCGTCACCCACGCCCACCAGGCCCTGGTCTGGGGCATGGGCCGGGTCGCCGCCCTGGAACACTCCGACCGCTGGGGCGGCCTCATCGACCTGCCCGAAACGCTCGACAAGCGGGCGGCGGACCGGCTCTGCGCCCTGCTCGCCGGACCGGACGGCGAGGACCAGATCGCCCTGCGCGCCTCCGGCGCCTACGGCCGTCGTCTGGTACGCGCCCCACTCGCCGGCACCCCGCCGCAGCGCACCTGGCGGCCCCGCGGCACCGTCCTCGTCACCGGCGGCACCGGCGCCGTCGGCGGACACATCGCACGCTGGCTGGCGCGGCAAGGCGCCGAGCATCTGCTGCTCACCAGCCGCCGCGGCGCCGACGCACCGGGCGCAGCGGACCTCCGGGCCGAACTCACCGCGCTCGGCGCCCGCGTCACCCTCGCCGCCTGCGACGCCGCCGACCGTGAGGCGCTGCGCGACCTGCTCGCCACCGTCCCCCAGGAGTACCCGCTCGACGCGGTCATGCATGTCGCCGGCTCCCTCGACGACGGCGTGATCGACTCCCTCGACCCGGGCCGGATGGACACCGTGCTGCGCGCCAAGGTCACCGCGGCGCTCAACCTCCACGAACTGACCCGGGACCTGGACCTGTCCGCGTTCGTGCTCTTCTCCTCCACCTCCGGCACCATCAGCGGCCCGGGCCTGGGCAACTACGCGCCGGGCAACGCCTTCCTCGACGCACTCGCCGACCGGCGCCGCGCCGACGGACTCCCCGCCACCGCCGTCGCCTGGGGCCACTGGTCCGGCGACGGCATGGGAGAGGGCGCCGTCGGCGACCGGCTCCGCCGCTACGGCGTGTACGACATGCAGCCCGAGCTGGCCTGCGGCGCACTCCAGCAGGCCCTCGACCACGACGAGAGCTATGTCTCCGTCACCGACCTCGGCTGGGACAAGTTCACCCCCGCCTTCACCGCCTCCCGGCCCAGCGCCCTGCTGCGCGACCTCCCCGACGCCCAACACGTCCTGGAGACCGCGCAGGAGAGCGACGACACCGGCTCCGACGCGGCCGCCAAGCTGCTCCAGCACCTCGCCGGAGTCGCCGAGTCCGAGCGCGCCGCCGTGGTCCTGGACGTCGTCCGCAGCTATGTCGCCACCGTGCTCGGCTACGCCGGGCCCGCGGCGGTCGACCCGGAACGCGCCTTCAGCGACCTCGGGTTCGACTCGCTCAGCGCCGTCGAGCTGCGCAACGGCATGAACGGCATCACCGGCCTGCGGCTGCCCGCCACGCTCGTCTTCGACTACCCCACCTGCGCGGTCCTCGCGGACTTCCTGCTGGCCGAACTCTCCGACCGGACGACGACCGACGACGCACTCGCGCCGGCACCGGCCGCCCTCCCGACCGGACCGGCCGACCATGACGAGCCGGTGGCGATCGTGGCCATGAGTTGTCGGTTCCCTGGCGGGGTGGAATCGCCGGAGGAGTTGTGGGGGTTGTTGTGTGCGGGTGGGGATGGTGTGGTGCCTTTCCCGTCCGA
>NZ_JBVIST010000034.1:0-25115 GCF_055575375.1 Streptomyces sp. NPDC034111 | reverse complement strand
TTCGGGTGGACCTGCCAGAAGCCGCCGTTGCCGACGCGCCAGGTGCGGCCGGCGGCGCGTTCGCGGACGAAGGGGCGGCCGTGGACGCGGTGGACCCCGCCGTCCTTCTCGTTGACGCGGAGGACGGAGACCGGCTTGTCGAGTTCGACGATCGGGAGGCGGCCGCCCGGCTTGGGGGTGAGGATGACCTGGCGATCGTGGGAGCCGGTGGCGGCGATGGCCTCGACGGTGGCGATCTGGGGCCAGTTGCGGTTCTCGATGCCGAGTTCGGAGACGCCGGGGGCGGCGATCATGCAGTGGGTGATCGGCTCGATGTCGTGCGAGCGGTGCTTGCGCAGGCCCGCGCGGCCTTCGGCGTCGACGGCGTACTGGACGCGGGTGCGCCAGGCCGGGACCTCGCCCTTGGCGACCTTGTCGCCGGGGGCGGGCTCGACCGTGCCGTCCCAGCCGGCGTCCTCGGGTGAGAGGCCGGCCAGCCGCTGGAGCTGTTCGGCGATGACCGCGGACTTCAGACGGCGCTGGGCGCCGGGTGCGGCGTGCTGCCAGTCGCAGCCGCCGCAGCGGCCGGGGCCGGAGAAGGGGCAGGGGGCCTCGACCCTGTCCTTGGAGGCTTCGAGGATCGAGACGGCGTCGGTGCGCAGGAAGCGGGCGCCTTCCTCGCCGTCGGTGACGCGGGCGATGACGCGCTCGCCGGGCAGGGCGTGGCGTACGAAGAGGACCTGGCCCTCCTCGGTGCGGGCGATGCAGTGGCCGCCGTGCGCGACCGGGCCGACCTCGACCTCGTACTCCTCGCCGACCAGCGACTTCTTGGGTTCTGCCTGCATGGCGGGAGGGCTCCTGAGGTGGGTGGAACGAGGGGACGGTGGCCGGCCCCTGGAGGGAGGCCAGCCGTCAAGTCTACGTCCCGGCGTGCCATGCCCGGTCGCGCGCCCGGCCGGTCCTGCGCCGGCCCGCGACCGGGGCCGGCCGCTACTTCTTGGTCGCCGCCTTCTCCTTCTTCGGCTGGCTGACCGGGCCGCGGCGTACCGCCCCCGGAGCGTTCCACTCCGCGCGCTTGCGGGCGCGCAGCTTGGCGGCCTCGGAGGAGTCCAGCTGCCAGGGAACGGAGGTGACCATGACGCCGGGGGTGAAGAGGAGCCGTCCCTTGAGGCGCAGCGCGGACTGGTTGTGGAGCAGGTGCTCGTACCAGTGGCCGACGACGTACTCGGGGATGTAGACGGAGACGGCGGCGCGGGGGCTCTCCCGGCGCAGTGACTTGACGTAGTCGATGATCGGGCGGGTGATCTCGCGGTACGGGGAGGCCAGGATCTTCAGGGGTACCTCGATGCCGCGGCGCTCCCACTCCTCGCGCAGGGCCTTGGTGTCGGCCCGGTCGACGTCCACGCTGACCGCTTCCAGGGTGTCGGAGCGCATCAGCTTGGCGTAGTTCAGGGCGCGCAGGGTGGGCTTGTGCACCTTGGAGACCAGGACGAGGGAGTGCACCCGGGAGGGGCGTACGACGTCGTCGTCGGGGGTCTCTTCGGCGGCGATCTCGTCGGCGACCCGGTCGTAGTGGCGGCGGATCGCGGACATGGTCACAAAGAAGATGACCATGCCGAGCAGCGCCACCCAGGCGCCGTGGGTGAACTTCGTCAGGAGGACGACGACCAGGACGAGGCCGGTGAAGAAGGCGCCGAAGGCGTTGATGGCGCGGGAGCGGTGCATCCGGCGGCGCTCAGCCGGGTCCTTCTCGGTGAGCAGATGGCGGTTCCAGTGACGGACCATGCCGATCTGGCTGAGGGTGAAGGAGACGAAGACGCCGACGATGTAGAGCTGGATGAGGCGGGTGGAGTCCGCGCCGTAGAGGTAGACGAGGATCGCCGCCGCACCGGCCAGCAGGACGATGCCGTTGGAGAACGCCAGCCGGTCGCCGCGGGTGTGCAGCTGGCGGGGCAGATAGCGGTCCTGGGCGAGGATCGAGCCGAGCAGCGGGAAGCCGTTGTAGGCGGTGTTGGCGGCGAGGAAGAGGACCAGGGCGGTGGCGGCGGCCAGCACGACGAACAGGAACGAGCCGTTGCCGAAGACGGCGGAGGCGACCTGGGAGATGACCGGGTCCTGGGTGTAGCCGGCGCCGACCGGTTTGCCGTGGTCGAGCAGATCCGTGGCGGGGGTCTCCGCCATCCTCACGTGGGTGGCCATGGCCAGGGCGATGATGCCGCAGAACATGGTGACGGCCAGGCCGCCCATGAGGGCGAGGGTGGTCGCCGCGTTCTTGGACTTGGGCTTGCGGAAGGCCGGCACGCCGTTGGAGATCGCCTCGACGCCGGTGAGCGCGGCACAGCCGGAGGAGAAGGCGCGCAGCAGGAGGAAGACCAGCGCGAGACCGGCCAGCCCGCCCTGTTCGGCGTGGATCGTGTAGTCGGCGGTGGGGGCCTTCATGGTGTCGCCCATGACCACGGCGCGGATGACGCCCCAGATGATCATGATGAAGACGCCGGCGACGAAGACGTACGTCGGGATCGCGAAGAGCTTGCCGGACTCCTTGACGCCGCGCAGGTTCATCAAGGTCAGCAGGACTATGACCACGATCGCGCAGAGGGTCTTGTGTTCGACGACGAACGGGATCGCCGAGCCCAGGTTCTCGATTCCGGAGGAGATGGAGACCGCGACGGTCAGCACATAGTCGACCAGCAGTGCGCTGGCGACGGTGAGACCGGCCCTGGCGCCGAGGTTGGTGTTGGCGACCTCGTAGTCACCGCCACCGCTCGGGTAGGCGTGCACGTTCTGCCGGTACGACGCGACGACCGTGAACATCAGAACCACGACCGCGACCGCGATCCAGGGGCTGAAGCTGTACGCAGAGACACCCGCGACGGACAGGACCAGCAGCACCTCGCCCGGCGCATAGGCCACGGAGGAGAGCGGGTCGGAGGCGAAGACGGGGAGTGCGATGCGCTTGGGCAGCAGGGTCTCGCCGAGCCGGTCGCTGCGCAGTGCGCGCCCGATCAAGATCCGTTTGGGCACGTCGGTCAGTTTGGACACCCGAGGATGTTAAGGGTTGGTCAACGCTCGTGCCCAGCCGCCGACCCGACCGGGTACAGGCGGGGCCGGGACGAGGCGCCGCCGGCCTGCCCGGGAGCGCGGTCCGGCCCGGTCCCTGCACAGGATCCGCACGTCGCGCGCACGCCGTCCGCGGCCGCGGGCGGGCCCGGTGGTCTTCATCACGTCGGCCCGCCCGGCGTCCGTCACACCGGTCCGGCCACCCCGGCCCCTGCGGTCCGTGAGCGCCCGGCGTGCAGCGCCCCCAGGCCCTGCCGGGTGGCGACCAGCAGCACCCGGTCCTGGGGCCGCAGCACATAGTCGTCGCCCAGCTCGTGCACCAGCTGTGCCGGCTCGCGCTCCTTCTCCGGCGGCGGGGCGGCCGCGGCGGCCGGCTCGGGGTCGTCGGGCGCGGCGGTGTCGACCGCCAGCACCCGCAGCCGCCCCGGCCGCAGCACCTCGCCGAGCGTACGGCCCTCCAGTGCCGCATGGCCGCGCACCTCGACCCGGGCGACCAGCAACACCCGGCGCTCGACCGGGATCGCCCCCAGGATCTGCCGCCCCATCATCGCGCCGGCGAAGGCGGGCGCGGCCAGGAAGGAGGTGCTGCGGCTGCGGGTCAGCGCCCGCGGATGTGCGGCGCGCAGGGTGCGGTAGACGGCGGTGGCGAACCGGTCGTCGAAGAGCCGCAGCGTCACCCGCAGCTGCGGGTGGACCGAGCGGGCGTAGAGGGCGGCCTCCAGATTCGTGGTGTCCTCGCTGGTCAGCGCGAGCAGGGTGGCGGACCGTTCGATCATCGCGGCCTCCAGGACGCCTTCCTGGGTGACGTCCCCCAGGACGGTCGGCACCCGCAGCCGACGGGCCAGCGCGATGCCCCTGGCCTCCGGGTCGCCCTCGATGCACACGACGGGGATGCCCAGCTCGTGCAGCCGGGCCAGCACCCGGGTGCCGACCTTGCCGAGGCCGAGCAGCACCACATGCCCCGACAGTCCGCGCGGCGGACGCCGGAGCGCCGCGGCGCTGCGGAAGGTGCCCAGCCCCTCGAAGGCCGCCGCGACCAGCACCGGCAGCAGCAACAGACCGGTCAGCCCGGACAGCAGCTGAAGGATCTTGCGGGGCAGCGGCTCATCGACCGCCGGATCGTTGATCGCGAAGAGATCCAGCAGCGTGAGGTAGGCGGCGTGCACCGGATTCTCGCCGAGGGTGACCCAGGAGGCGATGGCCAGCGCCAGCACCGCGCCCACGACACCGGCCAGCGACCAGCGCAGCCGCCGGGAGAAGAGCGAGGCGAGCGGTGCGCCCCGGCCGCGCAGCCAGCGCCGGCGCACCGTGTGCCCCGTATAGGAGACGGTCTCCAGGACGACGGTCCCGCAGCCGACGGCAGAGGCGGCCTCGGCCTCGTCCGGCAGCAGGACGGGCCCCTCGTCGCTGCCCGAACTCTGCGCGTCCGAGGGGGAGTTGGCGGCGGACGCGGGGTCGCTGGCGGAGGGGGAGAGCAGCGCGAGGGTGCACAGAGCCGGGCCGCCGGGCCGGCCGGGAGGCACCGGCGCACGCTCCGCGGCCCGCAGCAGCAGCCCGTCCGCCTCGATGACCTTGCTGGTGCCGGCGACCGCGGTGGCCGCCAGGGCGGGGGCCACGGTGTCGGCGTCGGACAGGACGGTCGTGGAGGCATCGTCCGCGGCGGCGCCGGCGGCAGGACCGGCATCCCCGGCGCCGGGGGACGTGACCATCGCGGCCTGGTCCAGCAGTTCCTCCAGATGCTGCCCCAGTTTGCGGTTGTAGAGCCGGATGACCAGCCGCAGCCGGGGGTTGAGCCGGCGGGCCCGCAGCGCGGCGTGGATGTTGAGTTCATCGTCGTCGTAGACCAGGGCCAGCGCCTCGGCCTCGGCGATGCCCGCCGCGCTCAGCGCCGCGTCGTCCGGCTGCGCCGACTCCAGGATCCGTACGGCCTCCTCCGGCGCCTCGCCCTCCCCGTCGGCCGGTGGCTCGGACGGCGGCAGCGAGGTACGGGCCATCGCCGCCGAGACCCGGCCGAGCAGCGCGGTGGCCCGGTCGAGCGCGCGGGCCGGCGGTGGGATCCGGGGACGGTGCGTCTCGCGGGCGGAGGGGACGACCAGCGTCACCCGTTCGCCGTAGACGTCCCGGAGCTCGGCGGCGAGCCGGTGCGCGAGCGCATCGTCGCCGCAGACCACCATGTGCGGGGCGGAGTAGCCCTGTTGGGGCTGGAGAGGCAGATTGGGCACACCTCGTAGCGTGCCTTACGGGCCTCCCGCGGCGCAGCCCGGCGCGGGAAGCGGTCGCACCCGACGGCCGGCCGCAACCGATCGGTGCCCACCGCGCCCCCTACGGGAAGCGGCATTACGGATACGGTTGTACCGGACCACGGTGCGCCCGGCGCTCCCGCTGCCGCACCCGGTCCGTGTCACGAGCTCGGGCCTCGTGTCGCCGGTACTGGGAGAAGAAGGTAGTGAGCAGGGTGTTTGTGCAGGTCAGCGCGCTAGTACAGGGCACGGGGTAATCAGCATGCACATCGTCATCATGGGGTGCGGGCGGGTGGGCTCCGCGCTCGCGCAGACCTTGGAGAGCCAGGGTCACACCATCGCGGTGGTCGACCGGGACCCGACCGCGTTCCGCCGCCTGGGCTCGACCTTCGGCGGCCGCCGGGTGACCGGCGTCGGCTTCGACCAGGACACGCTGCGTGAGGCCGGCATCGAGGAGGCGGGCGCCTTCGCGGCCGTCTCCAGCGGTGACAACTCCAACATCATCGCCGCCCGGGTGGCCCGCGAGATGTTCGGCGTCGAGAACGTCGCCGCCCGTATCTACGACCCGCGGCGTGCCGAGGTCTACCAGCGCCTGGGCATCCCCACCGTCGCCACCGTCCGCTGGACGGCCGACCAGATGCTGCGCCGGCTGCTGCCGTCGGGCGCCGAACCGCTGTGGCGGGACCCCAGCGGGGGCGTCCAGCTCGCCGAGGTGCACACCGCCCCCTCCTGGGTCGGGCACAAGATCAGCACGCTTCAGGAGGCGACCGGCGTCCGCGTCGCCTTCCTCACCCGGCTGGGCGAAGCAATGCTGCCGACCTCGCAGACCGTGTTGCAGGAGGGCGATCTGGTGCACGTCATGATGCGCACCGACGAGGTCGAGAAGGTCGAAGCGGCATTCGCCACGGGTCCTGAGGGAGCGCACACATGAGGGTCGCAATCGCGGGTGCGGGGGCGGTGGGCCGATCCATCGCCGGAGAGCTCCTGGAAAACGGTCACGAGATCCTGCTCATCGACAAGGCGCCGACCGCCATCTCGGTCGAGCGGGTGCCGCTGGCGGAGTGGCTGCTGGCCGATGCCTGCGAGATCACCTCGCTCGACGAGGCGGCGCTCCAGCGCTGCAACGTCGTCATCGCGGCGACCGGCGACGACAAGGTCAACCTGGTCGTCTCGCTGCTCGCCAAGACCGAGTACGGCGTACCCCGGGTGGTCGCCCGGGTGAACAACCCGAAGAACGAGTGGCTGTTCAACGAGTCCTGGGGCGTGGATGTCGCGGTCTCGACGCCGCGCCTGATGTCGGCGCTGGTCGAGGAGGCGGTGAGCGTCGGTGACCTGGTGCGGCTGCTGCGCTTCAGCCACGGCGACGCCAACCTCGTCGAGCTGACGCTGCCGCCCGAGGCCGCACTGGCCGGCACCCGGGTCGGCGATGTGGAGTGGCCCGAGGACACCTCCCTGGTCACGATCATCCGCGGGACGCGGGTGCTCACGCCCAACAAGGAGGACGCGCTGGAGGCGGGCGACGAGCTGCTGTTCGTGGCGGCGCAGTCGCGCGAGGAGCAGCTGGAGGATCTGCTGTCGGTGCGGCGCGAGGACGCCTAGACAGCCCCTGGCACCGCGCCGGATATGCAGTGAACGCCGGGGGCCCGGGAACGATACGTCTCGTTCCCGGGCCCCCGGCGTTCGGTGTGTACGCAGAGGCGCCGGCCGGTCGCCGACGGGTCAGCGGCGGTGGCGCGGCTTCCCCCGCGGCGGGCGGTCGGTGCCGGCCTCCGCGGCGGCCTCCGCCACCACGTCCCCGAAGATTTCGTCGGCGACCACGTCCAGGACCTCGCGCTCCTTGCGGCGCCGCTCCGCGGCCTCCTCCTCCGCCTTCTCCTTCGCTTCCATCTCGGCGAAGACGTCGATCGGCGCCGGCGCCTTCATCAGGAAGACCCAGGTGAGGTAGACCGCGAGCAGGAACGGCGGGATCTTCAGCGCGATCAGCACCCAGCCGAGCTGGGTGGTGTCCGCCCACCAGTACAGCGGGAAGAGCACCGCGCACTTGGCGAGCAGGATCAGCCCCCAGGCCCAGCTGGCCTTGGCGTACGCCTTCTTCCGGCCCGGGTTACGGGTGCGCCAGGAGAGGTTCTCCTTGAACACCGGGCCCAGGATCAGCCCGATCAGCGGGACCCCGGCGAGCGTGGTGACGATGTACGCCACCGCCAGCCCGAGGGTGTAGAGCATGCCCGGCAGGTAGAAGTCCTTGGCGTTGCCGGTCATCATCGCGAAGACCACGCCGAAGGCCACCCCGAAGACGCCGCTGAAGGCGTGCTTGATGGTGTCCTTACGGATCAGGCGGATGGCCGCCAGCACCAGCGAGACGGCCAGTGCGGCGATCGCCGAGATGTGCAGGTCCTTGTTGACCGTGAAGATCGCGACGAACAGCAGGCCGGGGACCACGGTCTCCACCATGCCGCGGACCCCGCCGAACGCCTCGAACAGCGCCGCTTCGGTGGTCTGTCTGCCGTCGGCCGCAGGCCCCGGCGAGGGGTCTGCGGAGGCTTCGGTGCGGCGCTGGTCATCCGCGTCAGTGGTCGGTCGGTCGTAAGACGTCACCGGCTACTCCTGTCCGAGCGGTCGGAGTTCGTACTTCGGGTTGAAGAGCACCCGGCGTCCGTGGCTCAAGGAGACCCGGCCCGAGGCGATGAGCTTACGGCCCGGCTCGATCCCGACGATGGAGCGGCGTCCGAGCCACACCACATCGAGCGCCGCGGAGCCGTCGAACAGCTCCGCCTCGAGCGCGGGCACACCGGCACGCGGCCGCAGCGTGACATGCCGCAGGGTGCCGGTGACCTTCACTATCTGGCGGTCGTCACAGTCGCTGATACGGGTACACCCCGCGTCCTGCGCATCCTGCTGCAACTCGGCGGACTGCAACTCCTCCTCGGAGGAGGACAGCCTGTCGAGCATCCGGCGGAAGCGACCGGCCGGCTTCTCGGGTCGGGTACCAGCACTCATGCACCCAGCGTACCGGTGCCCGGCCCGGCGAATAACGGCGTCCACAGCGGTCTTTCGGACGGCCGACGAGCCGACGAGCCCCGCCTCCTGCCGCCATGCCGCCCGCGGACCCGCACCTCACTGCTCGAACCGATACCCCATCCCCGGCTCGGTGATGCTGTGTCCCCCGGGGGCCAACCCCCGGACCCCCGGCCGGCCCCACCCCGGACCCGCACCTCACTGCTCGAACCGATACCCCATCCCCGGCTCGGTGATGAAGTGCCTCGGGTGGGAGGGGTCGCTCTCCAGCTTGCGGCGGAGCTGGGCCATGTAGACCCGCAGATAGTTGGTCTCGGTGCCGTACGAGGGGCCCCAGACCTCCTGGAGCAGTTGCTTCTGGCTGACCAGCCGCCCGGCGTTGCGGACCAGGACCTCCAGCAGGTGCCACTCCGTCGGGGTGAGCCGGATGTCCCGGCCGCCGCGGTTGACCTTCTTGGCCGCGAGGTCGACGGTGAAGCCCTCGGTCTCCACGATCACCTCGTCGTCGGCCGGCCCGGTGGGCTCGGCCCGCCGCACCGCCGCCCGCAGCCGGGCCAGCAGCTCGTCCATGCCGAACGGCTTGGTCACATAGTCGTCCGCGCCCGCGTCCAGCGCCTCCACCTTCTCGTCGGAGGTCTGCCGCGCGGAGAGCACCAGGATCGGCACCCGCGTCCAGCCCCGCAGCCCCTTGATCACCTCGACCCCGTCCATATCGGGGAGGCCGAGGTCCAGGACGATGACATCGGGGTGGCGGGCGGCCGCGAGCTTGAGGGCGGTGGCCCCGTCGGGGGCGGCGTCGACCTCGTACTTGCGCGCTTTCAGGTTGATCACGAGGGCGCGGACGATCTGCGGCTCGTCATCGACCACAAGCACCCGGTTCACTGGCGTTCTCCTCGTGGTGTCGTCTCCTCGCGGGCCGACCCCGCGGGTGTGTGGTGAGTGCGGTCCGTACGGCTCATGTCGTGACCTGAGCCGGAAGGTCGGGCATGACCGGCGGCCGGCCGACCGCGGCCCGCAGGGTCAGCACCATGGTCATACCGCCTCCGGGGGTGTCCTCGGCAGCGAGCGTGCCGCCCATCGCCTCCGCGAAGCCACGCGCCACGGCCAGGCCGAGACCCACGCCCGCGCCGCGCGGGGCGTCGCCATAGCGCTGGAACGGTTCGAAGATCCGGTCCTTGGCGCTGTCGGGCACGCCCGGACCGCGGTCGGCGATCCGCAGCTCCACCCGGTCGCCGAGCGCGCTGGCCGCGACCAGCACCGCCTCGCCGTCCGGGCTGTACTTCACGGCGTTCTCGACGAGATTGGCGACCGAACGTTCCAGCAGCCCCGGATCGACCGCCACCATCGGCAGCTCCTCAGGGATGTCGAGGGTGACGCTGCCCTCCGGTACGCCGCCCAGCGCCATCGGCACCACCTCGTCGAGGTCGATCTCGCGGATCAGCGGGGTGACCGTGCCGGTCTGCAACCGGGACATGTCCAGCAGATTGCCCACCAGGTGGTCCAGCCGGTCCGCGCCCGCCTCGATACCGGCCAGCAGCTCCGCCTCGTCCTCCGGGGACCAGGCGACGTCGTCGGAGCGCAGGGAGGTGACGGAGGCCTTGATGCTCGCCAGCGGGGTGCGCAGATCGTGGCTGACCGCGGCCAGCAGCGCCGTACGGATGCGGTTGCCCTCGGCCAGCTCGCGGGCCCGCTCCGCCTCCCCCACCAGCCGCTGCCGGTCCAGTACGACGGCGGCCTGGGCGGCGAACGCGGCCAGTACCCGGCGGTCCTCCGCGGGCAGCACCCGGCCGGTCAGCGCCAGCGCCATATGGTCGCCCACCGGCATGTCGACGTCCGCGTCCTCGGGACGCAGCAGCGGCTTGTCCTCGGCACTGCCGGTGCTGTCGGAGCCATCGGCCCGGCCCGCACAGGTCCACGGGTCGACATCGCTGCGGCGCTCCAGCAGCGCCACGGTGTCCATGCCGAAGGTCTCCCGCACCCGCTCCAGCAGGGCGTTCAGCGTCGTCTCACCGCGCAGCACGCTGCCCGCGAGGAAGGAAAGGATCTCCGACTCGGCGCGCAGCCTGGCGGCCTGATCGGTGCGGCGGGCGGCGAGGTCCACCACCGAGGCGACGGACACCGCCACCGCGAAGAAGATCACGATGGCAACGATGTTCTTGGGGTCGTCGACCGTGAGGGTGTGGGTGGGCGGCGTGAAGTAGAAGTTCAGCAGCAGCGAGCCGACCGCGGCCGACGCCAGCGCCGGCAGCCGACCGCCGAGCAGCGCCGCGACGACGGTCAGGAACAGGAACAGCAGGACGTCATTGGCCAGCCCGGGACCGTTGGCGAGGCTGGTCAGCAGCAACGAGAGCAGCACGGGACCGGCGACGCCGACGAGCCAGCCGGCGATGATCCGGGCCCGCCCCAGCCGCGCGCCGCGGGCCACCGGCAGCCCCCGGCCCTTGGCGACCTCCTCGTGGGTGACGATGTGCACGTCGAGGTCGGGTCCGGAGTCGCGGGCGACTGTCGCGCCCACCCCCGGCCCGAAGACGTACTGCCAGGCCTTGCGGCGGCTCGACCCCAGCACGATCTGGGTGGCGTTCACCCCGCGGGCGAACTCCAGCAGCGCGCTCGGTATGTCGTCGCCGATGACGTGATGAAACGTCCCTCCCAGGTCTTCGACCAGGGTGCGCTGGACGGCGAGTTCCTTCGGCGAGGCCGAGGTCAGCCCGTCACTGCGGGCTATGTAGACGGCGAGCACCTCGCTCCCCGACCCCTTGGCCGCCATCCGGGCCGCGCGGCGGATGAGCGTACGCCCCTCCGGCCCGCCCGTCAGCCCGACGACGATCCGCTCACGCGCCTGCCAGGTCGAGCGGATGGAATGCTCGGCGCGGTACTCCTGGAGGTACTCGTCGACCCGGTCGGCGACCCAGAGCAGGGCCAGCTCGCGCAGCGCGGTGAGGTTGCCCGGCCGGAAGTAGTGGGAGAGCGCGGCGTCCACCTTGTCGGGCTGGTAGATGTTGCCGTGCGCCATACGACGCCGGATCGCCTGTGGCGACATGTCGACCAGCTCGATCTGGTCGGCCCGCCGGACGATCTCGTCCGGCACGGTCTCGCGCTGCCGGACGCCCGTTATCGACTCGACGACATCCCCGAGCGACTCCAGGTGCTGGATGTTGACCGTCGAGATCACATGGATCCCGGCTTCCAGCAGCTCCTCGATGTCCTGCCAGCGCTTGTGGTTGCGCGAGCCGGGCACATTGGTGTGCGCCAGCTCGTCGACGACTGCCACGGCCGGCTTGCGCTCCAGGACCGCGTCGACGTCCATTTCGGTGAAGGTGGCGCCGCGGTACTCCAGCTCCCGGCGCTGGATCTGCTCCAGACCGTGCAGCATGACCTCGGTCCGCGGTCTGCCGTGGTGCTCGACGAATGCCACCACGACGTCCGTGCCGCGCTCGACGCGACGGTGCGCCTCGGACAGCATCGAGTACGTCTTGCCGACGCCCGGTGCCGCACCGAGGTATATCCGTAGCTTGCCGCGTGCCATGGCCTCATTGTCTTACGTGAAGGCGGCCCCCACCGGGCTGAACCTGGTGCGACCCTACCGACCGGCCAACGGAACAAAAGCCTCGGATGACGACTTCGAGCCCGGTCTTGACGCGACTCTGATACGGGGCGCGGGAGGGGTTACGGGGCGTGGGAGGGGTGGGGCGGAGCGCGCGGTCATGGGGGCGGGCGTTTCCCGGGGCAGCTGACGGGGGACGCGGAGGAACCGGTCGGGTGTCCGGAAAAATGCCGTCGCCGCGCCCCGGCCCACCTGCGACCATGCCCATATGACCGAGGCTCACCTCCCGGCGTCCGGGACCGCCGCCCACCTCACCGTGCGGACGACGGACCACGCCGGCACCGCCCCGACCGACCTCCGCCTCGCCCACACCGCCGATCTGGACCCGCAGACCCTGAAGGCGGCCCGCGCACTCCTCTACGACGTCTTCGACGACATGACGGCCGAGGACTGGGAGCACGCCCTCGGCGGTCTGCATGCCCTGGTCCACGAGGACGGCGCACTGATCGGGCATGCGTCCGTGGTCCAGCGCCGCCTGCTGCACGGCGGCCGGGCGCTGCGCTGCGGATACGTCGAGGGCGTGGCCGTGCGCGCGGACCGGCGCGGCCGGGGCCATGGCGCGGCCATGATGGACGCCCTGGAGCGGGTGATCCGCGGCGGCTACGACCTCGGCGCACTGGGTGCCTCCGACGAGGCTGCCGCCTTCTACTCGGCCCGCGGCTGGCAGCTCTGGCGCGGCCCCTCCTCGACCCTCACCCCCGACGGCATCCGGCGCACCCCCGACGAGGACGGCTGCCTCTACGTCCTCCCCACCCCCGCAACCCCCCTCGACCTCGACACCGACCTCACCTGCGACTGGCGCGAAGGCGACGTCTGGTAAGCGGGCTCCCTCTCCTCTCCCACGGGTCCCGTCTCAACCAGCGGCTCAACTCCTCGTCAATCTCTTTGCGGTGGGGTGCCGAGACCGCGTGCTCGGCCCGCGGCCTCGCTGTGACTGAATGCGATGGCGCCCCGTCGGTCACGTCCGCGATCGGCCGCACTCCGAGCATGGCCGAACGGTTGGTCACCGTCGTCGAGGCGCCGGCCGGCTATGAGGTGGCCCGCCACCCGCTCTCGTAACTGCGCATCAGGGCCGGGTACACGAAGAGGTACCGGAACGGCTTGATCGCGGCCATGTAGGCCTTTCCGAACACGCCGTTGGGCTTCACCAGGACAGCCATCTGACCGCGATAGCCCCCTGACCCGTCCGGGACCCAGCCGAGGTGCATGACCGTGTGCACCGTCCGGTTGGCCAGCTCGGCCGCCCACTCGTCGTCACACAGGTAGAGCGAGTTGAACCTCGGCAGCTCCGGACCACGCGGAGCATCTCGCAGCTCGGCCGGCAGGCGGTCCCGCAGGGTCGCGGTCCTCGCGCCGAGCCCGGCGTCCGGGCGGTCCCAGCCGCACACCGCGCCGATCTTCCACCGGAGCGCCCAGAGCACGCGGACGATGAGCGGGGAGTCGCCGGGGAAGTCACGGGACACCATCACCGCCAGCAACCTGTTGAAGTCGTCCGGGCCTCCTGGCGTCGGCAGCGCCCACACGTCCTCGACCTCGAAGTCATGGGCCACTTCGTGTATCCGCCAGGGACGAGTGGTGTGTGCGGTGCTGGGGAGTCTCATCGGTGGGCCTCCGTGTGGGTGTGCGCAGCTGGGACGGCGCCCCCTGAGCTCTGTGGGTCGGCCGTGAGGGGCGCGGGCGGCAGACCGAGCACGCCCCTGACCGCCCTTTCGGCGAGCTCGACGTCGAAGGGGGCGTGTCCTGCGATTTGGATGACGAGCCCCGAAAGGGCACCGAGATACGCCAGCGCCGTCTCCTGGGGCGGCGGGCCGGGCGGGATCGCGCCGCTGCGGCGTCCGGCATCGATCCAGCCGGCGCAGTCGGCGATGAGCCGCTCACCGATCTCGTCGAGGGCCCGGCCGACCGGATGGTCCTGGTCGGCGAACTCGATCTGCAACGTCATCATGACGCGGGCCACGTCGCGGCGGCAGTAAACGGCGTGGCCCCGCGCCATCACCAGCAGGGCATCGACCGGGTCGGCCGCCTCGGCGGCCTGCCGGCCGACCTCGGCGTTCCAGGTCTCCTCAACCCACTTCACCACCGCCAGTGCCAGCTCTTCCTTGTTGGCGAACTGGTGGTACAGCGCGCCACGTGTATAGCCCGCCTCGCCGGCCACGCGCTCCAGCACCAAGTTGGCGTACCCGTACCGGGACAGCCCACGAGCCGCGGCCTCCAGCAGAGCACTCCTGGTCCGGGCCCGACGGTCCGCCTGCGTCCGCCGGCCGCCCTTCGAGGTCTCCATCAGGGGCACCTCGCTTCACATACAGACATGGATGTATGTTACCTGACGGACGCAGCACCGCTACTGGGCTGACCCGAGAGGAGCCAGGCGTATGAACGTCGGACCAGGAACCAACCACAGCGTGGATCCAGGCAGTTCACCTGAGAGGACCTCCATGACAACCGCCCGGCAACAACACGACATCCCGGAGTCGATCCGGTCCCTCAGCACGATGGCCGACCCCGACCACATCGACCTCTTCACCCTCACGACCAGTGAGGCCTCGGACTGGTCACCCGAGCAGTGGGCCCGTGTCATGTTCGAAGACATCGCGGGCCGGCAGGGGCAGGTCATCTGGCGCATACTCCTCGGCCTGCGCCTCAAGAGGCGAGGTACGCCGGGCCACCTGGCCGGCTGGAAGATCGCTGATGGCGGCGACGACTGGATCAGACTGGAGGCGAACTCCTGGTTCCTGACCGGCCATCTCGTCGTCCAGGCCGGCGACGGCCAGGTGTCGTTGGCGACGTTCTTGAAGTACGACCGTCCGGCAGTGGCGGCACGCATCTGGACGCCGGCATCCGCAAAACACCGCGCGGTGGCGCCCAGCCTGTTGCAGCAGGCGCACAACGCCCTACGGTCGGGAACGCGCTGACGATCCCACCCGTTGCCGACGCTCTGGAAGGCTGTAATTCAGCCCGCAGTTCAGCCGGCGTCGGCTTCGCTCCGGTCCGTTATCAGGCCGTCGTTCAGTTCAAGGACGCGGTCGGCGAGGCCGAGGAGGTTGGGGTCGTGGGTGGCGACGAGGGCAGTAACGCCTTCGCTGTGGACCACTGCGCGCAGCAGTTCCATCACCTCCATGCCCGTGTCGGCGTCCAGTTGGCCGGTCGGTTCATCGGCGATCAGCAGGGCGGGATGGTTGGCGAGTGCGCGGGCTATGGCCACGCGTTGTTGCTGGCCACCGGAGAGCTCACCAGGTCTCTGCTCGGCGTGGTCGGCGAGGCCCACCAGGGACAGCAGCAGTGCGACGCGCTCTTCGCGCTCGCGCGGTGGGACCTTGCGCAGCCGCAGCGGCACTCCGACGTTTTCGGCGGCGGTGAGTATCGGGATCAGCCCGAAGGACTGGAAGACGAAACCTATGCGGTCGCGGCGCATTTCCAGCAGTTCGCTCTCACCGAGGTCGGCGAGCGGCGTGCCGTCGACGGTGATCCGTCCGGAGTCCGGGGAGTCCAGGCCACCGATGAGGTTGAGGAGGGTGGTCTTGCCGGACCCGGAGCGGCCGCGCAGGGCGACCAGTTCGCCGCGCGGGACGCGGCAGGAGACCCCGCGCAGGGCGTGTACGGCGCCGGCGCCGCTGCCGTAGCTACGGTGCAGATCCTCTGCGACGACCATGGCGTCGAGGACTTGCGCACCGGCTGAGGCAGAGGTCGTGGCCGCGGTCGCGGCCGCGGCCGCCCGGCGCTCACCGGTTGGGCTTCCCGTTGTCACTGCGGTGGTGGCTCCCGTGGTGACTTCCGTGGTGACTTCCGTGGTGGTTTCTGTTGCGCTTCCGCTTCGGCTTGTCCTGTCGTTCATGAGCCTTCCCCCGCTCCCCCGTGTTTGCTCAACTTCCCGGCGAAGGGCAGGTATTGGGCTGATCGCTTCGGTCGCTTCGGTCGCTTCGGATCGCCCAGCGCTGGGCTGCGCTGCCCGCCGGTGATGTCAGTATGCGTACCGCTCGAATCGGCAGGCAACGCCTGTGGATAACTCTGGATCAGCCCGGGGAACCACGCGACGGCCCCCGGGGCATCTGCTCCCCGGGGGCCACCGTTGCGCTCTTCTCGGCAGTGGTCAGCTCTCGCCCTGGCCCTTGGCCCCTACCTCACCCGGCCGCCACCAACTCCTTCAGCGCGACGTTCAACTCCAGAACATTCACCCGCGGTTCGCCCATGAAGCCCAGGATGCGCCCGTCGGTGTGGTGCTCGACCAGCTGACGCACCTTGGCGGCGGGCAGACGGTTCTCCCTGGCCACCCGGTCGGCCTGAAGCTGCGCGTACTCCGGCGAGATGTCCGGGTCGAGGCCGGAGCCGGAGGAGGTGACCGCGTCCGCCGGGACCTTCGAGGCGGGGACGCCGTACGTGTCGGAGACCCACTTCTTCCGTTCGTTCACCGCCTTGACGAGGTCGGTGTTGGAGGCGCCCAGGTTGGAGGCACCGGAGACCTGGAGGTCGTACTGGGTGTTGACGCCGTTGGTCCTGTTGCTGCCCAGTCCCGCCGACGGGCGCGGCTGGAAGAACCTGAGATCCGGGATCGGGTTGCCGTTCTTGTCCTTGCCCTTTTCCTTGCCTTTGTCGTAGCGCTGGCCGAGCAGGGCCGAACCGACGACCTTGCCGTGGGACTCCACCTCGGAGCCGTTGGCCTTGTGGTGGAAGGCCGCCTGCGCCACTCCGGTGACCACCAGCGGGTACAGGACCCCGCAGATCACGGTCAGGACGAGCAGGGCGCGTACCCCTGCTCCGATCAACCGGGCGGTGTTGCTTACCGAGTTGTTCATGGCGGTCACCCGATCCCGGGGATGAGGGAGATGAGCAGGTCGATGAGTTTGATGCCGATGAACGGGGCGATCAGGCCGCCGAGCCCGTAGACGGCGAGGTTGCGGCGCAGCATCTTGTCGGCGCTGACCGGGCGGTACTGCACGCCTTTGAGGGCGAGCGGGACCAGCGCGACGATGATCAGCGCGTTGAAGACGATCGCCGAGAGGATCGCCGAGTTGGGGCTGGAGAGCCGCATGATGTTCAGAGTGTCCAGGCCCGGGTAAGCCACCGCGAACATCGCCGGGATGATCGCGAAGTACTTCGCGACATCGTTGGCGATCGAGAAGGTCGTCAGTGCGCCCCGGGTGATCAGCAGTTGCTTGCCGATCTCGACGATCTCGATGAGCTTGGTCGGGTTCGAGTCGAGGTCGACCATGTTGCCGGCCTCCTTGGCGGCCGACGTTCCGGTGTTCATCGCCACGCCGACGTCCGCCTGGGCGAGGGCCGGAGCGTCGTTCGTCCCGTCGCCGGTCATGGCGACCAGCTTGCCGCCGGCCTGTTCGCGCTTGATGAGCGCCATCTTGTCCTCGGGGGTGGCTTCCGCGAGGAAGTCGTCCACGCCCGCCTCGTCGGCGATGGCCTTGGCCGTCAGCGGGTTGTCGCCCGTGATCATGACGGTCTTGATGCCCATCTTGCGCAGCTCGTCGAAGCGTTCGCGCATGCCTTCCTTGACGACGTCCTTGAGGTGGATGACCCCCAGGACGCGTGGCCCGCGCTCGTCCTCCAGCGCGACCAGCAGCGGGGTGCCACCGGCCTGCGAGATGGCGTCGGTGAGCTGCTGGGCGTCGTCGGCGACCTCGCCGCCGCGCTCCTGGACCCAGGCGATGACCGAACCCGACGCGCCCTTGCGGACCTTGCGGCCGTCGATGTCCACACCCGACATACGGGTCTGGGCGGTGAAGGCGATCCACTCGGCGTGCTCCAGCTCGCCCTGGTGGCGCTCGCGCAGCCCGTACTTCTCCTTGGCGAGGACGACGATGGAGCGGCCCTCGGGCGTCTCGTCGGCCAGCGAGGAGAGCTGGGCGGCGTCCGCGACCTCGGCCTCGGTGGTCCCGCGTACGGGGACGAACTCGGCGGCCTGGCGGTTGCCGAGGGTGATGGTGCCGGTCTTGTCCAGCAGCAGCGTGGAGACATCGCCCGCGGCTTCGACGGCGCGGCCGGACATGGCCAGGACGTTGCGCTGGACGAGCCGGTCCATTCCGGCGATGCCGATGGCCGAGAGCAGCGCGCCGATCGTCGTCGGGATCAGGCAGACCAGCAGGGCGAGCAGCACGATCATGGGCTGCTCGGCGCCCGCGTAGATCGCGAACGGCTGGAGGGTGACGACGGCGAGCAGGAAGACGATGGTGAGCGAGGCCAGCAGGATGTTCAGGGCGATCTCGTTGGGGGTCTTCTGCCGTGCGGCGCCCTCGACGAGGTTGATCATCCGGTCGATGAAGGTCTCACCGGGCCTCGTCGTGATCTTGATGACGATGCGGTCGGAGAGCACCTTGGTGCCGCCCGTGACGGCGGAGCGGTCACCGCCGGACTCGCGGATCACCGGAGCCGATTCGCCGGTGATCGCCGACTCGTCGACGGAGGCGACGCCTTCGACGACATCGCCGTCACCGGGGATGATGTCGCCGGCCTCGCAGACCACCAGGTCACCGATGCGCAGCTCGGTCCCCGGAACCTGCTCCTCGGCCTCACCGTTGAGCCGGCGCGCCACGGTGTCGGTCTTGGCCTTGCGGAGCGTGTCGGCCTGGGCCTTGCCGCGGCCCTCGGCGACCGCCTCGGCCAGGTTGGCGAAGATGACGGTCAGCCACAGCCAGACGGCGATCGCCCAGCCGAACAGGTCCGAGGGTGACATGAGGGCGAAGAACGTGGTCAGCACGGAGCCGACCTCGACCACGAACATCACGGGGGACTTGACCATCACCCGCGGGTCGAGCTTGCGTATCGCGTCCGGGAAGGACTTGACCAGCTGCTTGGGGTCGAAGAGACCGCCGCCCACGCGGCCGTCGCCGGGCTGGTGCCCGCTGGGGAGGTCCTGGTGCGGAACGCGCGTCGGAGTGGCTGTCGAGCTAGGAGTCATGGAGCCGGGCTCCTCCGGTTTCACGGGGGCGGTCATGACAGGCCCTCCGCCAGCGGCCCGAGGGCCAGCGCCGGGAAGTAGGTCAGACCGGTGATGATCAGGATCGTGCCGGCGAGCAGCCCGGCGAAGAGCGGCTTTTCGGTACGCAGGGTGCCCGCGGTCTCCGGGACCGGCTTCTGCTCGGCGAGCGAGCCGGCCAGGGCGAGCACGAACACCATCGGCAGGAAGCGGCCGAGCAGCATCGCCAGACCGATCGTGGTGTTGTACCAGGGGGTGTTGGCGTTCAGGCCGGCGAAGGCGGAGCCGTTGTTGTTGGCGCCGGAGGTGAACGCGTAGAGGACCTCGGAGAAGCCGTGCGAACCGGCGTTCAGCGCCTTGGTGTTGAGCATCGAGCCCAGCGCGTCCGGCAGCACCATCGAGGCGGCGGAGAAGCCGAGCACCAGCGTCGGCGTGATGAGGAGGTAGCAGGCCGCGAGCTTGATCTCCCGGGTGCCGATCTTCTTGCCGAGGTATTCGGGCGTGCGGCCCACCATCAGGCCGGCGATGAACACCGCGATGACGGCCATGACGAGCATGCCGTAGAGGCCGGAGCCCACACCGCCGGGGGCGATCTCACCGAGCATCATGCCCAGCAGCTGGAGGCCGCCGCCGAAGGCCGTGAAGGAGGAGTGGAAGGAGTTGACGGCTCCGGTGGAGGTGAGGGTGGTGGCCACCGCGAAGATCGATGAGGCGCCGACGCCGAAGCGGGTCTCCTTGCCCTCCATGGCGGCGCCCGCGGCTTGCAGGGCCGGGCCGCCGTGCGCGAACTCGGTCCACATCATCAGGGCGGTGAAGCCGAGCCAGATGACGCCCATCGTGGCCAGGACGGCGTAGCCCTGCCGCACGTTCCCGACGAGCTTGCCGAAGGTGCGGGTCAGCGCGAACGGGATGACCAGGATCAGGAAGATCTCGAAGAGGTTGGTGAAGGCGTTGGGGTTCTCGAAGGGGTGGGCGGAGTTGGCGTTGAAGTAGCCGCCTCCGTTGGTGCCCAGCTCCTTGATGACTTCCTGGGAGGCCACCGCGCCGCCGTTGGTCTGCTGGGAGCCGCCCATGAACTGCCCGACCTCGTGGATGCCGGAGAAGTTCTGGACGGCGCCGCAGGCGACCAGGACGAGGGCGCCGATGACCGCGATCGGGACGAGCACCCGTACGGTGCCGCGCACCAGGTCGGCCCAGAAGTTGCCGAGTTCGCCGGTACGCGACCTGGCGAAGCCGCGGACGAGGGCGACGGCGACGGCGATGCCGGTGGCGGCGGAGACGAAGTTCTGCACCGCGAGACCGGCGGTCTGCACGACGTGGCCCATGGCCTGCTCGCCGCTGTAGGACTGCCAGTTGGTGTTGGCGACGAAGGACGCGGCGGTGTTGAACGCCTGGTCCGGGCTGATCGAAGCGAAGCCGAGCGACAGCGGCATACCGCCCTGGAGGCGCTGTAGCAGGTAGAGGAAGAGGACACCCGCCAGGGAGAAGGCCAGGACGGCGCGCAGGTAGGCGGGCCAGCGCATCTCGGCATCGGCATTGGCACCGATGCAGCGGTAGATGATCTTCTCGATACGGAGGTGCTTGGGGGAACTGTAGACGGCGGCCATGTAGTCGCCGAGGGGCCGGTACGCCAGGACCAGCGCCGCGATGAGCGCTGTCAGCTGGAGCACGCCCGCAAGCAGGGGGCTCATCTGGCCCGCTGCGGCAGCAGCGATCGTCACCTCAGAACCTCTCCGGGAAGACGAGCGCGAGGATCAGGTAGCCCAGCAGGGCGACGGCAACGATCAGGCCGACGATGTTCTCGACGGTCACAGCTTCGTCACCCCCTTGGCGACGAGGGCCACCAACGCGAAGACCGCGAGCGTGACGACGACGAAGGCCACGTCGGCCATCGGGTGCTCCTAGAGGGACGGGGAGACGAGGACCCCCACAGCAAAGCGCCCTTCCGGCGCGGCTTGAATGTCGTTGACGCCTCCCTTACGGCCATTGGCGCCCCGTTGACGGAATCCCTACGCGTCTGGGCCTGACCTGCACAAACACCGAGGGCCCGCACCCCCTCGACGGGGGTACGGGCCCTGCGGACCGTTATGTTCCGGCCGACCTGGGCGCTGCTGTGCGCCCCTCGGCCCCGGAGGGTGTCAGCGGATCTCGGTGATCTCCGGTCCGCGCTCCAGCCGCTCCACGCCGCCGCCGAAGCGGGACTGCTCGGCCGAATCCTGCTGCACACCGTCCGGCACCATCTGCGCGTCGTCCGGCAGCTTCAGGACGATCGGGTCGCGCGGCGCCATCGGGCCGTCGCCACGGATGACGACGGTGTCCCGGAAAATGTGCTCCAGCACGCCGGCGGCCTGCGGCTGCACCGCGCCCTGGCCCGAGATCACACCGCGCAGGAACCACCGGGGGCCGTCGACGCCGATGAAGCGCACGACCTGCACGCCGTTCGTGCCGTCCGGCAGCTGTACGGGTACCTGGGCGCGCAGCTCCCAGCCCAGCGGGCCCTCGACCTCGTCGATGACCCCGCCCTGCTGGGTGATGCCGGACGCGATCTCCTCGCGCACCTCGCCCCAGATCCCCTCGTTCCTGGGGGCGGCGAAGGCCTGCAACTGTACGGCGCTGTCCTGAAGCACCACCGTCGCGGCGACGATCGCGTCACCGGCGACCTCCACCCGCAGCTCCATGCCCTCGACACCCGGCACGTAGAGGCCGCCGAGGTCCACCCGGCCCTCGCCGGGGTCCTTGACCTCCGACGCGTCCCAGGGGCCGTCGGGACGCGGCGCGGGCGGAAGACTGAGCCGCTGCTGCGTCGCCTCGTCCTCTTCGGCGCCGCTCACCGCTTGCTCGTCGTCGAACGCGGTGTCCTTGGCCGGCTCCGCAGGAGCCTCGTTCTTCTTGCGACGTCCGAACACGTCACTGTCCTTCCCGGTCGGCACCGACCGATGCGTATTCATTCCCGCCCGTGGAGCCGTCCACCGCCGCATGACCGCCGGTGGAACCGAATCCCCCCTCGGCCCGCGCCGAGCCGGGAAGTTCCGCCACCTCGTGGAAGCGCACCTTCTCGACCTGCTGGACGACCAGTTGGGCGATCCGGTCGAACCTCTCGAACCGCACGCTCTCGCGCGGGTCGAGATTGACCACGATCACCTTGATCTCTCCACGGTACCCGGCATCCACCGTCCCGGGGGCATTCACCAGCGCCAGTCCACAGCGCGCTGCGAGCCCGGACCGGGGGTGCACAAATGCCGCATACCCGTCAGGGAGCGCGATCGACACTCCGGTGGGCAGCACGGCCCGCTCCCCCGGCGCCAGCTCGGCGGCCTCGGTGGTCACCAGATCCACGCCCGCGTCGCCGGGATGTCCGTACGACGGAACGGGCACCTCCGGGTCCAGCCGCCGCAGCAGCACATCCACCGGATTCCGTACCTGACTCACGGGTTCACCTCAAACGCACGCGTTCGCTTGACCTGGTCCGGGTCGGCCATCGCCGCCTGGATCTCCTCGGTCCTTCCGTTCTCGATGAAGTGGTCGACCTTCACCTCGATGAAGACCGCCTCGGCGCGCACCGCCACCGGGCCGTCGGGGGCGCCTATCCGCCCCACGGCCGTCGAGTAGATCTTCCGGCCGTGCACCGCGGTGGCCTTCGCGTCCAGGTGCAGCACCGTGCCCAGCGGCACCGGCCGTACGAAATCGGTCTCCAGCCGGCCGGTCACCGCGATCACCCGCAGCAGCCAGTTCAGCGAGCCGAGCGTCTCGTCCAGCGCGGTGGCCAGCACGCCGCCGTGCGCCAGGCCCGGCGCGCCCTGGTGGGCCTCCTTGACGGTGAACTCGGCCCGTACGCTCACGCCCTCGCCGGCCCGCGCCTCCAGGTGCAGGCCGTGTGGCTGGCCGTTGCCGCATCCGAAGCAGCGGTCGTAGTGCGCGCCGAGGAGTTCTCCGGGCGCCGGCGCATCGGCGTGCCGGACCGGAGCGACGGCGTCCTTCGGTGGCACCAGCCGCGGCAGCCCCGACCTCGTTCTGTCAGTTCCACTCACGAGTGCAGACCCTACCCGCGCGCATAAGGCGCCTGCGCCGCCGTGCCAAGCTGGAGCCATGCCGTCGTACGAAGAACGTCTCACCGCGCCCCGCTCCTGGTGGGTGATCGCCGCGCTGATCGGTGTCGCCTGTGCCCTGATGCTGCTCCCGGTGGGGACGCTGCCGATGCTCGGCGGGCTGATCGGCGGCGCGGCGCTGTCCGCGGTGGCGGTGAGCTCGTACGGCTCGGTGCGGATCCGGGTGGTGGGCGGTGCGCTGATCGCCGGGGACGCGAAGATCCCGGCCTCGGCGCTGGGCGAGGCCCGGGCGCTGGACGCCGAGGAGGCCCTGGCGTGGCGGACGCACAAGGCCGATGCCCGGGCCTTCATGCTGCTGCGCAGCTATGTCCGTACCGCGGTGCGGGTGGAGATCACGGATCCGGACGACCCGACGCCCTACGCCTACCTCTCGACGCGGCATCCGGAGCGTCTGGTGGCGGCGCTGGCGGCCGTACGCGCCTGAGCGGCGGCCGGGGGCCCGCGTCAGTCGCCGGGCGTGGGAGAGGCGTCCCAGGGGACCTGCCGCGTCCGCAGGTCCTTGCGGATCTTTTCGGCGAGTTTCCTGGTGTCGCGGCGGTTCATGAACGCGCCGACGGTGGCGCCGATCATGAACGGCGTGAGGTTGGGCAGATTGCGCAGTGTGCGCTTCATGATCTGCTGGCGCAGTTCGCGCTTCATCTGCCCGCCGAGGGCGGCGTTCAGCGTCGCCGGTTTGGTGAGGTCGATGCCGCGCTCCTCCGTCCAGGACGTCAGATAGGCCGTCGCGCGCTGCCGGAAGTTGCCCGGCGGCCGCAGTCCGTAGACCTCGTGGAGCTCGGCGATCAGTTTGATCTCGACCGAGGCCACGCCGGTGACCTCGGCGGCCAGCTCGGCCGGCATGGCGGGCGGTACGGGCAGCATCGCTGCCGCGCCCACGCCCGCGCCGACGGTGGCGGTGCCCGCGCAGGCGCCCGCGACCAGCTTGTCGGCCAGTTCCTCGGGGGTCAGGCCGGGGAACTGGGTCCGCAGCGTGGCCAGGTCGCGGACCGGGATGCGCGGGGCGGTGGCGATGATCCGGTCGGCGATCACGGCGAGCCAGGTCCGCACCCGGCTGCGCCGCCGGACCGCTTTGGTTCCGGTGGCATCGGGCCCAGCCGGGTCCGCGAGCGAGGCCGTGTGGCCCCGCTCCTCCAGTGCGCCGGTCGTCCGCTCCGGGGGAAGGGCGGTCGGGTCGGCGGGCACGGGCGCGGTTTCCTCGCGTGATCGTGCGCCGGCCGCCGGGCCGCTGACGCCCTTGGGGCCCTTACGGAACGGGTTCACGCCTGCCACGGCGTAGACCGGACTCAGGCCGCGCAGTCGCGGCAGATCGGCTGACCGTTCTTCTCCTCCGCCAGCTGGCTGCGGTGGTGGACCAGGAAGCAGCTCATGCAGGTGAACTCGTCCTGCTGCTTGGGCAGGACGCGCACCGCCAGCTCTTCGTTGGACAGGTCGGCGCCAGGAAGCTCCAGGCCCTCGGCCTGCTCGAACTCGTCGACGTCGACGGCCGAGGCGGACTTGTCGTTCCGCCGCGACTTCAGCTCCTCGATGCTGTCCTCGTTGAGGTCGTCATCGGTCTTGCGTGGGGTGTCGTAATCCGTAGCCATTTTCGCTCTCCCCCTCTGGGTGTCTGCGGTGTCTCAGCGCTCGTAACGCGTGAGAGGCCGGACTTGTGCCCGACCTGAGGCGGAGATTTTGCCTCACATCAAGGTCTGTTACTCAATCGACACCCAACCGCACCCCTGAAGAGGTGATCGGTTTGGATGGCGATCAGGACCGTACACGGTCCGAATGTCGCACCTCGCGGAGCCCATCACCTGTACTTCCCGTGATCCTGCCCTCCGGAAACCCGGACTTCCCCGGCATTCCACCAGGCATTTTGATCACGGAGCGTAGATGGCTGGAAAATCGCGTCTGTGAGCGATCACACACACGATGCCCGGCGGCCAGACCGGCACAATTCCGCGCAAAGCGAACGTGGCGAAGGATCCCCGCCCACCCCCCGTTTCGTCAAACCGGGAGGCGGGGCGGCGTACGGCCGCGAGACGGGCGATCGTACGCACAGATGTCCGAGGGACCGCGCAGGGGGGTCCCCAGCGGCTCCAGCGGCCGTACAACCGCCCTGTGGCCCGCCCTGAGCGGCAGGTCAGAGCGGCAGCACCACCCGCATCACCAGACCGCCGCCCTCGCGGGGCTGAGCGGTGATCGTGCCG
>NZ_JBVIST010000033.1:0-29888 GCF_055575375.1 Streptomyces sp. NPDC034111 | reverse complement strand
TTCGGGTGGACCTGCCAGAAGCCGCCGTTGCCGACGCGCCAGGTGCGGCCGGCGGCGCGTTCGCGGACGAAGGGGCGGCCGTGGACGCGGTGGACGCCGCCGTCCTTCTCGTTGACGCGGAGGACGGAGACCGGCTTGTCGAGTTCGAAGACACGGCGGACGTCAGCAACCCCCACCGCACGCGCCCCTGACCAAGCCACGGAAGTGTGGCGTTCCCGGCTGCTGACCAGCTGATGGCAGCCCTTCACCTCGGAAAGGGGAAGGATGAAAATCGACTTCCCTCTACTGCGGGACGACACCTGTCGCGAGTACTGCCTCCACTGCCACGCCGAGACGGTCAAAATGGATCGTCGTGGACGGAAGGACACGCTGCACCTGCGATTCCTGCGGCCGCGACGCGGAAAGAGCCGTCATCATCGACCCCCGCATCAGCTGGTGGACCGATTCAGACGGCGAGTACTGGCACGAGAGCGCCGGCGTCTTCGTACGCGACCGACAGTTCCTCTTCTTCCAACGAACAGCCTTCCACTACCGCCTGACCGTACCCGCAGGCCACGTCGAACGCGGGGAGGAACCCAAGTACGCGGCCGCGCGGGAGCTGTGGGAGGAAGTAGGAGTCCGCTGCGCGAAGGGAGACCTACAGCTCGTTGCGGACGAGCATCTCAAGGGAGACACGTGCAGAAGGGGCTCCGACGCACACCGTTGGCACGCCTATCTGCTGGAGATCGATGAGCACCGGGAAGCAGAAGTCCATAGTGAACTCACCGTGAACGAGGAAGGCGAGGCCCCCGTCTGGCCCACTCTCAACCAAGCGCGCTCCCACCAGCCCACATTCGCGGTGGAACGCATCATCACCCAACACTCCGAGAGGCTCCTCCTCCCTACCGTCCCGCGCAGCGAGACAGGACGAGCATCCGCGCGGAACCGCCGCCCACTCTCGCCAACGGCGCCAACGTACGCCGACCGACCTGCGGCAAGAGTGCGCGACCGTACGGCTGATCACGGTCACGGACGACTACTACGGCCTGACCAGCGGCACATCGAGCTGGCCCGGCCGATCTCGGCCGTGGCGCGCACACGGGACATCCCGGCCGACCCGTCCGAGCATGCATCGGCGTGACCGGCTGAACAGGCCGTACGCCAACCGCCGGTGAAAGCGTCCGCCCGTGAAGCCGGGGGCCGGGCGATGCGCCGCTCACCGGGAGCCAGGGCGCGCCCAGGGCCGGACTTCGGAACGCTCATCTGGCGGAACGGGGTCCTGCCTTTAGGGAGAGCGTCGAGTCCTTCCAGACGCCGCCCACCCCTCCCTTGAGCGTTTCCGCCCGGAATCGGCCAGTCCTCGACGCGTAACTGGACACCCCAGGAAAAGCCGGTAGATACAGAGTTATTACCGCTTAGTATCTGTCGCCTGCCCCAGGTCTCGGACAGAGGGCACATGATCACTGTGACAACGGCGGGAGCGGAATATTGATTCGCACTTCACTCCGCAGGCCCTGAATCGCGGCTGCGACCAGCAGACGCCGCATTCGGCCACAAGAGCGGACAGTTGTATGGGCTTGCCGCCACAGCTGCGGCGATGAATCGACGGGATCGGTCATGACGTAGAGCTCAGGGTCAAGAACCGCATGACGGACGGCAGCGCAATTGCCTGCCGGAACATGGGACGTTGCCCGTCCGCGCCTGGGCAGGTGGGCGGCGGCGGCTGGCGAAGCTGATTGGATTGCTCAGCAACAATGTTCGAGAATGCCAATGACACGGGTCTCTTCTACTCAGCACTGACCCGAAGCACGACCTCGGTGAGTGGGGGATTCCGCGGCAAGTTGAGCTCGGCCTCGTACCAGGTCCTGGACTGGGCGGCCAACTAGAGCACTGCCAGGATCTGGGCCTACCGGTCATGGCTGCTTCACAACCGTCAGCGTGACCTTGTCTCCCTGAGTCATCTCAACGGGGCGAATTTGACCTACCCGGATGGCGGGAACGGGAACGGGGACGAAAAGGCCGACGGCTTCGAATTCCGTTGCGCCTGCCCAGCGGGCCGGCCATCTCACCGCAGCACCCGAACAGATACACCGTGCTGCACGCGCATAGCGCACGGAGAGCACCACAACCACCTCTGAACGAAGAGTGGTTGACGTTTTTGCGCCCACATCGACTATTCAGGGATCGACTTGATACCTCGTCATCGCGTGCCGAAGCGTCTGCACACATCACTGCTCCTCATCACGGCCATGCTGGTCGCGAGCGGACCTCTGGTGTCGCAGGCACTCGCTGCCGAACCCTCGTCCGCACCCCCCAGACCGAAGGGGTGGGACGCGGTCGCGGCCGCCGAACACAAGTTATCCGACAAGCCCCGCTCAAGCCGCGTGGCGAGCCCGGACATCAACCTCGGCAAGAACTGGAAGCAGAGCAAGGACCGTGCCGTGACCGGCGTGGCCGACGTGAATGCTTTCAAAATCCTCGCCGCCGATGAAGCCAAGGCGTATGACTGGAAGACGGTCGCGGCCCTGGCAGAGCCGGCCATGCCCGCCGACTCGTGGATCGGCAACCAGTGCGTCATGGACCGCGACCATGTCGCCGCCGTGTACGCGCCCCGCACGTTCACGAACAAGCCCGACCTGATGCAGGGAGGCGCGTTCGCGGCGATCGTCAACACCACGACCGGTGCCGTGACGAAGCTGCCCTTCACCGCCTCCCTCGCCTACTTCGACCCCACGTGTAACCCGCAGACGCATACTGCCGCGTTCACCGCCTACAGGGACCTGAACGACCCGGCGAAGACGAAGACGCGGGTGCTCACGGTCGACACGGCGGGACACACGACCGGCACCGCCGCAGTCGACGGTCAGGTGACCAGTGCGGTGCCGTTGGGGGACGGTACGGTCGCCGCACGCGGACGCCAACTCGTGCACCTGGGCAAGTCCGGCTCGGTCAAGAAGCTGACGACCGCCGACAGCACACCGTTCGACATCCGCCCGGCCGCGAAGGGCAACATCGTGTTCGCGGACCACAAGCACGACACCACGGCGCAGGTGAAGGTGTTCACGGGGCAGGGCAAGCCCACCCTCGTCGCCTCGGGGCGTCTCTCCGACGTGGGTCTCCACCAGGGGGACGGGGGACGGGTGTTCCTCACGGGAAATCCCACGGCCGGCCCCCGCCTGGAGGTCACCGGGATCAGCCGCCTCGCCGTGCCCGCTGACGCCGACATCTCCACCCACGGTCACCTCGCCGTGCACCCCGTCCTCGCCCCCGGCATCCGCGCCGGACTGAACCACATTTCCCACGCGGGCAAGGGGTTCAGGAGAGCGGAGGGGAAGCAGGCGGCCCCGCCCGCGCGTTCCCCGGAACAGGTGGCTCAGGACCCCGTGAAGGTCACCTCGACCGCCACCATCACGGGCAAGGCGGTTTCCCAGTCGGTGGCCGATGTCACGGCGGAGAACGGCAACAACGCCGTCAGCCCCGCCCTCGGCGGCACCGGTAGGCCGAGCACAGCGCTCGCACCGCGGACCGCGGGCGCCGGAGTCTCCCACGACCCCACCGACCCCGACCGCTGGTGCTCCATCTCCCGCAACGACGTGACGATGCAGGCCCTGCAACCCACGCCGAACCAGGTGGAGTGGGCGGTCGACATGGCCGTCCGGGGCAAGCTGCGGGGCGGGGTGATCCGTCAGGGCGAGTACCGCAGTCAGACGGGCATGAGCACCATTGACCCGCAGGGCCTGTTCCCGCCGCCGACACTGAAGGGCGGCCAACGCATCCCCGCCAACGTCATGCTCGGCATCCTCGCTCAGGAATCCAACCTCTGGCAGGCCGAATCCGGTGTCGTCCCCGGACAGATGGGATCTCCGCTCGCTGCCGTCGACGGCTACTACGGCCACAAGGCGGACAAGGACGACCCATCGGCCTACTGGAAGATCCACTGGGACAAGTCCGACTGCGGCTACGGCGTCGGCCAGGTCACCGATGGCATGCGGAAGGCCGGCAAGGACAAGACGACCGAAAGGGGCCTGGATCCCAAGCTGCAGAAGGCGGTCGCGGTCGACTACGCGAGCAATATCGCCGCTTCCATGTACATCCTCGCCGACAAGTGGAACGAGGTGCACACCGACGGGCAGAAGGTCACGGTCAACAACGATGACCCCAAGCGCGTCGAAAACTGGTTCACCGCCGCCTGGAACTACAACCTCGGCTTCAACGGCAAGGGTGCCCCGGGCAAGCCGTGGGGCCTGGGCTGGTACAACAACCCCGCCAATCCCTTCTACCCGCCCGGACGCGGCCCGTTCATGAACACGGACATGGACACGGAAGCCAATCACGACGCGGCGCATCCGCAGGACTGGCCGTACGAGGAGAAGGTGATGGGCTGGTCCGCCTGGTCCATCGACACCGGATACTCCTACGGGACGGACGGGCGGCAGGGTTGGAAGGGCGAGTCGGGCTTCAACTCGGCCGGCTTCCAGCCCGCCTGGTGGACCACCGTCCCCAACCGTGCCACCGTCTCCCCGCCCCTGTTCACCTTCTGCAACATCCACAACGGGTGCGACCCGGCCAACCCGGCGGACTGCCCGGACGCCAAGTGCTACGAGAAGTTCTGGTGGAACCAGGAGAACGCGACATGGAAGGACTGCGACAGCACATGCGGTAACGAACTGATCAAATATGCGACGGAGCGACCCGAGCCGGGGCGCGGAACCCGTCTCAAGTACGGCGAGCCGGTCTGTTCCGGCGCCCCGAAGGACGCGGTCGTCGTCGCCTCCGTCCCCAACGGGACGCAGTCCTGGGGCTCTTGCGGGAAGGTGGCGTCGTCGGGCAGCTTCCAGTTCACCTTCTATCCCGACTCCGACAACCACTACGAGGCCAAGGCGGACCTGCACCAGGTCGGCGGCGGCTACGGTGGCCACTTCTGGTACACCCACACCCGTGACAAGGCGCACTACGGCGGCCCTTCAGGCCCCATGACCATCGACGGCACCTGGACCGGCCAGAAGATGGACCTGGGCAAGGTGTGGGTGCACCTGCCCGACACCGGGGCCCAGGCGAAGCACGCCAACTATGTGATCAAGGGCGTCGACGGCGGGGACCGCACGGTCACCATCAACGCCGACAGCGACAACACCAACAAGTGGATCTCGCTCGGCGGCTACAAGTTCACCGGCGCACCGAGCGTGACCCTGTCGAACTACACCCATGACGGCACCGCCGACGCCGACATCGCCTGGGGCGCTGCCGCCTTCCAGCCGCTCAAGGGCACGTATGTGAAGGACACGATCGAGGCCGACGCCTTCTTCGACGAGGACCAGGACATCGACGTCCGGCCGGAATCCAGCCTGTTCAATACACCGTTGAAGTCCCGCAAGGACCTGTACGACTGGGCGTTGAAGACATCTCAGAGCGTCGCGGCACTGGGCAGCTGCACCGGAGGCATCCCCGACTCCCGGTGCACCATGCCGAAGACACGGGACGCGGTGCAGAAGTGGCGTGACGAGGTGCAGCAGTCGGGCACCTCCACCACCGACCACCCCGACGGTCACTCCATCCCCGCCTGGATGCACTACTCCAACCCGTACACGAAGCGGCCGCCGAGCGACCAGCGCCCGTCGTGGTTCGGTCAGGACGGCGGGGCCTACAAGATGTACAACAAGGCGACCGTGTCGTACATCAAGACCTCCGACGGGAAGATCGTGGACGGCAGCCAGTCCGTCACCTACGACGACCGGACCGCCGACACCCACATGCCCGCGTTCGTCCATGAATTCATCAAGAGCGTCAGCGCGGAATACGGCATCCCGGAACCGAAGCTGAACTACGCGCGGAAGAACGTCAACGTCCACGACGGGGCCACCACGCATACGACCACCAACAGTGACGGGGTCCTTCCCGGCCTCGCCTACCAGTCGATCGGCGTGAAGCCGGTGATCACCGACTACGACGACAACCCCGTGTCCGGAGACAAGGGCCAGTGCGTCGCGGCGATGACCACCGCCGGCGGGTCCATCGGCTACCGACCGGCACTAGGCAACGACGGACTGACCGACAGCGTTTCCGAGTGGGTGGAAAAGGTGTCGCGTGCCGCTGGGGCGAACCATCCGGTGACGACCATGGCGGGGGATATCCGCAACATGTTCTTCAAGCCCGGCCTCACCGGTTCCATCTTCGGCAGCGCACCTCCCATCTGGCAGGAACTCGACTTCAAGTCGTGCGCCGACGGCTCGATCCGCAAAGTGTCCGCTTCCCCGGTCCTGCGGTCCAGCTATATGCCGAATCAGTACTTGTACCGCAACGGCAAGGCAATCGACCTCGACGGCGCCTACACTCAGTCCAGCAATCCGGTGACCACAGGCGACTTCTATCACTTCAGCGGTCCCGCCTCGCCGCTCAACGCAGGTGATCCGTACATGGGATGTGCGCGGGACAGTGGGCATGGGGGCAACCCGTGGAGCATCGGCGTCCTGTCCGGCGTCAACACCGACCCCGACGCCCAGTTCTGTGGTGCTCCCGCGAAGGAGCCCGACATTGAGTACACCCGATAGGTGACAGAATGGACGGGTGCTCCATCCCTTTGTTGGGGTGGGGCGCCCACTCCTCTGTCGACAACTGAAACCAGGTAGGTCATGCAGGTCGGCGCACTTGCCATTGGTATAGGCGTGTTCTTGTTATTCCCCACCGTTCCCTGGATTTTGTTCCCCGCCCGTCGGAAGACGGGAGCTGTCGCGGCGCTCATATGGACGGGTGCGTGCAGCGCTTGGGTGCTGAACACCTACGGGGCGGGTGCTGTCCGGTTCGTCGCCATCATCGCCCTCAGCTCCAGCATCCGCGTGCTTGCCGAGATGTTCGGGGTGTTTGACCAAGGGCGTGAGGTGCGCGCACATAGGGCATCCTGTACCGATACCGCCTCGTGTGGGATGGCTCATCAAACGGACAGGATCCCCTATGTCTTGGTGGCCCTCATATCCACCACGTTCCTGTTGGTGCTGTACGCCGCATGGCCTTAGCTGACCTTCCATCGTGAATCGACGGCGGGAGACGAGTGTGTTCGGCGACGGTGAATCGGGAGCGCGCCCGAGCAACGTCTCCCGGAACTCCAGGCAGAGGCGCGTACCAAGATTTTTAAAGCTGGACCTTCGGCGATTCGTGCACGGTTGGCCATGGATCGGCAGGGCGGCTCATCCACGTCTGAGAGGCCTCGTTGAATAGCGGACCTCCGGCCGTCTCCCCGCCCCCGCCTGGATGTCTCGGCGCTTCAATCCGGACAGCGTTGGTGCAAGCAGAAATTTTCCACCCAAGAACGGACGAAGGGGCGTATGGTTACCTTCGTCCGGAGTGATCGAGTGCAGATGAGCGCAGGGAGCCGCTGGCCCTTTCGGCGCGGCACTGTGCATCGCCTGGCGTCACTCCCGTTCATTCTCACTGGGGGGGAAAGTGCGAAAGATTGCAGTACTGGCTGGACTGGCAACTGCGTTATTGATTTCCAGCCCTGCCGCCGCCACGGCGCACGATGAGACCGACAATCTCTACAGCGCGGAGGCATGCAAGATCCCTGGCAATTCGAAGTTCGACTTCCACATCTATTTCAACTCGGCTCAGACGGGTGCTTGGCGAAACATCGGATACTCCGTGTACAACTTCGCGGACGTGCCCGACGGGGTCGCCGGAGCTGCCTCGCCGCTCCGCTTCTGCAACTCAGGGGCAGGCGCGGGGCGGGGAATAAAGAACAACGCCGCTTCCGGCGAGAACTCGCACTACAAGTACACGGCGCGCGTCTACTTCAACAGTGGATTCAAGGGCGCGCAGGACGTCATGGCGCCGTACCAGTACATCGACCGGTTCGTGCACGTCTTCAATCAGAACGCCTCGTTCCAGTGGACCTGACGAAGGCGGGAAAAAGAGGGGGGAGTATGGGGAGCAGGAAGGTGAGACGGCGTGTGGGCTTACCGCTCGTTTCCGCTGCAGCAGTGGGGGCCGTGGTTCTCGGCGTGACCTCTATGAACTCGGGATCTTCTGAGGACGAGATGCCGGTGAGTGCTGCCGGCCAGCCGAAGTCGATCTCCGAGAAGGGGCAAGCAGGGGACGGGCCGGCCACATGGCATCTGCCGATTGAGGCTTACATACTGTCCAAAGCAGAAGTTCGCCTCATCACGGGTGCGCGGGACAGCTTGATCGACCAGTGCATGAAGAGCGCAGGGTATGACGAATGGACTCCTGCGCCGGACTTGCCCGAGGTGGGCGGCAAGTCGCTCGTGGACTGGCGTTACGGGATCCACGACCCGGCCTTGGCGGCCGCACGGGGCTACAAATCCGCCGCCGACGAGCAGGCGGCCTACGACCAGACGATCGGAAAGGGCGCTGTCGACGAATCCGGAGCCGATCCGAGTGTTCTGAAAGGGTGCGTCCAGCAGGCCGACGGGACGGTCCCGGCTAGCCAACAAGCTCCCCTGGCTCAACAGATCAGCAGTGAGTCCTACAAGGAGTCCATGAAGGACCCGGCCGTAGTGAGCGTCTTCACCAAGTGGTCCGCGTGCATGGCCGACAAGGGGTATGCATACCCAAAGCCCATGGACGCGAACGACGACGTCCGGTTCGCGGACCCGCACCGCGTGTCCGCGGAAGAGAAGGACACCGCAAAGGCAGATGTTGCCTGCCGCGAAAAGAACCATGTCGAGAAGACCTGGTTCGACGCTGAAGTGGCGCTGCAAAAGGCAGCCATCAAGGCCAACCAGAAGGCCTTGAACGAGGTGAAGGCCGCAAACAAGTCCGCTGCGACCAAAGCAGCATCAGTTGTCAAGTAGCGTCTCGACGGCAAGCCGACTGAGAGCCTCCTCCGGAGTATGCACGACCTCGTTCATGCTGGAACTCTGCGCTGATTGAGGTGCGCACTGCACACGCCGTGAACCTCTGACGTGGTGGGTGTGTGGTCGGGCCGGCGGACGACCCGACGGCGAGACAAGGGCTGAGCGCGGATGGCCGAAGCCCGACCACACATCAGGTGCCATGTGCGATGCCGCTGCCGCTGCACTGCACGACGGGGTCAGGCGCTGGGCTCGGCTGTCGCCGGAGGAGGATCTCCTCGTGGCTTGGCCCGAGGAGTCGCGTATCCGCCGATAGAAACCTGCCACGCCCGCGCCACGCCAGCAGACCGTCTGACCAGCGAGACAAGGCGCCTGACGACCCATCAGGACGAGCATCTGATGAGCGTCGCGAGCGGCAGTTCAGCGTCAGGGCATCGCCAGTAACGCCCACACCGCACATCACGCCCACAGGCTCAAAACCGCAGTTCAGGCGCCCTTAACCGCCTTCTCCAGCACCACAAGGCACTCCACATGATGCGTCATTGAAATCATGCTCCATCTCGCCGGACCGGGAGAACCTGCAGTTCAGGCAATCTTTCGAGGTTCATCGTCAGGCTGTTAGTACCCGGAGCGTCGAATGAGCGTCATGGGCCGCGCATGGCGACTCTGCCGACCGGCACACCGCGGCACCAGCGATCTAAAGGACCGCTACAAACTGGCGACTGTTTTAAACATCAGTGCACGACGGCACCCTGGCTACAGAACCACTTCCAGAAGAAAGCGACTCGGCCTGCCGGACCACGACACGTAGAGCCCGTCCCGGGCGCGGGTGCAAGCCACGAACAACAGACAACGCTCCGCCAGCAAGTCGGCCTCGTGTTGTAGACGGTCGACGTCCGACGGAGTCACCGCTTTGGGGAACGGCAGGGCTCCGTCGTGCACCCCGATGACAGCGACGCATCGGTATTCGAGGCCCTTGAAGCCGTGCATGGTGCCGACGCTGACGGCGTCCGCAGAGACCTCCGCGTCCCCGCGCAAGCGGACAGCCGGAACGCCGGCCGCCGTGAGGGCTTCGGCCGCCTGGTCACACGTCTTGTTGAAACGAGCGCTCACGCCGATCTCGGCGGACGGAATGCCGCTGTCCAGCCAGCCACGGACGCGCGTGACCAAAGCCTCCAGCTCAGCGCCCTGGGAAGGAGCCGCGTAGGTCTCAGGCCCCTGGCCGTGTAACGCCGAGCGGTAGCCGAGCAGCGTTTCGTGGTGACTGTCGTCCGCCAGCTCCGCGAACGGGCGACCGTGAAGGAGGGCTGTGGACCAACTGAGGATCTCGTGCGTGGAGCGGTAGTTCCTGCGCATCTTCGTCGAGCGTCCACTGACCTTGATCCCGATGGCCTTCAACGACACCTTCGTGTCGTAGATGCGCTGGTGCGGGTCACCCGCGATGAACAGATCGTCGGGCCGCGCGGGAGCGGCGGCCCGCAGCAGCCGCCACTGCGCGGGATGCAGGTCCTGAGCCTCGTCGACGATGACGTGCCGGTAGCTCGGACCCGACGCCTCCAGCAGATCCGCCGCCTCGGCGCAGGTCCCGAGGTAGGTACGCAACCCGTCCGCGGCGAGACGGCTCGTGAATTCCTCGACCGTGCGCCACACCAAGGAACGGCTTCTCACAGGCAGGGCGCTCCCCCGCCCCTTCCGCTCAGCGGCCTCGTACTCCTCACAGGTGCGGAGGTTGTGCGCCAGGATGACGTGTTTGTACTCCTGGGCGAGGAACTGAGCAGTCCCGGTGAATCCGGTGGCCCGAGCGGCCTGCTCCCAGCGGGCCTGCTCCTCGTCGCCGCGCAGTGGCCGCCGTGACGTCGACACGACACGCCCCGCGAAGGCGTCGACGGTCATGATGTCCACCCGGTCACGCAGTACCTCGTCCTCGACCAAGGCCGCAAGTCCGGCGCGCAGGGCAGCGACGAGCGCATTGGTGTACGTGGTCAGCAGGACGCGGTCTCCGTCGCGCAGGTGCCGCAGCAGATGGCGTACCCGGTGCAGCGCGACCACGGTCTTGCCGGTACCGGGGCCTCCGGTGACCTGGGCCGGTCCGGAGTACGAGGCCCGGTAGGCCACCTTCCGCTGGGAGGGATGCAGGAAGACACGCCATGCCTCGAAGGGCTTGTCGAGGATGTCGCGGAGCTCGTCGGAAGCGGTGACCAGGGCGATCCGGGTACGCGAGCGGTGAATGGCGGTCTCGTAGTCGGCGGTGTCGACCGGCTCGGCGGATCGATCGGCCAGGTTGACCGCGACCACGTCGCGCCACACGTCCTCCACGGTGAACCCCGCGGCCAGGTACTCCAGCACCTCTCGCTGATCCTGCGGGAAGAACGGCGCGAACGCCTCCAGCTGCTCCGAAGTCGTCAGGACACGGGCCTGGCGGAGAGTTGTGCCGTCGACCCCGAGAGCTGCCAGGTCACCGTCGGAGAACTTGGCGAAGAGTCGCTCCTCGGGGGCGGGCGCGATGCGCTCATAGGCCGGGGTGAGTTCGTCGAGCATGGCAATGTCGCGGATCTCGACGGCCTGGGTGACCGTGTTGATGCTCGCCTTCTGCTTGACCGCCCAGGCGATGGCCTTGTCGTGCGGCATCACTCTCAGCAGGACGTAGGTGTCCCCGCTCTCGGGGGCGAGGACGACACCGCGGGTGCCCTGGTCGATACGGATGGTGCGAATGTGAGGATCACGGGCCCGCTTGAGGGACTCCAGCTTCAGTCCCGGGTCCTTGAACAACTGCTCCAGGGTGAGGCTTTGGAACTTCTCCCAGGCGTCGAAGACACCTTGTTTCACCGATCCCTGGAGCTTGCCGAGTTGAACGCAGAAGGCGATGTCGAAGGCGAGGCGGGGCATGGCGGGCGGTTCTCCTCAAGCGGTTGCAAGGGCGCCGCGGCCACGCCCCACCGGATTTTCGTCAATCGCGGGCGGATTCAGCCGACTCGTCCTCGTCCGGTTCTTCGAGTTCTCCGAGGACCCTCCAGGCGAGGTCTGCGAGACTTTCGCCGGTCTCGGTGACCCACCGTGCGGTGCCCTGGTTGGCCACGGGCCGCTTTTCCCATTCGGCGAGTTCCCACATCCGGGTGATCAGGCCGGACGGTGAGTACTGCTTTCCGTCGGCGGCCCAGAGAATCGGCTTGGTGCGGTGCCTGGTCCAGCTGGCCCGGCCCCGCTTCTCGTCCTGGCCAAGCCAGTCCTTAATAGCCGCGACCTCCAGCGGATAGGCGGTGGACAGGACGAGCGGGGCACCCTCCTCGAGTACGCCCTTGTCGATGAGGACGTGCACCGCGTTGGGCCGGCGGGGCTTGCGCTGGGCGGGAACCCGGCGGTACCTGTCCGGTGCGGGCAGGCTCTCCGACGCGGCATCGGCCCGCAGTACGCATCTGACGACCTCTCGGCAGCGCGTGATGTCCGCGCACACGGCTCGGATCTGCGAGCGTTCGCCGTAGAGCTGGTCGATTGCCCCGGCGACCGTGGGAAGGATCTCTTTGACCAGGTCGGGGACCTGCTCCACGGCAGTCGTCGCCCATTCCTGCTTCGGGTCCGGCTCGTCGATGGACTCGGTGTCGAGGCGGCGGAAGACGAGATGGGTAAGGAGATAGAGGCCGTGCTCGGTGAGTGCTGCACCCCGGCCCTCGTATCCCGAGCGCACGACATGCAGCGTGCGGCGGACCTGCCGGAGTACCTGAACGGAGTTCCAGAGGAGATAGGCGCTGGGTTGCGGCCGGAACAACACGTCGTAGATGCCCTGCGAGCCACGTTCCCACAGCACGTCGAGCGTGGTGGCCATCCTGGCTGCGTACTGGCTGTCGGGGTGGGCACATGCGAGCGCACACGCCGCTTCGACCACAGAGCAGCCCGTGTCCTCAGTCGGGTCCAGTTCACTGCGACGGACGCTGTACTCCAGACCGAGTTCGGCCCGCATGTCCTCCAAAATGGCAGCCTGCACCGGGTCCAGGGCAATGAAGTCCCGTGCCTCCACCCGGTTCTGCCGGTTGGTCGCCTGGGTGGTCCGCTTGGCGAACTCCTCGGCCTTTCCCGTCACGATGATCCGGACGCCCACCTGGGCATCCGCCGCCGCGTCATCGGCAGCTACGGCCTCGGCCACCGACCGCACCGTCTGGGCGCCGTTCACAACGCTGGCGTTGTGCAGGGTCAGGGTGATCGGGCGGGCCTGAGGATTCCGGATCGCCTGATGAACCCGTTCCACCGACTCGCACAGGACGGTGACGCCGTTGTTGTAGTACCAGAAGCTGGCGGGCTCTTCGGTGAGGGTGCTGATCAGTTCGTTGTTGATCGGCGTTCGGCCGAGCGGATTGCGAATGTTCAGGTTGAACAGGTTCGCGCCGTGCTCCATCCACCGGGCCACCTGCTCGGCCTCGATAACGCCTTGGTACGACTCGTACGGGAGGCTGATGGTGAACCACGGGAAAAGGTCGGCGGTCAGCTCGACGGGGTTGGGTGCCAGGTCCTCCCGTACGGATTCCCAGACCTCGGGCCCCAGGATGACCCGGTGGTCCAAAACCTTCCCGTGGCGGTTGAACTCCTTCTCACCGTCGACCAACGCGTGACGGAAGCCCTCGCTCACCTCGTCGGCCCGCATCAGCACCGCAACCTGGGTGATCTTGGTCGGTCCCTTCGCCATGACAGCCTTGGCGTATTCCGCCAGCTGCCTACCGCGCGGGTTGAACGCGGCGAAGTCCTCGTCGTCGATCAGCCTCAGCCCCGCGAGCAGCTCCCAGACGGTCTCCCGCTCGCCCTTGGCTTTGCCGTCCTTGCTCCATTTGGCTTGGACGAGATAGACGTGCGGGTTCGGCCCATCCACCACCGCAATGGCGTCGATGCCCTTGTCAGCAATGCCGTCGATCACCGTGAGCGCCGCTTCCTGCGGGCTGAAGCCGGTGACGATCCGGACGGCCTGGGCGGTCAGGGCACGCGAGAGCATGCGCTTCTCAAGTTCCTCGTCCGTCTTCCCAGCCAGGTCACTTCCATCGATGAGCCCCGACTCCAGGTAGACGGTTTTCAAGGCCTGTTTCACCTGGCGGACCTGCAGGGTCACCTCCTGCTTGCCCCTCCCCGCGTGCGCAGCGTTCATGGCTTCCCGTCCTCCCCGGGCCGTCGTTGTGCTGTGGAACGACCGGCCCCGGTCAAGATCGTCCCACGGGCGCCGCGTGCTGCGTGGCGCCTTTCAGGAAGCCGACCCGTCGAGGTCCAGCCGGATCAGTGCCAGCGCCTCCGCAATCTCGGCGGTCATCTCGTCATCCGGCCTGTAGACCACGCACAGGTCCTCGTGCAGCGGCTCCAAGATGTGCATGGCCTCGGCCGCCCGCCCCTGCGCAAGCATCAGCATCCCGATGTCACGGCGCAGTTCGACGGCTTCTTCGCTCACGTCGCCGTCAACGGAGCGCACGACGCCGAGGATGCCCTGCAACGCGGCGAGCGCCTCCGTGACCTGGCCCAGTTCGGCTCGGCAGCGCGCGGCCTGCGCCCGACAGGCGCGGGCGTCTTCACTGGTGGGGCCGTTGATTCGGCCATAGGCGTCGGCGAGCGCGTCGAATTCTGGCAAGGCGGTCCGGTAGTCACCGCCCAGCAGTCGGATCGCGGCCCGCTGGGTACGCAGCTCCAGGACCTGCCGGCTCTCGGAGCCAAGGGCTCGCGCGGCCGGTTCGATGATCTCGCCGAGCACCTCTGCGGCCTGCGCGAACCGCTCCTCCTCCAGGAGGGCGTCCGAGTGCGCGTAAGCCTCCTTGATCTCCGCTCGGAGCGCACCGGGCGCCGCGGCGGGAGCGGCCGGTGCGGGCGACTGTCCGTCCGTGCCGGGGATGCGCGGCCCGGCCTGGGCTCGGGAACGTGGCGCGTACGGGTTGCGGAAGAGCCCGGTCGGGTCGGGTACGCCGGTCGGTCCGGCACCGGCCGGTGCGGGTGTCGCGCCGGGCGGTGGCAGGAAGGGTCGCAGCCGCTCGTACACCTCCTGGATGTCGGCGGGCCGCGCCTCCGGCGCCTTGCGCAGCAGGCGGAGGACGAGTTCCTCCAAGGCGGACGGGACATCCGTGCGCAGCTCGCGCAGCGGGGTGGGGGCGGCATTCACGTGCTGATACATGAGCACGTACTCGCTGTCCCCACTGAACAGGAGCTGCCCGCTGAGCAGTTCGTGGAGGATGCAGCCGAGCGCGTACAGGTCGGTCTGCGGGGTGATCCGCCCGCCCCGCACCTGCTCCGGCGACATGTACTGGTAGGTGCCGATCGGCGTACCGGTGGCGGTCAGCTTGGTCACGTCGGTCCGCAGGATCGCCGCGATCCCGAAGTCGAGGACCTTCACCGTCCCGTCGCGGGCGACGAGGATATTGCCGGGTTTGAGGTCGCGGTGGATCGCCGGCACCACGTGGGCGTGTGAGAGGACGGTCGCCACCTGCGCGGCGACGGCCGCCGCCCAGGCCACCGGAAGGGGACGGCCGGGCTGGACGTACGCGGACAGGGGCACCCCGTCGACCAGCTCCATGACGAGGAACAGCCGCTCCAGCGAGTCGTCGAGCACCGCGTCGTACACCTGCGGCACGCCCGCGTGCTGGATCCGGGCGGTGATCCGCGCCTCGCGCCGGAACCGCTTGGCGAACTCCTCGGCGAGCTGCGGTGAGCTGATGGCCTGCTGCCGGATCAGCTTCACGGCGACGGGCCGGTCGAGCACGGCGTCATAGCCGCGCCACACGTCCCCCATGCCGCCGTGGCTGAGCTCCTCCAGGAGTTCGTAACGTCCGGCGATTTTCTGCTGCGGCACCTTGCCCGCCCCCGTCGCGTCCTTGCGCCGGCATCCGTACACGGTGGTGGCGTCGGCCGGCCCGACATGGCCGGAACAAGTCTCGCGGGCGGGACGATCTACCGTCCAGAAAGTGCGCAAGGTTCGGCAGTTATGGCTGAGATACGCCCCTCGCCGAGTGGTCCCGCGGCCGGTCACACTCGGCCCACACGGTCTTGCCGGGCGCGCCGCAGGCACGGGGGGAACCAGCCCCAGCGCTCGGCGAGGCACTCGACGAGCAGCAGGCCGCGTCCGCCGGTGCGGTCGAGCCCGAGAGGGCCGGCCACCGGCTCCGGGAGCCGCTCACCGCGGGTGTCGGTGACCTCTACGCGCACGGTCGCGGCGTGGGCGGTGAGCCGCAGGAGGAAGTCCCGACCGGGCACCCGCCCGTGGCGAACGGCGTTCGCGGCGAGCTCGACGACAAGCAGGGCGAGCGTGTCGTGCGCCTCGGCGGCGTAAGGGATACCCCAGGCATGCAGACGCTCAGCGCAGAGGCGACGGGCAAGTCGGGCGCCCCGCGGAGTGGAGCTGAACCTCATCTCGAAATGGCGGCTGGAGCGGCTGAGTTGCACGGTTGGGGTGTCGCCCACGGGGTTGCTCGTCATGTCTCCACGGTGAGGCGTGGTGGCGTAGCGTGACCATGGGTGACGCGCCGTCGTCGGGCTCTTGGACGTGGCGGCAGGCGCGCTGTACGTGGCGGGAGGAGCGGCGGCGATGGAGTACGAGGACCGGGACGAACGCGAGCTGGTGGGGCAGCATCCGGAGGACGAACCTGGTTCGGGTGTAGTGACGGCGTTCGGGCGCCAGTTGAAGTTACTGCGGGTGCGGGCGGGGCTCGAACGGGCGGAGTTCGGGAAGCTGGTGGGGTACGCGGCCCAGTCGATCGCCTCGTTCGAGCAGGGGCGGCGTATTCCACCACCGCGGTTCATCGACCGGGCGGATGAGGTGCTGGGCGCGGGAGGCGTACTGATCGCGTTGAAGGAGGAGGTGGCGCGGGCGCAGTATCCGGCGTTCTTCCGGGATGCGGCGCGGCTGGAGGCAGAAGCCCTTGAGCTGTTCTTGTACGCGGTGCAGGCAGTGCCTGGGCTTCTGCAGACCGAGGAGTACACCCGCGCTCTCCTCGCGATGCGGCGCCCACTGCTGGACGAAGACACCATCGAGCAACGAGTGACAGCTCGCATCGCTCGTCAGGACATCTTCAACCGATGGCCAGAACCGCTGATGAGCTTCGTCATCGAGGAAGCGGTCTTCCGTCGTCCTTTCGGCGGCAAGGCTGTGATGCGCGGCGTGTTGGAACAGATCCTGCTGATCGGCCAAAAGCGCAACGTGGAGATCCAGGCCATGCCCACCGATCGCGAGGACCATGCTGGCGTGGACGGGCCGTTCACCCTGATCACGCGCAAGGGCGGCGACCAGGTCGCGTATCTGGAGGTACAAGGCCGCAGCATCCTGCTCACCGACCGGAACGAAGTCCGCTCCGTGGCTGCGCGCTATGGAATCATCCGATCCCAAGCTCTCACTCCGCGAGAGACCACGGGATTCATCGAGAAGTTGCTGGGAGAGCTATGAACACCGCACGGATTTTGTCCCCTGCGTCGGAACTCACCTGGCGCAAGAGCAGTTACAGCGGTGCTGAGGGTGGCGAGTGCGTCGAGATAGCCGCCACGCACGACGTCGTGCACATCCGGGACTCCAAGAGACCACTCGACGCCCCCGCGCTGACCGTAGGGCGCGAGGCGTGGGCCAGGTTCGTCGGGATGGCTTCCGGTACGCAGGCGTAGCAAACGGGTAGGACCGCGTACCCCTCAGTGGCGTACGCGGCCCCCACCTCCGTCTCAGTCCTCGTCGTCCACGCCCGCCTCACGGCGGATCATGCGCCATGCTGCGCGGCGTGCGCTGCGGTCCAAGTTGGACTTGAAGCTCCGGTCCGCGCCGAAGTACTGACGGCCCATGCCGGCGATGGTGTCGATGTGGTCGGCCATCTTGTCGGCGAAGACCTTGTCGAAGACCTTGCCGAAGTTGTCCTCGTCGTTGACGAGGGCCGCGGCCTTCACCTTGGCGTCTGCCTTGGCCTCGTTGAACGGCTTGGCAAGATCTTCCTCGGTGAAGTCCGTGCCGAACTTGGCGTTGAACTTCTCGATCAGCTCCGACAGGAGCGACTTCTCCGCCTCCTTGGCGCCGCCCGCGCCCTCGCCGAACCCCTGCATGAGTGCCGGGCCTTCGGCCGTCAGCGACACGTCGTGCTCGCCGGTCTTCTCGACCCTCAGGTGGCTGAGGTCCACCTCGCCTATGTCCACGCCTCCGTCGGTGCGGCCCCTCAGCCGGGTGAGGAGGTAGCGCCCGTAGAGGTGCAGCCGTTCCAGGTCGGCGTCGCGGTAGGGCACGATCTGGGCGAGGAAGCCGTACTTGCGTACGTAGTCGTGCAGATCGGCGCGGAAGTCCTCGGCCGTCTGGACGTGGTCCTCGTCCTCGTCGTCATCTCGCAGCGCCTCGTAACGCGCGACGGCCGGGGAGAGGATGCGGTACAGCTCGGCGTGCAGCTTCTCCCACCGGGCCTGCGATCCGGCGGCCTTCTGCTTCGCCTCGAAGAAGGCGGTGGCGAACTCGTCCATGTCCGCTTCCGAGATGATCGGCGCGGACATGACCCGGCTCTGCGCGGTGTAGAGGAGGTTGGGGTCCGAGGGGAGGGTCTGTGCTTCCTCGAAGTACGGGCGGAAGGCGTCCTTGATGTCCTCGGCCTCGTTGGCGAAGTCCAGGACGGCGAGGTCGGCCTGTGTCTTGCGCTCGGCGGTGCGGTTCAGCCGGGAGAGGGTCTGCACGGCGGAGATCCCGGTCAGCTTCTTGTTGACGTACATCGTGGTCAACAGCGGCTGGTCGAAGCCGGTCTGGTACTTCTCGGCCACCACCAGGATCTTGTACTCCTGCTTGCCCTTCGCCCCGGCCTTCACGGCCTTGTCGTCGGCGCGGGTGTAGCCGAACGCCTTCGGGAGCGCGCTCTCCGCGAGCCCACCGTTCTCCTTCGGCTCGGTGGTCTCCTCACCGTCGATGGTGAGCGATCCGGAAAACGCGACCAGGACGCCGAGGTCCGGGAACTTGGTGTCGTAGTCCCGGTCCTTGATGTAGCTCTTGATGGCCCGCGCCATCTGGGCGGCGGACTGGCGGGACGCGGTCACGACCATCGCCTTGGCGCGTCCGCCGAGGCGTCCGCGGGTGTGGCTGACGAAGTGCTCGACGATCACCTGGGCGTGCTGGGAGACGGTCGAGTCGTGGGTGAGCGCATGTCGGGCGAGAAGCGGGTTCGCCTTGGAGGGGTCGACTTCCTTCTCGTCGGGGTTCTTGTTCACCAGCTTCCAGTACGTGTTGTACGTGACGTAGTTGCGCAGGGGGTCGAGGATGAAGCCTTCCTCGATGGCCTGGCGCATGGAGTACGTGTGGAAGGGCCGGTAGGTGGTCTTGCCGTCGATCTGCTCGGGGGTACCGAAGAGTTCGAGAGTCTTGGCCTTGGGGGTGGCGGTGAAGGCGAAGTAGGAGAGGTTGGCCGCCTTGGACCGGTCCTCCGCCTTCTTCATCAGCTGCTCGGTGACGGTGAGGGTGGTCGCACCAGGGTCCTCCGAGTCCGAGTCGAGGCCGAGATCCCGCAGGGCCGCGCGGACGGCCGTGGCGGCGTCGCCGGACTGGGAGGAGTGAGCCTCGTCGAGGATGATCGCGAAGGTGGTGCCCTTGATCTCCGTCGGGTTGCGCTGGATGTAGTCGAGGAGCGCCGGGAACGAGTGCAGGGTGACGGTGACGATCTTGCCGGTGTCGCGGGACAGGGCGCGGGCGAGCTGCTCGCTCTTGGCGCCGCTCTTCTCGTCGATCTTCACGACCAGACCGTCGGTCTGCGAGAAGCTGCCGACGGTTTCGCGGAGCTGGGCATCCAGGTTCCGGCGGTCGGTGATGACGATGACCTTGTCGAAGACGGGTTCGCCGGGCTTGATGAGACCCGCGGCCAGCGCCTTGGTGTCGAGGGCGCGCGGGTCGGTGTCCGCGTGGAGGTCGGAGAGGCGGTGCGCGAGCCAGCCGATGGTGTTCGACTTGCCCGAGCCGGCCGAGGCCATGATCAGGTAGTCCTGCCCGGCGCCGTGGGTGGCGGAATGGGCGGTCAGCTTCTTGACCACGTCCCACTGGTGGAAGCGCGGGAAGATCGTCGTCTTCTCGGTCTTGGTCTTCTGCTGATGGACGAACCGCTGGAGCAGGTCGAGCCAATTGTGCCGCTCCCAGACCTGCTCCCAGAGGTACGAGGTGGCGTACTGGCCGAAGGCGGCGGGCGCAGGGTTGCCGGCGCCACCGGGGAGACCGGGCCCCTTGGAGCCCGTGTTGAAGGGAAGGAAGCGCGTGTTCTTCCCCTTGAGCTGGGTGGCGACGAAGACCACATCCGGGTCCACGGCGAAGTTCGCGATGACGCGGCGCGTGAAGATCAGCTCGGTCGGGTCGCGGTCCGTGCGGTACTGCTCCTTGGCGTGCTCGGCGCCCTGACCGGTGAGGGGGTTCTTCAACTCCGCGGTGGCGATGGGGATGCCGTTGAGGAAGAGCGTCAGGTCCAGCTCGTTGCCCCAGTCGGCCTGCTTGGTGGCGTAGCGGAGCTCACGGACGACGGTGAGGCGGTTGGCCCGATAGCCCTTGAGTACGGAGTCGTCGGGCACGAGGTTGGGCTTGAAGTAGGCGACGCGGATGCGGACGCCACGGTCCTTGACGCCGTTACGGAGGACGTGGAGCAGGCCGTCATCACTTATGGCCTTGTCGAGGCGCCTGGCGAAGCCGCGCTCAGCCTCGTCGGCGTTGCCGTAGACGGTCCGGAGTTCATACCACTCGTCGGGCTGGGACTTCTTGATGAACTCGAACAGCTCGTTGGTGTCGAGCCCGAGATCAGCCGTGTAGTCCTGGGGCCGCGCCTCGCGCCACCCGTACTCGGGCTCGGGCGCGGTCATGGCGGCGACTATCGCGGAGCCGAAAGCGGACTCGTTGTGGATGGGGCTCATACAGTGACTCCGTCCGTTACGTTGCGTCCGCTGGCGGTGGAGACGTCGAACTGGCCGGTTACGGCGGCGGTGATGAGGGCTTGGCGGCGTTCGGCAGCCAGAGCAGCCGAATGCTCGACTGCTTCCCGCAGAGGTCGGATCTTTGTAATCCAGGAACCGACTTCGCGTTGCTCGTCTCCTTCCACGACCGGGATAGGAATACGCCCGAAGAGATCCCAGTTACGGAAGTCAACGGCCCTTTCCCGCGTGCTCGTCGCGAAATTGCCGAGATATCCTTGGAGGGCCAGCAGACGAAGTAGCCTGCCAAGATAGCGGGCGTCACCGTCGCGTACCGGGACGCAGACATGGTAAACGGGGCTGCAATTTCCAATTGCCTCCGATACCCCAATCGCCCCGGCGAACCCGTCAAGACCATGGATCACGATGTCGTCCAGTCGAACATACTGGCCTTGCAATTCGTTCGATGCCGAAAGTGTGTAGCCCTCAGCTCGTCGCTTGCCGCGTTCCGTTACATGACCATCTCTAAAGGCGGTCACTACCCCGACCCCCGGGGCTGCTGGTCGGTTAACCTTCTTCAGGATGCGCCTGATCGGCAAAACAGGAGCCCCCGACGCTGGCCCCACCAAGGCACTCGCACCAATACGCCCCAGAACCCGACTATTGATTCGCTCTTCCAGCAGAGCGACCAAGAGCCTCTTCTTCGAAACCAGATTTTCGATCTTTGCTGACTCTGAATCAAGGAAGGCGGCGATGCGACACTGTTCATCTACCGGAGGCACCGGGATCCTAATGTCTCGAGCGACGTCCAGGTTGATTCGAGCCCGCGTAGAACCCCGCGTAAGCGTAGCTACTTGCTGCACCACCGATGACGAGTTCAACGCCCATGCCGCATATCGGTGCGTAAGCCGAGATTCATCCAGCCGCGCCCGGAAGCAGTCTGCTTTCACGATGGCAGGACCAATGCTACCGGGTGCAACGCATGCACGACCGGCTGGATGATTTTCATCTCCGAGCCCAGCGATAAGCAGGTCACCCGGCCTCACTTCGTGACGCCGCAACGCCTCAAAGTATTCAAGCGGAATGTACGCGGCATCATCATCCCTGAACCTCGCTGAACCAATGTTGCCGAGCCGGATGACGCGAGCACCGTCATCGGCATAGTGGCTACTCGTCAGCGAACTACCAAATGGGCCATCAGTGATCTCATCGACAAAGCGCCTGAGTGAAATCAGCTCGTACGGGGGGCTTACCATGTTGTTCACCCAGTCACTTCACCAAGTAGAGTCTGGATCTCCGCCTCCAGAGCCTTCAACTCCGCATCGATCTCCGCCAACGGCCGCGGCGGCTCGTACACGTAGAAGTGCCGCGTGACCGGAATCTCGTAGCCAATCTTCGTCTTCGTGTGGTCGATCCACGCGTCCGGAACGTGCGGGTGTACCTCCCGCTTCAGGTACTCCTCGACGTCCTCCCCCAACGGCACGTTCTCGTAGTCCCGCAACTCCGCGTCCGGCTCCGGCTGGCCCTTGACGAGCTGCACCTCACCCTCCGGGTCCCGGACGCCCACCGTGTCCCGTACCGCCTTCGCGAACAGCGCACCGGTCGGCCAGAGCAACCCGGCCCCCACCACCGCGTCCTTCAGCGCGATCAGCGCCTCGGACTTCGTCGCCCACGACGAGCCCAGCAGCGTACGCACCGCGCCAACGAAGGCGTCCGCGTCCGCCAGCTTCTGCACCGGCTTGGCCGCCGCCAACGCAGCCAGCGTCTCCTCCGTGACCTCGAAGCGCAGCTTCAGCGGCCGTTCCACTGTGATGCGCTGGTAGCCGAACGTCTCGTTCTCGAAGACCTTGACCTTGCCGTGGAACGGGTGGTCAGGGTCGGCCGCCGCGCTGATCGCTTCCTCGTACAGCCGCGTCACGTCCGCGATGTGCTGCTTGCCGAGTTCCTTGCGCTTGTCGCCGAGCGACTTGCGCATCTTCTGGAACTGGTCGCGCGCGTCCAGCAGCACGACCTTCCCCTTGTGGTCCGGGGACTTGCGGTTCGTCAGGATCCAGAAGTACGTGGAAATACCGGTGTTGTAGAAGAGCTGGTCCGGCAGGGCGACGATCGCCTCCAGCCAGTCGTTCTCCAGGATCCACCGACGGATCTCGGACTCACCCGAGCCGGCCGCACCGGTGAACAAGGGCGAGCCGTTGAAGACGATCGCGATGCGGGAGCCGCCCCGCCCCTTGACGTCCACCGGCTTCATCTTCGAGATCATGTGCTGGAGGAAGAGCAGCGAGCCGTCGTTGATGCGCGGCAGGCCCGCGGCGAAGCGGCCGGCTTCGCCCAGGTGCTGGTGCTCGTACTCGACCGCTTCCTTGACCTTCTTCCACTCCACGCCGAACGGCGGGTTGGCCAGGAGGTAGTCGAACCTCTCGCGCTTGTGGCCGTCGTCGGAGAAGGAGTTGCCGTAGGCGATGTTCTCCGGGTCCTGGCCCTTGATCATCAGGTCGGAACGGCAGATCGCCCAGGACTCGGGGTTGAGTTCCTGCCCGTACACCTCCACCGTGGCGTCGTCGTTGTACGCCTTGATGTGTTCCTCGGCCGCGCTGAGCATTCCGCCCGTGCCGCACGCCGGGTCCATCACCGTACGGATCACGCCGGGCAGGCTGAGCGCGTCGCCGTCGGGCGCGATCAGCAGGTTGACCATCAGCTGGATGACCTCGCGCGGGGTGAAATGCTCGCCCGCCGTCTCGTTGGACTGTTCCGCGAACCGGCGGATCAACTCCTCGAAGATGTAGCCCATGTTGTGGTTGGACACGTTCTCGGGGTGCAGGTCGAGATCGGTGAACTTGCCGATGACCTTGTAGAGCAAGTCGGCGCCGGCCAGCTTCTTGATCTGCTGGGTGAACTCGTACTTGTCGAGGACCTCACGGGCATTGTCGGAGAAGCCCGCCACGTAGATCTGAAGGAGCTGCGCCGCGTTCTGCGGGTCGGCGGCGATCTTCTTCAGAGTGAGATCGCTCTTGTTGTAGAAGGAGTGTCCCGAGGCGCGGCGCAGGAAGTGGTCCGTGTCCATGTCCTGGCCCTCGAAGCGGGCGACCTCCTCGGCGACCTTCTGACGGGTCGGCTCCAGGACGCATTCCAGCCGGCGCAGCACCGTGAACGGCAGGATGACCTTGCCGTAGTCGGACTGCTTGTAGTCGCCGCGCAGGAGGTCGGCGACGGACCAGGCGTGATTGGCCAGTTCCGTGTGCTTACTGCTGTTCAAGGGTTCCCCGGTTTCCTTCCGTGCCGTTCCGCGCATCGAGTGCGGGTGCGGACAAGTGTGGTCTATGGGCGGGCGCTCAGGTGGCGATCAGGACGAATCGGCGGTCGACGAGCCCGGACGGGGCGGCGGCGGGATCAGCGCGCCACCCGTGAGGCCACCCGACAGGAGGCCGGCCGTCTCCTCCGCGAGCCGCGTCGCCTTCCGGGCCTGGGCGCGCAGGGCGTGTACGTGCCGGAACGCCCTGCCGTAGCGGCGCTGTTCTTCGAGGGGCATGAGAGGGATGCGCAGGCGCCCCGGCGCGACGTGCAGCACCGTGCTGCCGGTCGAGGCGCCCGCGATGTTGTCCTCGGAGTCGAGGAATCCGGCCAGGAACCAGGGGTCCAGGCGGGTGGGGTCGGGGCGGAGGAGATGGACGTTCGGGCCGAGGAGCGCGCCGGTGTCCGGCTCGTCCGCGACGCGCACCATCGGACCGGTGCCGCCCGCGACCGCCCGTACGAGGACGTCGCCCGCGGCGATGACGGGTGCGGCCTCGGCACGCAGCTCGGCCGGGTCGCCCGACGGGGCCGAGCCGCTGGCGATGTCCGTTCCCGTGAGGACGGAGGTGACGGGGGAAGGCGCGGCTCCGCCGTCGGCTCGCGGTGTCTTCGGGTCCGGCACCGTACGCAGCAGGGTCAGCGCGCCGCCCCGTGCGAGGTCCGACGCGGTCGCCGTACGCCATTCCTTGACCGAGGAACCCGCCGCAACCCAGCCGGTGGGGCCCGCAGCTCGCACGAGGGACTGGGCTGCCTCGGTCAGCTCGCGACGCCCGGTGTCCGCGCGGGCGGCCAGTTCGGCGGGGTCGATGTCCGTGCGTGAGCTGCGGACCTGGCGGGCGGGGGTGAGGTCGACGAGGTCGTCGAGGAGGTCGACAACGGGCACCGCGCGGGCAACGGCGGGTTCGCCGGTGAAGGCGTCCGGGGCGGTGGCGAAGGCTTCCCAGTGGGCGAGCGTCCGTGCGCTGAGTGCGGTCCAGTTCAGGGGGCTGCGAGCGGAGCCGGTGCGGGTCGCGACCGCTGGGCGACCGGGCTCGCTGCCCGCGGCGGTCCCCTCGGCCGCGCCCGCTGTGTCGATGAACAGCACGGACTTTCGTTCCGCGCCGCCCGGTTCCGGCCGCTGCAGCGCCCAGAGCTGCAACCCCACGTGCAGCGGCGGGGCGGCCCCGGCCGGCAGTGCGACCACGGCCCGTACAGCGCCGCTGCGCAGCAGCTCCGCCCGGACCCGGCGCCCTGAGGCGCGAGTAGCGGTGGCGGGCGGGAGGATCAGCACCGCCCAGCCGCCCGGGATGAGGTGAGCGAGTGCGTGCTGGATCCAGGCGAGTTCCGATTCTGCGCGCGCGGGGACGCCGTACGCCCAGCGCGGGTCGTAGGCCAGTTCGTCGTGGCCCCAGTCGCGGTCACCGTAGGGCGGATTGCACAGCACCGCGTCGACCGTGAGACCGGGGAACGCGTCGGCACGCAGGCTGTCGCCGTCCCGGACGGTGATCTCTGCATCGGGGGTCTCCAGCAGCAGGCCGACCGCGCTGCGCTGGGCCTGGACGGCAAGGGTGTCCTGACCGTAGAGCTCGGTCGCGCCGTGCCGGGCCGCGGCCTCCAGCAAAGTACCGCTTCCGCACGCCGGGTCCAGGACCCTGCGTACAGAGCGCGGGAGCAACCGGGCAGCCAAATCCGCCAGTTGGGCCGGAGTCTGGTAGGTGCCGCTCGCGGCGCTGTCCTCCAGTTCCCGTTCCGCGAGTACGCCGAGCGCGGCCTGGCCCCCCTCGTCCCGTACACAGCGGAGCAGGGCACGCAGGGCCGCGCCATCCGCGGGCGTGAAGCGGATGGCGTCGGAGCCCGGGACCGTGCCCGCGAGTGCCTTCGCCTCAGCTGTGGCACGAGCGGCGAGGTCGTCGTCCGTGAGCTTCGTGAAGGTGGTCAGGTCGTCGGGGGCGTAACGCGAGGCTGCGAGGACGAGCGGCAGTAGCGCGGTTCCGCCGGCGGCTGCCCCTTGTGCGTGCAGACGCAGGGCCGTGCGGAACTCCTCCCGCGGGCCGGCGGTCGTCGTGTGGCCCCGCGCGGCCAGCCACGCCTGTACCGCCTCCAGGTCGTAGAGCGGGCTGCTTTCGGTCCCGCCGGACGGGGACGGGAAGTCGTCGTGCCTCCGCCGCCAGTTGCTGACGGTGGCGCGCGTGACCCCGGCGATGCGCGAAATCTCGGCGGCCGTCACGTGGGCGGCGGATGACTGCGGCATGGCGGGATGAGCCTCTCAGTGGCGGTGAACTGTTAACAACTTACAGCGGACGTCAAATCACGGAAGCCGTTTGACGCTGCTTTCACGGTCATGCTTCTCTGTTAGCGCTTCCACTCGAAGCGAAGACCGTCACTTCCTGGAGGGGGACCCAGCCATGCACCTCACGATGCCCACGACCGCCATCGAAGGCACACAGCTCACCGTGATGCCGTTCCGCCCCGATGCGGTGATCGGAACGATGGGGCTGCCGACACTGCTCCAGCTCGTCCCGTCGCCGCGGACCGAGGAGGACACGCGTGCCCTGAAGTACGCGTCCGGCACCCTGCGCCGGCACGCCGAGGTACGCGCCCTTGTTCAGCGCATGCTGAAATCGACCCAGAAGGGCCGCAACGTCACCTCGTACGCCGCGTACATCGCGTCGGGAGTCAACGGCGAGTACGGCTCGGGCTGGTCCACTCCCCCGATCACGCTGTGGCTCGACGGGCAGCCGGGTGCGGTGAGCGACGAACTGATCCCGGGCAGCGGAATTCGCACGGTCACCGTGCTCCCCGGCTCCCCCGTCGTCGCCATCGACGGCGAGACCCAGGTCACGGCCTGGCACGAGCTCTACGACAGCCCGGAACGCTTCGGCATCACATACGAGAAGCTCACCACCGTACGGCTGCCCTACGAGCTGTACTTCGGGCTCACGGTCGAGTCCGCGCGGCAGATCTTCTACGACCGCAACGTCGAGGGCGTACCGGTGGCCAAGAACCTGGCGATGTCGATGGACCAGCGGGACATCGGCACCCAGCTCGCCCACCGGATCGGCGAGACGGTGAAGGTCGAGCACGAGGGGAGGATCATCCCGTTCGGCAAGCTGGTGCAGGGGCGCAAGCGCCAGCTGACGAAGAGCGACCCGGAACTGATCACGCTTTCCGCGCTGCGCGTTCTCGTGATCACCGCGCTGCACGGGCGGGCCGGACTGGCGCTGACGTCCTCCACTCTGCACGACGACAGGCTGCCGCAGGGGGTGGACGCGGAGCAGGCCGGGCAGAGGCTGGTGCCGCTGCTGTCACGGCTCGTCACACGCCTCTATCCGCATCTCGTGGCGCGTACGGCCGTTTCCGCGCCCGCGGTGCTGGCGGGTCTCGGCATCGCCGCCCACCAGGCGACCGGCTGGGCGACCGCCGGCAGGGCACTGACCGAGGAGGAATTGTTCGCACTGTTGGAGCCGGTGCGGTGGGAGCGCGAAGCGGCGTACTGGGACGGGGTGGCGGCCAGCGCGAACGCCTCCGGCGTTCTCAACTTCGGTGGTGGCGCCAAGGATTCGGGCGGTCGTGTCGCGGACGCGTTGCTGCACCCCGACCGCGAGTACGGGCGCCGGATCCGCGGCTGGTAGCAGGTTGCAGGCTACCGAACTGCCTTGTATCCAGGCCGCGTTGGAACAATTCCAGGGCAAAGAGCGCCAGAGTTAGGATGCCCGTGCTCGTCGATCAAGGAGGCGCCCATGGTGAGCACAGAGAGGCCCGAACTGCTGCCGGACTGCGAGGTACCGGCCCGCCGCCGGCGACCTGACGATTTCGTCGAGACCTGTTTGACTCGCTTCGCCGACGACTCGCTTGGCGACAACTGGCGCATCAGTAGCCTGCAGGCGTGCTCGATCCGTGGCGGTTCGGCGATGGCAGCGGCATCGTTCATGGTGGAGACTGGCGGCCCTTGGCATGACGACCTACGACGCATCGCTCGGGAGTCAAAGGTCGGCTTCGAGCGACCGGATTTCACATACGCGGACTACACGGTCGGACTCTGCTATGTCGCGGGCACGAAGGGCGTCCCTGCCGGCCTGCGTCACCGGGCAGCAAACGCCCTGGTACACCGAGCGGACGAAGCAGGCTATGCAGAGGCTCGAAGTCTCCTGTCCAAAAACGGCTGGGGTTGGCTCGCGGACGCCGTGCGCGAGGGGTGGGCCGTATGGACCGCACACCTCTTCGCCGCCGACGAGAACGCCGCTCTCACCACCCGTCTGAAGGTTGGTCAGGCACTCGCCGAACACGATCACCCCGCCGGATACGTACCCGACTCCCTCGAACGACTCGTCGCCCATCCGCAGGCGCCGAGTGCGGACCGTCTGGCTCTGGCGGCCGCCGTGGCCCGGCGCGCTCCTAGAGACAGCGTGGCCCTGCTCAGGAGTCTTGCGTCGGATCCCCTCGCCCAGGCTAGGCACCGCATGCAAGCCATCGGGCTGCTTGAGGGGATCGACCCGGTTGCGGCAGAGAAGATGCGCGCCCTGCAGACACGCCTGCCGTCCGGCCGGACAGCTCGCGGTCAGCACCGAGAGGCCGCCAAGCGCGCTGAGCGGGAAACCGCCGCTCGGAAGGATCGCGAGGCTCCGGAAGCCGTGGTGTCGCGGCTTGAGTCAACGATCGAGGAAATCCTGGACGACTTGGTCAACCGCGGGTCGGCGGATTGGTTGGGTGACCAGCTGGACAACCACATCGCGGAGACCGACTGGGAATGCGTCGCTCAGGACATCGCTGATATCTGTGGCGTGGCCCGCGCCGAGGACTTCTCATCCAGCCTCGACCTCCTGGAGATCCTCACCAAGATCAGGTACGGCGACGACACGAGCCCGATCCTGCAGGTCTCTGGCCTCGACGCAGCGGGCGACAAGGAAATCCCTCGGTTGACTAAGGAGGACCTGGAGGAGTATGTGCAGCAGGAGGGGGAACGGGCCTGGCGCCGCTGGCAGGACCTCATAGGGAAGCACGGCTGGAACGAAGACCGGCTCGAAGAGCTCGACGACAAGTCGATCGAGGTGAACCAGGATCTGACCGACGCGGTCCGCCAGAAAACCGCCGATCACCTGCGCAAGCTACGGCAGCACCTGGTCTGGGAGCTGTGGCCCACCCTGATGAGTGCCGTGAGAGAACGTGACTACGCCGGAGCTCGTGGACATGTGGCAAGCGCGCGTCTCCTCGCGAACGAGGCCGAGCGCGCCGAAGCCCTTTGGAGGGAGACGACTGTCCACTCCTTTTCCTTCGACCCGCTGACGTTGTCCTGGCCTCGTGATCTCTGGCTGGTCTTCGAGGAATGGCAGAGTGCCAGGCACTAAAAGGAGCGGGAGGAGTCCTTCGCGCCACATGCCATGCGGATGCCCAGACCTTCGACAACCAACGCACTCCCTGCCAGCTTGCGTGCGATCCGATCACCGGGCAGACGTACGAAAACCCCCGTCCTTGGGGACCCTCTGAAGTCTGGTCACCCTGAGCGAGTGAATCGACGACGAACGCCGCCCTGCCCACGGACTTGCGACGACGCCGGCACCACCGATTTCCACACCTGGGCCGTGGCCGTGACGATCGCCGTACGATCAGATGCACATCTGACAGGCCTTCATATCGAGGGTCACTTGGGCGTCAGGGATCCGAATAGGCGGGCTGGCCCCACGGTCGATCCATTCGCCTCTTCGCCAGTAACGCCTCAAGTCAGGTGTATTGAGGCAGTAAGGCTTTCCACTCCACTCTTTGGATGACCGGCAAGAGGTCGAGCACCGCAACCAAGCGTAAAACAGCTGGTCAGAGACTCTTTGCCGCCGGCTCAAGGATGGCAACACACTCCACATGATGCGTCATAGGAAACAGATCAAACGCCCGCATCCGCCGCGGCACATACCCCGCCTCCCCGAAGTACTTGAGGTCGCGGGCGAGGGCGGCCGGGTCGCAGGCTACGTAGGCGATGCGGCGGGGGGTGAGGGTGGTGAGGTGGTT
>NZ_JBVIST010000032.1:0-50659 GCF_055575375.1 Streptomyces sp. NPDC034111 | reverse complement strand
TACGAGGACGACCCTCCGCCTTGCGATGCACCGCACCAGACGCCGCGGGCCCCGCCCTACGGGCGGACGACGGGACTTTGCGGACACCCCCTAGCGCTTCCGGCCGCAGATCACCACGGTGTCCGAGCCGAGCAGCACCGGCGTGGCGGGCTCGATGCCCGCCTCGTCGAACCACTGCTCGTACTCCTTCGGCGTGTACACCATGCCCTCGCCGGAGGCGATCGTGTGGAAGTACGCGGAGAGGTAGGCCGAGCGCTCCGGTCCGGTTTCGTCGTCGTACTGGTACGGAGTCACCACGAAGACGCCGCCGCCGGAAGGCAGCGCGCGGGAGGCCTTCGCCAGCAGCGCGCGGATGCGGTCGGAGGACCAGATCTCGAGGAAGTGCGCGAAGAACACCGCATCATGGCCGACGGGGAACTCGTCGTGGAAGGCGTCGAGGCTGACCGCGCGTACCCGGTCGGCCAGGTCCAGCGCTGCGATCCGGTCGTTCGCCTGGGGGGCGATCGACGGCAGGTCGCCGATCGTGATCTCCAGATCGGGCCATGCCCGGGCCAGATGCACCGCGTTCATCGCGGCGCCGCCACCGACATCGAGGAGGTGCCGGTACTCCGACAGGTCGAGCTCGGTGGCTACGTCCTCGGCGACGAGCTGGCTCACCGCGCTCATCATGGTGTGGAAGGTGGACTCCAGCTCCGGGTTCTCCGCCAGGCGGCCGTAGAGCGTGGGCGCAGTGCCGGGGATCTCGCGCTGAAGGCCGATGTTGGAGTTCTCTTGCAGCGACTCGTAGAACCAGCCGGCGGCACGGTAGATGCCGTGCGTCTCCCAGGGGATGTAGGTGGCCGGCACATGGTCGGGCCGCTCCCCGAGCGGCTGGGTGAGCGGGGTGTTGTGGTAGCCGTCCCCCTCCTTGCGTACCAGGCCCGTGGCGGCGCAGCCCAGCAGCAGGATGCGGGCCGGCTGCCGTTCGAGGCCCAGCCGTTCGGATATGCCGGTGAGGGTTGTTCCCGGGTCCTTCTCCAGCAGTTCGAAGAGTCCGAACCGGAAGGCGGCGCTAAGGAACTGGAAGTGATAGTGCGCCTTGTAATACGGACGGAGCGCTACCTCGTCCGGCTTCCTCAACTCTGTCATGCGCAATGCTCCTGGGGTGGGTTACGGGCCACATCCGTCGCCCGCCCAATGAAGAGGAGGCAGTGGGCGAAGGGGTGGCGTGCCCGCCTGACATCGGAGGCAGGAATCGTCAAGCAGAATTTCAAGCGGACGGTCATGGACACATGCACGGCACGCCTCGGCACGGCCCGGAAAAGGGCCCGCGGAGAGGAACGGTCAACGGAGCCGTACAGGTCTGCTGACGATCCGTCATTCTGCTGTGTGCGATCCCCCGTTGGAGCGCCTGACGTAACCCTATTCCGGCGATGCCGACCACCGAAGCGGTGATGATTTCTGTAGGGAATTCCCCAACGGCCGTCGGCGCGGGAGGTTTTGCCTCCCGCGCCGACGGCCCCCCTCGGTGACAGATGCCTCAGCCGGCCACCCGGATCCGCGATTCCAGCATGTCCGCCGCCCGGGTCACCCCGCCGGCGGCCTCCGTCAGCCCCTGCAGATGGCGCAGCTGGGTCCGCGTGGCCTCGTCGGCGATCAGATGCTCCAGGGTGGCGAGGATCTTCTCCTCGGTGGCCTCCTGGGGGTCGAGCAGCACACCGAGCCCCAGCTCCGCCGCGCGAACGCAGGTGACCTGGTGCTCCGGCAGGTGCGGGGCCATGACCATCGGGGTGGCGGTGTGCACCGCGCCCATGAGGCTGCCCAGGCCGCCGGAGGTGACGAAGACATCGGCGTGTTCCAGGACGGCGACCTGGGGGATCCACGGATGCACCTCGATGTTGGGCGGTATGGTCCCCAGTGTGGTGGTGTCGAAGCCGTTGCCGACCGTGATGACGGCGCGCCAGCGCTGACCGCCGAGCGCACGCACGCAGGTGCGGAAGAATTCCGACTGCGCTTGGGACATGGTCCCCATGGAGATCACGACCAGCGGGGTGTCGTCCTGCGGGGCGTCCCATGTGGCGGCGAGGTCCTCGGTGAGGAAGCACGGCCCGACGAAGGCGGTTTCGTCCCCGAACGTCTCCTGGGCGGTCTGGAACACCCGGGGTGCGTAGACCACGCTCTCCACGGGCCTGTGCCAGCCCAGCAGTTCCTCGATGGGTACGGAGAGCCCGCGGTCCTCGGCGACCTCGCCGGCACGGCGGAAGAGTTCGGGCATCGCCGGGTGGTCCTCGGGGACGCCGATCATGGCGAACATGGTGTCGAGGTCCGAGTAGTGGGCATTGGATGCCATGGCGGGGACGGACTGGACGACGGGGCGGTTCCAGAGCGTTCCCAGGGTCCGGCCCGCGAAGGCCAGGGACGTGTCATGGAAGAGGAGATCGGGCGGACCGTCGGTGAAGTGCTCCTCGGCCGCCCGGATCAGCGCCTCACTCTCGAACTGGAGCATGATCAGCGACCAGGCCATCTGTTCAGGCGGGAGGTCCACGCTGTGCCCCGCGGCAAACGCCTCCGCCAGCGGCGAGTTGTAAGGCACCACGCTCGCCCCGGTTTGCCGGACGGCCGGCGTGAATCCTTCCGGCGTGAAGAAGCTCACGCGGTGACCGCGGCGCACCAGCTCCTCGGTGACTGCCAAGGCGGGACGTATGTGCCCGTGAGCGGGAATGCAGAAAACGGCAATATGGCTGGACACGGCGACGGTTCTCCTCGCTGAATGCAGGACCGTAGGTAACTCCGGCTGAGCACGGACAGCCCGGCAGGCTCCGCTACTTGGGTTCGGGTTTCCTTGCGAGGGTGCGGGGGTCCCGAATCCGGTGTCAACGAGGGTGGCGAAGGACTAGTTGATTCATGGGGTTTCGCCAGCGGTCACACCGCGCCGGATATCTCGAACAAGGCGAGGAGAAAGCAAAAGGCGGAGGAATCAGTGCCGTCCGGGGCTCGCGGCACCCGGACGGCAATGATTCCTCCGCCCTGCCCTTTCCGCCCCCGTCGCGAGGGCGGTGGATCAGGCTTCGATCCAGTTGTGCGCCTGGACCACTTCCATGACGCGCTTGCGTACCTGAACGAGCTGCGCCGCGGTGAGCGAGGGAGCCGCTTCGAGCAGCGCCTCGGTCAGTTCGTTCCGGAATTCGGCGTGGGACAGGACATCGCACATCAGGTCCTCGTCGTACTCCGCGCTCCCCGGCCGTTCCGGCCCGCCGGCCACCGGAGCCTGCCGCCGCACCGCGGCCGTGCGCGCGGGCCCCAGCAGCTTGACGTCGCTGGCCTTGAGCCCGCGCTCGCCGACCTCGGTGGTGTACTCAACCCTCAGCCCACTGCCGAACAGGTGCTTGTCGTCCCTCAAGTCGTTGGCATGGACGAAGACGTCCTCGCCGCCGGCGTCGGGGGCGATGAAGCCATAACCGCGCACATCATCAAAACGCACCACTGTACCTGTAGCCATCACAGCGTTCCCTCACCTCTACCACTGCCACATCGTCACCCTCAGGGGCCCCCGGCCCCTCGCGCCGTCGTCCGTCGAGGTGTCACACGGCCCACGGGGGCGGATTCAGCACAGTCACCACGCTCGCCGTGCAGAGCCATCCGGGCGCCTGGGAAAACAACAGGACGTTATCACCCGCACCCACCTCGCCCGTACGGACCAGATGCTCCAGCGAAATGAAGACATCGGCCCCTCCCACATGCCCGACCGACCTGCCGTAATCGAAGCTCGACCGCTCCATGGTGAGGCCGAGCGGCATCATGGTCCCGTACTCCAGCATCCGCCCGTCCATATTGATCGTGACGACCTTGGCGAGATCGGAGGCGTTGAGATCCGCATCCACCAGGGACTGGTGAATGACATCGAGGTTGAAGCGCGTGAGCTTCTCCAGGGCCTCGGACAGCGGCATCTCGGTTTCATTGAACTGCTGGGCCCGCTCGGGCATGGTCGGCGTTTCGTCGGGATTCCCGGGCTGCAACAGCGACCCACTGCCGCGGTGCCACCTTTCCAGTGGGCTCAGGACGCCGGAACTCAGGGAACGGACCTGGGCGAACCCCTCCTCGGCACTGAGCAGAACCGCCATGCCGCCGTCGGAGAAGAAGTGCGAATGACCGAAGCCGTCGTTCCAGCGGTCGGCTCCCGGTGCGGTGAAGTTCTCGCCCGAGGTCAGCAGTACCGCCTCGGCTTCCGCGGCGCCCGTCATCTGCCCGATGGCCACCTCCAGGGCCCCCAGCATGCCGTTGCACCCCTGCCGGAGGTACTGCGCGGGGACCTTCCCGATACCGAGCTCACGCATGATGTAGCCCGGCGGATAAGACCCCACGGGCCCCTGGTAGTTGACCGCACTGTGGATGAGTCCGTCGACGGCGTCGACGTCCAGCTTGGAGCGCTCCAGAGCGGTCCGGGCGGCGCTGACCGCCATGTCCATCGCCGGGATGTCCCCCGCGGCATGGGTGCCGGTCAGTCCGTTGGTCTTGGGGATCTCCGGGTCCAGGATGCCGTCGGCGACCGCCTGCTCCACACTCAGCCATTCAGGAAGGAACACTCCCAGGGAGTCGATGTAGACGTCATCCACCTTCACGAACAATCTCCTCATTCCGTGTGGAGCCAAGGCCCGTCAGCATGCGAGCAGTTCTCTCTTGAGGTGCTGCACCAGCGCTTGCGGGCTGGCGAAGTCGAACACCACCGCAGGGGGCAGGGTGAGCTGGGTGGCCGCGTTCAGCGCATTGCGGACCGTCAGGGCCGTCAGCGAGTCGAAGCCGAGGTCCTTGAACGCCTGCTCCGGCCCGATCGCCTCGGCGGAGACATGGCCCAGGCCTGCGGCAACGTGCCGGCGTACCAGTTCGAGGAGCGTCTCGTCCCGCTCGGTATCGGTCATCGCGGCGAGGCGGTGCCTCAGCGCGGACGCCTCCGCCGGCACGTCCTGTGCCAGCGGCCGGGCCGGCTTCCGCACCAGTCCGCGCAGCAGCGGCGGGAGGTCGGCGGACGCGGCCCGGGCGCGGAGTTCGGCGCTGTCCAGCCGTGCCGCGACCACATGGCCCTCGTCCAGGCCGCACACCGCGTCGAAGAGTTCCAGCCCCTCGGCCAGAGGGAGCGGTTGCACCGGCAGCCGGGCGGTGCCGGGCGCCAGGACGTCCCGGCCGGCCCACAGGCCCCAGGCGATGGACAGCGCCGGGGCGCCCTGCGCGCGGCGGTGCTGGGCGAAAGCGTCCAGGAAGACGTTGGCCGCGGCGTAGTTGCCCTGGCCCGCGCCGCCCAGGATCCCCGCGATGGACGAGAACACCAGGAACGCCGACAGGTCCAGGTCCTTGGTCGCCTCGTGCAGGACGAGCGTGGCGTCCACCTTGGGCCGCAGCACCGTCTCCAGCCGGCCGGGCGTCAGGGACAGCACGATCCCGTTGTCGGTGACGCCTGCCGTGTGCACCACGGCGGTGAGCGGACGGTCGGCGGGCAGCGTCGCCAGCAGCGCGTCCACCGCGCCGCGGTCGGCCACATCACACGCCGCGAGGGTCACATGGGCGCCCAGCGCGGTCAGCTCGGCGCGGAGCTCCGCGGCGCCCGGGGCGTCGGGGCCCCGGCGGCTGGTCAACAGCAGGTCGCGTACGCCGTGTTCGGTGATCAGGTGGCGGGCGAGGGCGGCGCCCAGCAGGCCGGTGCCGCCGGTGAGGAGGACGGTGCCGGGCGGACCGTCGAACAGCGGCGTGCGCTCGGCCGGGGCGGCGCACCGGACCAGCCGGGGTACCCGCAACGCGCCCTTGCGCAGGGCGAGTTGGGGCTCATCGGCCCCGGCGACGGTGAGCAGCGTACGCCAGGCGGCTTTGCTCGCGTCGGTGTCGACGAGGCTGAAGCGGCCGGGCGCCTCGGTCTGCGCCGAGCCGATCAGCCCCCACACGGCGGCCGCGCCCAGGTCCCGTGCGGTGGTTCCGTCCCAGGCGGCCACCGCGCCGCGGGTGAGGACGAGCAGGGTGGAGGCGGTGAAGGCCGGGGTCCGCAGCCACTCCTGGGCCCAGGACAGCGCCTGCCGGGTCAGCCGGTGGACGGCGTCCGCGGCGTCGACGCCGCCGGTGTCCGTGCCGGCGGTGACCACCACGACGTCCGGTACGGACGCGCCGCCGTCGATCTCCTCGGCCAGGGCTTCCAGCGACGGGTACCGCTCGGCGTACTGTCCGGCCTTCATCAGCCCGGACCGCGCCCGGAGCGGGTCGTCGCCCACCACGGCCCACGACCGGGGTACGTCCACCGCGACCGACGCGCTCGGCGCATCGGTCCACTCCACCCGGAACAGGCTGTCCTGCTGTGCCGCGCCGGCGCCCCTGAGTGCGGGGGAGGACACCGCTCGCGGTGCGAGGTGCTCGACGGTGAGCACCGGCCTGCCGGTCGCATCGGCGGCGACGACGGTGCACTCCCCCGATGCCGCCCGGGTGATCCGCACACGGAGGACCGAGGCACCCGCGGTGTGCAGGCACACCCCGCGCCACCGGCCCGGCTGACTCGCCTGCCGCGCGTCGTCGTCGCCCTCCGCCCACAGCGGGTGCAGCGCCGCGTCCAGCAGGGCGGGGTGGAGGCCGAACGCGGCGGCTTCCGCACGCCGCTCGTCGGACAGGGCGATCTCCGCGAAGAGGTCATCGCCACGCCGCCACACCGCCCGCACCCCCTGGAAGGGGGGCCCGTACGCGTGGCCGGCGGCGGCCAGGGCGGGGTACAGCCCGGTGGTCTCCACCGCGGTGGCCTCGGTCGGGGGCCAGACGTCGAGGCGCCACGACGGGGCGGGGCCGCTCGCTGCGAGGGTGCCGGTGGCATGGCAGGTCCACGGCCGTCCGGTGCCCCCGTCGTCGCGTCGCGCGTGCACGGTGACCGGCCGGCGGCCCGTCTCGTCCGGTGCGCCGACCATGACCCGGAGCTGGACGGCGCCCTGCTCAGGAAGGACCAGCGGGGCTTCGAGGGTGAGCGCGTCCAGCAGGCCGCAGCCCACCTCGTCACCCGCGCGGACCGCCAGCTCGACCAGCGCCGAGCCGGGGACGACGGTGCTGTCCGCCACCCGGTGGTGGGCCAGCCAGTCATGGGTCCGTGCCGACAGGCGCCCGGTGAACAGCACCGCTTCGGAGTCCGGGAGCTCCACGGCCGCGCCCAGCAGGGGGTGGTCGGTGGCAGCGGCCCCCACGGCGGCGGCCGCCGGCGGGGCCTCCCGTACGTCGTCGGCCGTCGGCCCCTCCATGCGGGGGTGCGCCGTGGCGCCGACGGACTGCACGTCCGCCAGGCAGATGCTGTGCGACAGTCCGGGGAACAACGGCAGTGGCCAGAGCACCCGGTCGAGGGGCGAGGGGCCCAGGATCGGCGCGGTGCCCGCCGCCGTCGACCACAGGCAGGTGCGCTGGGTCGCCAGCACGCCCTCGGGCCTCCCGGTGGTCCCCGAGGTGTAGAGCAGCCACGCCGGTTCGTCCAGGCCGAGGCCGTCGCGCGCCGGTGCGGCGGGGTCGGTGGCGGCCAGGGTCTCGTACCGCTCGGTGCCGTCGGGCGCGGCGCCCTCCCCGGTGACCACGACGGTGCACCCCGGGCGCTGCGGCAGTACGCGGAGCACCTGGTCGACCAGGGCCGGTGCGGTGATCAGCACGTCGGCGCCGCTGTCGTCGAGCAGATGGGCCAGTTCCGCGTCCGTCGCTTGCGGGTGGAGGGGCACGCCGACGGCCGCGGACCGGAGGATCGCCAGGGAGCCCTCCATCATCTCGACGCCGTTGCCCAGATAGAGGGCGGCGCGGCCGCCTCGGTCCAGCCCCAGTTCCGCCAGGTGGCCGGCCAGCCGCGCGGTACGCTGCTCCAGCGCGGCGTAGGTCACGCTGCGGCGGGCGTCCGAGAAGGCGATCCGGTCGGCGATTCGACCGGCGTGCTGGATGAGCAACTCGTCCAGCGGCCGCATCAGTTCGGTGCGCATCGTGGCACTCACTCTCAGGCGCTCCCAACGCGTTCGGGGAATGGGTTTCTGGCACCGGGGACACGGGCCGCCGGCACCAGTATGTGCAGCCCGATGGTGGGAGATTCCCTAGACGATGACGGCTCGTCCAGCCGTGCTCAGCCGGTGTTTCCGGGCGGGGTGTGGTGGCTCAGCGCCCCCGCTCTATGGCAATTCCTAGACTTCACCGGCCGACCTGGCCCCTGCCGCGGCAGCGTGCTGAAGTGAACTCCCCCGATCAGCCGACCGGATGGGCAACACCGGTGTGCCGCGTGGCAAGTCGTCGGCCCTACGTGCTCCGCGCCGCGCGCACCGCGGATCGCACCCCGCGGCAGCGCGACGGAACATCGGGCAGGACATTCACAGGAGGCGGCAGCCGATGGGGTACAGCAAGAGTGACATTCTGGAGCTGGTACGCAAGTACCACCAGGAGAACGTCGCGTCCGGATTCGTGCCAGGGGTGACGCCGGTGGCGGCTTCGGGCGCGGTCCTCGACGAGGACGACCGGGTCGCCCTTGTCGCAGCGGCCCTGGACCTGCGGATCGCGGCCGGGACCAGTTCCCGCAGGTTCGAGCGCGCGCTCGCCAAGTACTTCGGGCTGCGCAAGGCGCATCTGACCAACTCCGGTTCGTCGGCCAACCTGCTGGCGCTCAGTGCGCTGACCTCGCCCCAGTTGGAGGATCTGCGGCTGGTGCCGGGGGACGAGGTCGTCACGGTGGCGGCCGGTTTCCCCACGACGGTGAACCCGATCCTTCAGAACGGTCTGGTGCCGGTCTTCATCGACGTCGAGCTCGGCACGTACAACACCTCCCCGGAGCGCATCGAGGAGGCCATCGGCCCGCGCACCCGGGCCATCATGATCGCCCATGCGCTCGGCAACCCGTTCCCCGTCGAGGAGGTCGCGAAGATCGCCGAGGACCGGGGGATGTTCCTCATCGAGGACAACTGCGATGCCATGGGCAGTACCTACCGCGGCAGGCTGACGGGGACCTTCGGGCAGCTGGCGACGGAGAGCTTCTATCCGGCCCACCACATCACCATGGGCGAGGGTGGGTGCGTGGTGACGGACAATATGGTGCTGGCCCGGATCGTGGAGTCACTGCGGGACTGGGGTCGCGACTGCTGGTGCGAGCCCGGTGAGGACAATCGCTGCTTCAAGCGGTTCGAGCAGCAGATGGGCACCCTGCCGCGCGGTTACGACCACAAGTACATCTTCTCGCACGTCGGGTACAACCTGAAGTCGACCGACCTCCAGGCCGCGCTCGGGCTCACCCAGTTCGGGAGGATCGACGAGTTCGGTGCCGCCCGGCGGCGCAACTGGGCCCGGCTCCGCGCCGGGCTGGACGGCCTGCCCCATCTCCTGCTTCCCGAGCCCACGCCGGACAGTGACCCGAGCTGGTTCGGCTTTGTGATCACCGTCCGGGACGGCGCGCCCTTCTCGTCCGCCGAACTGATCGACCACCTGGAGTCCCGGCGGGTGGCCACCCGCCGCTTCTTCGCCGGCAACCTCACCCGCCAACCGGCTTACCTGGAGCGGGAGTTCCGGGTGAGCGGGCCGCTGACCAACAGCGACACCATCGCCGAGCACACCTTCTGGATCGGGGTGTTCCCCGGGCTGACCGACGAGATGATCGACCACAGCATCCGCAGCGTCACCGAGTTCGTGGTCTCCCGCACCTGACATGGTCCGGCCCGGGCGGCCGGTGACCGGCGCACATGGGGTTGCGCCGGGCACCGTCCGCCGCCCGACCGCGGGGCGCGCGGCCAGGGTCAGACTGCCGGGGTCGAGGCGGGCCGGCCGGCCCACTGCTCCAACAGGCCGACGGCCCGGGCCGCGCCGCCGGCCCCCTTTACGCTCGCGCGCATCCACGCCATCCGCTCCGGGCTCTCCGGGTTGGCCACGATGTCGCCCACGGCCGCGCCGAGGGTGTCCGCGGTCAGCCGGTCGCGGTCGACCATCCCGCCCAGGCCCAGCTCCTCCACGCGCCGTGCGGTCAGGACGTGTTCGAAGGCCTGGGGCACCACGATCACCGGTGTGGCGAAGTACAGCGCCTCCATGAGACAGCTCATGCCCCCATGGCAGACCAGGACGTCGGCGTGCGGCAGCACCGCCGGGTGCGGCAGCCACCGGTGGGCCTCCACATGCGGCGGGAGGTCGCCGAGGCCGGCGAGGTCCGCGTCGCGGCCGAGCGTCATCACCACATGCCAGTCGGCTCCGTCGAAGGCGTCCACACACGTGCGGAAGAAGTCACGCTGCTGGTTGGACTCGGTCCCCAGCGAGACCAGCGCCAGCCGCCTGCCGTCAGCCGGCGGCGCCCACGCCACGTCCCCCTCGGGCTCGTTTACCGTGGGACCCACGAAGGCGAAGCGCTCGTCGAACGTGGTGCCCTCGATCTGGAACTCCCGTGGCAGGAAGGCCAGATTGCGTTCGTCCCACTCCCGGAAGAAGCGGCCCAGCCCGTCCGGGGGCAGGCCGTTGTCCTCGGCGAACCGCATCAGTGCCGCCCCGCCCTCGCGCATCGACGGGTCGTCGGGGTCGAACAGCAGCGCCCGCATGGAGAACGCTTCGTTCGACGCATGGCTGATGCCCAACTGCACGGTGGTGGCGCAGCCGAGGGTGTGCGCGGTCATCCGCGCGGCCGGGAACGATTCGAAGTCGTAGAGCACGATGTCCGGCGGGTCGGCCTCCAGGGCGGACAGCGCGAGCGGATAGACCGTCTCCATCGACTCGACCAGCAGTTCATACCCTTCGGCGGCCAGGCGGGCCCCGTCGGCGTGGGGCACCTTGACGAACGCACCGCGCCCGGACTTGTAGCCCACGGCCCGGGCGCCGGTCCGCTCGACCACCTCGCTGTACTGGTGGTCGACGAAGTACGTCACCCGGTGGCCGCGGCGGATGAGTTCACGGGTCAGGCCGAGCGTCGGGCTGATGTGCCCGAAGTCGGCGAACAGGAACACGGCGACATGCCGCTGGGGGGTGACTGCGAATGCTGACACATCGACACCTTCACTCGGGCTGCTGTACGGGGTGGGTCGGCGGAGGCCAGGTCCTCGTGGTTCTCGTGCTGCCACCGCGGGGACGGTGGTCCGCGGTCTCCGGACGGGGCGGGACCGGCGCGGTGACTGCCGGGTGGTCCGGGGGCGACGGCTCGGCCCTGGGGGCGGTGGCCTCCCACAGGTCGCGTGCCGAACTGTCGATGCTGCGGCGCACCGTCCAGTGCAGCAGCCGCCCGGCCCGGCTGGTCTCCACCCGCATCCAGTCCGCCTCGGTAGCGGCCCGGGCACCGGGCGCCGCCTCCTCGACGATCCGTGCCTGCCGTCCGCTGGCGGTGATCAGCCGCTCCACCATGGTGCGCACCGGGACCGCCTCGCCCCGTCCGATGTTGATGAGCTCTCCGCCGACCGGCAGGGCTGCCGCGGCCAGCACCGCGTCCGCGGCGTCCCGGGCGTCGACGAAGTCCCGGCTCGCCCGCAGCGGGCTGACCCTCACCACCGCTTCGCGGTCCGCCTCCGCGGCACGCAGTTGCGCCGCGACCCGCCCCAGCAGGCTGCCCGGTGAGGTGCCCGCGCCGATCGTGTTCGACATCCGCAGTACGACCGCCTCCACCTGCCCGGCTGCGGAGGCCGTAAGGACCGCCTCGGTCCCCTGGAGCTTCGTCCGTCCGTACAGCGTGGTCGGCCGGGTCGGCGTCCGCTCGGTCAGCGCGGTGCCCGGCGGCTGCGGGGTGTACTCGTGCACCGAGCCCACGTGGACCAGCCGGGGACGCCAGGACGCGACTGCCATGGCTGCCAGCACCTTGTCGACCAGGACATGGTTGGCCTGCTGCATGACCTCAGGCGAACACAGCCAGGCGGCGCCGGCGGCGTTCACCACGGCGTAGGGCCGCTCGGCGTCGATGAGGCGGGCCAGGCCGTCCGGCCCGGCGCCGGTCAGGTCCATCGGGAAGAACCGCCCTGGCCCGGTCACGGTGTCCAGCCGGCGCGCCACCCTCAGCACTTCGTCGCCGGCGGCGCTGACCGCCGCGGTGACATGGCGGCCCACGGCTCCGGTCGCGCCCAGGACGATCACCCGGCGGTGTGTGCCGTCCGGGTCTTCCGCCCTGCTCACGAGGGCGTCCCCCGCCCTGAGCAGGTCTCGGCGAGCCGCTCGGCGCGTTCCTTGAGCGGCTCCCACCAGTCACGGTTGTCGCGGTACCAGGCGACCGCCTCGGCCAGGCCGTCGGCGAAGTCCTTGCCCGGCTTGTAGCCCAGCTCGGTCTGGATCTTGCTCCAGTCCACCGAGTAGCGCCGGTCGTGTCCCTTGCGGTCGACGACGTACTCGATCATCTCCGGCGATGCCCCGCAGCTCTCCAGCAGCAGATCGGTCAGCTCCCGGTTGCTCAGTTCGGTGCCTCCGCCGATGTTGTAGACCTCGCCCGGGCGGCCGCCGGTGCGGACCAGTTCGATGCCCTGGACATGGTCGTCGATGTGCAGCCAGTCGCGGACATGGAGGCCGTCGCCGTACAGCGGGACTTTCTTGCCGTCCAGGAGGTTGGTGACGAACAGCGGGATGACCTTCTCCGGGAACTGGCGGTGCCCGTAGTTGTTGGAGCAGCGCGTGACCCGCACATCGAGGCCGTGGGTGCGGTGGTAGGCGAGGGCGATCAGATCGCTGGAGGCCTTGGAGGCCGCGTACGGCGAGTTGGGGCTGACCGGGTGGGTCTCCGAGGAGGACCCCGTGGCGATCGATCCGTAGACCTCGTCGGTCGAGACATGGACGAAGGTCTCCAGCCCGTGCCGGAGCGCGGCATCGAGCAGGACCTGGGTGCCCAGGACGTTGGTGCGGACGAACTCCGCGGAGCTGAGTATGGAGCGGTCGACATGCGACTCGGCCGCGAAGTGGACGACCTGGTCGTGTGCGGCGATCAGCTTGTCGACCAGTGCCTCGTCGCAGATGTCGCCGGCGAAGAAGTGGAAGCTGTCCAGATGCCTGACCTCGTCCAGGTTGGCCATGCTGGCTGCGTAGGTGAGGCTGTCGAGCACGGTGATGTGGACGTCACCCGGACCGAAGGAGCCCAGGAGCGTGCGGACGTAGTGCGACCCGATGAAGCCGGCGCCGCCGGTCACCAGGATTCTCGTGGGGCTCATCGAGGTTGTGGCGCGAGGGCCTGGGGTCCAGGCCGGGGAGGAGCGCGCCTACCCCCTTCCGTTGTTCGGTGCGGGTGAGATGGTCGGCCCGCCGCGTGCGCGGCGTTCAGGACTGGATGTGCACCGTGGCGTGGTCGCCGATGACCAGCCGGTGGGCCACCGGACGCTGCGGTGCGAGCGCCACCTGGGCGTTGCGGCCGACCAGCGATGCCTCCACCCGGCGCACGCTCTCGAACGACGAACCGCGCAGCACGATCGAGCAGGCCAGTTCGCTGTTGTGGATGCGGCAGTCCTCCGCGATGGAGGTGGACGGACCGATGTAGGAGTCGGTGACGACGGTGCCGGAGCCGATCACGGCCGGCCCGACGATCCGCGAGGCGCGGATCGTCGCGCCGGGGCCGATGCGCACCCGGCCGAGGATCTCGCTCGCACTGTCCACGGAGCCCTCGATGCGGCGTTCCTGGCTCTCCAGCAGCATGCGGTTGACCTCCAGCATGTCGACGACGCTGCCGGTGTCCCGCCAGTAGCCGGACAGCTCACCGGAACGGATGTCCTGGCCCGCCTCGACCATCCACTGCACGGCGTCGGTGATCTCCAGCTCGCCGCGCGCGGACGGCCGGATGGCCCGTACCGCCTCGTGCACCGCGGGGGTGAACAGATAGACACCGACCAGCGCCAGATCGCTCTTGGGGTGCTGCGGCTTCTCCTCCAGCCTCGTCACCCGGCCCGTGGCGTCCAGCTCCGCCACCCCGAACGCGGTGGGATCCGGGACCCGGCTGAGCACGAGCTGGGCGTCGGGACGCTCCTTGCGGAAGCCCTCGACCAGATCGGTGATGCCGCCGGAGATGAAGTTGTCCCCCAGATACATCAGGAAGTCGTCGTCGCCCAGGAAGTCGCGGGCGATGAGGACGGCGTGGGCGAGGCCGAGCGGGGCGCTCTGTGGAATGTAGGTCACCTGGAGGCCGAACTGTGAGCCGTCGCCGACCGCCTCGCGGATCTCCGGTCCGGTGTCGCCGACGATCACACCGACGTCGGTGATGCCGGTCTCGGCGATGGCCTCCAGCACGTAGAAGAGGATCGGCTTGTTGGCGACCGGGACGAGTTGTTTGGCGGAGGTGTGGGTTATGGGCCGCAGGCGCGTACCAGCGCCTCCCGAGAGCACAAGAGCCTTCACGGTTTCCATCCAGGGGCGAGTGGTGTCAGGGGGAGGGCCTGTCGGTCGCCGGCCGACGCGGCCCGGTCAGCGCTCCGCGACCAGTTGCTCCAGCGTGGCGACCATGTCGCGCGGGCTGGGCATCGCCGCCGCCTCGTCGCGCAAGCGCTGCGCGGCGGAGGCGAAGCCCGGATCGTCGAGGATCTGCTGGGTGTGACGGAGCACCAGATCGGCGGTGACCTCCTTGTGGTGGGCGTAGATCCCTGCGCCGGCGCGCTCCAGGGACCGGCCCCGCCACTCCAGGTCGGCGACAGAGGTGCAGAGGGCGAGTTGTGGCACGGCGTTGATGAGGGAGGTGGCGTAGGTGCCCCAGCCGCCGTGGTGGATGACGGCCGAGCAGCTGGGCAGCAGGGTGTGCAGCGCCACATCGTCCACGGCGCGCACATTGGCGGGGATGTCGACGAGCGCCTCCCGTTGCTGCGGGAGGAGCGCGGCGACCACCTCGATGTCGAGCGGAGCCAGCGCTCCGAGGATGTCGGGGATGGAGACGTAGTCCCCGCCGTACGCCTCGGTGTTGCTCGTGCCGAGGGTCAGACAGACGCGCGGCCGCTTGGGTGCCTCGCGCAGCCACGGCCACCACACCGCGTCCCCGTTGTACGGCACATAGCGCATGGACAGCGACGGCAGCGTGGTGGGCGGCCGCAGGCTCGGCGGCAGGGTGTCGAGGGTGTACTGGCCGTGGATCAGCTCTTCGTCGCAGGAGACGCCGAAGGGTGCGCCACGCTCGTCGAGCCAGTCGGCGAGCGGGTCCACCCGCTCTTCCGGCGGGACCTGGTCCATCAGGCCGAGATAGGTCTGACGTGCCCTGCCGTAGACATCGGCGGACCACAGCAGTCGGACGTGGACGGCATCGCAGGCGCGGGCGGCGATGGCTCCGGCGTAGCAGAGCGGGTCCCGGACGACCAGATGGGGCTGCCAGCTCTGTGCCAGGGCGGCCATGTCGTCGATCACTGGATCGTTGTACGGCGAGAAGCCGTAGCGGACGCTGGTCTCGTAGCGGTCGCGGAGGTCAGGCCAGTCCACCTCCCCCGGTCCCAGCCGGCTCCAGTTGGCGACGTCCTGGTCCTGTGTCTCGGGGGCCTGTTTCATGGCCTGGTGCAGTCCGTGGTCACGACCTACGGGAGCCGAGACCAGACCGGTGCCGGTGACGAGGCCGGTGAGTGCCGGGGCATTGACCATCCGCACCTCGTGCCCCGCCGCGGTCATCGCCCAAGCCAGCGGCACCATGGGATACAGATGCGACCTCTCGGACAGTGCGGCGAACAGCACGCGCATGGGGATCCCCTCTCGGTCGCGCGTAGTTGGGTGGCCTTGATGTGGCCGTGAGGCACGCATTCACGGCCGGAGCGCGGATGGTGTCGGTCTCATCCTGTGGTCTCCGGCAGGGCACTGCGGTACCGCACCGCCATGGTCTGGGGATTCCTCCAGACAATGGCGCCCACCTCCGCGCCTCGTCCGGCCGGTCGCCGGATCCCGGAAATCCCTAGAACTGCCCGGCTCTTCTGTCCTGTGGCCGCGCCGCCGTGCTGAGCTTCATCCTCATCTGTGACCTGGTTTCGACAGCAGAACGCGCGGGGCGGTATCCAACGGCACCGGCGCGAAAGGGGAGTTCTTCGGTGACGCAGCAGGAAATGACGAATGTCCTCCCGGGTGTGCCGCATCCACTGCGGACGCCCGGCCCGGAGATCGCCCGGCCGCCGGCGGTGGAGCCCGACGGCGGAGCGACGCTGCTGGCCTGGCTGCGCCGGATGCGCCACGAGAGACCCGTCTGGCGGGACGAATCGGGGAACGCCCATGTCTTCCGGCATGCCGACGTGGTGCGCGTCATGGCCTGTCCGGTGCCGTACTCCTCCGACACGGTGGGACGGCTCAGCGATCAGCCGACGCCCAGCGGCGTCCTGCTGCTGCTCGACCCTCCGCAGCACGGCAAACTGCGCCGCCTGGTGAGCCGGGCGTTCACCACCCGGTTGATCTCCGAGCTGACCCCGCAGATCACCAGCCTCACCCGGGAACTCCTCGACGCGACCGACGACGAGCGTTTCGACCTGGTCGACGCGTTGGCCAATCCGCTGCCGGTGAGGATCATCGCCGCGATGCTGGGGGTCCCGCTCGAGGACCAGGCCAAGTTCCAGGCCTGGGGCAACCAGCTGCTGACCACCGATGCGACGGACCCGGAGAGCGTCCGGCGCATGGAGCTGACCGGCCAGGAGATCTCGGCGTACCTCCAGGAGTTCGTGGACGAACGCCGGCGCACCGCGCGCGACGATCTGATCAGCACGCTGGTCCGGGCCGAGGTCGACGGGCAGCGGCTGACGGACGACGAGATCGTCAGCTTCGCCACACTGTTGCTGCTGGCCGGCCACGTCACGACCTCGGTGCTGCTCGGCAACACCCTGCTGTGCCTGGACAGCGCGCCGGAGCGGTGGCAGGCGCTGCGCGCGGACCGGTCGGGGATTCCCGCGGTGATCGAGGAGACGCTGCGCTGCCGTCCGCCGTTCACCCGGGTCGAACGGGTGCCGACGCAGGAGGTGGAGATCGCCGGGGAGACGATCGCCCCGAACACCCTCGTCCATCTGTGGCTGCTGTCCGCCAACCATGACGAGCGGGTCTTCGACGACCCCGCGGCCTTCGTGCCGGAGCGGCCCAACGCCCGGCAGGCGGCCTTCGGCCACGGCATCCATTACTGCATAGGGGCGCCGCTGGCCCGGCTGGAGAGCCGCATCGTGCTGGATCTGATGCTGGACCGCTTCCGCGAGGTGCGGGTGGACACCGGCGCGCGGCTGTCCTTCCACGGCAGCAATGTCTTCGGCGCCGAACATCTGCCGCTGGTGGTCCGGCGCGGGTGAGGGGCGCGGCGGCGGACGCCGCTCCCCTCAGGGAGCGGCGGGGCCGACCGCGATGGCCCGGGACGGGCACAGCTGCTCCGCCTCTTCCACGTCGTCCGCCAGATGCTCCGGCGGCTCCGTCATCCGCAGCATGACGCGGCCGTCGTCCTCGTGCTGCTCGAAGACCTCACCCGCGGTCATCGCACACATCCCGGCGCCGACACACCGGTCCCGGTCCACCGTGATCTTCATCCTGACCTCCTCAACTCGTGGTCCACGACCATGGTGTCGGCTCTGTGGCCCGCCGCCGACCGTCGCCGGCAGGGTCTGGTGAATCGCCCAGACAATGCGCCCGGCCGTGGGCCGGCACACCTCGGCGGGGGGGGTGTTCGCGGCGCGCACTGTCAACGCTGCGGGCCACGGAGGGCATCCATCCAGGCGGCCACGGTCCTCGCCGTGGTGCCCGCATGGTCCTCCATCATCGTGAAGTGGTTTCCCGGCACCTCGGTCACGGTGTCCGCGCCGTCCCAGGACGCCTGCCACTCCTCGGGGGCGAGCGCTCCCGCCTGCTCCGCGGTCACCGGCGGCTCACTGGACCGTACGAGCAGCACGGGGCAGGAGAGGCGGTCCGGGGACCAGGCGCCGACGACGTGGATGTACCAGCTCATGGCGGTGAGCCGGTCCGCGTCCATGTGCGCGAACAGGGACTCGCGGTCGAACATGCCGCCGATCATCTCCCCGGCGAACCGGGCGAACGGCGAGTCCTCGCGCGGCAGATAGGTGTCCAGCAGCGCGACACCTTCGGGCGGGGTCCCGGCCTTCTCCAGGTAGTGCGCCACGGCGAGCGCCAGGATGCCGCCGGACGACGAGCCGAGGAGCACGAACGGGGCCCCGTCGGCGCACCGCAGCACCGCCTCGGCCTGTAGCCGCACCACCGCGTCGAAGGAGGCGGGCAGCAGCTCCCCTCGGCCGAAGCCGGGCGTCGGCAGTGCCCAGACGTCACGCGTGCCCCGGTGCGCGGAGGCGAACCTGGCGTACTGATGCACTCCGGCGAGCGCCACGTACGAGCTGAAGCAGATCAGCCTCGGCCCGCTGTCCGGTGCCGCATCGCCGCGCGCCAGCCGTACGGGCGCGAAACCGGGGCCGAACTCCTCCGGCGCGTCGAAGGTCGGCCGCAGCCGGGCGGCGGCGTCCAGCAGCGCGAACCCTTCCGTGACCCGGCCCGATGCGCAGGCCTCCCGGAAGAGGGCGCCGATGGTGTCCTGCGCCGCTCCGGTCGCGGCGGCCCGCTCGCCGGGTGTCCCGGCGCCGGACGGCGGAGGGGCGGCCGCGGTCAGCTCGTCCGCCAGCCGGGCCGCGAGGTCCTGCGGCGTGGCGACGTCGAAGACGAGCGTGGGCGGGAGCCGCAGACCGGTGGCGGTGCCGAGCTGGTTGCGCAGCTCCACGGCGGTCAGCGAGTCGAAGCCCAACTCGCCGAAGGCGCGGTCCGGTTCGACCTCGTCGGGCGACCCGTGGCCAAGGACCCCCGCGACCTGGCGCCGTACCAGATCCAGCAGGAGGGCGGCCCGCCCGTCGGGACCGGCGGCCGCGAGCCGTGCGAGCAGATCGTCCCGGTCCTCCCCGGAGGCGGCGACCGTCCGCCGGGTACGCCCAGGAGCCGCGCCGCCCAGCAGCGCCCCGACGCCGCCCCTGCCGAGTCCCAGGGTCACCAGGGCCGGTTCACCCGTCGCCAGCGCCGCGTCGAACAGCGCGAGACCGTCGTCGGCGGAGAGCGGCCGCATACCGCCCCGGGCCATCCGTCGCCGGTCGGTGTCCGCGAGCGTCGCGGTCATTCCGCCGTCCTCGGCCCACAGCCCCCACGCCAGTGCGGTCGCCGGCAGCCCCTGGGCCGCCCGGTGCTGGGCCAGACCGTCCAGGAAGGCGTTGGCGGCCGCGTAGTTGGCCTGCCCCGCCGAGCCGAAGGTGCTGGCAGCGGAGGAGAAGAGCACGAACGCCGACAGCTCACGGTCCTTCGTCAGCTCGTGCAGCAGCCAGGCCGCGTCGGCCTTCGGACGCAGCGTCCGGTCGATCCGCTCTTCGTCGAGCGCGGTCAGCACACCGTCGTCGACGACCCCGGCGAGATGGACGACGGCGGTCAGCGGACGGTCCGCAGGGATCGCCCCGAGCAGCCCCGCCACGGCCTCCCGGTCGGAGACATCGCAGGCCACGAGGGTGGCTTCGGCGCCCTCCTCGGTCAGCTCCGCGCACAGCGCCGCAGCCCCCTCGGCCGCCGGCCCACCACGGCTCGCCAGCAGGAGGTGCCGTACGCCGTGCCGGGCGACGAGGTGGCGCACGGTGAGCCGCCCCAGCGCGCCCGTCGCCCCGGTGACCAGCACGGTGCCCTCCGGGTCGAACGGGAGGTCCGGGACCTCGGAGGGCTCGGGGGGCTCGACACGGGCGAGGTGCGGCAACCGCAACTCGCCGGCCCGGAGCACCACCTGCGGATGGCCGGCGGCCACCGCGTCCGCGAGCACGCCCGCGGACTCCGCGCGGTCGTCGAGGTCGAGCAGCCCCAGCCGCCCGGGGTGTTCCAACTGCGCGGAGCGCACCAGTCCGCCCAGCGCCGCGCCCGCGAGAGCGCGGACGTCCTCGCCGGGCTCCGCGGCGACGGCGCCCCGGGTGACAAGCACCAGCCGGGAGCCGGCGAACCGTTCCTCCGCGAGCCAGTGGTGCAGCGTGGCGAGGGCGGCGGCGAGCAGCCCCCGGACGTCCGGGGTGCCGTCCGCCGCCTCCGGTGCGCACTCCAGCAGCACGGTGTCGGGCATCGTCATCCCGGTGGCCACGGCTGCCGCCAGGGCATCGAGGTCGGCATAGGACTCCGCGTGCACACCGGCACCGTCCAGCGCCTCCGCGATCCCGAAAAGCGGCCACCGCACGGCCTCCGGCCCGCCGGACGCCGCCTCGCCGCCGACCGGGCTGCCGAGCACGGCCCAGCGCGCCGCTCCGGATCGGGGGGGCAGCGGGGCGGCCCGCCAGTCGAGGCGCAGCGGAACATCCGGCCCGGCGTTCGGTACGGCAGGCAGGTGCTCGGGGGTCACCGTGCGCAGGGTCAGCGCATCGGCGCTGGCGACGGGCCGGCCGGCGGTGTCCGTGACCAGCACCGAGAAGGCATCGGCCCGGTCCTCGACGGGGGTCAGCCGCACCCGCAGTGCGTCCGCCCCCTCGGCGTACAGGGTCACCCCGCTCCAGGCGAACGGCAGCATCGCCCCGTGCTCGCCCGCGCCGTCCGCGTCCCCGCCGCCGACGAGCAGCGCCTGGACGGCCGCGTCCAGCAGTGCCGGGTGAAGGGTGAACCGTGCCGCATCGGCCCGGTACTCCTCGGGCAGCGCGGCCTCGGCGAACAGCTCCGCACCGCGCCGCCACACCGAACCGAGCCCTCGGAACGCGGGCCCGTAGGCGAACCCGCTCTCGGCGAACCGGTCGTACCACTCCCCCGTTCCGACGGCCTCGGCTCCCTCAGGCGGCCAACTGCCCAGAGTTTCCGGCCCGTTCGGGGGCGCGGCGGACAGGGTGCCCTGCGCATGCCGCGTCCACGGGGAGGCGTCGTCCTCGTCGCCGGGCCGGGAGTGCACGGAGAAGGTCCGGCACCCGGCGGCGTCGGGGCCGTTCACCACGACCTGAAGCTGTACCGCGCCCCGCTCCGGAAGGACCAGCGGTGCCTCCAAGGTGAGTTCGGCGAGATGGTCACAGCCGGTCCGGTCCCCGGCACTGATGGCCAGGTCGAGGTAGGCGGTCGCCGGAAGGATGACGCTGCCCAGCACCGCATGGTCGGCGAGCCAGGCATGGGTGGCCAGGGACAGCCGCCCCGTGAACACCACCGACTCCGAACCGGCCACGGTGACGGCCGCCCCGAGCAGCGGATGACCGGCCGCGCGCAGCCCCACGGTGTCGAGGTCCCCCGCCCCGGCCACGGCGTCCCACCAGTAGCGCCGCTTCTGAAACGCGTACGTCGGCAGCTCGACGCGCCGGGCTCCCGGGAACAGCGCCGGCCAGTCGAGGCCGACACCCGAGGTGTGCAGTCCGCCGACCGCGGCCATGACGCCATACGTCTCGGACCGGCCCGTGCGCAGCACGGGGACCAGCGACCGGTCGCCGTCGAGGCAGCCCTGCGCCATGGCACTCAGCGTGCCGTCGGGCCCGATCTCCAGGAACCGGCTGACCTCGTGCTCCTCCAACCAGCGCACACCGTCGGCGAACCGTACGGCTTCCCGGACATGCCGCACCCAGTAGTCGGGGGACATCAGATCCTGGGGCGTGGCGAGTTCACCCGTCACGTTCGAGACGACCGGGATGGTCGGCTCCGCATACGTCACGGATTGCGCCACTGCTCGGAACTCTTCGAGCATCGGCTCCATCAGGGGGGAGTGGAAGGCGTGGCTCACCTGGAGCCGTTTCGCCTTCCGGCCGCCGGACTCGAAGTGATCGGCCATTTCCGCGACGGCGGACTCTTCACCGGAGATCACGACAGCCTGCGGACCGTTCACCGCCGCAATGCTCACCCGCTCCTCAAGGCCTTCCAGCAGCGGCAGGACCTCGTCCTCCGAGGCCTGGAGCGAGACCATCGCACCACCGGCCGGCAACGCCTGCATCAACCGACCACGGGCGGCGACCAGTTGGCAGGCATCCTCCAGCGACAGCACACCCGCGACATGGGCAGCCACCAACTCACCGATGGAATGACCCACCAGATAGTCCGGCCGGACGCCGAAGGACTCCATGAGGCGGTACAGCGCCACCTCTACGGCAAACAGCGCAGGCTGGGTGAACTCCGTACGGTTCAGCGCCTCACTGTCCTCGCCGAAGACCACCTCCCGCAGCGACGACGAAGACCCCAGCTCGCCGTCGAAGTGCGCACACACCGCATCAAAGGCATCCGCGAAGACCGGGAACGCGTCACACAACTCCCGGCCCATTCCCGCGCGTTGGGAGCCCTGACCGGCGAACAGCAGCGCTGTTCTGCCCGCCCCGCCGCCCCGGACCACACCGGTGGGGACCTGGACGGGGTTCTCGCCGTCGGCCAGCTCGCGTAGACCGTCGAGAAGTTCCGCACGGCTGCTGCCGACGACGGCGGCGCGGTGCTCGAAGGCGGAGCGGGTGGTGGCCAGGGACAACCCCACGTCGCGCAGCCCGAGTTCGGGCCGGGTCCGGATGTGGGCGAGCAGGCGGGCGGCCTGCGCCCGGAGGGCGTCGCGGGTGGTGCCGCTGACCACCCAGGTGACGGGCAGGTCCGGGGCGGTGTCCGGCGGTGGGGTGTCGGTGGTGGGGGCCTGTTCCAGGATGGCGTGCACATTGGTGCCGCTGATGCCGAACGAGGACACCCCTGCCCTGCGCGGCCGGCCGGTCCCGGGCCATTCCACGGTGTCCGTGAGCAGCCGTACGTTCCCCTCCGACCAGTCCACATGGGTCGAAGGACGGTCGATGTGCAAGGTGGGCGGCAGGATGCCGTGCTGGAGGGCCAGGACCATCTTGATCAGGCCGGCCACACCGGCGGCGGCCTGGGTGTGTCCGATGTTGGACTTGACCGAGCCGAGCCACAGCGGCCGGCCGTCCTCCCGTTCTTGCCCATAGGTCGCCAGGAGCGCCTGTGCCTCGATGGGATCGCCCAGGGTCGTGCCGGTGCCATGGGCCTCGACGGCGTCGACCTCCGTCCCGGACAGGCCCGCACCGGCCAGGGCCTCCCGGATCAGCCGCTGCTGGGAGGGGCCGTTGGGGGCGGTGAGGCCGTTGGAGGCGCCGTCCTGGTTGACGGCCGAGCCGCGGAGCAGCGCCAGTACCGGGTGCCCGTGGCGCCGGGCGTCGGAGAGCCGTTCGACCAGGACGACGCCGGCTCCTTCGGAGAAGCCGGTGCCGTCGGTCCGGTCTGCGAAGGCCTTGCAGCGGCCGTCGGCGGCCAGGCCCTGCTGCCGGCTGAAGTCCAGGAAGAGGCCCGGGGTGGACATGACGGTGACGCCGCCGGCCAGGGCGAGGTCGCACTCCCCCGAGCGGAGGGCCCCCGCCGCCAGGTGGAGGGCGACGAGCGAGGAGGAGCAGGCGGTGTCCACGGTGACCGCGGGCCCCTCCAGGCCGAAGGTGTACGAGAGGCGGCCGGACATCACGCTTGCGGAGTTGCCGGTGCCGAGGTGTGCTTCCGCGTCGGGAGCCGGGGCGAGGGTGCGGGAGGAGTAGTCCTGGTAGTTGGTGCCGGCGAAGACGCCGGTACGGCTGCCGCGCAGCGAGACCGGGTCGATCCCGGCGCGCTCGAACGTCTCCCAGGCCACTTCGAGCAGCAGGCGCTGCTGCGGATCCATCGCCACCGCCTCGCGGGGTGAGATCCCGAAGAAGCCGGCATCGAAGCCCGCCACGTCGTCGAGGAAACCGCCGGCGCGGGTGTAGCTACGGCCCGCCGTTCCCGGCTCCGGGTCGTAGAGCCCTTCCACGTCCCAGCCACGGTCGGCCGGCCAGGCACCGATCGCGTCCACCCCGCCCACCAACAACCGCCAGAAGTCCTCCGGCGAACCCACCCCACCGGGAAAGCGGCAGCTCATCGCCACGATCGCGACGGGGTCGTCGTCGGGAGCCGTGGGCGTCAACGGCGTTGGGGCGGGCTGTGGGTCCGGCTCGTCGAGGTGGAGTTCCGTGCGCAGTCGGGCGGCGAGTGCGGCCGGGGTGGGGTGGTCGAAGAGGAGGGTGGCGGGGAGCCGTTTGCCGAGGGCCGCGCTGAGCGCATTGCGGAGTTCGACCGCCATGAGGGAGTCGAAGCCCAGTTCGCGGAAGGCGCGGTGGGGGGCGATCTCGTCGGGGTCGGTGTGGTTGAGTACGGCGGCGATATGGGCGTGGACGAGGTCGGACAGCGCCTGGCGCTGGGTGGCCGCGTCGAGGGCGGCGAGCTGCTGGGCTAGGGCGGGGCCGTCGACCGGGTCCTGTGCGGCCGGTGCGGCGGTGGCCAGTGCCCGCTGGGCGTCGGGGAGGTCGGCGATCAGGGGGCGGGGGCGGGCCGTGGTGAAGGCCCGGGCGAAGGTGTCCCAGTCGATGTCGGTCACGGCGAGGGTGGTGTCGTCGTGGTCGAGGGCGCGTTGCAGGGCGGCCACGGCCGACCGTGGGTCCATGACGCGTACGCCGTGCCGGTGCAGTCGCTCGCCCACGGTCCCTTCGGCCATACCGGCTTCCGCCCAGGGGCCCCAGGCGATGGAGGTGGCCCGGTGGCCGGCGGCCCTGCGCTGCTGGGCGAGGGCGTCGAGGTAGGCGTTGCCGGGGGCGTAGTTGGCGTGTCCCGGTGCGCCGATGGTGCCGGCGGTGGAGGAGAACAGTACGAACGCCGACAGGTCGTGGGCCCGGGTCAGCTCGTCGAGGTTGCGGGCGCCGCCAGCCTTCACCCGGAGTACCGCGGCGAGTTGTTCGGGGGTCAGGGCGTTGATGGTGCCGTCGTCGAGTACGGCGGCGGTGTGCAGGACGGCGGTGAGCGGCCGGTCGGCGGGGATCGCGTCGAGCAGGGCGGCGAGCGCGTCCCGGTCGGCGATGTCGCAGGCGGCGAATTCGGTACGGGTGCCGAACTCGGCGAGTTCCGCGGCGAGTTGGTCGGCTCCGGGGGTGTCGGCGCCGCGCCGGCTGACGAGGAGGAGATGCGGTGCGCCGTTCCGGGCGAGCCAGCGGGCGACATGGCGTCCCAGGGCGCCGGTTCCGCCGGTGACCAGGACGGTTCCCTGCGGTGTCCAGCGTTGTGTGGTGTCGAGTGCGCCGGTCGCGGCGCGGACCAGGCGCCGGGCGAGGATTCCGTTCGGCCGGATCGCGAGCTGGTCCTCGTCGCCGAGGCCGGCGAGCGCCCGGACCATGGCGGTGGCCGCGGCCGGGTCGAGGGTTCGGGGCAGGTCGAGCAGTCCGCCCCAGCGCTCCGGCTCCTCCAGGGCGACCACCCGGCCGAAGCCCCACACCAGGGCCTGGCGGGGTGCGGGGGCCTCCCGTAGCGGGTCGGTGGCCACGGCGCCGCGGGTGGCGAACCACAGTGGTGCCGCCACAGCGAGGTCGTCCAGTGCCTGGACGAGGGCGACGGTGGCGGCGAATCCTCTGGGCAGGCCGGGGTGCGCCTCATGGTCGTACTCGTCCAGGGCGACGAGGGAGAGGACGCCGGCGACCGGGGGCAGGGCTTCGTCGGTGGGGGCGGTGCCGCGCAGTGCCGCTTCGATCGTGTCGGCGAGTGCGGCCCGGTCCTGTTCGGGGGCCACGGTCACGGTGCGGGGGCGCGCGCCGGCCGTCGAGAGTGCCTGCGTCACACTGCTGGCCAGCTCCTCGTCGTCGCCGGTGGTGAGCACCAGCCAGGTGCCGTGCAGGGTGGCCGGGGCGGCGTCGGCGGGGACCGGCTTCCAGGTGATGCGGTAGCGCCAGGAGTCGGCCTGGGCGGCTTCGCGGTGGCGCCGGTGGTAGTCGGACAGTGCGGGCAGCAGCGCACCGAGGGTGGCGGGCTCCACGGCCAGCGCGGCGCCGAGGGTGTCCACATCGCCGTTCTCGACGGCCTCCCAGAAGCGGGCGTCGGTGGCGTCGCCGGGGCTGCCGCGCAGGGCGGGGGCGGGCTCGGGCCAGTAGCGGCGCCGCTGGAACGGGTAGGTCGGCAGCTCGATCCGCCGGGCGCCTTCCCGGGGCGTGTCGAGGACCGTGCGCCAGTTGACCGGGCCGCCGGCGGCGGACAGTTCGGCGACGGAGGTCAGGAAGCGGCGGCGGCCGCCCTCCCCCTTGCGGAGGGTGCCGACGACCGCGGCGTCCGGGATGTCGAGCGCGTCGAGGGTGTCGCGGACCGCGGTCGTCACCACGGGGTGCGGCGAGGTCTCGATGAAGCCGCGGTAGTCCTGTTCGGCCAGCGAGCGGACGGCGTGTTCGAAGCGTACGGTGCGGCGCAGGTTCTCGTACCAGTACGCGGCGTCGAGGCGGGCGGTGTCGATCCAGTCGCCGGTCACCGTGGAGAAGAACGGTGTGCCGCCGCTGCGCGGCCGGACCGGTGCCAGATCGGTGAGCAACTGCTCGCGGATCTCCTCGACCTGTGCGGAGTGCGAGGCGTAGTCGACCGGTATCCGGCGGACCTGTGCGCCGTCGGCCTCCAGTGCGGCGCGCAGCTCGTCGAGTGCGGCCGCCTCCCCGGAGACGACCACGGACCGGGGTCCGTTGACGGCGGCGACCGAGATCCGGTCGCCCCACGGCGCGATGCGCTCCGTCACCTCGGGCAGCGGCAGCAGGACGGACATCATGCCGCCGCGGCCAGCGAGCGCGGTCAGTGCGCGGCTGCGCAGTACGACGACGCGGGCGGCGTCCTCCAGGCTCAGTGCCCCGGCGACACAGGCGGCGGCGATCTCGCCCTGGCTGTGTCCCACGACGGCGTCGGGTTCGACACCGCGAGCACGCCAGAGCCCGGCCAGTGCGACCATCACGGCGAACAGGGCGGGCTGGACGACGTCCACCCGGTCGAGCGTCGGTGCCCCCTCCGCACCGCGCAGCACCTCGTCGAGGGACCAGCCGGCGAACCGTTCCACGGCCTGGGCGCACTCGGTGAAGCGGGCGCGGAACTCCTCGTCGGTGTCGAGCAGTTCGGTGGCCATACCGGCCCACTGGCAGCCCTGGCCGGGGAAGACGAAGGCGGTACGGCCGTCCGCGCCGGCGGTGCCGCGCACCACGCCCGGGGCCGGGGCTTCCCGGGCGAGCTGGTCGAGGCCGTGCAGGAGCTCGTCGTGGTCGGCGGCGATCACCACGGCCCGGTGTTCGAAAGCGGTGCGGGTGGTGGCCAGCGACCAGGCGAGGTCCGGCAGCGGCGCCGGCCGACCGGAGAGCCGTGTGTGCAGCCGGGCGCCGAGCGTGCGGAGCGATTCCGCGGTCCGTGCGGAGACCGGGAAGGCCAGGTCCCGGGGGGCGGTGCCGGCCGTGGGCGCGTCGTCCGTCGCGGGGGCGGTGGGGTCCTGAGCCGGTGGCTGTTCGAGGATGACATGGGCGTTGGTGCCACTGACGCCGAAGGACGAGACCGCCGCCCGGCGCGGCCGGCCGCGGTCGGGCCACGGGGCGGGCTCGGCGAGCAGCGCGATGTTCCCCGCCGTCCAGTCGACGTGCGACGAGGGCCGGTCGATGTGCAGGCTCTGGGGCATCAGCCCTTGCTGGAGGGCGAGGACGGCCTTGATGACACCCGCCGCTCCGGCGGCCGCCTGGGTGTGCCCGATGTTCGACTTCACCGAGCCGAGCCGCAGCGGCTGTCCGGCTTCCCGGTCCTGCCCGTACGTCGCCAGGAGCGCCTGGGCCTCGATGGGGTCGCCGAGGGTGGTGCCGGTGCCGTGCGCCTCCACCATGTCGACGTCGGCCGGGGCGAGGCCCGCGCCGGACAGGGCCTGCCAGATGACGCGTTGCTGGGACGGGCCGTTGGGCGCGGTCAGCCCGTTGCTGGCACCGTCCTGGTTGACCGCGGAGCCGCGCAGGACGGCGAGGACGGGGTGCCCGTGGCGCCGGGCATCGGACAGCCGCTCGACCAGGAGCATGCCCGCGCCCTCGCCCCAGGCGGTGCCGTCGGCCGCGTCCGCGAACGCCTTGCAGCGGCCGTCGGCGGCCAGCCCGCGCTGCCGGCTGAACTCCAGGAACAGACCGGGCGTGGACATCACGGTGACACCGCCGGCCAGGGCGAGGTCGCACTCCCCCGAGCGGAGGGCCCCCGCCGCCAGATGGAGCGCGACGAGCGAGGAGGAGCAAGCCGTGTCCACGGTGACCGCGGGGCCCTCCAGGCCCAGCGCGTAGGAGACCCGGCCGGAGACCACGCTGGCGGCGTTGCCGGTGCCGATATGGCCTTCCAGCCCTTCCGCGGCACCGAGCAACAGCGCGGTGTAGTCCTGCCCGTTGGTGCCGGCGAAGACCCCGGTACGGCTGCCGCGCAGCGAAGCCGGGTCGATCCCGGCGCGCTCGAACGCCTCCCACGACGTCTCCAGCAGCAGCCGCTGCTGCGGATCCATCGCCACCGCTTCGCGGGGCGAGATCCCGAAGAAGCCGGCATCGAAGCCCGCGACATCATCGAGGAAACCGCCGGCGCGGGTGTAGCTGCGGCCCGCCGTCCCCGGCTCCGGGTCGTACAGCGCCTCCACGTCCCAGCCGCGGTCGGCCGGCCACTCACCGATCGCGTCCACCCCGCCCACCAACAACCGCCAGAAGTCCTCCGGCGAACCCACCCCACCGGGAAAGCGGCAGCTCATCGCCACGATCGCCACCGGTTCCTGGCGCCCGGCCTCGACCTCCTGGAGGCGCTGCCGGGTCTGGTGGAGGTCGCTGGTGACCTTCTTGAGGTATTCGAGGAGCTTCTGTTCGTTCATGCACCCTCATCCACGCGGCGGTTCTGGGGCTCTTGCGGTCGGCGTGTCATGACATGCCGAGGTCGTTGTCGATGAAGTCGAAGATCTCGTCTGCGGTGGCGGAGTTGATCCGGTCGCTCACCCCGGTGTCGTCCGCCGGCTCCGCGTCGGCGTCCGGCCGCTCGTGCCACTTCGCGAGCAGTCCTTGCAGCCGGGAGGCGATCCTGGCCCGCTGTGGATCGTCCTGCGGCACCTCGCCCAGCAGCTCTTCCAGCCGGTCCAGCCCGGCGAGCGCGGGCAGGGCGCCGGCCGGGTCCGCCGCGCCGAACTGGGCGCGCAGATGGCGGGCGAGGGCCGCGGCGGTCGGGTGGTCGAACAGCAGCGTGGCGGGCAGCTGGGTGCCGGTGGCCAGACCGAGCCGGTTGCGCAGCTCGACGGCCATCAGCGAATCGAAGCCCAGCTCGCTGAACGCCCGCTCCGCGTCGATCGCGGCGACGGAGTCGTGCCCGAGGACAGCGGCGACATGGGTGCGGACGAGGGTGGCCAGCACGCGCTCCTGGTCCGCCTCGCTCCGCCCGGCCAGTTGCTCGCGCAGCGCGGTCGGACCGTCCGGCCCGGCGCCGTCCGCCGGCTCGCGCGCCGCGGCCGCCCGCTGTGCCTCCGGCAGATCGGAGAGCAGCGCGCTGGGCCGCACCGAGGTGAAGCCGGGCACGAACCGCGCCCAGTCCACCTCCGCCACGGTCAGCGTGGTCTCGCCGCGGACCAGCGCCCGCTCCAGCGCATCGACCGCGAGCCGCGGTTCGAGCGGGGCGGTCCCGCCCCGTGTCAGGCGCTCCGCCAACTGCCCGTCGCCCGCGGTGCCGGCCGCCATCCCGCCGCCGGCCCACGGGCCCCAGGCGATCGAGGTGGCCGGCAGACCGAGGGCGTGCCGGTGCTCGGCGAGGGCGTCGAGATAGGCGTTGGCGGCGGCGTAGTTGGCCTGCCCGGTCGCCCCCGTGGTGCCGGCGAAGGACGAGAACAGTACGAACGCGGTCAGATCTCCGGCGAGTTCGTGCAGATGGGCCGCGGCCGCCATCTTGGACCGCAGTACGGCGTCCAGGCGTGCACCGTCGAGCCCGGCGATCAGCCCGTCGTCGAGCACGCCCGCCGCATGGAACACGGCGTCCACGGGGTGCTCGGCCAGCAGCCGCGCCACCGCCTCCCGGTCGGCGGCGTCGCAGGCGACGACGGTCACCCGGGTGCCGCGAGCGGTGAGTTCGGCGGCCAGTTCGGCCGCCCCCTCGGCCCTGTCGCCTCGCCGGCCGGCCAGCACCAGGTGGTCGACGCCCCGGTCGGCCAGCCGGCGGGCCACCTGCGCGCCGAGCGCGCCGGTGCCTCCGGTGATCAGTGCTGTCCCGCTGCACACCCACGGCTCTTCGGTGCCGGGCGCGCCGTCCCGGGTCTGCGCCCGGACCAGCCGTCGTACGTACACGCCCGCGTCGCGGACCGCGGCCTGGTCCTCGCCCGCCCCGGCCTCCAGCACCGCACACAGCCGCTCAACGGCCCGGCCGTCGGGCTCCGCGGGCAGATCGACGAGACCGCCCCAGCTCTGCGGCTGCTCCAGCGCGGCGACCCGCCCCAGGCCCCACACGGCGGCCTGTACGGGGGACGGCACGGCCTCCCCCTCGCGTACCGCGACGGCCCCGGAGGTGGCGCACCACAGCCGCGCGCCGACGCCGAGATCGTCCAGGGCCTGGACGAGGGCCAGCGTCGCGGCGAGTCCCCCGGGCGTGGCGGGCTGTGTCCGGTGCGGCTCCTCCTCGGTGCCCAGCAGCGACAGCACGCCGTCCACGGGGCCCGACTCGGCCAGCAGCGTGCCCAGTTGGTCGGCGAGCGCCTTGCGGTCGGTCCGGCCGCAGTCGACCTCGACGGGGACGACCACAGACGCGCCATGGGCGGTGAGCCCGGCGGCGATCGCCGTCTCCCAAGCCCCTTCGGTGCGGCCGGCGGGCACCGGCAGCAGCCAAGTGCCGGACAGCACGGGCGACGCGGCGTCGCCGGCCGGCCGCCAGACGACCCGGTACTCCCAGCCGTCGGCGACATCGCGTTCGCGCTGCCGGTGGCGCCACGACGACAGCGCGGGCAGCACCTCGCTCAGCGGGGCGTCACCGGCCAGCTGAAGTTGCGCGGCCAGCTCACCGGGGTCGGCCTGCTCCACGGCCGCCCAGAACTGCTCGTCGGCCGTCCGCGCCGGCTCGGCCCCGGTGTGGCCGTCGGCCGGTTCCAGCCAGTACCGACGGCGCTGGAAGGCGTAGGTGGGCAGATCGACCCGGCGCGCCCGCTCGCCGTACAGCGCGGCGGGTTCCGCCCCGAGGCCACGGACGTGCAGGCTCGCCGCCGCCAGCAGGGCGCTGCGCACCTCGGGCCGCTCGCGCCGCAGGACGGGGAGGGCGGCGCTGTCCGCACCGGGCGCGCGCAGGCTCTCCCAGGCCATGGCGGCGAGAGCGCCGTCCGGCCCCAGCTCCAGGTACGTCCGCACGCCCTCGGACTCCAGCCGGCGGATGCCGTCGCAGAAGCGGACGGCCTCGCGCACATGCCGCACCCAGTACTCGGGCGAGGTCAGGTCGGCGTCGGCGGCCGGTTCCCCGGTGAGGTTGGAGATGACGGGCAGCCGCGGTGGCGCATAGCGCACGCCCCGCGCGACCTCGCCGAACTCCGTCAGCATCGCGTCCATCAGTGGAGAGTGAAACGCATGGCTGACCCGCAAACGCCTAGTCTTTCGCCCCCGTTCGGCCAGCTGCCCGGCAACGCGCGTGACCGCCTCCTCCGCTCCGGAGACGACGACCGACGACGGCCCGTTCACCGCGGCGATCCCGGCCCGGTCCGCCATGCCCTCCAGCAGCGGCAGCACCTCCTCCTCGGAGGCCTGTACGGCGATCATGGCGCCGCCTTCCGGCAGTGCCTGCATCAGCCGCCCGCGGGCCGCTACCAGGGCGCAGGCGTCCTGAAGAGTCAGCACCCCGGCCACATGCGCGGCGGTCAGCTCCCCGATGGAGTGGCCGATCAGCACATCGGGCCTGATCCCCCACGATTCCACCAGGGCGTACAGCGCCGTCCCCACGGCGAACAGCGCGGGCTGGGTGTAGGCGGTGCGGTCGAGCAGCGCGGCGTCCGGCGAGCCCTCGTCGGCGAAGACCAGCTCGCGCAGCGGCCGTTCGAGGTGCCGGTCGAACTCCGCGCAGACCTCGTCGAACGCGGTCGCATACGCGGGGAACCGCTCATGGAGTTCCCGCCCCATCCCGGCGCGCTGGGCACCCTGGCCGCTGAACAGGAAGGCGAGCTTCCCGCCCGGGTCCGCCACCGCGCGCACCAGCTCCGCCGCGTCCTCGCCCCGCGCCAGCGCGGCGAGGCCCTTCAGGAACCCGTCACGGTCCTCCGCGACGAGCGCCGCCCGGTGGTCGAAGGCGACCCGGCTGGTGGCCAGCGAGTACCCGATATCGCGTACGGACAGGTCCGGGCGCTCGACGACATGCGCGCGCAGCCGCTTGGCCTGGTCGCGGAGCGCGGCGGCGGAACGACCGGAGAGGGGCCAGACGACGGCACCGACGGACTCCTGCTCACCTCCGGGCGCCGCCTCCCCCGTACGAGCGGCCGCGTGCAGGGCCATGGCACCATGACCACCGTCCACGCCATCGCGCTCCTCCAACTCCCCCTCCCCCGCCGCCCCGTACTGCTCCAGCACCACATGCGCATTGGTGCCGCTGATCCCGAACGAGGACACCGCGGCCCGGCGCGGCAGTGCGCCCTGCGACCACTCCACAGGCTCGGTCAGCAGCCGCACCTCGCCGGCCGACCAGTCCACATGGGAGGAAGGCTCGGTGATGTGCAACGTCCGGGGCAGCACACCGTGCTGCAACGCCAGCACCATCTTGATCACACCGGCGATGCCCGCGGCCGCCTGTGTATGCCCGATATTCGACTTCACCGACCCCAGCCACAACGGCCGTTCCTCGCCCCGGCCTTGCCCATACGTCGCGATCAGTGCCTGCGCCTCGATCGGGTCACCCAACGACGTCCCGGTCCCATGGGCCTCGACCGCATCCACCTCATGGGCCTCCAGCCCGGCGTTGGCGAGCGCGGCGCGGATCACCCGCTGCTGGGAGGGGCCGTTGGGGGCGGTCAGCCCGTTCGACGCGCCGTCCTGATTGACCGCGGAACCACGGAGTACGGCGAGCACCGGATGGCCGTTGCGCCGTGCGTCGGAAAGCCGCTCGACCAGGACGATGCCCGCGCCCTCGCCCCAGCCCGTGCCGTCCGCGCCCTCGGCGAACGCCTTGCACCGCCCGTCGCCGGCCAGCCCGCCCTGACGGCCGAACTCGACGAAGGCACCCGGAGTGGCCATCACCGTCACCCCGCCCGCGAAGGCGAGATCGCACTCCCCCAGCCGCAGTGCCTGCGCGGCCAGATGCAGCGCCACCAGCGACGACGAGCACGCCGTGTCGACCGTCACCGCGGGCCCTTCGAGACCGAGCGCGTACGCGACCCGGCCGGACGTCACGCTGGTGGCGTGCCCGGTGAGCGACTGCCCCTCCGAGCCCTCGGGCAGGGCGTGCCCGGCCGAGCCGTAGCCCTGGTAGTTCGTGCCCGCAAAAACCCCGGTACGGCTGCCCCGCAGCGTCGCCGGATCGATACCGGCCCGCTCCAGCGCCTCCCAGGAGATCTCCAGCAGCAGCCGCTGCTGCGGGTCCATGGTGACCGCTTCCCGCGGCGAGATCCCGAAGAAGTCCGCGTCGAAGTCACCACTGTCGTGAAGGAAGCCGCCCTCGACCCGGCCGGCGTCACCGTCGGTCCGCCAGCCACGGTCCGTCGGCAGCGGCGACAGCGCGTCCACGCCGTCGGCCAGCAGCCGCCAGAACTCCTCGGGGCTGCTCGCCCCGCCCGGGAACCGGCAGCTCATCGCGACGACCGCAAGCTGCTCCTCACCGTTCGCCGCCGGGCCGGCCGCGACGACCGGTACCTCGGCCACCGCACCGTCGCCGAACAACTCGGCCTCGATATGGCGGGCCAGCGCGAGCGGCGACGGATAGTCGAAGACCAGCGTCGCCGGCAGCCGCAGCCCGGTCGCGGCCCCCAGCCGGTTGCGCAACTCGACCGCGGTGAGCGAGTCGATCCCGAGCCCGCGGAAGTCCCGTGCGGCCTCGACGGCCTCAGGCCCGGCGTGCCCCAGCACGAGCGCCGCCTGCGTCCGTACGAGATCCAGTACTGCCGTCTCCCGCTCGGCCGCCGGCCGACCACCGAGCCGGGCCCGCAGACCGTCCGCCGGGTCCCCCGCGGCAGCCGCCGCGGCCGAACGCCGGGCGCCCCCGGCCACCAGCCCCCGCACGAGAGCAGGCCGCGCGGCGCCCTGCGCCCGCAGCGCCGCATGATCGAGCCGCACGGGGAGGAGCACCGGATCGGCCGTACCGAATGCCGCGTCGAACGCGGCCATGCCCTGCTCGGCCGTGAACGGCACCATGCCGCCCCGCGCCATGCGCCGCAGATCGGCATCCGCCAGTTCACCGGTCATCCCCGCCCCGGGAGCCCACGGCCCCCACGCCAACGAGCTGGCAGGCAGTCCGGCACCACGCCTGACCTGAGCGAATGCATCCAGGAACGCGTTCGCCGCCGCGTAGTTGCCCTGCCCCGAACCACCGAACGTCCCGGCGACGGAGGAGAAGACGACGAACGCCGCCAGATCGTCGCCCCGGGTCAGCTCGTGCAGATGACTCACCGCGTCCGCCTTCGGCGCGAGCACGGTGTCCAGCCGCTCGGGCGTCAGCGACGACACGATCCCGTCGTCGAGGACGCCTGCGGTGTGCACGATCGCGGTGAGCGGATGCTGCTCCGGTACGGAGTCCAGCAGCCCGCGCAGCGCCTCGCGATCGGCGGTGTCGCAGGCGGCGAGGGTGACGTCGGCGCCAAGGGCGGCGAGTTCGTCGCGCAGTGCGTCCGCGCCCGGGGCGTCCGGGCCGCGACGGCTGGCCAACAGCAGATGCCGTACGCCATGTTCGGCGACCAGATGCCGGGCCACCAGCGCACCCAGACCACCCGTGCCACCCGTGACCAGCACCGTGCCGGCCGGATCGAGCGCCACCGGCATCGTCAGTACGACCTTGCCGACGTTCTTGGCCTGACTGAGGTAGCGGAACGCATCGGGGGCCTTCCGTACGTCCCACGCGGTGAGGGGGAGCGGCCGCAGCACCCCCTGCTCGAAGAGGGCGACAAGAGCGCTCAGCATCTCCCCGATCCGCTCGGGACCGGCGTCGAAGAGATCGAAGGCCTGGTATCGCACCCCGTCGTGCTCGGCCGCCACCTGCTCCGGATCACGGATATCGGTCTTGCCCATCTCCAGGAACCGGCCGCCCCGCGGCAGCAACCGCAGCGAGGCGTCGACGAACTCCCTTGCCAGGGAGTCCAGTACCAGATCCACGCCCCGGCCGTCGGTTGCCGCCAGGAAGGAACGCTCGAAGTCCAGGTCCCGGGAGGAGGCGATATGTGTCTCCGCCAGCCCCGACTCGCGCAGAGTGTCCCACTTGCCGGAGCTCGCGGTACCGAAGACCTCGGCGCCCAGGTGCTGCGCCAGTTGGACGGCGGCCATGCCCACGCCACCGGCGGCAGCGTGCACGAGGACTGACTCGCCGGCCTGGAGGCCACCCAGCTCCACGAGTGCGTAGTACGCCGTCAGGAAGACCACCGGCACGGACGCCGCCTGCGCGAACGACCAGCCCTCCGGGATACGGGCAAGGGTGCGTCCGTCAGCCACCGCGAGGGGGCCGAACGCAAGGGTGAACAGGCCCATGACCCGGTCGCCCGGGGCGAACCCGGTCACCCCCGGACCGACCTCCGTGACGACCCCGGCACCCTCGATGCCCAGTGCCACCGCCTCGCCCGGGTACATGCCGAGCGCATTGAGCACATCACGGAAGTTCAGCCCGGCCGCACGCACCGCGATCCGCACCTCTCCGACGCCCAGTTCGGCCTGCACGGCCGGGTGCTCCGCAAGGCGCAGATTCTCCAGCGTGCCCTTCTCCGCGATGTCCAAGCACCACGCCTCGGTCTGCTCGGGCACAGGCAGCGCGGCCGCCACGCCTGCCACGCCCGCCGCACCCGGCCGTACGAACCTGCTGAGCCTGGGTACGTAGGGCCGGCCGGCACGTACAGCCAGTTCGGGCTCTTCGGAGGCGAGGGCGGCGGGGAGCACGTCCAGCGACTCGCTCTCCGCGTCGAGGTCGACCAGGGTGAAGCGGTCCGGATTCTCCGAACGTGCCGACCGGACGAGCCCCCAGACGGCGGCCAGCGCGGGATTCGGCCGTCGTTCGTCGATGGTGACCGCGCCCCGCGTGACGACCACCAGACGCGACACGGCGAACCGCTCGTCTGCCAGCCATGCGTGGATGAGCGCGAGCGCCCGATCGGTCGTGCTGTGCGCGGCGACGGCCGGGTCTTCGTCCTCGGGGGCATCGATCCGCAGGAGGACATGGCGGGGCACCTCGTCCTGCGGAAGGGGAAGGAGGTCGGACAGGTCGGGGAGGTCGGATGGATTGGACGAGTTGGACGGGTTGGACCGGGCGGACGGCTCGGTGCCCTCGGGCATGTCGATGAACGCGTCGATGGTGAATGCGTCGATGGTCACCGCAGTGCGGTCGGACTCCGGGAGCGGTATCCAGTCGAGCGTGTGCAGGGCGGTGTCCTGCTGACCTGCCTTGGCGTGGGCGATCCCGTCGGCCGACACCGGGCGCAGGACGAGGGAGTCGATCGTCGCCACCGGCTCACCCGAGGCATCCGCCAGCTCCAGGGCGACCGAGTCCGGACCGTTCACGGCCAGCCGAGCACGCAGGACCGACGCGCCGGCTGCGTGCAGGGTCACCCCGGACCAGGAGAAGGGCAGCCTGCCTCGGTCGTTGTCCGCCCGGCCGTTGTCCGCCCGGTCCGATTCGACGAGTCCGAGCGCATGGAGCGTCGCATCCAGCAGCGCCGGGTGCAGCCCGTATCCGGCCGCTTCGGGGACGGCGCTCTCCGGCAACTCGACCGAGGCGAACAGCTCGTTCCCGCGGCTCCACACCTCGCGCAGCCCACGGAAGACGGGACCGTAGTCGAAGCCGGCAGCGGCCAGCCCGTCGTACAGCCCGTCGACGGTGACGGGCTGCGCCCCGGCCGGCGGCCACTGGGACAGGCTCTGGGACAGGCTCGCCCCGGCCGCCGGAGCGTCGGTGCCGAGTACGCCCGTGGCATGGCATATCCATGACTGCTCGGGAGGCGCGTCCTGCGGGCGGGAGTAGACACTCAGCGAGCGGCGCCCGGACTCGTCCGCAGCACCGACGGCAACCTGGAGCTGCACGGCACCACGCTCCGGCAGTACGAGGGGTGCTTGCAGCGTCAGCTCCTCGACCTGTCCGCAGCCGACCTGATCACCGGCACGGACGGCCAGCTCCAGGAAGGCGGTACCGGGGAACAGGACCGACCCCGCGACGACATGCTCGGCGAGCCAAGGCTGAGCCGCCACGGAGACACGTCCCGTGAACACCACGGCGTCACCCTGGTCGGCCAGGGGGACGGCTGCGCCCAGCAGGGGGTGCTGAGCGGACACCAGCCCGGCAGAGCCAAGATCTCCGGCGGGCAGTCCCGTGAACCGGGGCCAGTAGCGCTGGTGTTGGAAGGCGTAGGTGGGCAGGTCGACGGGGGTGTGGACGGTTTCCCTGTGAGTTTCCCCGTCGGTTTCCCTGGCCGCTTCCGTGTCGGTGTCGGCGCTGGTGAAGAGGGTGGACCAGTCGACGGTGATGCCGTGTGCGTAGGCCTGGCCGAGGGCGGTGAGGAGACTGGTGGCCTCTGGGCGGTCCTTGCGCAGGGTGGGCACGAGGACGTGGTCGGTGTCCGCTTCGAGGCATGCCTGGGCCATCGCGATTAGCGTGCCGTCGGGACCGATCTCCAGGAACTGGGTGACCTCGTGCTGTTCCAGCCAGCGGATGCCGTCGGCGAAGCGTACGGCTTCGCGGACATGCCGCACCCAGTAGTCGGGGGACATCAGGTCCTGGGGCGTGGCGAGTTCACCCGTCACATTGGAGACGACCGGGATCTTCGGCTCCTCGTACGTCACGGATTGCGCCACTGCCCGGAACGCGTCGAGCATCGGCTCCATCAGCGGGGAGTGGAAGGCGTGGCTGACCTGGAGCCTTTTCGTCTTCCGGCCGTCGGACTCGAAGTGTTCGGCGATCGCCGCGACGGCGGATTCTTCACCGGAGATCACGACAGCTTGCGGACCGTTCACCGCGGCAATGCTCACCCGTTCCTCAAGGCCTTGGAGGAGCGGCACGACCTCGTCCTCCGAGGCCTGGAGCGAGACCATCGCGCCACCGGCCGGCAACGCCTGCATCAACCGGCCGCGTGCAGCGACCAGTTGGCAGACATCCTCCAGCGACAGGACACCGGCCACATGGGCGGCAGCCAGTTCACCGATGGAGTGGCCCACCAGGTAGTCGGGCCGTATGCCGACGGACTCTATGAGGCGGTACAGCGCTACCTCTATGGCGAACAGCGCAGGCTGGGTGAATTCCGTACGGTTCAGCTTCTCCGCGTCCTCGCTGAAGATCACCTCCCGCAGAGACGAAGACTCCAGCTCGCCGTCGAAGTGCGCGCACACCGCATCAAAGGCGTCCGCGAAGACCGGAAATGATTCGTACAACTCCCGGCCCATTCCGAGCTGTTGGGAACCCTGGCCCGTGAACAGTAGGGCCAGTCGCGCTTCGGGTTCAGCGAAAGCGGTCACGACGGAAGCGGCTTCCACACCGTCGGCCAACGCCTTGAGTCCGTCCAGTAGGGCGTTCCGTTCGGTGCCGAGTACGACGGCCCGGTGCTCGAACTGCGCTCGCGTCATCGCCAGGGCGAACCCCACTTCAGGCAGGCCGAGTTCAGGCCGCCCCTCCACGTGCGCCATCAACCGCTGCGCCTGCGCCCGCAGACCCGCACCACTGCGGGCCGAAACCACCCACGGCACCACACCCGACCCACACACCACACCAACCCGGGCGTCGTTCGAGTCCGCCTCCGCTGGCTGCTCGATCACCACATGCGCATTCGTCCCACTCACACCGAACGCCGACACACCCGCCCGACGCAGCCGCCCCGTCTCCGGCCACTCAACCGACTCCCTCAGCAACCGCACATGCCCCGCCGACCAGTCGACGTGACTGGACGGCTCCTCGGCGTGCAGGGTCTGTGGCAGTACGCCGTGCTGGAGGGCGAGCACCATCTTGATGACACCGGCCACACCCGCGGCCGCCTGCGTGTGCCCGATGTTGGACTTCACCGAACCCAGCCACAGCGGCCGATCCTCATCCCGCCCCTGACCGTAGGTAGCCAGCAGCGCCTGCGCCTCAATCGGATCGCCCAGCGACGTCCCCGTGCCATGCGCCTCGACGACATCCACGTCCGAGGCCGTTAGACCGGCGCCCGCCAGGGCCTGGCGGATGACGCGCTGCTGGGAGGGGCCGTTGGGAGCGGTGAGGCCGTTGGACGCACCATCCTGATTCACCGCACTGCCACGTACGACCGCCAGCACCCGATGACCATTACGCCGGGCATCCGACAGCCGCTCCACCACCAGCACCCCGGCACCCTCAGCCCACCCCGTGCCATCAGCAGCATCCGAAAACGCCTTACAACGGCCATCAGCCGCCAGGCCCCGTTGCCTGCTGAATTCGATGAACGCGCCAGGTGTCGACATCACGGTCACACCGCCGGCCAGGGCGAGATCGCATTCGCCCGAGCGCAGGGACTGAACAGCCAGATGCAGGGCGACCAACGACGACGAACACGCCGTATCCACCGTCACCGCCGGCCCCTCAAGACCCAGCGCATACGCCACCCGGCCCGACACCACAGCCGCTGCGTTCCCGGTGCCCAGGTAGCCGTCTTGGCCCTCGGGGGTGCTCAGGAGGAGGCCAGGGTAATCCTGGCCGTTGGATCCGACGAAGACACCGGCGCGACTCCCCCGCAACGTCTGCGGATTGACGCCGGAGCGTTCGAGGGCTTCCCAGGAAGCTTCCAGCAGTAGCCGCTGCTGTGGGTCGATCGCCACCGCTTCCCGTGGGCTGATGCCGAAGAAGGACGGGTCGAACTGGTCGACTCCGCTGATGAAACCGCCGTGGCGCGAATAGCTCTTCCCCGGCTGTCCCGGGGTCGGGTCATAGAGGGCGTCGAGGTCCCAACCACGGTTGTCGGGGAGTTCGGAGATCGCATCCTCACCTGCGGATACGAGCCGCCACAAGTCCTCGGGGCTGGACACCCCACCAGGAAGACGGCAACTCATCCCGACGATCACCACCGGATCGTCCGACGTGGACACCACCACCGGCAGGCCGGACACCACGTCGGCATCCGTCCCGAACAGCTCACCACTCAGGAAGCGCGCCAGCTCTACCGGCGTCGGATAGTCGAAGACGACGGTGGCGGGAAGCCGCAGCCCGGTCTCGGCATTCAACCGGCCGCGTAGCTCCACAGCAGTCAACGAGTCGAAGCCCAAGTCACGGAATGCGGTGCGGGATTCCAGCGATTCCGACTTGCTGTAGCCGAGGACCGATGCGGCATGCGTACGCACGAGCTCCAACAACGCCCGATCCCGCTCCGCCGCCGACAACCCCGCCAACCGCTCCCGCACCACCACCGCAGCACCAGAACCCACACCACCGCCACCACCACCAGCAGCGTCCAAAGCCGCCCGCACCTGCGGCACCTCACCCAACAGCGGACTGGGACGCGCACTCGTGAACGCCGGAGCAAACCGCTCCCAATCCACATCCGCCACCACGACCGGACCCTCACCGCCACGGTTGACGGCCTGCTCCAGCGCGGAGAGCGCCAGCTCCGGATCCAGCACCCTCAACCCACGCCGCAGCAGATGCTCCTCCGCCCCCTCAACACCGGCCATACCGCCGCCGGCCCAGGGTCCCCACGCCACGGAAGAACCCACCAAGCCACGGGCACGACGCCCCTCCACCAACGCGTCGACAAACGCATTGGCCGCCGCATACGCCGCCTGCCCACCACTCCCCCACACACCAGCAATCGACGAAAACACCACGAACGCATCCAGCTTGCGGTCCCCCAACACCTCATCCAGGACCACAGCGCCAGAAACCTTCGCGCCCATCACCTCATCGAAATGAGCACGATCCGCCTCGGCCAGAGCAACCGAATCCACCACACCCGCCGCATGCACCACCGCATCCACCGCATGCTCCGACAACACCCCCTCAACAGCACCCCGATCCGACACATCGCAGGCCGCGACAGTCACCCGCACACCGAGCGCGGACAGCTCTGCCTCCAGCTCCACCGCACCAGGAGCCTCCCGACCCCGGCGACTGGTGAGCAGTACATGCTCGGCGCCCCGCTCAGCCACCCAACGCGCCACCCGACCACCGAGCGCACCCGTACCACCCGTAATCAGCACCGTCCCCCGCGGCCGCCAACCATCAGCGGAATCAGCAGCCAGGACGGGAGCCTGCACCAGCCTGCGCCCGAAGACACCAGCCGCCCGCACCGCCACCTGATCCTCGCCACCGTCCGCCAGAACTCCGGCCAGCCGGTCAAGCGCCCTGCGGTCCACAACCTCCGGGAGATCCACCAGACCACCCCAACGATCCGGAAGCTCCAACGCCGCCACCCGACCCAGACCCCACACCCCAGCCTGCACAGGATCCGGCGCACCATCCGACCGGCCCACAGACACAGCCCCGCGCGTCACCACCCACAAACGCCCCGCAACACCCGCATCCCCCAGCGCCTGCACCACCACAGCCGTACGCGCTACCTCCGAGACGCCCACGACCAACACACCGGCAACGGACTCCTCACCCCCCGCAACCGCAGCACCCAACCGCTCCGCCAGCAGACCGCGCCCCAGCTCCTCCCCCGCAGCACACTCCACCCGCTCAACCCGCACACCACATGCCGTAAGCCCCTCCACCACAGCCTCGGCCCACGTATCACCAGCTGCCACGACCGCAAGCCAACGTCCACCCACCGCCGCACCGGCGCCCGCAGCCAGCGGCTTCCACTGCACCCGATAGCGCCAGCCGTCGACGACAGAGCTCTCTCGCGGCTCGGCTGCGGCCGCGGCACCCGTCGATTCGAGCCAGTAGCGCTCGCGCTGGAACGCATAGGTGGGCAGGTCCACCCGGCGGGCCCCGGTGCCGGCGAAGTACGCAGCCCAGTCGATCGGAGCGCCCGACGCGAAGGCTCCGGACACCGCCGTCATCAGGGAGGTGGTCTCGGGGCGGTCCACCCGCATGGCGGGGAGGAACAATCGCTCGCTGTCGTCGTCATCGGTGTCCGTCAGGCATGCCTGTGCCATGGCGGTCAGCGTGCCTCCCGGGCCCAGTTCCAGGAACCGCGTGACGCCATGCTCGGCAAGCCACCGCACGCCATCGGCGAACCGCACAGCCTCCCGCACATGCCGCACCCAGTACTCCGGAGAGGTCAGTTGCTCCGCCGTGGCCAGTTCACCGGTCACATTCGAGACCACCGCAATACGCGGCTGCGCAAAATCCGCGCTCTCCGCGACTGCCCGGAACTCCTCCAACATCGGCTCCATCAGCGGCGAATGGAACGCATGGCTCACCCGCAGCCGCTTCACCTTCCGCCCCTCAGCCTCAAAACGACCGGCAACCTCCGCCACCGCCGCTTCCTCACCGGAGACCACGACCGCCCGCGGACCATTCACCGCAGCAACACTCACCCGATGCTCAAACCCACCCAGCACCGCAAGGACCTCGTCCTCCGACGCCTCAAGCGAGACCATCGCCCCACCCGTCGGCAACGCCTGCATCAAGCGCCCACGCGCAGCAACCAAACGGCACGCATCCGCCAGCGACAACACACCCGCCACATGCGCAGCAGCCAACTCACCAATCGAATGGCCCATCAGGTACTTGGGTTTGATGCCCCAGGACTCGACCAATCGGTAGAGCGCCACCTCCACCGCAAAGAGCGCGGGCTGGGTGAACGCGGTCCGGTGCAGAGCATCCGCACCGGCCTCGTCGTCCGCGCCGGCGCCGTCGTCAGCTCCAGCCTCGTCGCCCGCGCCCACGCCCACACCGAAGAGCACGTCTCGCAGCGGTCGGTCCAGCTCGGCGTCGAGGAGCGTGCAGATCTCGTCGAATGCCGCGGCGAAGGCCGGGAAGGCCGCGTACAGCTCGCGTCCCATTGCTGTGCGCTGGGCGCCCTGTCCGGTGAACAGGAAGGCGGTCGCACCCCGCATCGTGCGGCCGCAGAACACTCCCGAGCCCGCACCGTCGGTGCCCTGGGAAGCCAGGGCCTCCAGGCCACGCAGTGCCGCGGCCCGGTCCTCGGCGAGTACCACGGCGCGGTGTTCGAACGCGGTCCGTGTGCTGCTCAGGGAGTGGCCGACATCGGTGAGGCCGAGCTCGTCCTCGGTAACCCGCGCCAGCAGTTGCGCTGCCTGTGCGCGCAGCGCCGGCTCGCTGCGGGCCGACACCACCCAGGGGATGACGGCCGGCCGGACGGGCCCGGCGCCTTCGTCCGCGGCTGAGCCCTCCTCCGCTGCCGAGGTCTCGTCCGGCGTCGAGGCGCCCTGTGCTGCCGCGGCGTCCTCGGCTGCTGCGGGTGCCTCCTCGAGGATCGCATGGGCGTTGGTCCCGCTGATTCCGAACGACGAGACCCCGGCGCGGCGCGGGCGCCCGTCGTGTTCCCAGGGCATCGCCTCGGTCAGTACTTCCACGTCCCCGGCGGTCCACTCGATGTGCCGGGACGGCTCGCTGATGTGGAGGGTTCTGGGCAGCATGCCGTGGCGCATCGCCATGACCATCTTGATGACGCTGCCGACGCCGGCCGCCGACTGGGTGTGGCCGATGTTGGACTTGAGCGAGCCGAGCCGCAGCGGTCCGTTGCCGGCTCGCTCCTGTCCGTAGGTGGCGAGCAGGGCCTGGGCCTCTATCGGGTCGCCCAGCGCCGTTCCGGTGCCGTGGGCGTCGACGGCGTCGACATCGCTCGGCGACAGCCCGGCGCGGGACAGCGCGGAGCGGATGACCCGTTGCTGGGAGGGTCCGTTGGGGGCGGTCAGGCCGTTGGACGCGCCGTCGGAGTTGATGGCGGTACCGCGGACGACGGCCAGCACCGGATGGCCGTTCTTCCGCGCGTCGGAAAGCCGCTCGACGAGCAGCATGCCGGCGCCCTCCGACCAGCCGGTGCCGTCCGCGTCGTCGGAGAACGGCTTGCAACGGCCGTCGGCGGCCAGGCCGCGCTGCCTGCTGAACTCGAAGAACATCGCCGGGGTGCACATCACGGCGACCCCGCCCGCCAGCGCGAGATCACATTCGCCACGACGCAGTGCGTGGCAGGCCCAGTGCAGGGCGACCAGCGACGAGGAGCACGCGGTGTCGACGGTGACGGCCGGGCCCTCCAGGCCGAGGGTGTAGGCGATCCGGCCGGAGGCCACGGAGGTGGCGTTCCCCGCCAGGAGCAGCCCCTGTACGCCTTCGGGCAGACCGGTCACGCCGACGCCGTACCCGGAGGTGGCGGCGCCGACGAACACTCCGCCGTTGGTGCCGCGTACCGACGTCGGGTCGATCCCCGCGCGTTCGAACGCCTCCCAGGCCACTTCGAGCAGCAGGCGCTGCTGCGGGTCGGTGGCCAGCGCCTCCCGTGGGCTCATCCCGAAGAACGCCGGGTCGAAGAACCCCGCATCGTGCAGGAAGCCGCCCTCGCGCACATAGATGGAGCCCGGCTTCTCCGGGTCGGGGTCGTAGGCCGCGTCGACGTCCCAGCCCCGGTCGACGGGGAAGTCGGAGATGGCGTCCCCACCGTCGGCGACGAGCTGCCACAGGTCTTCCGGAGTACGCACGCTTCCGGGGTAGCGACAGCTCATCGCGACGATGGCGATGGGTTCCTGGTCCCTGCCCTCGGCTTCGCGAAGCTGGCGACGGGTCTGCCGAAGCTCGGTCGTCACCCGCTTCAGGTACTCCATGTACTTCTCGTCGTCAGCAGCCACCAACGTCACATCCTCGAACCAAGCCGAGCGGTTCCCCGCGTCCGGTCACGTCGTTCCCAGTTCCTTGTCGATGAGGTCGAACAGTTCGCCGGCGGTGGAGGCCGACGCCAGCTCGCCGTCGTCTTCATCGGTTTGCGTGTACGGATCCGCGCCTCGCTCCTCGTGGCCGTTGCCCCAGTGGGCTGCCAGTGCGCGCAGCCGGTGGGCGATCTCGTCGCGCTCCTCGTCCCCGACCGTGACCCCGGCCAGTGCGGCCTCCAGCCGGGCGAGCTCGCCCAGGAGCGACTGCGTACCGGACGTCTCGGGCAGCTCGATCTCGTCCAGGACGTGGCGGACCAGGACGAGGGGGGTCGGATAGTCGAAGACGAGGGTGGCCGGCAGCCTGAGCTGGGTGGCCGCGTTGAGGTGGTTACGGAGTTCCACCGCCGTCAACGAGTCGAAGCCCAGCTCCTTGAACGCCTGGTCGGGTTCGATGTCCTCGGCGGATCCGTGCCCCAGGACGAGCGCCACCTGTGTGCAGACCAGGTCGAGCAGGTACGGCTCGCGGTCCGCGGCGGGCAGCGCCCCCAGCCGCTCGGCGAGACCCTGCTGCGCCTCCGAGCCTGTCGCGGCAACGGACGTCGCGGTACCGCGACGGGCCGGTGCCCGGACCAGACCGCGCAGCAGCGGCGGTACGGCCTCCGGGTGCGCGCGCAGCAGCGCCATGTCGAGGTTCATCGGGAGCAGCAGCGGTCGGGCCAGGCTCCGTGCGGTGTCGAGGAGGCCGAGGCCCTGTTCCGGGGTGAGCGGAAGCATGCCGCCGCGTGCCATGCGTTGCAGATCGGCCTCGCTCAGTTCCCCGGTCATGCCGACGCCGGGAGCCCATGCCCCCCAGGCCAGCGACTGCGCGGGAAGTCCCAGCCCACCGCGCCGGCAGGCCAGCGCATCCAGATACGCGTTCGCCGCCGCGTAGTTGGCCTGGCCGGCGCTGCCGAACGTTCCCGCCACCGACGAGAAGACGAGGAACGCGGCCAGATCCTCGTGCCGGGTCAGCTCATGCAGATTGCTGACCGCGTCCACCTTCGGCCCGAAGACCGTGTCCAGCCGCTCGGGCGTCAGCGAGGACACGATCCCGTCGTCGAGGACGCCTGCCGTGTGCACGACGGCGGTGAGCGGATGCTCCTTCGGTAGGGAGTCGAGCAGTCGGCGCAGGGCTTCGCGGTCGGCGGCGTCGCAGGCCGTGACGGTGATCTCGGCGCCGAGGGCGGCGAGTTCGTCGCGCAGTTCATTCACGCCGGGGGTGTCCGGTCCGCGGCGGCTGGCCAGCAGCAGATGCCGCACACCGTGCTCGGCGACCAGATGCCGGGCCACCAGCGCGCCCAGACCGCCCGTGCCACCGGTGATCAGCACCGTGCCGGCCGGATCGAGCGCCACCGGCATCGTCAGTACGACCTTGCCGATGTGCTTGGCCTGGCTCAGGTAGCGGAAGGCCTCGGGAGCCCGCCGCACATCCCACGCCGTCACCGGCAACGGCTCCAGCACACCCCGCTCGAAGAGCTCGACCAGCGCGCTCAGCATCTCGCCGATCCGGTCCGGACCCGCGTCCCAAAGGTCGAACGCCCGATAGCTGACACCCGCATGCTCGGCCGCCACCGCCTGCGCATCCCGGACATCGGTCTTGCCCATCTCCAGGAACCGGCCGCCCCGCGGCAGCAACCGCAGCGAGGCATCGACAAACTCCCTGGCCAGGGCATCCAGCACCACATCCACACCCCGGCCACCGGTCGCCTCGAGGAACGACCGCTCGAACTCCAGGTCCCTGGAGGAGGCGATGTGCATCTCCGCCAGGCCCAACTTCCGCAGGGTGTCCCACTTGCCGGGGCTCGCGGTGCCGAAGACCTCCGCACCCAGGTGCTGAGCCAGTTGGACGGCAGCCATGCCCACCCCACCAGCGGCAGCATGCACGAGGACCGACTCACCAGCCTGGAGGCCACCCAGCTCCACCAGCGCGTAGTACGCCGTCAGGAAGACCACCGGCACCGACGCCGCCTGTGCGAACGACCAGCCCTCCGGGATCCGAGCCAGCAGACGGCGATCCGCCACCGTCAGCGGGCCGAAGGCTCCGAAGAACATGCCCATCACCCGGTCACCGGGCTGAAGGTCGTGCACGCCGGGGCCGACCTCCAGCACCACCCCGGCGCCCTCGCTGCCGAGCGCGCCGGCCTCACCCGGGTACATCCCCAGCGCATTGAGCACATCGCGGAAGTTGACGCCCGCCGCGCGCACTGCGATACGGACCTGCCCGGCGCCCAACTCGGCCTTCACCTCGGGGCATGCGGCCAGATGCAGATTCTCCAGGGTGCCCTTCTCGGTGATGTCCAGCCGCCAGGCGTCCTCGTCCGTTCCCCCGGCCTGGTCGGCGCCCCCGGCCCCGTCGGCCCCGCCGGCCTTGGGCGGGCACAGGGCGTCCGCGGACGCGACCCGGGCCAGCCTCGGTACATGTGCCGCTCCCGCCCGCAGCGCCGCCTCGGGTTCTCCGCTCGCCAGCACGCCGGTGATCGCGGCCGTCGAATCGGGCGTCCCGTCGAGGTCGATGAGGGTGAACCGACCGGGGTTCTCGACCCCGGCAGCGCGCACCAGGCCCCAGACTGCGGCCTGCGCCGGGTCCGGGTGGTCAGCGTCCGACGTGCTCACGGCGCCCTGGGTGAGAACGACCAACCGGGAGGCGGCGAAGCGCTCGTCCGCCAGCCAGTGCTGCACCAGTGCGAGGGCCCCGTCGGCGGCGGTGTGCGCCTCGGTGGCCGTGTCGCCGGGCTCCGCAGCCCCCGGGCAGCGGACCAGCACCACCGCGGGCGCCTCGTCGACGAGATCGCTCAGACTGTCCGCTGCCTCTACCTGGACGCCGGTGCCCTCCAGGGTCGCGGCCAGGCCCACATCTCCGACGACGGCCCAGAACTCCTTGGCCGGATCGGCCGGCCCGGTCAACGGCACGGTGACCCAGTCCAGTTGGAACAGCGCATCGTGATGGCGCCCGTTGCCACGCATCTGCTCACCGGATACCTGACGTAGCGTCAGCGATGCGATGGAGGCGACCGGGCCTCCTGCGGGGTCGGCCAGTTCGAGGGAGACGGACTCGGGTCCGGCCTGCACCAGGCGGACGCGCAGGGCGCTCGCGCCGGCGGCCGTGAGGGAGACGCCGTTCCAGGAGAACGGCAGGCGTCCACGTCCGACGTCCTCCATGGACACGAACATCATCGCGTGCAGTGCGGAGTCGAGCAGCGCGGGATGCAGTCCGAACGCGCCGGCCATCCCCTCGTGCTCCTCCGGCAGCCCGACCTCGGCGAAGATCTCGTCGCCGCGCCGCCAGACGGCCCGCAGCCCACGGAAGACCGGGCCGTAGGCGAATCCGGCTTCGGCGAACCGGTCGTAGAAGTCGTCGACCGAGGTGGCTTCCGCGTTGCGGGGCGGCCAGACGGTGAAGTCGTACGACGTGCCGTGCTCCGCCGCTGCTCCCGTGGACACCACGCCACCGGAAACCACACCGCTGGACACCATGCCACTGGACGCCACACCGCTGGACACCACGCCACTGGCGTTGAGCACCCACGGCTGCTCGACGAGATCGTCCTCGGGGCGCGAGTACAGATTCAGCGTCCGCCGCCCGGAGTCGTCGGGCACCTCCACGGCAAGCTGGAGTTGCACCGCACCGCGCTCCGGCAGGACGAGCGGCGCGGCGATGGTGAACTCCTCCACCCGGTCGCAGCCCACCTCGTCCGCCGCACGTACCGCCAGTTCGAGGAAGCCCGTACCGGGGAACAGGACGGTCCCGGTCACCGCGTGGTCGGCGAGCCACGGGTGAGTCTGGAGTGACAGCCTGCCGGTGAAGAGGCGGGCGTCGGAGCCGGCCACTTCGACCGCCGCACCGAGCAGGGGGTGGTCCGCCGATCCGAGACCCGCCGAGCTGATGTCCCCGGTCGTCACGGCGGGCGGCTTGGGCCAGTAGCGGTGCCGCTGGAACGCATAGGTCGGCAGCTCGACATGGCGCGCGTCGCTCCCCGCGAAGGCGGCCTCCCAGGCGAGCGATGCGCCGGCGGCAAACGTCTGACCGAGAGCGGTGAGCAGACTGATCGGCTCGGGTCGGTCCTTGCGGAGGGCGGGCACAAGGAGCTGGCCGGTGTCCCCTTCGAGGCATGCCTGCGCCATCGCAGTGAGCGTGCCGTCGGGCCCGATCTCCAGGAACCGGGTGACCTCGTGCTCCTCCAGCCAGCGCACACCGTCGGCGAACCGTACGGCTTCCCGGACATGCCGCACCCAGTAGTCGGGAGACATCAGGTCCTGAGGCGTGGCGAGTTCACCGGTCACATTCGAGACGACCGGGATCTTCGGCTCCTCGTACGCCACGGATTGCGCCACTGCCCGGAACTCGTCGAGCATCGGCTCCATCAGCGGAGAGTGGAAAGCGTGGCTCACCCGGAGCCGCTTCACCTTCCGTCCCTCGGACTCGAAACGCTCGGCGATTCCGGCGACGGCGGATTCCTCACCCGACACCACCACCGCCCGGGGACCGTTCACCGCGGCGATGCTCACCCGCTCCTCAAGGCCTTCCAGCAGCGACAGGACCTCGTCCTCCGAGGCCTGCAAGGAGACCATCGCGCCGCCCGACGGCAACGCCTGCATCAACCGGCCACGGGCAGCCACCAGCCGGCAGGCATCCGCCAGCGACAGCACACCCGCCACATGAACGGCAGCCAATTCACCGATGGAGTGGCCCACCAGATAGTCCGGTCGGACACCGAACGACTCCACGAGGCGGTACAGCGCCACCTCTACGGCGAACAGCGCCGGCTGGGTGAATCCCGTACTGTTCAGCTCCTCCGCGTCCCCGCCGAAGATCACCTCTCGTAGCGGCGATTCCACTTCACCGTCGAAGTGCGCGCACACCGCATCAAAGGCGTCCGCGAAGACCGGAAATGCCTCGTACAACTCCCGGCCCATTCCGATGCGTTGCGAACCCTGTCCCGCGAACAGTACGGCCAGCCTGCCGTCTGCCTTTATGGAGCCGGTGACGGCATTCGAAGCCGGTTCGTCTGCGGATACGGCGGCCAGGCCGCGCAGCAGTTCCTCTCGATCCATACCGAGTACCACGGCCCGGTGTTCCATGAGCGACCGTGTGGTGGCCAGCGACAGACCGATATCGACGGTACGCAGGTCCGGGAATGCCTCCACGTGTGCGAGCAGGCGTGCGGCCTGGGCACGCAGCGCGCTCCTGGTCTTTCCGGTGATTACCCAGGGCACTGCGGGCAGCCTGAGCGACTTTTCGCAGTCGGCGCTTTCCTCAACCGCCGGCTCCTCCACCACCGGCTCTTCCACCACCGGCGCCTGCTCGATAATCGCGTGCGCATTGGTGCCACTGATTCCGAACGAGGACACCCCCGCCCGCCGCGGCCGCCCCACCTCCGGCCACTCAACCGCCTCCCTCAGCAACCGCACATGCCCCGCAGACCAATCCACATGCGATGACGGCTCATCGACATGCAACGTCTGCGGCAGTACCCCGTGCTGAAGCGCCAGCACCATCTTGATGACACCGGCCACACCCGCAGCCGCCTGCGTGTGCCCGATATTCGACTTCACCGAACCCAGCCACAACGGCCGATCCTCATCCCGCCCCTGACCGTAAGTAGCCAGCAGCGCCTGCGCCTCAATCGGATCACCCAGCGACGTCCCCGTGCCATGCGCCTCGACGACATCCACGTCCGAGGCCGTTAGACCGGCGCCCGCCAGGGCCTGGCGGATGACGCGCTGCTGGGAGGGGCCGTTGGGAGCGGTGAGGCCGTTGGACGCACCATCCTGATTCACCGCACTGCCACGTACGACCGCCAGCACCCGATGACCATTGCGCCGGGCATCCGACAGCCGCTCCACCACCAGCACACCGGCACCCTCGGAAAAGCCCGCACCATCCGCGGCATCCGAAAACGCCTTACACCGACCATCAGCCGCCAACCCACGCTGCCGACTGAAATCCACAAACAACCCCGGCGTCGACATCACCGTCACACCACCCGCCAGAGCCAGATCACACTCACCCGCACGCAACGACTGCACCGCCAGATGCAACGCCACCAACGACGCCGAACACGCCGTATCCACCGTCACCGCCGGCCCCTCAAGACCAAACGTGTACGACAACCGCCCCGACACCACAC
>NZ_JBVIST010000031.1:0-56758 GCF_055575375.1 Streptomyces sp. NPDC034111 | reverse complement strand
TCAGATGACGGTTGACGTTGAAGTGCACGACATCGCCGTTCTTACGGGTGCGCACCTCGTGGGCCAGACCGCCCAGCCACGCCAGGTCGTCACACTCGTAGAGGGCGATACCGTCCTCGCGGGTCAGCCGCTCCCCGGCGTGGACCTTCGCCTCCAGCTCACGCTTGAGGCCCACATCCATCGACGCAGCCATCCGGTCGCCTCCCAGTCTCCGCCGTGTCACCAGGCGTGTCTCTAGCCGTTTTCAGCCCGTGTCTCAGCCGGTTCGATGCGTAAAACGAGCTTTGCCGAGCCTACTCCCCCGTCATGGAGAGGGACGGGGCCCCCTTGGCGCACCCGTCCGCTCCACCGTGCCGGCCGTCGTGGTGGCCTATTCGGCCTCTTCGGGCAGCTCGCCGACGCGGTTCTCCCACTTGGTGGAGAGCACGATCGTGGTGCGCGTACGGGAGACACCCTTGGTGCCGGACAGTCGCCGGATGGTGCGCTCCAGGCCGTCGACGTCCGCCACCCGCACCTTGAGCATGTACGAGTCGTCGCCGGCGATGAACCAGCAGTCCTCGATCTCGGCGAGGTCGCGCAGCCGGTGGGCGACGTCCTCGTGGTCGGTGGCGTCGGAGAGCGAGATGCCGACCAGTGCGGTGACGCCGAGGCCCAGCGAGGCGGCGTCGACCGTCGCGCGGTAGCCGGTGATCACACCGGCCGCTTCGAGGCGGTTGATCCGGTCCGTGACGCTGGGCCCGGAGAGGCCCACGAGCCGTCCGAGCTCCGCGTACGAGGCCCGGCCGTTCTCGCGAAGTGCCTGGATGAGCTGCCTGTCCACCGCGTCCATGACCTCAAGCCTTCCAATCTTTACGCATTTTCGGGTTCTGCATGTAGAATCTAAGGCATACAGGGTCTAGACCCTGCGAATCTTTCCCGCGATCAAAGACGATCTCACAGGAGTTGTGACCGTGTACTCGATCGAGATGGCCTACGCCCGCATGCGCGAGCTCCAGGACCAGGCCAATCGTTCACGTGCCCACAAGCCCGCACAGCCGCGGAACCGGCGCCGCTTCGGCCGCGCCGTCGCAGCGAAGAAGCGCTGAGCACTCACTGAGCAGTAGGAGCGTCCGGGGCCTCCTCATCCTTGGAACCACCCCGAAGCTCCCCCTCCCAACGCCGGTACAACCCGTGCGGCACCTCTGCCGCATCGAGCACCCGGCCCGCGACGAAGTCCACCAGATCCTGGATGTGCGTCGCCCCCGCGTAGAACGCCGGAGAGGCGGGCAGCACCACGGCGCCCGCCTCGTCCAGCGTCACCAGATGCTTCAGCGTCGGCCCGTTCAGCGGAGTCTCCCGCACCGCGACCACCAGCCGCCGCCGCTCCTTGAGCGTCACGCTCGCCACCCGCTGGAGCAGGTCCTTCGAGAGCCCCAGCGCCACCCCGGCCACACACGCCGTACTCGCCGGGACGATCAGCATCCCCTTGACCGGATACGAGCCCGACGACGGGCCGGCCGCCAGATCCCCGGCCGCCCAGTAGCGCACCCGCGCCAGATCCGCGTCCGTCACCGGAAACGTCGCCGGCTTGCCGTCCGCCCCACGCGCCAGCCATTCCCGCAGGTCAGCGCGCCAATGAGCATCCCGGAAGGCGATCCCGGTCTCGTCCAGCAGCGTCAGCCGCGACGCCCGGCTGACGATCAGATCCACCGCCTCCCCGGCCGCGAGCAGCCCGCGCACCACGGAAGCCGCATACGGCGTCCCGGACGCGCCGGAGATCCCCACGACCCACGGACGGCGGCGGCCCGGGTCCTGCGTGCTGGTGTTGTTGTGCGGCGGCTCCACGCATCGAGCCTATCCGGCGGAACCGCAGACCCCGTCACGGCCGTTCTTACCTGTGCGCCCCTCGCCGGGCCCCGCCGGGGCCGCCGCGCGCGGGGGACGGGAAGGACGGCCGGAGATGCCAGAACACACCACCGGGCCGACGGCCGGATGGACCGCCGGACGACCGGCCGGGCGGACCGCCGGACGAGTGCTGCCCGCGCTCTGCCTGATGCTGGGCTGGGTCGCGCTGCTCTGGCTGCTGGAGGGCGTCGACTTCGTCACCGGCGGCGCGCTGGACACCTTCGGCATACAGCCGCGCGACCCCGGCGAGCTGGTGGACCTGGTCCCCGCCGCCTTCATGCACTTCGGCTTCGGCCATCTGGCCGCCAACACCCTGCCGTTGCTGCTGCTCGGCTTCCTCGCCGCACTGCGCAGCGGACTGCGCCGCTTCCTCGCCGTCATCGCGCTGATCATCCTCGCCAGCGGCCTGGGCGTCTGGCTGACCGCCGCCCCGGACAGCAACACCGCGGGCGCCTCCGGCGTGGTCTTCGGCCTCTTCGGCTACCTCCTGGTGCGCGGCTTCATCGAGCGCAAGCTCCTCGACATCGGCATCGGCCTGACCGTCGGCGCGGTCTACGGCTCGATCCTGTGGGGCGCCCTGCCCACCGACAGCGGCGTCAGCTGGCAGGGCCATCTGTTCGGCCTGATCGGCGGCGTCCTGGCGGCCTTCGCCCTGCGGGAGCGGTCCGCGTCCCGCACCGCCACGTCCGCTGTCAGACCTGTCCCGTAACCTCACGTAGCACAGGCCGGACAACCGCACGGCAGCACGAAGCAGTTCACACGGGGGTGTGCAGACCATGTCCGACTACCAGCAGCCCGGGTACGGGCCGAACCCGTACGCCGGCGGCCAGGGCCACGGGTACGACCACGGGCACGCCGGAACGCCCGGCTACGGATACCCCGGTGGACCCGGACACGGCACTCCCGGCTACGGCGGTACGGGTTACGGCGATCCCGGATACAGCAGTCCCGGATACGGAACGCCCGGGTACGGCCCCCAGCCACCGTCCACGCCCTCGACGGGCCCCGCGATGTGGGCCCACCTCGGCACGCTGCTGATCGTCACCGCCGGCTCGATGATGTGCTGCGGTCTGGGCGCCTTCCTCGGCTGGATCTTCCCGCTGAACGTCCGCGGCAACGACCGCCACAAGCACGACCCGTACATCCGCCACCACGCCACCCAGGCGCTGAACTTCGGCATCACCCAGGCCGTCATGGCCGCGCTCGGCACGGTGCTCTACTTCGCCAGCGCCTTCATCTTCACCGCGGCCGCCACGGAGGCCCAGCGCAACGGCTCCGGCCTGGCGGTCCCGCTGCTGACCGTTATCGCCATCATGGCCGCGTACGGCATATCCGGCCTGGTCTGCGCCATCATCGCCACGGTCAAGGCCACCCGCGGCGAACTCTGGACCTACCCCCGCCTGATCGCCTGGCCGCTGAGCAAGGGCTGATCCGCCCCGGACACCTGGGGGCAACCCCGGCCCGCCGGCCGACCGCCCGTCAGACGGACAACCCCCGCACCAGCAGATCCAGCAGCGCGCACACGAAGAGCGCGATCCCGATGAACCCGTTGACCTGGAAGAAGGCCCGGTTGAGCCGGGTGAGGTCATGCGGCTTGACGATCGTGTGCTCGTACACGAAGGCCGCTGCCACGATCAGCAGGCCCAGCCAGAAGAACGGGCCCGCGCCGGTCGCCAGGGCGTACCAGACGAAGAGGGCCGTCGTGACGAGGTGGCAGCCGCGCGCGCCCCGGACCGCGGCCGGGATGCCGAAGCGGGCCGGGACCGAGCGGACGCCGACCTCGCGGTCCGTCTCCACGTCCTGGCAGGCGTAGATCAGGTCGAAGCCGCCGATCCAGATGCCGACCGCGAGGCCGAGGATCACCGCCTCCCAGGACCAGACACCGGTGATCGCGATCCAGGCGCCGACCGGGCCCATGGCCTGGGCGAGGCCGAGGATCGCCTGCGGGAAGTTGGTGAACCGCTTGCCGTACGGATAGACCACCATCGGCACGACGGCGAGGGGGGCGAGCGCCAGGCACAAGGGGTTCAACAGGGCTGCGGCGCCCAGGAAGACGACGAGGGCGATCAGTGCGCCCGTCCACGCGGACTTCACCGAGACCGCGCCGGTGACCAGTTCGCGCTGGGCGGTGCGGGGGTTACGGGCGTCGATCTCGCGGTCGATGATGCGGTTGGCGGCCATCGCGAAGGTGCGCAGGCCGACCATGGCCAGGGTGACGAGGAGCAGCCGGCCCCAGTGGATGGTCCGGTCCCCCTCGTACATCGCGGTCAGGGACGCGATGTAGGCGAAGGGGAGGGCGAAGACCGAGTGCTCGATCATGACCAGGCGCAGGAACGCCCGGGTGCGGCCGGGCTGCGGGACGGCGGCGGATGCGCTGCTCACGAGAGGCCGTACTCCTTCCAGCGGCGGTCGACCAGCGCCGCCGTGCGCGGGTCGGACTCGACCATGTCCGGCCAGCCCCCGTCCCGCGTGTAGCCCTCCTCGGGCCACTTCTTCGTGGCGTCGATACCCGCCTTGCCGCCCCAGAACTGCTGGTAGGAGGCGTGGTCGAGGTGGTCGACGGGGCCCTCGACGACGGTCAGGTCGCGGGCGTAGTCGGTGTTGCCGAGGGCGCGCCAGGAGACCTCGTGGAGGTTGTGGACGTCGCAGTCCGCGTCCACGACGACGATCAGCTTGGTCAGCGACATCATGTGGGCGCCCCAGATGGCGTGCATGACCTTCTGGGCGTGCTTGGGGTACTTCTTGTCGATCGAGACGATCGCGCAGTTGTGGAAACCGCCGGACTCGGGGAGGTGGTAGTCCACGATGTCCGGGACGATGATCTTGAGCAGCGGGAGGAAGAAGCGCTCCGTCGCCCGGCCGAGCGGGCCGTCCTCGGTCGGCGGGCGGCCGACCACGATCGACTGGAGCAGCGGACGCTTACGCATCGTCACACAGTCGATGGTCAGGGCCGGGAAGGGCTCCTGGGGCGTGTAGAAGCCGGTGTGGTCGCCGAAGGGGCCCTCGGGCAGCATCTCGCCGGGCTCCAGCCAGCCCTCGATGACGACCTCGGCGTTCGCCGGGACCTGGAGCGGGACGGTCTTGCAGTCGACCATCTCGATCCGCTTGCCCTGGAGGAAGCCGGCGAAGAGGTATTCGTCGATGTCGCCGGGGAGGGGGGCGGTGGAGGCGTAGGTGACGGCCGGGGGGCAGCCGAAGGCGATGGCGACCGGCAGCCGCTCACCGCGCCGGGCGGCGACCTGGTAGTGGTTGCGGCTGTCCTTGTGGATCTGCCAGTGCATGCCGATGGTGCGCTTGTCGTGGCGCTGGAGGCGGTAGAGGCCCAGGTTGCGTACGCCGGTCTCGGGGTGCTTGGTGTGCGTCAGCCCGAGGTTGAAGAAGGAGCCGCCGTCCTTGGGCCAGGTGAACAGCGCCGGCAGCTTGTCCAGATCGACCTCGTCGCCCTGGAGCACGACCTCCTGGACGGGTGCGCTCTCGCCCTTGACCTTCTTCGGGGGGACGTGGGTCATGCCCGCGAGCTTGCCGAACGCCTCGCGGATACCGACGAAGCCCTGGGGCAGTTCGGGCTTGAGCAGTCCGCCGATCTTGCCGCTGATCTCCTCGTACGACGTCAGGCCGAGCGCCTTCAGGAGGCGGCGGTCGGTGCCGTAGACGTTCATGGCGAGCGGCATCGCCGAGCCCTTGACGTTCTCGAAGAGCAGCGCGGGGCCACCGGACTTCTGCACCCGGTCCACGATCTCGCCGACTTCCAGATACGGGTCGACCTCGGCCTTGATGCGCTTGAGGTCGCCTTCCCGCTCAAGAGCGCGCAGGAACGAGCGGAGATCGTCGTAAGCCATGCGTTCCAGTATCGGGTACGCACTACCCTGGACGGGTCACCGGGCCCCGTCGAGGGCCCGCCGTCGCGTGCAGGGGGCCCGCTCCGCAATGCTCAGGTATCTGCCGTTCCTACTGGTGCTGGCGCTGTGGATCTACGCGTTCATCGACTGCCTCAACACCCCTGAATCGCAGGTCCGCGGCCTGCCCAAGGTGGTGTGGGTGATCGTCATCCTGCTCTTCGGAGAGGTGCTGATCGGGCCGGTCGCCTGGCTGGTGGCGGGCAAGCAGCGGCAGCCGGCGGGCGGTGGCGGCAGTACGCCTTCGGAGTGGCACCGCAACCACGGTGCGAAGTGGGTGGCGCCGGACGACAACCCGGAGTTCCTGCGGTCGCTGAAGGAAGAGAACACGAAGGACGAGGCGCTGCTCAAGGACTGGGAGGCGGATCTGCGCCGCCGCGAGGAGGAGCTGCGCCGCAAGCAGGGCTCGCAGGACGAGGCCCCGAACGGCCCGGAGGACACCCCGCCGGCCAAGGGTTGAGCCGGGCGCCGGCGCGGACCCGCCAATTCGGTGGCCCGGTCGCGGGGCGCTCCGTCAGGATGCGGTCATGAGCACCCTCCCCGGTGTGCCGGTACCGGACCGCGCGCACGCCCCCGTACCCGTAGAGCCCGCCGAGCCGGTCCGTCGTATCCGTGCGCTGTACTCCGAGGAGACCGTCACGGTCTATCAGGCGTATGCGCCCGCGCTGGGTGTGCCGGCCGCGCGGGACGGGCGGTTCCCGGCGGCCTGGAAGCGGGAGCGGATGACATGGATCAAGCCGTCGTTCCTGTGGATGATGTACCGCTGCGGCTGGGGGGCCAAGGCCGACCAGGAGACGGTGCTGGCCGTCGAGATCGACCGGGCGGGCTTCGACTGGGCGCTGCGGCACGCCTGTCTGTCGCACTACGACCGGGAGGAGCACCTCGACCGGGACGCCTGGCGGCGGCAGTTGGCGGGTTCGCCGGCGCGGGTGCAGTGGGATCCGGAGCGTGATCTGCACCTGAGGCCGTTGCCGTACCGTTCGCTCCAGTTGGGGCTGGCAGGTGAGGCGTCGCGGCGGTACGCGGACGAGTGGACGGTGGCGATCACGGACGTCACTCCGCTTGCCCATGAGGTCCATGCGCTGGTGCGGTCGGGGGATGCCGCGGGGGCCGCCGCGCTGTTGCCGGTGGAGCGCCCGTACCCGGCACCCGGGGGAACTCCGGGGCTTGGGCGCGTGTCCTGAAGCGGCTTCGCGCACGCGTCATTCCGGCCCCCGCACGGTCCGGCGGGCGCTGCTTCGGGTGACGTACGGGACGTCGGGACGGCCGGCCAACTCGCGTCCGTTCACGGCCATTTGATGCACCGTTCGGTCCCCGTCCCCTGCCCGGGTAACTCTCCCGCCGCCACAGTCGGTGCGGCCCACTGAGGGCTCACGCGACTCAGGGAGAGTGGCACATATGCCCGACATGACCCGACGCAGACTCCTCGGCTCCGCGGCCGGTGCGGTCGGCGGCGCCGCCGCGCTGTCACTGCTGCCGCCCAGTGTCCAGAAGGCCGTCGCCGCCGGACCGGCGCGGCACGGTTCGCTGCACGACATCGAGCACGTCGTCATGCTCATGCAGGAGAACCGGTCGTTCGACCACTACTTCGGCACCCTGCGCGGCGTCCGGGGCTTCGCCGACCCGGACGCGCTGACGCTGCCGGACGGCCGGTCGGTCTTCCACCAGCCGGACGCGCAGAACCCGGAGGGCTATCTGCTGCCGTTCCGTCTCAACACCCATACCTCCAGCGCCCAGGCGATCCCGTCGACCAGCCACGCCTGGTCGGTGCAGCACGAGGCGTGGAACGGCGGGAAGATGGACCGCTGGCTGCCGGCGCACCGTAAGGCCGACGGGGTCAACGGCCCGTATGTGATGGGCTATCACACCCGTGAGGACATCCCCTTCCAGTTCGCCCTCGCCGAGGCGTTCACGCTCTGCGACAACTACTTCTGCTCGGTCTTCGGGCCGACCTGGCCCAACCGGCTGTACTGGATGACCGGGACCCTCGACCCGGGCGGCAAGCTGGGCGGTCCGGTGCTGAACAACACCGCGCCCCGGCCGTACCGCTGGACGACGTACGCCGAGCGGCTGGAGGCGGCCGGTATCAGCTGGCAGGTCTATCAGGAGGAGGACGACTACGGCTGCAATCTGCTGGAGCAGTTCCAGACCTTCCGGGACGCCGGGCCGGGTGAGCCGCTGTACGAGCGCGGGGTGCGGTCGCAGCCGGCCGGTACGTTCGAGGACGATGCGCGCGGCGACCGGCTGCCGGCGGTGTCGTGGCTGATCCCCACCAGCCACCAGTCCGAGCACCCGGACTATCTGCCGGCCGCCGGTGCCGATTACGTCGCGCGGAAGATCGAGGCGATCGCGTCCAACCCGAAGGTGTGGGCCAAGACGGTCTTCATCCTCAACTACGACGAGAACGACGGGCTCTTCGACCATGTGCCGCCGCCGGTGCCGCCGCCGGGGACGAAGGACGAGTTCGTCGGGGGCCTGCCGATCGGGGGCGGATTCCGGGTGCCGTGTCTGATCGTGTCGCCGTGGACGGTGGGCGGCTGGGCGGCGGGAGACCCGTTCGACCACACGTCGGTGCTGCAGTTCCTGGAGCGCTGGACGGGGGTGGCGGAGCCGAACATCAGCGACTGGCGGCGGGAGGCCTTCGGCGATCTGACCTCCGCGTTCGGTTTCCGCCGCGCGGTGCACCGGCCGCCGCGGCTGCCGGACGACACCGCCGAGCAGCTGGCCCGGGCGCAGTGGGAGGTGGCGCATCTGCCGAAGCCGACGCTGCCGGGGGCGGGGCAGCGGCAGCCGTGGCAGGAGCGGGGGCGGCGCAAGCGGCGCTGAGGCCCGGGGCCCGGCGCCCGTTCGTCGTCTTCGGGAAAGCACGACGGTGCCGTACGGGCCGGGCTCGGGGTGGGCCCGGCGGCCCGTACGGCACCGTGGGGTGCCGGTGGATCAGACTCCGGCGTAGGAGTGCAGACCGGTCACGAAGATGTTCACGCCGTAGTAGTTGAACAGGTAGCAGACGAAGGCGATCAGGCCGAGCCAGGCGGCCTTACGGCCCTTCCAGCCTGCGGTGGCGCGGGCGTGCAGATAGCAGGCGTAGGCGACCCAGGTGATGAAGGACCAGACCTCCTTGGGGTCCCAGCCCCAGTAGCGGCCCCAGGCGGCCTCGGCCCAGATGGCGCCGGCGATGATGGTGAACGTCCACAGCGGGAAGACGGTGGCGTTGATGCGGTAGGCGAACTTGTCGAGCGAGGCCGCCGCGGGCAGCCGCTCCAGGACGGAGGCGGCGAAGGCGCCGGGCTGCTTGCCGGACGGGTCGGCGAGCTTGGCCTCGTAGCGGTCGCGGAAGAGGAACAGCAGGGTGGCGACGGCGCCGAGGTAGAGCGCGGCGCCGGAGATGATCGCGCAGCTGACGTGGATCCACAGCCAGTACGAGTGGAGGGCCGGGACGAGCTGGTCGCTGGCGGTGTAGAGCACCGAGACGGCGAGGCCGAGGTCGAGCAGCACGCTGGTGACCAGGGGCAGGCCGATCCAGCGGACGTTCTTCTTGAGCGCGAGCAGCAGCAGGTAGAGGCCGACCGCGACCGCGGCGAAGGTGGTGGAGAACTCGTACATGTTGCCCCAGGGGGCACGCTGTACGGACAGGGCGCGGGTGACCACGCCGCCGACGTGCAGCGCCCAGGACAGCACGGTCAGCGAGATGGCGATCCGTCCGTAGAGGTCGCCCTTCTCCGTACCGCCGGCGGCACCGGGGCCGTCGGGGACATCGCGGCTGCCGGCGACGGACCTGGTGACGACCTTGGGGCGTTCCAGTACGGCGGTGCCGCCGCCCTGCCGGGCCGCCTGGGCGGGGGCCGCCGCGGACGGTGTCGCCTCGGCGGTCAGGGCGGCGGCGGTGCGGCCGACCTTGCTGCGGCTGCCGAAGACCCACTCGGCCATGTGCGCGAGGAAGGCGAGCGTATAGATCGCCATCGCCGAATAGACCAGGACATTGCTGTTGTGCGCCAGTGTCTCGTTGGCTGCGGCAGCGATGTTCACGCGCGCGCTCCTTCGGAGGGTTCAGCAGGATCGTCGGAGTCGGTGGGCTCCGCGGGGTCTTCGGGGTGCGGGGCGAGGGGGGCGTCGGGCTCCAGGGCCAGCGCGAGGCCGGCGAGTTCCTCCGGCAGCCGGGCGGACTCGCTGCGGCCGAGGCCGGCCAGCTCGACGACGGTGGTGCCGGCCCCGTTGTCCTCGGCCCGCACCCATACCCGGCGCCGCTGGATGAACAGCGAGCCGGCCAGGCCGAGCAGGGCGGCGACCGCGCCGGTCAGGGCGAGGCCGTTGCCCGACTGGTGGCTGATCTTGAAGCTGGCCCAGGACTTGACGCCGTTGAAGGTGATGCTGCCGTCGCCGTTCGGGAGCTTCATCGTCTGGCCGGGCCGCATCATCTCGGCGACCGCCCGGCCGTCCTGCTTGTACTGCTTGAGGTTCTTCATCTGAAGCTGGTAGACGTTCTGCGGCAGTCCGGAGCCGACGCCCAGGTCGCCGTGGTAGGCGGTCAGTACCAGGCGGGGGTTATCCAGCGCCGGGAACTGCGAGAACATCGAGCCGGAGCCCCTGCCGCCGAAGGTCGGCACGAAGAAGCCCTGGAAGCCGAGCTGGTTGCGCTTGCCGTCCTTGGTCTGCGCGCCCGGCACCTTGACCACACCGGTGGAGGTGAAGTTCTTGGTGTCCTGCGGGAGGAAGGGCACCGCGCCCTTGTAGACGACCTTGCCGCGGCCGTCCTTGACGGTGACCTGCGGTGAGTAGCCGTGCGAGAGCAGGTAGACCCGGAAGCCGGCGATGTCGAGCGGGGTGTTGACCTCGATCGAGGTCTTGTGCTCCTTGCCGTCCGCGCCGGAGAAGTAGGTGACGTCGGCGCGGAAGATGCGCGGGGTGGCCTTCTGGGGGCCGGACCGCTCGTAGGTGGCGACGAACTTGTCGAGGGTGAAGCCGAAGGGCTCCATGGTGTCGGTGTCGAAGAAGGCACCGGACTTGAAGTCGTCGTACTGGGTGAGGCTGTTGGCGAAGCCGTCGCCCTCGGTGATCAGCTTGCCGCCTTCGGACTTCCACAGGCTGCCGACGGCGAACGCCACCAGCATCACGATCAGCGCGATGTGGAAGACGAGGTTGCCGACCTCACGCAGATAGCCCTTCTCGGCGGCGACCGCGCTGCCGGTGCGGTCGGCACGGAAGCGGCGCTTCTTCAGCATCCGCTCGGCCGCGTCGAGGACCTCGTCGGGCGAGGCTTCGGTGCGCCAGGTGGTGTAGGCGGGCAGCCGGGTCAGCCGGCGCGGGGCGGCCGGCGGGCGGCCGCGGAGCTGTCCGACGAACTGCCAGCTGCGCGGCACGATGCAGCCGATCAGGGAGATGAACAGCAGCAGGTAGATCGCCGAGAACCACACCGAGCTGTAGACGTGGAACATCCCGAGCTTGTCGTAGATGTCGCCGAGGGTGGGGTGGTCGGACCTGAACTGGTCGACCTTGACCGGGTCGATGCTGGTCTGCGGGATCAGCGAGCCGGGGATGGCGCCGATCGACAGCAGGAAGAGCAGCAGCAGCGCCACCCGCATCGAGGTCAGCTGCCGCCAGAACCAGCGCGCCCAGCCGACGGGGCCGAGCGCGGGGACGGTGGTGTCCTCGGTGGGCGCGGTGGAGAGCTGGGATCCGGCCGCGCCGAGATCGCTGCCCGCGCCGGCCACGGCGGGTGTGCCGGGCTCCGGTTCGCGGGGGGTGTCGGTCTTGGTGGACATCGATCAGATCCCAACGGTGGTGCTTTGTGTCCAGCTCTGCAGCTCGGACATCAGGTCCCCCCAGACGCCGGTGACGAGGAGGATGCCGAGCGCGACCATCATGCCGCCGCCGGTCCGCATGACCCACACGTAGTGCCGCTTGACCCAGCCGAACGCGCCGAGGACCCGGCGGAAGGCGAGGGCGGCGACGATGAACGGCAGGCCCAGGCCCAGACAGTAGACGACGCTCAGCAGGGCGCCGCGGGCGGCGCTGGCCTCGTAGTAGGAGAGGGACTGGACGGCGGTGAGGGTGGGGCCCAGGCACGGCGTCCAGCCGACGCCGAAGAGCACGCCGATCACCGGCGCGCCGAGCAGCCCCATGGCGGGCTTCTTGTGGAAGCGCAGTTCGACCTGGCCGAACCGTTTGAGGACGCCCGCGAAGGCCAGTCCGAGGAGGATCAGCAGGACGCCGAGCACCCGGGAGACGATGTCCCGGTACTCCTGGAGGTTTCTGCCGAAGTAGCCGAAGAGGGCCCCGCCGGAGACGAAGACGGCGGTGAAGCCGAGGACGAAGAGGGCGGCGCCGGCCAGCATCCGGCCGCGGCGGGCCTCGGCGAGGTCGGTGCCGGTGACACCGGTGACGTACGACATGTAGCCGGGGACCAGCGGCAGGACGCAGGGGGAGAAGAAGGAGACCAGTCCGCCGAGCAGGGCGACGGGTACGGCGGCCAGCAGGGTGCCGGACAGCACGGTCTGGTTCTGGCCGGCCACGGCGGCGAGCTCGATCACGCGATCACTTCTCGGCGATCAGCGGGGCGACCATTTTGCGCAGATCGTCCTCGGTGAGCGGGCCGATCGAGCGGGCGGCGATCTTGCCGTGCCGGTCGATGGCGATCGTGGAGGGGATCGACTGCGGGTTGAGGCTGCCCTTGGGGAAGCGCAGCATCAGCCGTCCGGTCGGGTCGAACAGGCTCGGATAGGGCACCTTGTGCTCTTCCTCGAAGCTGGTGGCCTGCGACTTCTCGGAGTCGCGGGTGTTGATCCCGATGAACTGGACGCCCTTGTCCTTGGTGTCGTGGGCGACCTTGGCGAAGTTGTCCGCCTCGGCGATGCAGGGCCCGCACCATGATCCCCAGACGTTGAGGATGACGACCTTGCCCTTGTAGTCGGCGACGTCCAGCTGTTTGCCGGTGGTCGTCTCGCCGGACAGGTCGGGGGCCGGCTGCCGGTCGGCCTGCTTGACGGTGTCGACGCCGTTCTTGCCCTGGACGAAGCGGGTCTGGGCGGAGCCGCCGGAGGCGCCGTCACCGCAGGCGCTCAGCATCAGCGAGGCGGCCGCGGCCCCTGCGGCGAGCAGGGCGGTCCGGCGGCGGCGCGTGCGGCGGCGGGGGGCGCGGTCAGCACTCATGTGAAAAGTTTCGCATGGGCCATTTGCGGATCTTCCGCGCCCCCCTCGCGTGGCTTTGCCCCCGGACGAAGGGGGGACGTCAGGCCGCGGAGAGGTAGCTCTTCCAGCCCTCGCTCGGGCGCTTGCCGACGGGGAGCTGCTGGAGCTTGCGCAGCACCTCGGGGTCCTGGGCGTCGAGCCAGTCGGTGAATTGCCGGAAGGACACCAGATGGACATCCCGGTTCTGCTCATTGGCGATGTGCTTGAGGGCGTCCTCGACGGCGTCCATATAGATGCCGCCGTTCCACTGCTCGAAGTGGTTGCCGATGAAGAGGGGGGCACGGTTGGTCTCGTAGGCCCGGCGGAATCCGGAGATATATGCGTCGGTGACCTGCCGCCGCCAGCCCGGGTAGTTGGCCGGCGGGGCCTTGGTGGAGTTCCTCGACTGATTGAAGAGCATGTTGTAGTCCATCGAGAGCACCTCGGAAGAGTGCCCCGGGAAGGGAATCAGCTGGAGCGGGTAATCCCAGAGGCCCATTTTCTTCTTCGGCCACATCTGCAGACCGCCGGGCGCACTGGCGTCATAGCGCCAGCCGAGTTCCCTGGCGGTGGGCAGCAGATTTTTCTGGCCGAGCAGACATGGCGTACGACTGCCGACCAGTTCCCGCCGGTAATCGAAAGGCAGCGGTTCTAGGTCGGCGAAGCCGGTGTTGGTCCGCCACTTGGTGACGAAGTCCATCGTCTGGTCGATCTCGGACTGCCACTGCGCGGGGGTCCAGTGCTTGACCGAGGTCGCGGCTTCGCCGCAGAAGTGGCCGTTGAAGTGGGTGCCGATCTCGTGGCCGTCCAGCCAGGCCTGGCGCACATACCTCAGCGTCTCCTTGATGTGGTCGTCGCTGAGATAGCCGATGGCGGAGGCGCCGCGCGGGTTGTTCGGCGGCTCGTAGAGGTGCTTCTGGGATTCGGGGAGGAGGTAGAGGCCGGACAGGAAGAAGGTCATGGCCGCGCCGTGGTCCCTGGCGAGCTTGAGAAAGCGGGGGAAGAGGCCGTTGCCGACCTCTCCCGCGCCGTCCCAGGAAAAGACCACGAACTGTGGAGGGGTCTGTCCGGGCTCGAGCCGTTGGGGTGCTTTCGGCTGATGGGGCTGCACGCCGTAATTCGCCGTGGAGCCGTCACCGATGAGCTTGGGGCGGGCCTGGACGGAGTTCTTCACCTTCTGCTTGTCCGCCCCCGCGCCTGAGTCGGACGAGGAGCAGCCGGCGACGCCCAGCGCCGCGGCTGCACCAACTCCCATGCCTAGCAGGCTTCGCCGACTGATCGCGCGCATACCCTGATCCCCATCCGTGCTCGCGGAACTCAATGTCCATATAAACGGACAACGGAGTGGAGGGCATGTTGAGCGATGGGAGCTCCGGGCTATTCGCTCGGATATTTCATTTCGCCCGGCTTTGACGTTCCGCCAAGTGATGCAGCGTCAGGCACCGAAAGCCTTGGCCTTTCCCTTGACGGGTTTGGCGCCCGCCAGAAGATGGGAGGGAACCAGGTCGCGCGCCGGCTCGCTGTACCCCACCGAAATGATCTTGTCGCCGTGGAACGTGAACGACGTCAGCGAGGCCAGCGTGCACTGCCGCCTCCGCGGGTCGTGCCACAGCCGCCGCCGCTCCGCGAAGCTACGTACGACCCAGATCGGCAGCTGGTGGCTGACCGCCACCGCCTCGTGGCCGCGTGCCGCGTCCCGGGCCGCGCCGAGCGCCGCCATCATCCGTACGACCTGCTCCAGGTACGGCTCGCCCCACGACGGCCGGAACGGGTTCGTCAGGTACTTCCAGTTCCCCGGCTTCTTCAGCGCGCCGTCGCCGACCCCGAAGGTCTTGCCCTCGAAGACATTGGCCGCCTCGATCAGCCGCTCGTCGGTGGCCAGATCCAGGCCGTGCGCGGCGGCGACCGGCGCCGCGGTCTCCTGCGCACGCTCCAGCGGAGAGGACACGACATGGGTGATGTCGCGGTCCGCGAGATGTTCGGCGACCCGGTCGGCCATCTTCCGCCCGAGGTCGGAGAGGTGGTAGCCGGGACGGCGCCCGTAGAGGACGCCCTCGGGGTTGTGCACCTCGCCGTGCCGCATCAGATGGACGACGGTGATCTCTTCGCTGCTCATGTCACCCATCATCCGCTCGCTTCGGCGGCGGCCCGCGCGGCGGCCGGCAGGGCGGCCGCGATCCGCTCGACGGCCTGTGTGTCGTGTGCGGTCGAGACGAACCACGACTCGAACGCGGACGGCGGCAGGTAGACGCCCTGCGCCAGCATCGAGTGGAAGAAGGCGGTGAAGCGGAAGGACTCCTGCGCCTTGGCCTCGTCGTAGTTGGTGACGTCCGAGCCGGTGAAGAAGACCGAGAACATGTTGCCCGCGACCTGGAGGCGGTGTGCCACGCCCTCCTTGGCCAGCGCGGCGGTGACCAGGTCCCGCACCTCGGCGGAGACCGCGTCGACCTTCTCGTACGCGGCGTCGTCCAGCAGCCGCAGCTGCGCGACGCCGGCCGCGGTGGCGATCGGGTTCCCGGAGAGGGTGCCCGCCTGGTAGACCGGGCCGGCCGGGGCGAGGTGCGCCATGACGTCCGCGCGCCCGCCGAAGGCAGCTGCCGGGAAGCCGCCGCCCATCACCTTTCCAAAGGTCATCAGATCGGGGCGTACGCCATCAATTCCGTACCATCCGGACTTGCTGACGCGGAAGCCGGTCATCACCTCGTCGGAGATGTACAGCGCGCCGTTGGCGGAGCACAGATCCTTCAGGCCCTGGTTGAAGCCGGGCAGCGGCGGCACCACGCCCATGTTGCCGGCCGACGCCTCCGTGATCACACAGGCGATCTCGCCGGGGTGCGCGGCGAACGCGGCCCGCACCGCCTCCAGGTCGTTGTACGGCAGCACGATCGTGTCGCCGGCCTGCGCGCCGGTCACCCCCGGCGTGTCGGGCAGACCGAAGGTCGCCACGCCCGAACCGGCCGCGGCCAGCAGCGCGTCCACATGCCCGTGGTAGCAGCCGGCGAACTTGACCACCTTGGGGCGGCCGGTGAAACCGCGCGCCAGCCGGATCGCCGACATCGTCGCCTCGGTGCCGCTGGAGACCAGCCGCACCTGCTCGACCGGCTCGATCCGTGCCACGATCTCCTCGGCCAGCTCGACCTCGCCCGCGCCGGGCGTGCCGAAGGACGTACCGCGGGCGACGGCCTCCTGGACGGCGGCGATCACCTCGGGGTGGGAGTGGCCGAGGATCATCGGACCCCACGAGCACACGAGGTCGACATACTCACGGCCGTCGGCGTCGGTGAGGTACGGACCGGTACCGGACACCATGAAACGGGGCGTACCACCCACGGCGCGGAACGCGCGCACCGGAGAGTTGACGCCGCCCGGCGTCACCGCGGACGCACGCTCGAACAGCGACTGCGAAACAGGGGCTTCATACGGAAAAGACACTGTGATCCTGACCTGCATAAACGGGGAGGGCGGCGACGCGCGGACACGGCCCGGCTGACAACGTGCGGGAATCCCCGCTTGGACCACCCAAGGGGCCGTGCGGTTCCCGCTCGATCCTTTTTTGATTCCTCTCGCTTCCGACCGGGCGTCAGACCCCACTCGTCTGCGAAACTGGGGCGACGTACGAGTAAGTCACGCAAGCAATGGTCTCAGAGGCGCACGGGGGCGTGCGGCCGGGCGTTTCACGCGCCGGTGACGGGGGAGGTCTCTGAGACGATGATCGGGTTGCGCGGCTGGGGCTGCGAGTGGTCGGGTGGAGATATGCATCGCGGTGGCGAACTGGGCGAGGGAACCGATGACCGGGGTCCCGGCCGCGCCCAGCGCGGCCGTCACCGGCGTGAGGAAACCAAGGGCGGGGACATCAGAGGCGGCCGCATGGGGGTGACGTACAAGTACTTCGGTGCACCCAACGGCGCCACCGCCGCCCGTGTCCCGATCTCCATGCGCCCTGAGGAACTCGGCGGTGACGAGCTCGGTATGGGCGGTATGTTCACCAAGATCAAGCCGGAGACCATGGCCGCCATGGTCCTCACCGGTATAGAGGGCATACCGCTCCATAAGGTTCCACCGCTCGAACTCGTCGTGCTCCACCCCGACTACGCCGTCGTCAAGCTCCCCATGACCGTGGTCGACCCGCTGCGCGGCGTCGGCGAGGAGTCGGTCGGTGCGGCCGCGTTCATCTGGTCCACCGTCCCCGACCGCGGCGGCCCGCGCGACGCCTTCAGCGTCTACCAGCTGCTGCACGAGTGGCAGGACTTCAGCCACCGGCTGCACGAGGCGGGGCATCAGGCGTACTGCCTGGTCTGGCCGTAACGGTTCAGCTGGGCGGCCGGAGGGCCGTCCGGCCGGGCCGTCCGGTGGGTGAGCGGGTGTCCGTGACCCGGCGGCCCGGTGGTGGGCTGCCGGGCCGCTCACCAGGTGGGGCGGGCCGAGACCCCGCCGTCCACGACGAGATCGTGCCCGGTGATCCACGACGCCATCGGTGAGGCGAGGAACACACAGGCATCGCCGATGTCCTCCGGCCGCCCCAGCCGTCCGGCGGGCGCCGCCGCCTGCCAGCGCCGCACCCCCTCCGGCCAGTCCGCCTCCAGGCCGGGGCGGGCGATCAGGCCCGGCGAGACGCTGTTGACGCGGATGCCGTGGGGCCCGTACTCCAGCGCCGCCGAGCGCGCATGCATCACCACCGCCGCCTTGGACGCGCAGTAGTGGGCGTGCAGCGGCGCCGGACGGTCCGCCTCGATCGAGGCGATATGGGTCACCGAACCGCCGCCGGTGGCCCGCATCACCTCCACCGCGGCCTGGGTGCAGGCGAACACGGAGTGCACGTTCGTGTCGGCCACCGCCCGCCAGTCGGCGAGCGACATCCCCGCCAGCTCCTGCGTCGGCTGCACCCCGGCGTTGTTGACCAGCGCGGTCAGCCGGCCGCGCCAGGCGGCCGCCTCCGACACCAGCCGGTGGCACTCCTCCTCGACGGCCAGATCGGCGCGCAGCGCCAGCGCCCTGCCGCCCTCCTCCTCGATCCGCGCGACCAGCGCACCGGCCGCCTCGGCGCCCGTACGGTGATGGACCACCACCGCGGCCCCCGCGGCGGCGAACCGCAGCGCGATGCCCTGCCCGATGCCGCCGGCGGCTCCGGTGACGAGGGCCACCTGCCCGCTGAGACCGGGCAGCCCCGCATGTCCGGAACCGGCCGGCCGCCCGGCCACACCGGAAGTCCCCGCCCCCTCACCGGCGTTGGGCTCACAAGGGGTCAGCGCCTCTGTCATGGCCGGCTCAGCGCGGCGATCCGCGCTGCCTCCTCGGGGAAGCTCGCGGTCAGGGCCGCGGCGTCGCCGTGCTCGTAGTCCTCAAAGGTGAATCCGGGCGCCAGCGTGCAGCCGAAGAGCGTCCAGGCGCCGCCGTCGGCGACCTCGGCGGCCATCCATGTACCGGCCGGCACCGTGAACTGGACGTGCTGCCCGGCCAGGACGTCCGGGCCGAGGACGACGGTACGGGGCCGGCCGGGGGGTCCGGTGCCGTTGGCGTTCGCGCTGGCGCTGGCGTTGCCGTGGCCGTCGGCGTTCGCGTTGGCATTCGCGTTGGCGTTGGCGTGGCCGTCGGCGTTCGCGTTGGCGTTGGCGTGGCCGGTGGCCAGGCTGGCGGCTTCGTTCCCGGGCAGGAGGAACAGGGTGAGCGGGTCGCCCGTGTAGAAGTGCCAGATCTCGTCGGTCGGCAGCCGGTGCAGGGCGGAGAAGTCGCCCGGCTCGGAGGTCAGCAGCATCACGATCGCCGTTCCCTCGGGCCGCCCGTCGGGGCGCCGCGGGCCCGCCCACGTCTGCCGGAACCGACCGCCCTCGCGGGGCAGCGGCGTCAGCCCGTAGAAGTCGATCAGGCCCTCGGGGAGCGGGGCGCGGGTCGTGCCGGGCTCGTCCATCGGTGGGGACCTCCCACTCGTCCGCCGGCCGGCGGTGTGGATGTCGGTGGTGATCCACCCTAGAGACCGCGGCGGCGCAGGAGCCGCCACATTCGGGCCATGTCTCCAAGGCCGTCCGGGCTCCGTCAGCCGGCGGTCCAGCGGGGGTCCCGGCCCGTCTCCGCCAGCAGGGCGTCGAAGGCGCCGGCGCCGGGCGGTACGGGGGCCGGCTCGGCGAAGACGTTCATCTTCCGGGCCGTCGGGCCCATCCGCGCGACCAGCGTCCGCAGCTCGGCCACGCACTGCGCGGGCGGTGCGTACGGCCGTCCGGTCGCCCGCGCCAGGTCCCAGGTGTGCACCGTCAGGTCCAGCAGCACCATCGCCCCGACGGTCCGCGCGGGCAGCTGCATCCCGCCGCTCAGCCCGTCCTCCGCGCCCGGTGCCGCCCAGGCCTCGGCCAGCCGCGCCGTCTCGTCCGCGAACCGGTCGGGCCACCGGGCGCCGTACTCACCGAGCCGGTCGGGGGTCCGGCTGAAGTCCGCGTCCTTCTTGGCGGCCAGGTCCTGGAAGGCGACGACGACGTGGAAGAGGTGGTTGAGCAGCGCGCGTACGTCGTACTCGGCGCAGGGGGTCGGCCGCCCCATCTGGTCCTCGTCCACCGCCCGCACCACGGGGAGCGCCGCCTCGGCCGCGGCGGCCAGCAGCGCGCTGATCGGGGCGGTCTCCTGGGCGGCTTCGGCTTCGCGCTTTTCGTCCGTTACGTCTCGCATGTCGCTCATGCGGATGACGTTACGGCCGGGCAGCGGCGACGGCTTGAAGAAATGCGACAGGTCCGCCGGGCGCCCTAGGATCCGGGGCATGGCCGCTCCACGGCGCGACACGCGGGGCATCGTCGACGCCCCGGAGCTCTTCACACGGGTGCGGTTCCGTCGCCGCTCCCCCGCCGCCGCGCTGCGCCCGTACGTCGAGCACTACTGGCTGATCGACTGGGATCTGGCCGAGCCGTACGCCGCCCATGTCGTCCCGCACCCGTGCGTGAACCTGGTCTTCCAGCGGTACGCCGGCCGGCCCGCGTTCGGCGAGGTCGCGGGTGTCGGGCTGGAGCTGTACGAGCAGAAGCTGGCGGGGCGGGGGCGGGTGTGCGGGGTGCAGTTCCGGCCCGGCGGGTTCCGGCCGTTCACCCCGGAGCGGCCGGCCACGGACTGGACGGACCGCCGGCTGCCGCTGGCGACGGTCTTCGGGAGCGCCGCGGCCGGCCCGTACGCCCCCGGCAGCGCCGATGCCGCGTCCGCCGTACTGGAGCCGGAGGACGAGGACGACCGCGTGGCCGCGGTCGACGCCTTCCTGATGCCTCTGCTGCGGGCCGAGCCGCGGGTCCTCGCCCAGGCCGAGCTCGCGATGGGGCTGGCCGACCGGATCCGCCGGGACCGTACGATCCGCCGCGTCGCGGACTTCCCCCGCGATGAAGGGATGTCCGTACGGTCGCTACAGCGGCTTTTCGCGGGGTATGTCGGGGTCAGCCCCAAGTGGGTGCTGCTGCGCTACCGGGTCCATGAGGCCCTGGAGCGCGCCACTTCGGACGCGGAGGTCGACTGGGCCGCGCTGGCCGCCGAGTTGGGGTACAGCGATCAGGCGCATCTGGTCCGCGAGGTGACCGCGACGGTCGGGGTGCCGCCGACGGCGTACGTCCGCTGAGCCCGGAGGCGCGGCGCTTCAGGGCAGTTCGTCCGTCAGATAGCGCTGGACGGTGGGGGCCAGCCAGGCGATGACCTCGTCGTGGCTGAGGCCGACGGCCGGCGGGATGTGCAGGACGTAGCGGCACAGCGCCATGCCCAGTATCTGCGAGGCGATCAACGCGGAGCGGACCGCGGCCTCTTCCGGTACGGGGCAGACCGCGGCGAGGACCGGTCGGATCTGCTCGCCGAAGACCCCCCGCATCCGCTCGGCGCCCGCCTCGTTCGTGGCGCCGACGCGCAGCATGCCGGTCAGTGTCTCGTCGGACTCCCAGCGTTCGAGGAAGTGGCGTACGAGGCGGACGCCGAGCTCGTCGTGCGGAACGTGGGTGAGGTCGGGGGCGTGCACATCGATCTCGGAGGCGGCGGCGAACAGGCCGGCCTTGTTGCCGTAGTAGCGCATCACCATCGACGGGTCGATGCCCGCCTCCCGTGCGATGGCGCGGATCGTGGCGCGCTCGTAGCCGTCGGCGGCGAAGCGGTCCCGGGCGGCGGCGAGGATCGCGGCCCGGGTGGCGGCGGAGCGGCGGGGGCGGGCGTCGCCGTCGGGGGCCTCGGAGGCGTCGGGGCCGGCGGGGGCAGCGGTGGCACCGGGCAGGGGGTCCGGGGCGGGATCGGTGCTGGTGAGGGCGGGGGCTTCAGGCATGTCAACAACTGTAGGCCAACGACTGTTGACATGCCAGCGCGAGGGGTCCTACGCTTGCCAACAAGCGTTGACCAACGCGCGTTGACCCACACGCGTTGGCATCGGGGGAGTCGGAAGGCACAGGAGGCAACAGCCATGGATGCCATGAACCACAAGCCGGGAGAGAGCGAGCGCGCGAGCACGGGGCGGGCGGCGGCCGGGCCCCGCGATGCCGATGTCCTCGTCGTCGGCGCCGGGCCGACCGGGCTGCTGCTGGCCGGCGACCTCGCCGAGGCCGGCCTCGCCGTCACCCTCCTCGAGCGCCGCGCCGATACGACCAGCAACCTCAGCCGGGCCCTGACCGTCCATGCCCGGACCCTGGAACAGCTCGACGCCCGCGGTCTCGCCGACGAGCTGGTCGCCGGCGGCCATCCGATCCCCCGCCTCCGGCTGTTCGGCAAGGCCACCCTCGATCCGACGCAGCTCCCCTCCCGCTTCCCGTTCGTGCTGATCACGCCCCAGTTCGAGGTCGAGCGGCTGCTGGAGCGCCGGGCCCGGCAGGCCGGGGTGGTGTTCCGGTACGACTCGGAGGTGACCGGCCTGGAGCAGGACGGGGAGGGGGTGACGGTCCGGCTGCGCACCGGCGACGGCCCCGGCAGCGCCCGCGCCGCCTACCTGGTCGGCACCGACGGTGTGCGCAGCACGGTCCGCGAGGCGATCGGGCTGCCCTTCCCCGGCAAGTCCGTGATCCGCTCCGTGGTGCTCGCCGATGTCCGGCTGGCCCAGGAGCCCGAGTCCCCCTTCACCGTCAATGCCACGAGTGACGCGTTCGCCCTGATCGGTTCGTTCGGTGAGGGCTGGTACCGCGTCATCGGATGGAACCGTCAGTGCCAGGCCGACGACGACGCACCCGTCGATCTCGCCGAGGTCCGCGAGGTCACCCGGCTCGCCCTCGGTACGGACCACGGCATGCATGACGCCCGCTGGATGTCCCGCTTCCACAGCGATGAGCGCCAGGTTCCCGAGTACCGCGTCGGCCGGGTCTTCCTCGCCGGCGACGCCGCCCATGTCCACTCCCCCGCCGGAGGCCAGGGCATGAACACCGGCCTCCAGGACGCCGCCAACCTCAGCTGGAAACTGGCGGCCGTGGTCCAGGGACATGCGCCCGAGTCACTGCTGGACAGCTATCAGACCGAGCGGCACGCCGTGGGCAAGCAGGTGCTGCGCAGCAGCGGCGCCATCCTCCGTATCGCCCTGCTGCACTCCGCACCGGGCCGCGCCGCCCGCGGTCTCGCCGCCCAGCTCATCAACCGGCTGGGGCCGCTCTCCCGTCGTGCGATCCGCACCCTCTCCGGCATCGGGCTCGCCTATCCGGCCGGGCCGGGCGCCCACCGGCTCGCCGGCCACCGCGCCCCCGACATCCGGCTGGCGGACGGCAGCCGACTGTACGAACTCCTCCGCCGGGGCAGGTTCGTCCTCATAGCCCCGGCCGACGATCCCGCCGTTCCCGGGGCTCTGCCGAGCGGCGAGGATCCCCTGCACCCCGTCGACGACCGGACCCTGCGGGCCGCCTGGCACAGCGACCGGCGCACGGCCCTGCTGGTACGGCCCGACGGCTATATCGCCTGGGCCACCGACGCCACCGACCCCGCGGAGCGCACCGCCGCCCTGCGCACCGCGCTCCGCCACTGGGCCGGCACCGCCCCCGGAGCCGGCCCCATGGCCGCGGCCCGCCCGGCCGTCATCCCGGCGCCAGCACATGGCGCAGATACGCCCGCGGGTCGTTGAGGTAGCGCCGCCAGTGGTCGACGAGCCCCAGCTCCGCCCAGGTGGCCGACCGCATGCCGTGCGCGCCGACCTCGACGATCTCCGCACCGGGCAGCGCGGTCAGCAGCGGGGAGTGCGTGGCGCAGATGATCTGCGCGCCGCCGCTCGCCAACTCGTCCATCAGTCCTATCAGTTCGAGACAGGAGGAGAAGGACAGCGCCGCCTCCGGCTCGTCCATCACATACAGCCCGCGCTGTGCGAACCGCTCGCGGAAGGCCATCAGGAAGCCCTCGCCATGGCTCATCTCGTCCGGGTGCCGGGACACCCGCTGCGCCCTCTGCTCGCCGCTCAGCGCCTCCAGGGCCGTCTCGGCCCGCAGGAAGAAACCTTGGCGGCGGGTCCGCGGTCCCCGCACCATCCGGCGCCCCTCCCGGGTCGGATCGAACCGCATCCGGGTGCCCAGCACCGAGGCCTCCCGCGAGCTGGCGTACTTGTAGCCCGCCGACCCGCCGTAGGAATCCAGTCCGAACCCCTCCGCCAGCGCCTCGGCCAGCGTCGACTTCCCCGAACCGTTCTCCCCCACCAGAAAGGTCACCGGCGCACGGAACTCCAGCCCCTCCTCGGTCAGCTGGCGCACACACGGCACCGTCCAGGGCCAGCCGGCCTCGGCCGTTCCCTCCCCCTGCGGAAGATCCACGTAAGCCCGTTCGATCAGCATGCTTCCGAAGCTCTCACACCCCACTGACAGCCCTGCCCGGATGTACCCATAGGGCCACATCCCGCGCCGGGACGAACGCGCCCCGCCCTACGCTTCACCCATGCTCATCGCCCGGTCCGCCGCTCTCTTCGTCGTTGCCGCGCTCTTCGAGATCGGCGGCGCCTGGCTGGTCTGGCAAGGGGTCCGTGAGCACAAGGGCTGGATCTGGATCGGCGCCGGCGTTCTCGCGCTCGGCCTGTACGGCTTTGTCGCCACCCTCCAGCCGGACCCCGACTTCGGCCGCATCCTCGCCGCGTACGGCGGGCTCTTCGTCGCCGGTTCGCTGGCCTGGGGCATGGTCGCCGACGGCTACCGCCCCGACCGCTGGGATGTGATCGGCGCGCTGATCTGCCTGGCCGGCATGGCAGTGATCATGTACGTCCCCAGGGGTCGCTGACCGGACCCGCATATCCTGACGGTCGCACCACCTCACCAGGCTCCTCGGCAACAGGAGCCCCCACCGTCCCGAGGAGAGCGTCATGACCGCCGAGGCCCGTACCGCCGTCGTCACCGGAGCGAGCAGCGGCATCGGCGCCGCAACCGCCCGCGCGCTGGCCGCCGCCGGCTACCGCGTGGTCCTCACCGCCCGCCGCAAGGACCGTATCGAGGCCCTCGCCGCCGAGCTGCCGGGCGCCACGGCCTATGCGCTCGACGTCACCGACCGCGCCGCCGTCGACGACTTCGCGGCGGCCCTCGAAAGCTACCCCTCGGTCGACGTCCTGGTGAACAACGCCGGCGGGGCGTTCGGCGCCGAACCGGTCGCCACCGGCGACCCGGCCGACTGGCGCGCCATGTACGAGGTCAATGTGCTCGGCGTGCTCCATATGACCCAGGCGCTGCTGCCCGCGCTCACCGCGTCGGGCGACGGCACCGTCGTCGTCCTCTCCTCCACCGCCGGCCACGGCACCTACGAGGGCGGCGGCGGCTATGTCGCCGCCAAGCACGGCGCCCATGTGATCGCCGAAACCCTGCGCCTGGAGCTGTGCGGCGAGCCGGTGCGGGTCATCGAGGTCGCCCCGGGCATGGTCAAGACCGACGAGTTCGCCACCACCCGCTTCCGCGGCGACCACGCCAAGGCCGCCAAGGTCTACGAGGGCGTCGACCAGCCGCTGAGCGCCGAGGACGTCGCCGACACCATCACCTGGGCGATCACCCGCCCCGCCCACGTCAATGTCGACCTCCTGGTGGTCCGCCCCCGCGCCCAGGCCTCCAACACCAAGGTCCACCGCACCACTTGAGCCCCCCTGGCCTGCCGGAAGCCCTCCGGCAGGCCAGAGCGGCGCGGCGCTCCTGTGCGCCACGCCGCCCCAAGACCGTCCCCGGTCGGCGAGACCGTCCCGGTCAGCCCTGCGCCGGCGCCGTGCGAGGCCGAATTGAAGGACGCCGCGTTCCCCAGACCCCGGACGATGTACGAGCCGGTGCCCATCGAGCCCGGGATGATGCCGTACTCGCCGTCGCCCGCCCGGATGGCGCCCTTACGGGTCACCAGCAGGTCCATGCCGTCGTACTGCTCCTCCGCCACATAGTTGTGGCAGCGGCTGCTCGAAGCGGGACTGCAACTCTTCGGCGGCGGCCCCGGATACCGCGCCACGTCGGTGAGCGCCCTGTGCGAGGAAGCGGGCCTGTCCACCCGTCAGTTCTACGAGGAGTTCAGCGACGTCGAAGGGGTGCTCGCCGCGCTGCACCTGCGCATCAACGAACGGGCCCAGGAGCCACGGTCGGCACGCTCGCGGCGATGCGGGCAGTGAGCGCGACTACCGGGTGGCCGTGGCGGCCTTCATCAGCGCGGTCAACGGCTGCTGGGGGCGGCGCCCGGGCCGGTGGTACCTGACCGACCCTCATTGCTCCGTATCGTCCCGCGATTTCCGAATAACGATGAGCGGGCGTCAGCATTCCGTTGAAGAGGTTGGCGAAGGTGGGGTGGATGCCTCCAGGAATCGTCAGCGGCGGGACGGGATAATTGCCCTACGCGGTCGCGATGAGGTTAATTGCTCGAACTCCCCTGCGCTTTCCTCTACTTGAGGGCCGCCACCTCCCATCCTGCTTCATGTCGAGGCGTCGGCCGGACAATTCGGCGATGGGTCGATCTGTGAAACTAGCGGGATTAATAGGGTGAGTTGCGGACGGAGGACTCGAACCGCCCCGGCGATCTGACGGGCCCACAGGTGGTGATAGATTCGCCCGACCGACAGTGCCAACTCGCCTGTCATTAGCGCGTGTTCACGGGGGGGTGGTTCGAGGGTGTCCATTAATCGCGATGGCTTTAAAGCCGATCCGGATGAGCTCAGGGCTGGGGCTTCGGATGTACTGAAATGCCTTAACCCGGCAAAGGGTGCCGATTTCTCAGCACTGAACGAGAACTTTGATGGTTCCGGCCAGGGCGACAAGATCCTCGCCGATAAGTTTGAAACTTTTTGCGAGACGTGGGACGTGGCCTATCTCGTTCTCGGTGACCGCGCAGGTGACATGTCGGACAAGCTAAAAAGCCAAGCGGACACCTACGAGCAAAACGAATCCCATACCGGCGAATACATAAAGTACATAGATCAGCATAAGAATGGTTCGGGGCTGTAGCAGCGGGGGACGGTATGACGGAAGAGCTGGGCGAAACCAAAGACCCCAAGGGGCTCATCCCCGGCGACGCAGGGCAAATCGAGAGCGTCGCGCGGGCACTGAAGAAACAATCCGGCAAATTCGAGACCGTCGCACAGGGGCTGGGCGCCGTACGGATATCCGGCTGGAACGGTGCGGCCAGTGACCGATTCTGGGAACAGCTTTCCGGCGAGAAGAAGAACTGGCTCTACGCTTCCGATGCGCTGTCCGACGCGGCTGGCGCGGTCAGTAGGTACGCCACGGCGTTGAGTGCGGCACAGGGCCAGGCGCGGGAGGCAATCGAGCTGTGGGACGACGGGGATGAAAGCCAGGCCCAGCTGATCCTGAAGACCGCCCGACAGCACGTACGGGACGAAGCTGATTCGGCGGCGGAAAAGCTGAAGGACGCGGCCGGAGGCGCTTCCGACGCTCCGTCCTGGCTGCAAAGGGCAGGCAAGACCGCCGAACAGCAAAAGGAGTCGGGAAAGACCAGTGCCACCCTCAAGGACCTCTACGAATCCAACCCGCTGAGCGAACAGCGTCAGAAGTTCTATGGCGCGTCGAAGCCCGACCCCGATGCGGCGCCCGCGGATCCCAATGCCAAGAAGCCCCGGTCCTTCGAGGCCAAGCTGTGGGAGCGGAAGGCCGAGGTGAATGCCTGGGAGAAAGAGGCGGAAGGCGAGTCGCAGTTCGGGGACGACGGGAAGGTGTCCGGGAAGGCCGGTCTCAAACTTCTCGGGGCGGAAGGCACAGCGGGTGCGTCGATCAAGGACGGCAGGGTCCAGGTCGGAGCCGGCGGTAAGGCGTACCTGGCGCAGGCTTCCGCGGAGGGTGGCGTCGAGTACGGCCCCGCCGCTGCAAAGGCGGACGCCACGGCCTTCGCCGGCGCTGAGGCGCAGGTAAACACATCCGTGGGCAAGGACGGAGTGCACGCGGGCGCCGAGGCTTTCGCGGGCGCCAAGGCGACTGCGAGCGCCCACGCGGACGTGGGCGGTATCGGGGCCGGTGCCACCGCGGAAGGGTGGGCCGGAGCCGGAGCTGCGGCCCATGCGGATGCCGGCATGAAAGACGGGAAGTTCGTCATCGGCGCCGATGTGGGCGTGGGACTCGGACTCGGGGGCAAGGTCGGCTTCCAGGCCGAGATCGACCCGCAAAAGGTCGTCGACACGGTCAGCGACATCGGTGACAAGGTGGGTGAGGGCCTCGACGCCGTCGGCGATGGGCTGGATGCCATCAACCCCTTCGGATGACACTGGCCTCGCACTTCGCACACTAGGAGTTGATCCACGATGGCGACCACACTGCCGGTAAAGATCGAATTTTCATTGCCGGAGGGCTGGCAGCCTGCACCCCCCGATGAGGTGGGCGCTCCCGGAGTGGCCTTCATTGCGCTGCACCCCGGGTCGCGGGACAAGTTCACCGCGAATATCACGATCGCCGGTCAAATTCGGGATGAAACCGACCTGGTGACACTCGCGCACGAATCGGTCGAGCGGCTGCGCGAGGGGGCGACCGTGACCGTCGCCAAGCAGACGCAGGGGGGAACCCCGGAATTGCCTGCGCTGACCCAAACGCTGCGGATCTCCACCACATTGCGCGGATTCCCTGTGGAGTTGGTCCAGAGCCAGGTCTACCTGCTCATGCAGGATGCGCGCGACCCGTCCACACACGCAGTGATCGAGCTGGCGTTGACGGCCAAGCAGTCCCAGCTGGATCAGGTCGCGGAAGACTACGAGGAATTCGTCAAGTCCATTCGCCCGGCGAGCCCTGGCGCAGCGTAAGTCCTGGGCACCTCGACGCTCATGAGTGAGCCCCTCGCGATCCTTATCCGTGAGGGGCTCACCGCAAGCGCCGTCATTCAGGCGGGGTGTTATGCCTGCGCCGGCAAGCGGTCCAGGACGTCGCACAGGTAGTTCAGCTTCTGTTCGATGTCTTCCGCCCGGAGCCGCCCCCGGTGCCAGGTGAGCAGATGGTTTTCCTGGAACCGGAGAGGCTGGTCCTTGGCGCGGGGGTCGGAGGTGAGGAACTGCGCCATGGAGCCGGTCAGGGCACTGCGCGCGAACTCTTCGTCGTTGGCGATCAGGCGAAATGCCTCGTCGAATGCGGGGTCGCCCAGCTCCATCACCTTGCCGCCGCCGAACAGGGCGTCCGCGCGCGCGTTCACCTTGTCCACTGCCCGCGGCTTTTTGATGACCATCCGAGGTACGGGCGTCGGCATCGTCACGGCGAACACCGCGGAGTACAGCACCGAGTCCGGGCCGTCCGCGTTCATGTCGCGCGAGTTGCGCTCGAAGCAGCTGATCGGGCGACCCCGGAATTCGCCGACGATGTGGTCCCGGATGGGGACATTGGTGCCCTTCATGGGAAGTGGGTCTCCCCCGCAGTAGCGGTCTCCCCCGCCGGGAACCCAAGCGGTGTGGCTCCAGCCCCGGGCCTCCACGAACTGGATGAGCTCTTCCCACTGTTGGGGGCTTCGGCCGTCCCTTTTGTTCCCTGACCGCCAGGCCCAGATGCCGAGTCCGAAGATAGCGGCCATGAACAGGATCATGCCGATGAAAATGAGTACTTCCCATGCCTCGTTCATGTGGCATGAGTATGTCGGACGGCGCGATGAACGCACGTGTCGGGGGGACGGCGGGTGGGTCGACCCCGTTTGCCCCGCTAACCGCATTGAGGGGAATGCCTCGGGTGCGCTTAATTCGTGACGCGCCAAGGACCTTACGGGTTGGGTGAATTGTGAAGCTGACCTGGGCCCGTGCGGTCCGTGGCCCGACGGTGAGAGCCCAGGTCGACGCCGGATGCACGGGCCCGGCCAAGGAGTTCCCCGACACCCCCCGGCCGAACGCCGCGCCATCACGCACCGAACTCAATTCCCCCAAGGCCGTCAGCCCTTCACACACACCACCTGCTTGAGGTGGGCGACGACCTCGACCAGGTCCCGCTGCTGGTCCATGACCTTCTCGATCGGCTTGTAGGCACCCGGGATCTCGTCGATCACTCCGGAGTCCTTACGGCACTCCACACCCCGCGTCTGCTCCTCCAGGTCGCGCGTCGAGAAGCGCTTCTTGGCGGCGTTCCGGCTCATCTTGCGGCCGGCGCCGTGCGAGGCCGAGTTGAAGGACGCGGCGTTCCCCAGACCCCGGACGATGTACGAGCCGGTGCCCATCGAGCCCGGGATGATGCCGTACTCGCCGTCGCCCGCCCGGATGGCGCCCTTACGGGTCACCAGCAGGTCCATGCCGTCGTACTGCTCCTCCGCCACATAGTTGTGGTGGCAGGAGATGACCTCGCCGAAGGTCACCTGCGCCTTCCTGAACTCCCGGCGGATCACGTCCTGGGTCAGGGCCATCATGATCTCGCGGTTGTGCTTGGCGTACTCCTGCGCCCAGAACAGATCGTTGCGGTACGCCGCCATCTGCGGGGTGTCGGAGATGAAGACGGCGAGGTCGCGGTCGACCAGCCCCTGGTTCTGCGGCAGCTTCTGGGCCACGCCCATGTGGTGGTCGGCCAGCTCCTTGCCGATGTTGCGCGATCCGGAGTGCAGCATGATCCACACGGCCCCGTCGGCGTCGAGGCAGATCTCATGGAAGTGGTTGCCCGAGCCGAGCGACCCCATCTGCTTCATGGCCCGTTCCCGGCGGAACTTGACCGCGTCCGCGAGCCCTTCGAACCGCGCCCAGAAGTCCCCCCACCCCGCCGTCGGCATACCGTGCAGCCGCCCCGGGTCGATGGGGTCGTCATGCATCCCCCGCCCCACCGGGATCGCCTGCTCGATCTTCGAGCGGAGGCGGGAGAGATCGCCGGGCAGGTCGTTGGCGGTGAGCGAGGTCTTCACCGCGCTCATTCCGCAGCCGATGTCGACGCCGACCGCCGCCGGGCAGACCGCACCGCGCATCGCGATCACCGAGCCGACCGTGGCGCCCTTGCCGTAGTGGACATCGGGCATCACGGCCAGGCCCTTGATCCACGGCAGGGTGGCGACATTGCGCAGCTGCTGCATGGCGACGCCCTCGACCGTGGCCGGGTCCGTCCACATCCGGATCGGTACCTGCGCGCCGGGCACCTCGACGTACGACATAACTTCCTCATTCCCCCGAAAATCCGAAAAACGCAAAAGCCGGACAAGATGCATGATCTTGGACGCCGGACCGGCGTATGCGGCAACGCGTGCGGTAGACATTGTGTCCATCGGCCGCCATCGGGCGGCAACCGCATTTCGCAGGGGAAGGAGCGGCGGACGATGCCACGGAGGTCGTTCGTACCCGGCGCCGCACTGGTGGCCGCCGCGGCGCTGGCCGCCGGTCTCACCGGCTGCACCGGAGGCTCCAGCACCGGCAGTGGCGGCGTGGACGCGAAGAGCGGTGATGCCTCCACGGCGAGCCAGGCCGCCGAACCGGGCCGCTACCAGACCCTCCCGGAGGCGTGCGGACTGCCGTCGCGCAGCGCCCTGCGCAGCATGCTGCCCGGCGACGACCAGCAGCTGTCGAGCGCGGAGGCGAAGAAGCTCTACGCCGGCCAGGCCGATGTCACCTATGACACCGACCGCCGGGTGGGCTGCCGCTGGACCCGTGAGGCCACCGAGGGCACCCGCCATCTGAGCCTCGACATCCAGCGGGTGGTCTCCTACGACGCCGCGGTCAGCGACGACGACAAGGCGCAGGGGATCTACGACAGCAAGGAGCTGGCGGCGAAGATCCCGACCGACAGCACCGGCTCCGCCTCACCGGGCACCCCGCCGCCCTCCCCCACGACGAGGAAGGGCGCCGAGGCAAACAAGACCGGCACGGCAGGGACCTCGGGCGCGGCCGCGACGGACGGCAAGAAGACGGACAAGGCCGCGGACACCGCGGACGAGAAGGCGGGCAAGGGCGGGAAGACAGGCTCGAAGGGCCCTTCGCAGCCCACCGGCCCCAGCGCGGCCCCCGGCGGCTCGACCGCTTCGCGCGTCCTGGACGACCTCGGCGACGCGGCGTTCCTCGACGACAAACTGGTCACCGCGGACTCCGGAGTGCACCGCGATGTGACTGTGGTCTTTCGCACGTCGAATGTGATCGTCACGCTCACCTACGACCAGTGGTCCACGGACAAGACGATGTTGCCGGACAGCCAGGAACTGCAGGACAAGGCACGTTCGCTGGCCGGCGAGCTGTCGGACAGCCTCAGCGAATAGTCCGGATTGGGCGAACCGCCACGAAGGGGCAATCTCGTTCCCGCATGCCCTTTTCATCCGTCGTGCTCATCGACACGAAACGGTCACCCGCCCCGCCGCGCCGCGTACCGTGCCGTCTAGCCGATCCGATCGACGACGAACAGCGAAGGAACCATGCACCGTTCAGCCAAGCGCCTCGCCAGCCTCCTCACCTGCGCAGCAGTACCGGTGCTGCTCGTCGCCGGCTGCTCCGGCTCGGACAGCGACAGCTCCGGTGACGCCTCCTCCTCCGCGCCCTCCACCAGCAAGTCGGGCAGCCCGTCGCCGAGCGTCGCGCCCGCCAAGTTCAAGACGCTGCCCAACCCGTGTGCGGCGTTCTCCAAGGACACGATCAAGAAGCTGCTGCCGAAGGTGAAGAACGCCTCCGGCGACCAGGGCGAATCCTCCGACAACGCGGCGCACGGCACCTGCTCCTGGAACAGCTCGGACGAGCAGGGCGTCGACGGCACCCAGTTCCGCTGGCTGGACATCGGCTACCAGCGCTACGACTCCGAGCCCACCGTCGGCTCGGCCGAGAAGCGGGCCTCGGACTTCTACACCAAGCAGGTGGCCGCCGCGAAGGACGCCAAGGGCGCCAAGAAGGTGAAGACGGCCCAGACCTCCGGTACCGGCGACGAGGCGACCGCGATCACCTACGACGCGAAGAAGGAGGGCAACGACTTCAAGAACACCACGATCGTCGCCCGTACCTCCAACATCGTCGTCACGATCAACTACAACGGCGCGGGCCTGGCCGGCGCCGACACCCCCAAGGGCGCCGATCTGCTGAAGAAGGCCCAGGCCGCCGCCAAGGAGGCGGTCGCCGCCGCCACCAAGGCCAACGCCTGACGAACGCCCTGGTGAACGCCCCGGTCCCGGCCGCGCTCCGGCCCGGCCGGGGCACCTCCCAGCGGCGGCCTGAAGGGCGTGTGCCACGCTAGGCGCGCCATTTCGCCGAGCCGGGGAGGGACCGCGGGTGTCCGGGACGCACACGGCGCAGTTGACTCGTACCCACCGCATCCTCATCGGTGTGGTCACCGCCGGGGCGGCGGTGATCGCGGCCATCGGCTTCACCGGCTCCTACGCGGCGGTGCGCGAGCTGGCGGAGAAGAAGGGCTTCGGCGCCTTCTCGGTGGTCTTCCCGATCGGCATCGACGCCGGGATCGTGGTGCTGCTGGCGCTGGATCTGCTGCTGACCTGGATCCGTATCCCGTTTCCGCTGCTGCGCCAGACCGCCTGGCTGCTGACGGCCGCCACCATCGCGTTCAACGGCGCGGCGGCGTGGCCGGATGCGCTGGGCGTCGGGATGCACGCGGTCATCCCGCTGCTGTTCGTGGTCGCGGTGGAGGCGGCGCGGCACGCGGTGGGCCGGATCGCGGACATCACCGCCGACAAGCACATGGAGGGCGTCCGCCTCACCCGCTGGCTGCTCGCCTTCCCCTCCACGTTCCGGCTGTGGCGCCGGATGAAGCTGTGGGAGCTGCGCTCGTACGACGAGGTCATCCAGCTGGAGCAGGACCGGCTCGTCTACCAGGCACGGCTGCGGGCCCGCTACGGCCGCGCCTGGCGCCGCAGGGCACCCGTCGATGCGCTGATGCCGCTGCGGCTGGCGCGGTACGGCGTACCGCTGGCGAGGACGGCGCCGGCCGGGCTGGCGGCGGCGGGCATCGAGCTGCCGGCACCGGAGCAGCATCCGGCCGTCGAGCCGGCGGCGGCCGGAGCACCGGCGGCCGTGGCGGCTCCCGTACGGGATCAAACCCCGGGGCCCGTACGGGATCAAACCCCAGGGCCCGTACGGGAAATGACCCACGAACCCGTACAGGAGATCCCCGACGGGCCTGTCCAGGAGCTCGTCGACGAGCCCGTACGGGAGCGGGCCGACGAGCCCGTACACGAGGCCGCCCCCGAACCGCTGCACGAGGCGTCCGACGGGCCGGCGCCCGGACAGTCCACCGCCACGCCCCCGTTGACGGTCCCGGTCGGCCCCGGCCGCAGCCGCCCGCTGGGCAACGCCGGCGATCCGCTGCCGGTCCCCGGGCCACGCGGCCACGCGCCGGAGCCCGAGCCCGCCCCCGAGCCCGAACTCCCGCCGGAACCCGAGCAGTTGCCGCCGGTCGCGGCGCTCCCCGACGACGTACCGCGCGATGAGGCGTACTACGCGGCCTACCGCATGTATGTGGCGGAGAAGAACGACTTCCCCGACTCCCGGCAGTTCGGCCGCTATCTGCTGAACTCCTACGGGGTCACCGGACGGGAGGGCGGCCCGCTGAGCGAGGGCTATCTGCGCGGGTTCGTCCGCGACTTCCAGCTGCGGTTCCGGATGGAAATGGGGACCGAGCACATTCCGTAGGGGGGCGGGAACACAACCCGTAAGGGACGCGTGGGCCCCCTGCGGGGCCTCAACGCGGCGGGGGGCAGGCCGTATTCCCGACCCACGCCGCCCCCGCGCCGCCCCACGCCGCCCTACGCCTCCCCCGACCCCAGCTGCTTCTGCTTGCGCTTCCTGTCCGCGTCGCCCCATACGGCGAGCGCCGCGCCGGCCGCGAAGAGGCCGAGGTAGGCGGGTGACGGCACGTCGAACCAGTGGGCGAGCAGCCCCCAGGCGCCGTCGAAGAACACCTGGCCGATGAAGCCCATCGCCCCTTGGATCATGATGATGAAGCCGATGAATCCCCTCATGACCCCAGCGTGACGGGTCCGGCCCCGGGGATCCTCCTCCCCAAGGCCGAACCCGTTGTCACCCTAAGGTCGCAGGCCCGCACCGCGGGCTACGACTCGGCGGCCGCACCCGCCGGCGCGTGCGTCAGTCGCCGAGCAGCTTGCGCACCCGGTCGGCGCCGACGGCCAGCAGCAGCGTGGGCAGCCGCGGCCCGGTGTCCCGGCCGACGAGCAGGTGGTACAGCAGCGCGAAGAACGTCCGCTGCGCCACCTTGATCTCCGGCGGCAGCTCCTTCGGCGTCGCATCGGCGGAGAAGCCCGCCTGGACCTTCGGCACGCCGTAGACCAGGTGGGTCAGTCCGTCCAGCGACCAGTGCGAGTCGAGGCCGTCCAGCAGGAGCCGCAGCGACTCGCGGTCGGTGTCGTCGAGGGACTTCAGCAGTTCGGCGTCCGGCTCCTCGCGCACGACGGTGCGCTGGTCGGCCGGGACCTGGGTGGTGATCCAGTACTCGGCCCTGTCGAGCCGGGGCCGGGTCTCGTCGAGCGAGGTGACCGGGTTGTCCGGGTCGAGCTCGCCCAGGATGCGCAGGGTCTGCTCGTCATGGCCGGCGGTGATGTCCACGACCGAGGCCAGCGTGCGGTAGGGCAGCGGGCGCGGGGTGGCGGGCAGCGGACCGGCCGCGGTGCCGACAGCCCGGAGGTAGGCGGCCTCGTCGGCGGGCTGGGCGGTGCCCTCGGCGACCTTCGCCGCGAGCTTGTCCCACTCGTCGTAGAGCCGCTGGATCTCCTGGTCGAAGGCGATCTTGAAGGACTGGTTGGGCCTGCGGCGGGCGTACAGCCAGCGCAGCAGCGGCGCCTCCATGATCTTCAGGGCGTCGCTCGGCGTGGGCACCCCGCCCTTGGAGGAGGACATCTTCGCCATGCCGCTGATGCCGACGAAGGCGTACATGGGCCCTATGGGCTGGGCGCCGTCGAAGACCTCGCGGACGATCTGCCCGCCGACGACGTAGGACGAGCCGGGCGAGGAGTGGTCGACGCCGGACGGCTCGAAGATCACCCCTTCATAGGCCCAGCGCATCGGCCAGTCGACCTTCCAGACCAGCTTGCCGCGGTTGAACTCGCTCAGCCGGACCGTCTCGCCGAAGCCGCACTCCGTGCAGGTGTAGGCGAGCTCGGTGGTCTCGTCGTCGTACGAGGTGACGGTGGTGAGGTCCTTCTCGCACCGGCCGCAGTAGGGCTTGTACGGGAAGTAGCCGGCCGAACCGCCGCTGCCGTCGTCCTCGGCCGCGGCGCCGGAGCCCTCGGCGGCCTCCAGCTCGGCCTCGTCGACCGGCTTCTGCGACTTCTGCGACTTCTGCGGCTTCTGGGCGCCGTCCTTCTTCGTGCGGTACTGGCCGAGGATGGCGTCGATCCGGTCGCGGTGCCGCATCGCGTGCAGGATCTGCTCGCGGTACGCGCCGGAGTTGTACTGCTCGGTCTGGCCGATGCCGTCGTACTCCACGCCCATCTCGGCGAGCGCCTCGGCCATGGCGGCCTTGAAGTGCTCGGCCCAGTTCGGGTACGCGGAGCCGGCCGGCGCCGGTACCGAGGTCAGCGGCTTGCCGATGTGCTCGGCCCAGGAGGCGTCGACGCCCGGGACACCGGCCGGAACCTTGCGGTAGCGGTCGTAGTCGTCCCAGGAGATCAGGTGGCGGACCTCAAGGCCGCGGCGGCGGATCTCGTCGGCGACCAGGTGCGGGGTCATGACCTCGCGGAGGTTGCCGAGGTGGATCGGGCCGGAGGGGCTCAGGCCCGAGGCGCAGACGATGGGTTTGCCCGGGGCGCGGCGCTCCGCCTCGGCAATGACCTCGTCCGCGAACCTGGAGACCCAGTCGGTCTCGGTGCTCTGCTGAGCCACGATCGGCCCTTCCTCTTCCTGGTGCTTCCCGTTTGCGCCGTCTTGCGCGTCCGACGCACAAAAGCCTGACGGCTCCCATTCTCCCAGACGTCCGCAGGACAGAAATTCAGTGGTATCGGCGTGGGATACTCGCTGGCAAACCCTTTCTCCTTCAAACACACTCGCAAAGACACCGCCTCCCAGTAGAGAGTGCAGCTCCATGGCCTCGGTCCCGTCCCTCGCAGCCTCGGTCAACCAGCGCGTCGCCGACGCCCTCACGGCAGCCCTGCCGGAGGCCGGCGCCGTCGACCCGCTGCTGCGCCGAAGCGACCGGGCCGATTTCCAGGCCAACGGCATGCTGGCGCTGGCGAAGAAGCTCAAGGGCAACCCCCGGGAGCTGGCGGCCAAGGTCGTGGACGCGATCGGCGCGGACGACGTGCTCGCGGAGATCGAGGTCTCCGGCCCCGGCTTCCTCAACATCACGGTCTCGGACGAGGCGATCGTCCGGACGCTGGCAGAGCGGGCCGCGGACGCCCGGCTGGGCGTGCCGTACGCGGCGAAGGCCGGGACGACGGTGATCGACTACGCCCAGCCGAACGTCGCGAAGGAGATGCACGTCGGGCATCTGCGCTCGGCCGTCATCGGTGCGGCGATGGTGGAGATCCTGGAGTTCACCGGCGAGAAGGTGATCCGGCGGCACCACATCGGCGACTGGGGCACGCAGTTCGGCATGCTGATCCAGTACCTGACCGAGCACCCGCACGAGCTGGACCACAAGAGCGCGGAGGTCTCCGGCGAGGAGGCCATGTCCAACCTCAACCGGCTCTACAAGGCGTCGCGGGCCCTCTTCGACGCCGACGAGAAGTTCAAGGAGCGGGCCCGGCAGCGGGTGGTGCAGCTCCAGGCCGGCGACGACGAGACGCTGGAGATGTGGCGGCGGTTCGTCGACGAGTCGAAGATCTACTTCTACTCGGTCTTCAACAAGCTCGACATGGACATCCGGGACGCCGATGTCGTCGGTGAGTCCGGCTACAACGACATGCTGGAGGAGACCTGCCGGCTGCTGGAGGAGTCCGGTGTCGCGGTGCGCTCCGAGGGCGCGCTGTGCGTCTTCTTCGACGACGTCAAGGGCCCGGACGGCAACCCCGTCCCGCTGATCGTCAAGAAGTCCAACGGCGGTTACGGCTATGCCGCCACCGACCTGTCCGCGATCCGTGACCGGGTGCAGAACCTCGGCGCCGAGACCCTGCTGTACGTGGTCGACGCCCGGCAGTCGCTGCACTTCAAGATGGTCTTCGAGACCGCGCGGCGGGCCGGCTGGCTGAACGACAAGACGCACGCGGTGCAGCTGGCGTTCGGCACCGTGCTGGGCGCCGACGGCAAGCCGTTCAAGACCCGTGAGGGCGAGACCGTGCGGCTGGTCGACCTGCTGGACGAGGCGGTCGAGCGGGCCACCACCGTCGTGCGGGAGAAGGCCGAGAAGGTCGGGCTGAGCGAGCAGGAGATCGTCGAGAACGGTGCGCAGGTCGGCATCGGCGCGGTGAAGTACGCCGACCTGTCGACGTCCGCGTCCCGGGACTACAAGTTCGACCTGGACCAGATGGTGTCGCTGAACGGCGACACCTCGGTGTACCTCCAGTACGCCTACGCCCGTATCCAGTCGATCAAGCGCAAGGCCGGCGACACCCGGCCGGCCGCCCACCCGGAGCTGGCGCTGGCCCCGGCGGAGCGGGCGCTCGGTCTGCACCTCGACCAGTTCGGCGAGGTGCTGGCCGAGGCCGCGGCGTCCTACGAGCCGCACCGGCTGGCCGCGTACCTGTACCAGCTCGCCTCGCACCTGACCGCGTTCTACGAGAAGTGCCAGGTCATCAGCGCGGACAACCCGGCCGAGGTGGTCGAGAACCGGCTCTTCCTCGTCGATCTGACCGGCCGCACCCTCCACCAGGGCATGGCGCTGCTCGGTATCCGCACCCCCGAGCGTCTCTGAGCCCGCGGGCGCCCGGGAGACGTCCTGGGCACCTGGCACAACGGCCCCGTACAGCATCGCTGTTGTACGGGGCCGCTCCGTTTCACGGCCGGAGCGGTGGCCGGCCGGCCGCTCAGCCGGTCGGCAGCTCCAGGTACGAGGGCCTGGCCCGCGGCGAGGTGACGGTGAGGGTGCCGCCCGGGCCGTTGGCGTCGCTGTAGAGCGGGTCCTTGGTGTCGATGACCAGCATCAGCCGGTGGCCCTGCGGGACGTCGTACGCGGCGGCCTGAAGGGCGATGTCGGCGGTGACGGGCCGGCCCGCACGGTCGTCCGGTGCGGTGAACGGCGCATGGGTGATCAGATGCGCCGTGCCGAGCGGGCCGACGTCGAAGAGGTGGGCGACGACGGTCGACCGCGCCGTGCCGGCGGTGTAGGTCAGCCGCAGCCGGGGGGCGCCGCGCAGCCGGGTGGTGCTCTGGGCCGGCGCGCCGGTCCAGACGGCCGCGTGCTGACGGGAGATGGTGCCGGTCCAGTACGTCCTGGGGTGGCCGAGCATCTCCTGGTATCCGTCGAGGAAGACGACCGGGCCCGCGGCGCTCGCCGTGGTGTCCGTGCCGGAGGCCAGGGCCATCCGCCAGCCGGTGGACGGTGCGGTGCGCAGCGCGCCGTCGGTGCCGTTGCCGTCCGGCGCGGCCAGGTTCAGGCGCTCGGTGCGCTCGGTGAACGCGCTCCAGGCGGGCCGGGTCTCGCGCAGCCACGGCCAGTACTTCCACATCACCTGGCTGTGGACCTGGCCCTCGGTGTCGATGCCGTTCCGCTCGCCCTTGAGGAAGCGGTCGAACCAGCGCCGGGAGTCGTTGATGACGTGGTTGGGCAGGCCGGTGATCCCGCCCATCTCGGGTGCCGCATGGTCCCCGATGGACAGGTCGATGCGCTTGGGCCCGGTGAGGCGGTTGAAGGTCTTCAGCGTCTGGTTGGGAGGGAAGAGCGTCTCGTGCCACGCCTGGGCGTAGAAGACCGGCACCCGGCGCTTGTTGAGGGCGGCGAGGAAGGTCCGCGGGGAGCGCTGCTTCGTCCAGGCCAGGGTCCGGGAGATGTGGCGCTCGGCCAGGACGTCGTCGAAGGCCTGGCGGGTGCGCGGGCTGAGCCGGGCGCGGCCGGAGATGGCCAGCAGGGCCCGTACGGCCCCGAGATGGCGGGTGCGGTTCTCGTAGAACGCCTCGCCCAGGTCGCCCCAGGTGCTCAGCGCGGCGACCGCGTCGACCCGGGTGTCGTGCGCGGCGATCAGCTGGCTGAGGCCGGAGCCGTAGGACTCGCCGGTGAAGCCGACCTTGGTGGTGCGGCCGTGGGCGTGCGCGAGGAGGTGGTCCAGCGCCTTGGAGCCGTCCTGGACGTCGGCCTCGCCGCCGCCCTCCACCTCGCCCTCCGAGGCGCCGAAGCCGCGCGGGGTGTACGCGAGGACGTTGTAGCCGGCCAGCGCGTACTTGGCCGCCAGCACCGTGTAGGTGTGCCAGCCGATCCCCGTCCAGGGGGCGGGCATGACGATGGCGGGGCGGGGGGTGGTGTCCTGGTGGATCCAGGTGGCGGCGTCCAGCGCGGCGCCGTGGGCGCCGGGGACCTTCACATGCCGGAAGGCGGCGAGCGCCGGGGCCGGCTCCGAGGGCCGGGGCCGGGCGACGGCGGGGGTGGCCATGAAAAGGGCGAGCGCGGTGGCCGGAGCCACCGCGCATCTGACGAAGCGGGTACGTAACACGTCCGAAGTGCTCTTCTCTTCAGGGGAGTTGGGGCGCGGATGAGCAGTTGCTCATGCTCACGAATACGCGCCCCGCGACTCCCCCAAACAGCGAGCTCCGTCACAGCCCCCGCGCGACCTCGGTGGCCCAGTACGTGAGGATCATGTTCGCGCCCGCCCGCTTGATGCCGGTCAAGGTCTCCAGGATCGCCTTGTCCCGGTCGATCCAGCCCTTCTCGGCGGCCGCCTCGACCATCGCGTACTCGCCGGAGATCTGGTACGCCGCGACCGGCACGTCCACCGCGTCCGCGATCTTGGCGAGCACGTCCAGGTAGGGCAGCGCCGGCTTGACCATGACCATGTCGGCGCCCTCCTCCAGGTCGAGCGCCAGCTCCCGCAGCGACTCGCGGAGGTTGGCCGGGTCCTGCTGGTAGGTCTTGCGGTCGCCCTTCAGAGACGACCCCACGGCCTCGCGGAACGGCCCGTAGAACACCGAGGAGTACTTCGCGGTGTAGGCGAGGATCGAGACGTCCTCGTGGCCGGTCTGGTCCAGCGCGTCACGGGTCACGCCGACCTGACCGTCCATCATGCCGCTGGCGCCCACCACATGGACGCCCGCATCGGCCTGGACCTGCGCCATCTCGGCGTAGCGCTCCAGCGTCGCGTCGTTGTCCACCCGGCCGTCGGCGTCCAGCACACCGCAGTGGCCGTGGTCGGTGTACTCGTCCAGGCACAGGTCCGACATGATCACGAGGTCGTCGCCGACCTCGGCCCGCACATCCCGGATGGCGTGCTGAAGGATGCCGTCCGGGTCCGTGCCGGCCGTGCCCGCCGCGTCCTTCTTCTCGTCCAGCGGCACACCGAAGAGCATGATCCCGGCGACGCCGGCCTCGACCGCCTCGACGGCGGCCTTGCGCAGGGTGTCGCGGGTGTGCTGGACGACGCCGGGCATGGCGTTGATCGGCACCGGCTCGGTGATGCCCTCCCGGACGAACGCCGGGAGGATCAGGTCGGCCGGGTTCAGGCGGTGTTCCGCAACCATTCGTCGCATGGCGGGGGTAGTACGCAGCCGACGCGGCCGCGCCCCCGGAAAGCTTCCGTACTTCGTCATGCCGTCCACGCTACGCCCGCCCCGCAGGCGCCTTTGCCAACACGGCGTCGGCCGGGCGCCCCCGGAAGGGGCGCCCGGCCGGCCATGGAAGGGTCAGCTGCGGGCCCGGCGGCGCGACCCCGGCCGCCGCTCGCTCGGCCGGGTGACCGGGTCACCGGCCTCGATCGCGGCATCGCGCCGCGCCGCCCCGAAGTCCGCGAGCGCTTCGGCCAGCTTGTGCACCGAGGGCTCGGGCGACATGACGTCCACGCGCAGCCCGTGCTCCTCGGCGGTCTTGGCGGTGGCCGGACCGATACAGGCGATCACGGTCACGTTGTGCGGCTTGCCGGCGATACCGACCAGGTTGCGCACGGTCGAGGACGAGGTGAAGAGCACCGCGTCGAAGCCACCGCCCTTGATGGCCTCCCGCGTCTCGGCCGGCGGCGGCGAGGCCCGCACGGTCCGGTAGGCGGTGACGTCGTCGACCTCCCAGCCCAGCTCGATCAGCCCGGCGACCAGGGTCTCGGTGGCGATGTCGGCGCGCGGCAGGAACACCCGGTCGATCGGGTCGAAGACCGGGTCGTAGGGCGGCCAGTCCTCCAGCAGTCCGGCGGCGGACTGCTCACCGGACGGCACCAGGTCCGGCTTCACACCGAAGGCCACCAGCGCCTTGGCGGTCTGCTCGCCGACCGCGGCGACCTTGATCCCGGCGAACGCGCGGGCATCCAGGCCGTACTCCTCGAACTTCTCCCGGACGGCCTTGACCGCGTTGACCGAGGTGAAGGCGATCCACTCGTACCGGCCGGTGACCAGGCCCTTGACCGCGCGCTCCATCTGCTGGGGGGTGCGCGGCGGTTCCACGGCGATGGTCGGGACCTCGTGCGGCACCGCCCCGTACGAGACGAGCTGGTCGGAGAGCGACGCGGCCTGCTCCTTCGTACGCGGCACGAGCACCCGCCAGCCGAAGAGGGGCTTGGACTCGAACCACGAAAGGCGGTCACGCTGCGCTGCGGCGCTGCGCTCACCGACCACGGCTATGACCGGCTGGCCGCCGTCCGGCGAGGGCAGCACCTTGGCGGCCTTGAGCACCTGGGCGATGGACCCGAGGGTCGCGGTCCAGGTGCGCTGGCGTGTGGTGGTGCCCGCGACGGTGACGGTCAGCGGGGTGTCGGGCTTACGGCCGGCGGAGACCAGCTCGGCGGCGGCCGCGGCCACCGCGTCGAGGGTGGTGGAGACCACGGCGGTGGCGTCGCTGGTGCCGACCTCGGACCAGCAGCGGTCATCGGCGCTGCGGGCGTCGATGAAGCGCACGTCGGTGCCCTGGGCATCGCGCAACGGCACACCGGCGTACGCGGGCACACCGACGGCCGCGGCGATGCCGGGCACCACCTCGAAGAGGATGCCCTCGGCGGCGCAGGCCAGCATCTCCTCGGCGACGTTCCCGTCCAGGCCGGGGTCACCGGTGACCGCCCGCACGACCCGCTTGCCCGCACGGGCGGCCGCCATGACAAGATTGGCGGTGTCCCGAAGGGTGGGGATGTCGGCGGCGATTGACGCCTCGTCAGCTGATGCCTGTAGTGGTGTGTCCACCTGCGCTCGCGCATGCACACGCACGACGTCCAGCACCTGCGGGTCGGCGATCAGTACGTCCGCGGAGGCCAGCGCCTCCACGGCACGCAGCGTCAGCAGGCCCGGGTCTCCCGGCCCGGCACCCAGGAAGGTGACCTGACCGGAGGCGGAGTGGTTTGGGGCGGTGGGGTTCAAAGTGCTCGCTCCCCCATAAGACCGGCCGCACCCTTTGCGAGCATCTCGGCGGCGAGTTCACGGCCCAGCAGCAGCGGGGCCGACACATCGTCGGGAGAGGCGGGTACGTGCCCGGTGGTGGACAGTTGCACGAGCGTGCTGCCGTCGGTCGTGCCGACGACACCACGCAGATGCAATTCGGTGACAGCCTGCTCGTCAGCCTTGGGGCCTCCCCTGCTCGAGCGAAGTCGAGAGCTTGGGGAAAGGTCGGCCAGCGCCCCAACGGGTGCGGAGCAGCCGGCCTCCAGGGCGGCGAGCAGGGAACGCTCGGCGGTCACGGCGGCCCGGGTGTCCGGGTCGTCGAGCTCCGCCAGTTTGGCGACGAGGTCCACATTGACCTTGGCGCACTCGATCGCCAGTGCCCCCTGGCCGGGGGCGGGCAAAACCACGTCGGGCGACAGCAGCTGCGTCGCCACGTCGATGCGGCCGATGCGGGTGAGTCCGGCGGCGGCCAGTACGACCGCGTCCAGTTCACCCTTCTCGACGAAGCCGATACGGGTGTCGACGTTCCCGCGTATCGGCACGGTCTCGATGCGCCGGCCCAGCGACCTGGCCCAGGCGTTGAGCTGCGCCATCCTCCGGGGGGAGCCGGTGCCGATCCGGGCGGTGCGCTCCGGGTCGGCGGTCAGCTCCTCGAAGGTGAGCCCGTCCCTGGCGATCAGCGCGTCCCGGGGGTCCTCCCGTACGGGGACCGCGGCCAGGGCCAGGGTGTCGGGCTGCGTGGTGGGCAGGTCCTTGAGCGAATGGACGGCGAAGTCGATCTCCCCGGCGAGCAGCGCATCGCGCAGCGCGGAGACGAACACACCGCTGCCGCCGATCTGCGCGAGGTGCTCACGGGAGGTGTCGCCGTAGGTGGTGATCTCCACCAGCTCGACGGGGCGGCCGGTCAGCTCGCGCACCGCCTCGGCAATCTGCCCGGACTGGGCCATCGCGAGCTTGCTGCGCCGGGTACCCAGCCGCAGTGCTCTCGTAGTGCTGTCGTTCATGCCCGCTCCCGTGCATCGTGGCTGCCGCCGCGCGTGTCGGCCCGGCTGACGGCGGCAACCGTCTGCGGGTCGAGGTCGAAGAGTTCCCGCAGCGCATCGGCGTACCCGGCGCCACCGGGCTCGCTGGCGAGCTGCTTGACCCGCACCGTGGGCGCGTGCAGGAGTTTGTCGACGACGCGGCGTACGGTCTGGGTGATCTCGGCGCGCTGCTTGTCGTCGAGGTCGGGGAGGCGGCCGTCGAGCCGGGCGATCTCGCTGCTGACGACGTCCGCGGCCATGGTGCGCAGGGCGACCACCGTGGGGGTGATGTGCGCGGCACGCTGGGCGGCGCCGAACGCGGCGACCTCGTCGGAGACGATGCCGCGCACCGTGTCCACATCGGCCGCCATCGGAGCGTCGGCGGACGCGTCGGCCAGCGACTCGATGTCGACCAGATGCGCGCCCTCGAACCGGTGGACCGCGGCGTCGATGTCCCGCGGCATGGCCAGGTCGAGCAGCGCGAGCGGCGCCTCGCGGCCGCTGAGCGCGGCCGCGACCAGCTCGCCGCCGAGGACCAGCCCGGTCGCGCCGGTGCAGGAGACCACGATGTCGGCGACCGCCAGCTCGTGCTCGATGCAGCTCATCGCGGCCGCGCGGGCGCGCAGCCGTCCCCCAAGTTCTCGGCTCCGCTCGAACAGGGAGGTACCCCCACCGGCACCGGGCCCGCCGGGCTCGGTGAGGATCTGTACCAGCCGCTCGGCGCGTTCGACGGTGCGGTTGGCGATGGCCAGCTCGCCGATGCCGTTGCGTACGAGGGTGGTGGCGGCCAGCGACGACATCGAGCCCGCGCCGATGACCAGAGCCCGCTTGCCGCGCGTCCAGGCCTCGACGTCCTGGCCCGCCGCGAGCTGTTCGAGCCCGAAGGTGACCAGCGACTGGCCGGCCCGGTCGATGCCGGTCTCGCTGTGGGCGCGCTTGCCGACCCGCAGGGCCTGCTGGAACAGGTCGTTCAGCAGCCGGCCCGCGGTGTGCAGTTCCTGGGCGACGGCCAGTGCGTCCTTGATCTGGCCGAGGATCTGGCCCTCGCCGACGACCATCGAGTCCAGGCCGCAGGCCACCGAGAAGAGGTGGTGGACGGCGCGGTCCTCGTAGTGGACGTAGAGGTAGGGGGTCAGCTCCTCCAGGCCGACGCCGCTGTGGCGGGCCAGGAGGGTGGACAGCTCGGCGACACCGGCGTGGAACTTGTCCACGTCGGCGTAGAGCTCGATGCGATTGCAGGTGGAGAGCACCGCGGACTCGGTGACCGGCTCGGCCGACACCGCGTCCTGCAACAGCTTGCCGCGCGCCTCCGGGGCGAGCGCGGCCCGCTCCAGCACGCTCACCGGCGCACTGCGATGGCTCAGTCCGACGACCAGCAGACTCATGCTTGCACCTCGCTTCGCGAGGCACAGCCTTCGTCTGTGACGCACCTTTCCATGATTCGCTCGCTGCGCTCGCTCATGCCGGCATCACGGCGGGCACGTCCCCGTCAGGTCCCTTGCGGTCGCCCGCGATCGCCTCGGCCGCGACGGCGGCGGCACGGTCGGCCGGGGCACCGCCCTCGGGCCCGGCCTCCTCGCCGGCCTTGCGCTGCTCGTGGAAGGCGAGGATCTGGAGCTCTATCGACAGGTCGACCTTGCGTACGTCCACCCCGTCGGGGACGGTCAGTACGGTCGGCGCGAAGTTGAGGATCGAGGTGACACCGGCGGCGACCAGGCGGTCGCAGACCTGCTGGGCGGCCCCGGCGGGCGTGGCGATGACGCCGATCGAGACGCCGTTGCTCTCGATGATGTGTTCCAGCTCGTCGGTGTGCTGGACCGCGATGCCCGCGACGGGCTTGCCGGCCATGGCCGGGTCGGCGTCGATCAGCGCGGCGACGCGGAAGCCCCTGGAGGCGAAGCCGCCGTAGTTGGCGAGCGCGGCGCCGAGGTTACCGATACCGACGATGACAACCGGCCAGTCCTGGGTCAGCCCCAGCTCACGGGAGATCTGGTAGACGAGGTACTCCACGTCGTAGCCGACGCCCCGGGTCCCGTAGGAGCCCAGGTAGGAGAAGTCCTTCCGCAGCTTGGCGGAGTTGACCCCCGCCGCGGCGGCCAGCTCCTCGGAGGAGACCGTGGGCACCGAGCGCTCGGAGAGCGCGGTCAGTGCGCGCAGATACAGCGGAAGCCTGGCGACGGTGGCCTCGGGAATCCCTCGGCTTCGGGTCGCCGGTCGGTGAGTTCGGCCAGTTGCCACGGTGCTCCTGCGGGTAGAGCGGGGCTGCGGGCGCCCGTACGGAACCCGACCGCCCTGTCTACAGCAGGCTATGTCTTTGTGAACGCGTGCACAAAGATGGTGTCCGCTTTGTCCGGCCAAAGTGATGGGGGTCACGCGCCCTTTACGGGCCTCCGTGGAACCAACTCCCACGTCACACCGTTCACTCGCGCCACCCGTGAAACACGGCAGCACCAACGGCAGCACGCGCCCTCACTCCTCACCACCATCCCCCCGGAAACCTACAAATCGCCCATCGATGGTAAGCGACCCCGCCCCGCGGAGAGCCGCCCCGGACCGCGGTGACCCGGCACAATGGGGTCATGGCCCCCCTGTTCAGCCGCAGCCCCCGCAAGAGCCCCGCCGACCGGATGGTCACCCTCATCGGCAAGCCCGGCTGCCACCTGTGCGACGACGCCCAGGCGGTGATCGAGAAGGTGTGCGCCGAGACCGGCGCGTCCTGGGAGAGGAAGGACATCACCGAGGACGCCGAGCTGCACCGCAAGTACTGGGAGCAGATTCCGGTCGTCCTGGTCGACGGCGCCCAGCACGACTTCTGGCGGGTGGACCCCAAGCGGCTGCGGACGGCCCTGGGCGCCTGAGCCGGGTGCCGCACGCCGGGACATGGCCGTAATACAACCGTCGGGCTCTCCAGGCCCTCCGGACACGCGCCCGTAACCGGAAGCACCGAACAAACTGGCTACGCTGTCCGCATGGCCCGCCCGTCGCCCGACCACCGCCCCGGCAGGAGTTCCCACGGGACGCCCCCTTCGCCGCCCGCTCGCCGATCCGGCTGGCTGCCCTCCGCGGCGCTCTTCGACCTGGGCTGGATCCCCCGCCGCCGACGCCCCGCCACGGCCCGCAGCGTGCTGGCCGGCGAGGCCGCGGCCGAGGCCGCCCGTAAGTCCTCGCAGGAGGCACCGCCCGTCGAGGAGACCGCCGCCGAGCCCGAGTTCCCGGTCGTCGGGGACACCGCCGCGGCCGCCTTCTTCGACCTCGACAACACCGTCATGCAGGGCGCCGCGCTCTTCCACTTCGGCCGCGGCCTGTACAAGCGGCACTTCTTCCACAAGCGCGATCTGGCCCGCTTCGCCTGGCAGCAGATCTACTTCCGGCTCGCCGGCTCGGAGAACCCCGAGCACATGGCGGACGTCCGCAACAGCGCGCTCTCCATCGTCCAGGGACACCGCGTCGCCGAGCTGATGTCCATCGGCGAGGAGATCTACGACGAGTACATGGCCGAACGCGTCTGGCCGGGCACCCGCGCCCTCGCCCAGGCCCACCTCGACGCCGGCCAGAAGGTCTGGCTGGTGACCGCGGCCCCCGTGGAGACCGCCACGATCATCGCCCGCCGGCTCGGCCTGACCGGCGCCCTGGGCACCGTCGCCGAGTCCGTCGGCGGGGTCTACACGGGCAAGCTGGTCGGCGAACCGCTGCACGGCCCGGCCAAGGCCGAGGCGGTCCGCGCCCTGGCCGCCGCCGAGGGCCTGGACCTGTCGCACTGCGCCGCCTACAGCGACTCGGCCAACGACATCCCGATGCTCTCGCTCGTCGGACATCCGTACGCCATCAACCCCGACAGCCGGCTGCGCAAGCACGCCCGGGAGCACGGCTGGCGGCTGCGGGACTACCGCACCGGCCGCAAGGCGGCCAAGATCGGCATCCCGGCGGCGGCCGGTGTGGGCGCCCTCGCGGGCGGCGCGGCGGCCGCGGTCGCCCTCCAGCGCCGACGCCGCTGACCAGGTGTGATCGCCGCGCGGCGGGGCGGGCCATCCCCGGTCTCTACCCCCCGCGCCGCCCCGTCAGTCCTCTTGCTGACGCTCAGCCACAACACGCCCTCCAACCAGGCAGATTGCGTTCCCTTCCGATCAATAGTTGCTCAGTATTCGATACTTGATCTGCCACCAACCCGGCACGGACCGTAAGTAATCGATGATTTGAGCAACTGGGTGTAGCGCTGCCTGTACGAAGCGTTATTCTCCTCAGACGCAATCCGGAACCCACACGTCCCTACGACGAGTGAACGGTCCCGCACTGCACGTGATGGAAGCTCTGCCTCTGGGAGTCCCGTGTACCCACACGTCGGGGTTGACGCCTCGGGCCTGGCTACGCTGCGTACGACACTCGTCGACCACCTGCGCAGTTTTGTCCCCACCGCGTACGCCGTCCCCGCATTCGCCTCAGCCGTCCCCGCCGCCGGACCCTGCTACGCCCTGGCCGACGGGAGTGCTGCGGTCGGCAAGGCCGCCGGCAGGACCCGCCGCTCCGGCGCCGGCACGGCCACCGCCCGCCGCCCCGCCGACAGCGACAGCCGTCGCATGATGGACCTCGTCGAACGCGCCCAGGCCGGTGAGGCCGAGGCCTTCGGCCGCCTCTACGACCAGTACGCCGACACGGTCTACCGCTACATCTACTACCGCGTGGGCGGCCGTGCCACGGCCGAGGACCTCACCAGCGAGACCTTTCTGCGCGCCCTGCGCCGCATCGGCACCTTCACCTGGCAGGGCCGTGATTTCGGCGCCTGGCTGGTGACCATCGCCCGTAACCTCGTCGCCGACCACTTCAAGTCCTCGCGCTTCCGCCTGGAAGTCACCACCGGAGAGATGCTCGACGCCAACGAGGTCGAGCGCAGCCCCGAGGACTCGGTCCTCGAATCCCTCTCCAACGCCGCCCTGTTGGAGGCGGTACGCAAGCTCAACCCCCAACAGCAGGAATGCGTCACGCTGCGCTTTCTACAGGGCCTCTCGGTCGCCGAGACCGCCCGTGTGATGGGCAAGAACGAGGGCGCGATCAAGACCCTCCAGTACCGCGCCGTCCGAACCCTGGCGCGTCTTCTCCCCGAAGACGCCCGCTGACCCCTACCCACCCCCCCGTACGCCTCTCTCCGACCGTCCGCACGCCGCGCTTCGCTCACGCTCGGTGACCGTCCATGTCTGGTCGGTCAGATCATCGTGAGTGCGTAACCCGAGTGCCGCGCCGCTCGTTGTGCGGGATGCAGGCTCCATGCGGTCACGCCATGCCCGCTGCCCCTCACTCGATCGGGTGGCCGTGGACAGCAGCGTGCAACCGTCCGGCCCGTCTGGATAGTCAAAGCCAGTCCGGGGAGTCGAGCGGGATGACGAGAGGAGGTGCCGCCCGTGATCGTGAATGTCTCGGTGCACCGGCGGGCCAACGCCTTCGCCCAGGCCCTGGAGGAGCAGGTCCTCGAGGGCGCGGCGGCCGAGGACCAGGTCGACAATCCGGCGCAAGCGCCGGGCGAAACACGGCTGTTGGCGGTCGCCGACGGCCTCGGGAGGCTCCCGAGGCCCGAGATGGCTGCCGAGGTCAAGACTGTCCAGCGCGCCCAGCTCCTCGCCGCGATGGAGGCCGCCTTCGCCGAAGGCGCTCCGTCCGAGGGTGCCCGGGTGCCCGAGCAGCGAGAACACAGGGGCGCGCACCGCGCCGGGAAAACGATCGGCCGGCTCCGGCCGCGCTCCCGCCTCTCCAAGGGGCTGGCGGCGGGCGGGCTGACGGTCGGTGTCGCCGCCGGGGCCTTCAGCGGGGTCGCCGCGGCCAGCTCCGACGCCCTCCCCGGCGACTCCCTCTACGGCCTCAAGCGGGGCATGGAGGACCTCAGGCTGGGCATGGCCGACGACGACTCCGACCGCGGCCGGCTCTACCTCGACCAGGCCTCCACCCGCATGCTGGAGGCCCGCCGTCTGATTGAGCGCGACCGGGTCGGCCACCTCGACCATGAAGCGCTCGGCGCGGTCCGCAGGGCGCTCTCCGGCGTCACCCACGACGCGGGCGAGGGCCACCGCCTGCTGCACGCGGCGTACAAGCGCGACGGCTCGCTCGGTCCCATCCAGGCGCTGAACTCCTTCACCAAGTCGCACCGCGGCACCTGGTCGCAGCTGCGCGACCGGCTCCCGGTGCAGCTCATGGACGTCCGGGACCAGGTCAGTTCGGTCTTCGACGCCATAGACCAAGAGGTCGGTCCGCTCCGCTCGCTGCTGCCGGCCACCCCGGACGGCAAGAGCCACCCCCGCGACACGCCCGCCTCCGCGGGCACCGGCTCCGGCCCCGAGGGCCGCCCGGCACCGTCCGGCAGCCACTCCGCCTCCGGCAAGCACGCCGCCGGCTCGCACGGCCCTCGCCCGTCGGCCTCGCCGTCCCAGGAGGGCGGCCTGCTCGGCGGCGATACGGGCGGTCTGCTCGACCCGTCGTCCAAGGGCGAGAGCACGGCGCCGCAGGAGGGCAGGCACCGCGGCGGCAGTGACACAGGCAGCCACCCCGATGTCACCCTGCCACCGCTGCTCCCTGGCCTGCTGCCCGAGCTGGGCATCAACGGCGAGGACCTGCCGAAGTAGCAGAAGGCGTCCGCCGACGGCGCTCGGCGTTCTCTCAGAAGAACACCGAGCGCCGCTGCACGAGCAGCTTGTACAGGGTGTGCTGAATCGTTTCGCGGACCTGGTCGGTCAGGTTGAACATCAGCATCGGGTCGTCCGCCGCCTCCGACGGATAGCCGTCCGTCGGGATCGGCTCGCCGAACTGGATCGTCCACTTCGTCGGCAGCGGCACGGCGCCCAGCGGCCCCAGCCACGGGAAGGTCGGCGTGATCGGGAAGTACGGCAGCCCCAGCACCCGCGCCAGGGTCTTGGCGTTCCCGATCATCGGGTAGATCTCCTCCGCGCCCACGATCGAGCACGGCACGATCGGCACCCCGGCCTTCAACGCCGTCGAGACGAAACCGCCCCGCCCGAAGCGCTGAAGCTTGTAGCGGTCGGCGAAGGGCTTGCCGATGCCCTTGAAGCCCTCCGGCATCACCCCGACGATCTCGCCGCGCTCCAGCAGCCGCTGGGCGTCCTCCGCACAGGCCAGGGTGTGCCCGGCCTTGCGCGCCAGCTCGTTTATCACCGGCAGGACGAACACCAAATCGGCCGCCAGCAGCCGCAGATGACGCTGCGCCGGATGGTTGTCGTGCACCGCGACCTGGAGCATCAGGCCGTCCAGCGGCAGCGTCCCGGAGTGGTTGGCGACGATCAGCGCCCCGCCGGCCGCGGGGATGTTCTCGACGCCCTTGACCTCGACCCGGAAGTACTTCTCGTAGAAGGGCCGCAGCAGCGACATCAGGACCTGGTCGGTCAGCTCCTCGTCGTAGCCGAAGTCGTCGACCTCGTAGTCGCCGGTGATCCGCCGGCGCAGGAAGGCCAGCCCGCCCGCGATCCGCTCGTCCAGGGACCGCGGTCCCGGCCGCGGCGGCGCCGTCGGCGGGTGCTCGGTCCGTGCCTCCGGTACGGGCGCCAGCGCCGTACCGCGCCCCGCGCGCCCGGCCCGCCTGGCCTTTCTGCGCGCCCTGGGCTCCTCGCCGAAGGGGATGACCTTGGCGTCCGCCATCGTGGGTGAACTCCTCACTGGGTCAGGGCGCCGCGTGCGGGCAGCACTCCGGCGAGCCGGTCGACGGTGCGGGCGAGGGACTCGGGCGGCAGCAGCCCGGGGCCGCGGCTGCGGGCGAATTCCGCGAAGGTCTCCGCCGTCGTGTACTTCGGTTGGAACCCCAGTGTCTCGCGCATCTGTGTCGTTTCGACCACCCGGCCGTGCGTGAGCAGCCGGATCTGTTCCGGCGAGAAGTCCGTGATGCCAACGGCCCGCAGCGCCGTACCGGCCCAGGTCACCGTGGGCAGCAGCAGCGGCAGGGTGGGCCGCCCCAGCCGCCGGGAGGTCTGCGACAGCAGCAGGACGCCGTCCCCGGCGATGTTGAAGGTGCCGCTGTTGAGCGTGCCGCGGCGTGGCGCGGCGGCGGCGATCCGCAGCACCTCGATGGCGTCGTCCTCATGGACGAACTGAAGCCGGGGGTCGTAACCGAGGACGGTGGGAAGCACGGGCAGCGAGAAGTACTCGGCGAGCGGGGAGTCCGCGCACGGTCCGAGGATGTTGGCGAACCGCAGCACGCACACCGCCACATCGGGCCGGCGCCGGGCGAAACCGCGGACATAGCCCTCGACCTCGACGACGTCCTTGGCGAAGCCGCCGCTGGGCAGCGACTTGGGGGTGGTGGTCTCGGTGAAGACGGCGGGGTCCCTGGGCGCGGAGCCGTAGACGCTGGTGCTGGACTTGATGACCACGCGCTGGACGGTGGGTGCCTTCTGACAGGCGCCCAGCAACTGCATCGTCCCGATGACGTTGGTTTCCTTCACCGAGGTGCGGCCACCGCGCTTGCCCAACGGCGTGCCGTTGATGTCCATATGGATGACCGTGTCGACGCCCGTCTCGGCCAGGACCCTGGCGATCGCCGGATGCCGGATGTCGGCCTTGAGGAATTCGGCGCCGCCCAGATGGTGCTCCGGTGGTACGGCGTCGACCCCGATCACCCGGTCGACGTCGGGATCGCGCTGGATGCGGCGGACGAACCGACCGCCCAGCTGCCGTGCGACTCCCGTGACGAGCACGACCTTTCCCAAGATCAGCCCTTCCTTCCCGCCGCGACTTCCCCTGGTCCAGCTGTGCAGGCCACGCTATCGGGTCGGTGTTGCGCTGTGATGACCACGGGATGCCTGCGGCGACATTTCCGTCCGACCACCGTCCATACGGCCCACAAACGCGCCGCAGCCCCCGATCGCACCAAGGCGACAGGGGGCTGCGAAATCGCGATCAGCGTCGCTTACTTCTTGTTACGACGCTGAACGCGGGTGCGCTTGAGCAGCTTGCGGTGCTTCTTCTTGGCCATCCGCTTGCGCCGCTTCTTGATAACAGAGCCCACGACTACCCTCGCTCACTTCGAATCACTCGGTGCGGGGCGTCCGAGCCCACACTACCTACATCGGGCCAGCCTACCCGGCGCCGGGCGAACGGCGTAATCCGAGGGTCGGCAACGGACCCGTCAGGCTGATTCCACCCCCACGAAGGACTCCCGGAGATAGTCGTGAACCGCCTGCTCCGGAACCCGGAAAGACCTCCCCACGCGAATAGCGGGCAGATGACCGCTGTGCACCAAGCGGTACACGGTCATCTTGGACACTCGCATCACCGTGGCAACTTCCGCCACGGTAAGGAACACAACCTCGTTCAGAGGCCTCTGGTCACCAGCCATGCCACACCTGCACCTTCCGCATAAGACGGTCACCGGCTTCCCCTCCGGTGACTCTTCGTCGCTATGCGCTCACTCCCCAGATTAGGGGCGGGTGATGCGAGTGGGGAAGAGGAGCAGCGAACAGCCGCCTACCGTGACAGACCCGCACGATTAAGCACATAGCGGACCAGTGGCCGGTAGGACGCGGCCCGCGCCCCGTCGTCGAGCGGCACCACCTCGAGCACCCTTCCCTCCGCCTGTCCGACGAACGGCGCGGGGTCGTCCGCATCGGCCAGTCCGATCGCCGCAATGCCCAGCTGACCTGCTCCGCAGACCCAGCCGTGGTCCCCGATCACCAGCTCCGGAAGCGGCCCTCCGGCGTCCGCCGCGGCCCCCAGAACGGTCCGTACCGGCAGCGGCGAATGGGTGTGCACGCCCCCCGCCCCGGGCGCGCCCCGCACGCCGGTTTCTCGCATCATCGCGACTCCTCGTACGTAGTCGAGGATGCCGGTACGTACGCCGAACCGGGTCGCTATGTCGACACGAGAGCCATACGCCGAGGTGAGTACGGGGCAGCCCGCCGACGAGAGGGCGTCTGCGAGGGCGGCGTAGAAGTCCAGCAGCCGGTGCGGATGGCCGGTGCCGAGCAGCACCGGTGCGCCACGGCCGGCCGCCTCACCGACCCGCTCGGCGAACCGGTCGAGCGCCGCGATCGTGCGGTCCGGATCAATCACATCCGGGCCGGAAGTATGCGAGGGATCGACCGAAACCCCGCACTTCTGCCCCATCAGTCTCAGTACTTCACCGAATGCCCAGTCCCGTTCGGGATCCAGCCCCAGCAGCACCCGCGGGTCACGCGCCGCGAAGAGCCGGTAGCGCCCCAGGCTCTTCTCCCGCGCGGTCGCGATCGTCCCCGCGAGCCGCGCCTCGATCAGATGCGCCCGCAGCTCTCCGGTGCCCCACACACCCACCATGCTGACCGTTGGCCGCCCTACGGGTGCCCCGACCGACGGAACGTCACACCTCCGTGGCGCACGGGCCGTTCGGAAGCCCCCGGCCCGTCGCCCTACGGGAGCAGCCCGTGCGCCGGAAAGACCGCCCGGCGGGTCGCCAGCACCGCCTGGTCCAGCCGGTCGGCCGGGTCGTAGCCGGCGTCGACGAAGTCCCGCCACTGCGGCGTACGTCCGTCCGTCATCCGCTGGGGCGCCAACTGCCGGGTCCGGCGGAACACTTCGTGCCGCCAGGCCTCCGGCACCCGTGCGGCCGGGTCGATCGGCCGGCCCGCCGCGATCGCCGTCAGATGTGTCCAGCTGCGCGGCACCACGTCCACCACCGCATAGCCGCCGCCACCGAGCGCGACCCACCGGCCTTCCGCGTGCTCATGCGCCAGCGCATGGCACGACTCGGCCACCGCCCGCTGGGCGTCCAGGCTCACCGCGAGATGCGCGAGCGGGTCCTCGAAGTGGGTGTCCGCGCCATGTTGGGTCACGATCACCTGCGGCCGGAAGGCCCCCAGCAGGTCCGGCACCACCGCGTGAAAGGCCCGCAGCCAGCCCTCGTCCGCGGTCCCGGCCGGCAGTGCCACATTCACCGCGCTGCCCACCGCACCGTCGCCGCCGGTCTCCTCCGGCCAGCCGGTCTGCGGGAAGAGCGTCCGCGGATGCTCGTGCAGCGAGATCGTCAGGACCCGCGGGTCCTCCCAGAACGTCGCCTGCACCCCGTCACCGTGGTGCACATCCACGTCCACATACGCCACCCGCTCGGCGCCCAGCTCCAGCAGCCGGGCGATCGCCAGCGAGGCGTCGTTGTAGATACAGAAGCCGGACGCACCGCCGGGCATCCCGTGGTGCAGCCCGCCGGCGAAGTTCACCGCATGCACCGCATCGCCGCGCCAGACGGCCTCCGCCGCACCGACCGACTGCCCGGCGATCAGCGCGGACGCCTCGTGCATCCCCACGAACGCCGGATCGTCCGCCGTACCCAGCCCGTAGGAGGGGTCCGCGGCAGCCGGGTCGGCCGAGGCCCGGCGGACCGCGTCGATGTAGTCCTGACGATGCACCAGCCGCAGGGTGGAGTCCCCGGCCGGCTTGGCCGCGACCACCTCCAGCCCCCCGCGGTCGAGCTCGAACGCCTCCACCAAACGCATGGTCAGCGCGAGCCGGACCGGGTCCATCGGATGCCCGGACCCGAAGTCGTAGCCCGTTACTGCCTCATCCCACATCAGCTGTGCGCGGCCGCTCATGCCCGTCACCGTATCGGGCCTTCGGCGCCCCGAACGAGCGGGCATACACGAGCGTCACCAGCACCAGGGCCATCGGTACGAGCATCGCCCCCCGATAGCTCCAGGCCTCACCGAGCGCCCCCACCAACGGAGAGCCGATCAGAAAGCCCACCTAGTCGAAGATGTTCAACCGGGCGATGGCCGCGTCCGAAGCCTCCGGCCCATGGTTCTCGTACGCGTACCGCCCCGCCGCCGCGAAGGTCTCCGGCACGATCACACACAGCCCGAACCCCAGCAGCGTGCACCCGGCCATCCCTGCCCAGGCCCCCGGCGCGGCCGCCACCACCGCAAAGCCACCCACCGCGACCACGGCCCCACACCGTTCCCCTCCTGGACGCGCCCGTACCAGGGCTGACGGCCCATCGACTCCTGATCCACGACTCACCGGCCCACCAGCAGCGCCAGCGGCACCAGAACGGCCCCCACCGACAGCCCGAACACCGCCGGCGCCACCGCGACCTGCGCCAGCGAGCCGACCGCCCCGACGGCCAGCAGCGCCACACAGACCACGGGCTGCACAGACCGCAGCACCCGGTCCCGTACCTGACCTGGATCGCCGGTAACCGCGTCACAAGGAGGGCGAAGACCGCCCCCTGGTTGAAGAAGCTGACCGCAAGCGAGATCCGGCCGTGCCGCGGCTGCGCTCCTGGTACCCAAGGGGCCGTCATGGCCGGTCAGCCCAGAACTCCCCACTACCGCCGGCTAGCTGGATCACACCGCCCATTCCGACATACATCCGACGGGTGATCCCGAATCACTTGCGAACACCGACGCCCCCGCACCCCGACCCTCGCCCTACTGCAACAACGCCAGCAGCTCCGCCATCCGGGCGAACAGCGCGGTGGCGCCGGCCTCCGCCAGCTTCTCCCGCGCGGTCATCGCCGTGAACCCGTAGACATCCATCCCCGCGGCAACCGCCGCCCGCACCCCCAGCGGACTGTCCTCCACCACCGCACATCGCTCCGGCGCCACGCCCATCTCCCGCGCCGCATGCAGAAAGAGATCCGGCGCCGGCTTCCCCCGCCCGACATCCTGCGAGGAGAAGATGCGCTCCTCCCTGAACCGCTCGAAGAGCCCGGTCTTGTGCAACGCCACCCGTATGCGCTCATGACTCCCCGACGACGCCACGCAGTACGGCACCTCATCGGCCGTCAGCTTCTCCAGCACCTCGCCCACCCCCACAACCGCCGCCAACTCCCGGCGGAACTGCTCAAAAACCCGGGCATGAAAGCGTTCATCGAAGTCGTCGGGCAGCCGCTTGCCGGACCGCGCCAGCACCACCTCGTGGATACGGTGCATCGCGCCGCCCATGAAATCCCGCAGCGATTCCTCATATGTGGTCGGGTGGCCCAGCTCGGTGAGGTAACCGGCCAGGATCCGATTGGAGATCGGTTCGCTGTCCACCAGGACGCCGTCGTTATCGAAAATAATCAGGTCGTAGCGCATGGAGTCGACCCTAAACGCAGAAGAGCCCCACACCATTCGGTGTGGGGCTCTTCCCAAAATTTGTTCGGCGGCGTCCTACTCTCCCACAGGGTCCCCCCTGCAGTACCA
>NZ_JBVIST010000030.1:0-65780 GCF_055575375.1 Streptomyces sp. NPDC034111 | reverse complement strand
CTACGAGGACGACCCTCCGCCTTGCGATGCACCGCACCAGACGCCGCGGGCCCCGCCCTACGGGCGGACGACGGGACTTTGCGGACACCCCCTAGCCCGCCGTCTCCGCCGGGAAGTCCGGCCCGATCGTCAAGGTCAGCGCGCCCGGTGCCGCGGCGGCCGACTCCGTCGCCTTCGTACCGGGCAGGCGGGCGGCGAGCACCGCGCTCTGAGGCTTGAGGGCGGCGGGATAGCTGATCGTGGTCTTGTCCGTCGCGGGGGCATTGCCGGTGGCGATGACCGTGAAGCCGAGTTTCCGCAGCTGCTCGGCGGCGGAGGCGGCCCGGCCGGCGACTCCGGTGCCGTTGAGGACGCGGACCTGGACCGAGCGCGCGGTGATCGGATTCTTGGCGGCCTCGGCGAACTTCTTCTTCCCCGCGGCGCCGATCTCGCGGTCATGGGCGAGATCGCTGAACAGCTCGGCGGCCTGCGGGTATTGCCAGACCACATTGGCCTTGTCGGTGGGGACGTCGGCCCGGCGGTAGTAATTGGGGACGGTGAGGAAGGTCAGCCGGTCGGAGGGGATGTCCTTGACGGTCGAGGCCAGGTCGTAGAGCGGCTTCAGCCCGGCCAGGTCCTTGTCGGTCTTGATCGACTTGGTGGCCGAGTCCAGGAAGTCGTAGAGCTCGCCGGGGCTGGTGAGCTTGTCCTGGGCCTTCTTGCCCAGCGCCTTCATGAACTCCTGCTGGCGCCCGATCCGCCCCAGGTCGGATCCGTCGCCCACGCTGTAGCGGGTGCGGACGTAGCCGAGCGCCTTCTCGTCCCGGACGTTCTGGCAGCCCGCCTCCATGTCGAGGTGGGCCTTCTTGTCATGGATGGCGTGCTTGGGGCAGACCTCTATGCCGCCCAGGGCGTTGACCATGCCCTTGAAGCCCTGGAAGTCGACCGAGGTGAAGTGGTCGATACGCAGCCCGGTGTTCTGCTCGATGGTCTTGATGGCGCAGGAGGCGGCCTTCCTGATGCTGCCGGTGTCGCCGCCGATCGAGTACGCCTCGTTGATCTTGAAGTGGTGCGGGGTCGACTTGGAGCCGTTGCCGCGGACGCAGGCCGGGATCTGCACCCAGGAATCACGGGGGAAGGACACCGCGGTGGCCCACTCGTGGTTGGCGGCGATATGCAGCACCATCAGCGTGTCCGACTGCATCGTGGTCAGACCCTTGCCGTACTTGGCGTTGGCGCCGGCGCGGCTGTCGGAGCCGACGACCAGGATGTTCTTGGAGCCGGGGCTGAGATTGGCCGGGCGCTTGCCGTCCACGCTGATGTCCGCGCCCTGGATATTGGAGTCGAGGTGCTGATACACCCACGCTCCGACGCCGGCCGTGGCGAGCAGCAGGACGCCGAGGACGCCACCGCTCCAGGCGACGATGCGCCCGCGGCGGGTCATCCGTACACCGCCCTGCTTGCCCGCTCTGCGGGAGCCGCCGGCTCTGCGTGCGGAGCCGGAGGGCTTGCGGCGGGAGGTGTTCCCGTCGCTGCGTGAGGTGTCGCCACGGGAGCCGCCGGTACGGGACGAGCCGGGTGCGCCGTCCCCTCGGGCCGTCTGCTGGTGCGTCTGCCTGTCATGCACGCCGATGGCCCTTCTGGTCCTTCTGTTCCCGCTGATGCGGGTCATGCGAGTGGTGGGGGTGAGGTGGTGCGGGGGAGGGGCCGGTTTCACGTGAAACGGCGCCCGGGGGCTGCGCGAGTCGTGGCACGCGGAGACGGTGCGTCAGATGCCCGTACTGGGCAGCAGCCAGATGGACTCGGGGTCGTAGCGGTGCCACTGCGGGCCCGCCCCGCCGGGCAGGGTGCGCAGCCGGCACCACAGCTCGCCCGCCGCGTCCGTCCACCAGGCGCTGATCCGTCCCAACTCCCAGTTGCCGTCCGGGTATTGGACCTCCACCGGCTGATAGACCCATCGCACCTCCGCTTCTGGAGGCGGGCAGTCCCAGCTCAGGAGTCCGCACCTCGTCGCCATCTCCCCCTCCGGCCGCGCCCGTTGCGCATATGTGGCGCGATTCTACCGGCAAGTTCTACAGAGTTGTAGAAGTTGTCGGTTGCCGGCCCGCTCACCCCACGGTGTGCGGTGCATGCCCCGGTGGGGCCAGGGATCAGTGTGCCGGTAGAGGCGGCTCGCTGCCCCGGGAACGACGAACCGGGCGCAGAGGGAGCGGGTGGACAGGGCAGGAGGCGGCCGGAATGGCCGGAGTCGGGGGAATCGCCCCGAATCGGCGGGCCTCAGAGCGGGGTTGCCGCCTTGAGGACGAGGAAGAGCGCCACCGCCGCATTGAGGGCGGAGAGCGCGGAGGCGGCCGTGCCCGCGGCGGCGATCAGGGCCGCCAGCCCCGCCGGGGTCAGCGCCGGCGGCCAGTGCCGGGCCGGCGGTACGGGCCCGAGCAGCGCCGCCACCCGGCGCGGTATCGGCCCCGGCTCGGGCGCCGCGAACTGCGCCGCCTCCGGATGGGGCGCGGGCCGCGCGATCAGCGCCGCCTTGCCCACCGCACGGGCGGTCAGCCGCCGGTCGCCCACCGCCCGCGCCGCCTCCTCGTCCGCCCAGCGCTCGGTGGCGAAGGCGACCGCCGAACGCAGCGGCAGCAGCAGCGGGTTGACGCAGCCGGCCAGGCGTACGGCGAGCAGAAAGCGGTGGTGGTGGCAGGTCAGATGCGCGCGCTCATGGGCGAAGAGGGCGCGCCGCTCGTCCTCGTCCAGGCTGCGCAGCATGCCGCGGGAGACCGCGATCCGGCCGGGCCTGGCGGGGCGGCCGGGGCGGGCCGGTGTCCCGGGCACGGCGTAGGCGTAGGGATCGTCGTCCGGCAGCACGGCCGGATCGGCGCCGGGCGGCAGTACGGCCAGCGCGCGGTGGGTGCGGGCACGGATACGGCGGTGCCGGCGCAGCGCCGCGCCGCACACCACGAGCGCCGCGGCCAGCAGCGGGATCGCGGCGGCGCCGGCGACCTCGGCGAACGGGACCGCGGCCCGCACGCGCGGGACCGACCAGCCGTCGGGGAGCGGATTGCCGGGCAGTTGGGCGGTGCCGACGACCATCAGCAGTGCCAGGCAGAGCGTGCTGCATGTGCCGAGGACCGCGGCGAGCAGGGTCAGCAGGCGCGTACTGGCGCGTGGGTGGAGGTGCTGCTCCGCGAGCCGGGCGATCGGCAGTGCGGTGAGCGGCAGGACGAGCGGCAGGAACACGAAGACGCCCACCGGTCAGCCTCCGTGTGCTTCGTCCGACGGGTGGTGGTCAACGGGGTCGGCGGCGGGCGCGGGGTCCGGGCGTGTGGTGGAGTCCGAGTGCGCGGCGGGACCGTTGCCGGTGGCGGGATCGTCGTCGTCCGCGGCCCGGTCGAGGAGGGTGCGCAGCAGCTGTTCGTCATGCGCCGAGAGCGCCGAGACGAAGCTGGTCAACACGGCGTCCCGGTCCGGTTCGCCGTCCAGGACGCGGCGCATCCGCAGCGCGGCGAGCCCGGCCTCGTCGGCGGCCGGGGCCCACAGATAGGCGCGTCCGGACCGCTCGCGGGTGACGGCGTGCTTGGCGTGCAACCGGGACAGAATGGTCATCACGGTGGTGTACGCGAGGTCGCCGCCGAGCCGTTCCTGGACCCACGCCGCGGTGGCAGGACCCGGGGCGTGGTGCAGCGCGGTCAGCACCTGGGCCTCCAGCTGACCCTGTCCGCGCCGGCGGGTGCGCTCGCGCCCGCCCAGGTCGCCCCGTCTCGGCTTCGCTCGACCGGGGGCGCCCCCAGCGCCCGGCGCCTTGCCGAAGGGCGTGCCGCCCATGCCGTCGCCTCCCATCACGCCGGGTGCCCCGTCGTCCGGGACGTCGGCATCTTACTGAGTGACCGGCTGCCAAGTGGCCTGATCAGAACGGTCCCCGCCGCCCTTGTTGCCGGGTGCGCCGGACGCGCCGCCCTAACTTCTACACTCCTGTAGATTTTCGCCCGACCCCGGAACGCAGGCAACACCTGGAGGAAGCCATGGGAGTCTCGCTGGCCAAGGGCGGCAACGTCTCTTTGTCCAAGGAAGCGCCCGGACTGACCGCGGTCACGGTCGGCCTCGGCTGGGACGTACGGACCACGACCGGCGCCGACTACGACCTGGACGCCAGCGCGCTGCTGTGTACCGAGGCGGGCAAGGTCGCCTCGGACGCGCACTTCGTCTTCTACAACAACCTCACCAGCCCCGACGGCTCGGTGCATCACACCGGCGACAACCTGACCGGCGAGGGCGAGGGGGACGATGAGTCCCTCAAGGTGACGCTCTCCGACGTGCCCGCCGAGATCGCGAAGATCGTCTTCCCGGTCTCCATCCACGACGCGGAGAGCCGGGGGCAGAGTTTCGGCCAGGTCCGTAACGCCTTCATCCGCGTCGTCAATCAGGCGGACGGGGCCGAGCTGGCCCGCTACGACCTGAGCGAGGACGCCTCGACCGAGACCGCGATGGTCTTCGGTGAGCTCTACCGGCACGGCGCGGAGTGGAAGTTCCGCGCGGTCGGCCAGGGCTACGCGTCCGGCCTGGCGGGCATCGCCGCGGACTTCGGCGTCAACGTCTGACGGGTGCCGAGGAGGGGCGTGCGCCATTGAGCACGGTGGGGGGCGGGGCCGAGGCCGCGCCCCTTTCCTCTCGCCCGCTCCTGTGAACCGTGAACCGTGCCGCGAACCGTGAAATCTACAGCCCTGTAGAAGTTGCTGAGTCGAGCCCCTGTCGAGCTCCCACCAGAAGGCCCGGTGGGTGTCGCGCGGTGGCGCACAGTGTGCAGGCAGGGGCCGTAATCACCCATAACGGGATTTACCGGGCTGGGCGGGGTTACCGTGGAATGACCGGAGCACCGCGGGGATGCCGGTGATACCGAGGGATGCGGCGAGGTGAGCGCCATGCAGACTCTGTTGACCGTTCTCGTGCTGCTGGCGCTGGTCGCGCTGGGGGCGCTGTTCATCGCCCGGGTCAATGCCCAGCAGGCCGGACGGACGACCACCCACCGCTATGCGCAGTGGATGCAGACGATGCGGCAGCGGAAGAACAAGCGGACGCCCGGAGGCGCCGACGCCGGCTCGGGATCCCCTATGGGCGGTGACCCGCCGCCGCCCTCCAGCGAGGCGAGGAACGACCTGTGACCTCGACCGCCCGCAGCATCCCGTCCGCACAGGACTACGACGGGACCTCGCCGTTCCCCGACAACGGCGCGGAAGGCCCGCCGAACGGCGGCCGGCGGATGTACGTCACGATCACCGGCATCATCGTCGTCGCCCCGTTCGTCGGCCTGGCCGTCGCCATCCCCCTCCTCTGGGGCAGCGTCGTCCGCCCGACCGACCTCATCCTCCTGGCCGTCTTCTACGTCATCACCGGCCTGGGCGTCACCATCGGCTTCCACCGCGGACTCACCCACCGCAGCTACACCGCCACCCCCGCGCTGCGGATCGTGCTCGCCCTCGCCGGTTCGCTCAGCTTCCAGGGCGATGTCATCGACTGGGTCGCCACCCACCGCCGCCACCACGCCTACACCGACCGCCCCGGCGATCCGCACTCCCCCTACCGCTACGGCACCAGCCTGCGCGGCCAACTGCGCGGACTCGTCCACTCACACATCGGCTGGCTCTTCGGCAACGACCCCACCTCGCACCGGCACTTTGCGCCCGATCTGCTCGCCGACCGCGGGATCCGCGCCGTGGACCGGGCCTTTCCCGCGCTCTGTCTGCTCACCCTCGGCCTGCCCTTCGCGCTGGGCTGGGCGCTCGGCGGCACCTTGGTCACGGCGCTGACCGCCCTGCTGTGGGCCGGGTTCATCCGGATCGCGCTGCTGCACCACGTCACCTGGAGCGTGAACTCGCTCTGCCATGTCATCGGTGAGCGGCCGTTCCGCACCCGGCGTCATGACCGGGCGACCAATCTCTGGCCGCTGGCGCTGCTCTCCTTCGGCGAGAGCTGGCACAACACGCACCATGCCGACCCGACCTGCGCCCGGCACGGCGTGGACCGCGGTCAGCTCGACATCTCGGCCGCGGTCATCCGGCTCTTCGAACGCCTCGGCTGGGTCTGGGACGTCCACTGGCCCGACCCCGAGCGGATGGCGGCCCGCCGCACCAGGAGCACCGCATGACCACCGACTCCGGGGACCGTGCCCACCCCGCACCCCACCAGCACCACGCCCCGCCCCTCGTCGCCCGCCTCGCCATCGCCCCGCCCACCGATATCGTGCGGCACATCGACGGCGTCTGGTGGCCGCACTCGACCGATCTGCTGGCCGAACTCCCCGAGCTGCTGAACGCGTTGCCCTTCGACTGGCCGCGGATCACCCACGCCACGGTGAACGGTGCGGCCTGGCCCGCCCTGCCCACCCACACCCTCGTCGGCGGCCATGTCGTCCGCCTCCGCAGAACCACCGGTCGCCCCGGCCCGGACACCATCTGCCTGGTCTCTCCGGGCCACGGCCGCTGGGATCTCCTGATCATCCCGCCCGAGACCCCCGAACCCGAGGCCGTCCGCATCATGACGGAGATGGCCCGCACGGGGCAGCCGACCCCGGCCTGACCCGGTCATCGTCGAAGAGCCGGACTCCCGACCGAACTGGCAAGCATCCAGGGCGGTTTCACGTGAAACGGCGCCACTGCATGCGCCGGGGGAAGCCCCTGCGCCGGAGGAAGCCCTACGACGTCGGCGACGGCCATAACCCGGGAATCCGCCGCGCGCATCTGCCGGCACGTCGTCCCGCGCGCCCGACATGGCCTCGTCCGACCGGTCATCCCGGCCCGGACCCGGCGCCGACCTGCTGCTCCACGGCCCTGGCTACTGCGTACGAGTGGTGTTCATCAGAAGAACGCCGATCCGGGGGCGTCGGTCCGTGAATCCTCCCATTGCGTACTCATCATAAGAAAACGCAACAGAAGCGGCGCAACGTAAGCGATGCGAACGAAGCCCCGCAACTGAGGCGGTGCAACGGAAGTACTCGCACCACAGCAGGACGGAACAACGAAGCAACGGATCTCGGGGAGATCCTGACCGAAAGCGAGGGACCATGGCTGCGACCAAGGTCATGAAGTTCTGGGCGGTGTGCCTTGCCATGCTGGGCAAGCTGCTGGCATCACTCGGTGTCTCCGCGCCGGCGTCAGCCGCGCGCCGCGAGGCCGCACTGTACGAGCGGACCCTGGGCAACGGGAACGCGGGCACCGACGCCCCGGGCGTCGAGGTGCCCAAGGCGGTGCCCGGCGCCGATCCGGACCATGAGCGGGACGCGGGGACATGCACGGTGCCCGCTGCCCGTGCCGTCCCCAAGGTGCCCGCACCGCGCGCCGTACCGCCGATCGGCCACGTCTGGCCCGCTCGCCGGTCGTTCGCCCGGCCGGAGCTGCCGCCGACGATCAAGCAGCGCATCAGCGCCGAGGCACACGGCACCTCGCCCGGCCTGCGCAGCCGCGTCACCCGCAGAGTGGAGCCGCTGTCCACCACCGCCGCGCACACCGGCACCGACACCGACGCGGATGCGGACGCGCGTGCCGCGGTCATCCCGGCGGCCCGCAGCCGTGCTCACACCGCCCGTACCGCGTGAACCGGGCGGCAGCAGTAAGCAGACACGGCGCAATGGGCTACGCAGAAGCGATGGCCGACACAGCGGCTGTGACAGACGGAGAAGTAGCAGCAGAAGCAGGGAAGACGCGGTAGGGAAGACGTAGAAGCAGAAGCAGAAGCAGGGAAGACAGCCGCAGGCGCAGAGACTGTTCCACGTGAAACATCCACAGACTTGACGTCCAACCACCTGCACCACGCACGGAGTTCTACTGCCCGGCCCCCAACCGGGGCACCGGTCCCGGACCTACTCCCAGCTCCAGCCCGAGTTGTGCACGCAACGCCCGCGTGTCCGGCTTTCCGTTGGCGGTGAGCGGGAAGTGGTCGACGACATGGACCGCGTTGGGCTGTTCGTACTCCGCGAGGTGTTCGGCCAGCCGCCGGCGCCAGATGAGCGGGGCCTCGCCCTTGGGGTCCGCGACGACGAAGTGCAGTGCACTGCCACGTCGTTGGTCATCGACCGCCAGCACCTTGACCGGACGTCCGCAGGCCTCGGCGCGGCGCTCCAGGCTCTCGGGGTAGAGCGTGAACCCCAGCCGGTGGACGGCCTGATTGCGGCCCACCACGCGTACGGTGCCGTCGTCGTCGACACTCCCCAGGTCGGCCGTCGGGTACCAGGCGTCCGGGTCGACGGGCGTGACTGAGCCGTCCTCTTGGAGGTAACCGGCCATCACGCCGGGCGAGCGCACCTCGATGCCGCCGAGTTCGCCGGGGGCGGCAGCGGTGCCGTCGGGGCGCACCACGCGTAGCCGTACGCCGGGCAGCGGGCGCCCGCAGCCGTGCGGCAGGTCCGGGGTGGCCAGTGCGACATTGCCGAGTTCCGTCAGACCATAGCCGTCCAGCAACGGACGGCCCATTGTCGTGTGGAAGGACTCGGCCAGCGGGGCGGGCAGCGGTGCGCCGCCCACGCCCCAGATGCGTACGCCCGCGAGCCCGGCGCGTACCTCCGGGCGGCGGCGGACCACGCCCAGGAGCGAGTGGTACGTGGACGGTGCGGCGTCCACGGCGGTGGCACCGTGCGCGGCGGCCTGGGTGACCGCCGCGTCGAGCCGCTGGTAGGGGGTGACCAGCAGGGTGCAACGGGCCAGCCACCACAGCAGGATCACCGAGAGCCCGTACTGGTGTGAGAAGGGCAGCAGCGGCGCGAGCACATCGTCCGCGCGGTAGCCCATGGCCTGGATGGTGCGCAGCGAGTTGTCGAGGACGGCGTGGCCGGGCTTGACGATGCCCTTGGGGCGCCCGGTGGTGCCCGAGGACCACAGGACGAGCGCGTCGGGCCGGCGGAACCAGTTGGCCAGATCGACGTCGGCGGGCGGAGGCGGCGGGGCGTCGGCGGTCAGCCGCGGGTAGTGGATGATGCGCCGGTCGGGGATGCCGGGGAAGCCGGCCGGGCGGTCGGCAGCGGTGACCAGCCAGCGGGCGTGGGCCTGGTGGGCGGCCGCGGTGGCGTCGGCGGCGGAGAGCCGGTGGTCCAGCGGGATGAGTGAGGTGTCCAGATGCATCAGGGCCAGCAGCGTCAGTACGTAGTCGACGCTGTTGTCGCCCTGGACCAGGACCCGGTCGCCGGCCCGGATGCCGAGTTGGCGCAGGGCGCCTGCGGTGGTCCGTACCCGGCCTGTGAGCGCCGGGCCCTCGAGGTGGCCGCGGTCGCCGAGCGGTGCCGCCGTGGACGCCGCGCCGTTGACGAGCCGGGCGGCGGCGACCGGAGGGGCGATGGTGTCGGTCATGGGTGCTCCGATCCCGTGGGGTCGAGGGGGCGCCGCCCGGGCCGCGCGGGGGCGGCCGGGCACAGCAGCGAGGAGGTGGTGGTGGCCACCCACAGTCCGTCCGCGTCATGGAACTCGCAGTCGACGGTGAGGAGCCGCCGGCCGGCGAGCGTGGTGGAGCCGGCCAGGCGGACGGTCGCGTGGAGGGTGTCGCCGGCGTGTGCGGGGCGGGCGTGGCGCAGCGACTGAGAGCGGTGCACCGCGCCGTCGGTGGTGAAGCCGCCCCAGGCGCTGAGGAGTTGGTCCTCGGCATGGGCGGCGAGGGTGGCGAGGTAGGTGGGCGGCGCGAGGGTGTCCGGGTGTCCGAGGGCGCGTGCGGCGGCCGGGTCGGTGTACGCGGGGTGGGGGTCACCGAGCGCGGCCGCGAAGGCGGCGATCCGCTCCCGGTCGAGGGCGTACGGGCCGCAGCGGAGGCTGCTGGGCGGCGCGGGGGCGGGGGCCGTCGGCGGGATCGGTACGGCCGGTGAGCCCGATGCGGTCGCCGGCTGCGCCGCCGCGTTCTGCGTCATGGTGGTCAGTCGCCGATCATGTGGTGGCCGCCGTCCGCGTGCACGATCTCGCCGGTGGTGGCGGGCAGCCAGTCCGACAGCAGGGCCACGCACGTACGGGCGACCGGCTCGGCGTCGTGCGGGTCCCAGCCCAGGGGGGCGCGGGTCGCCCAGCTCTTCTCGAAGGACGGGCCGTCGCCGCCGATGCCCCGCGCGGCGAGCGTGCGCAGCGGTCCGGCCGCGACCAGATTGGCCCGGATGCCCTGGCCGCCGAGGTCGCGCGCCAGATAGCGCGAGCAGGCTTCGAGGCCTGCCTTGGCGACGCCCATCCAGTCGTAGCCCGGCCAGGCGCGGGAGGCGTCGAAGTCCACCCCGACGACCGAGGCGCCGGGGCGCAGCAGCGGGCGGCAGGCCATGGTCAGCGCCACCAGGGAGTAGGTCGAGGTGTGCAGGGCAGCGGACACATCGCGCCACGGTGCGGTCAGGAAGCCGCCGTCCAGGCAGTTCGCGGGGGCGTTGGCGACCGAGTGCAGCACCCCGTCGATCCCGTCGAGGTGGGCGCCGACCCGGTCGGCGAGGGTGCTGAGCTGCGCCTCGTCGGTGACGTCCAGTTCCACGACGGGGGGCTCCTGCGGCAGCCGCCGGGCGAGCCGGGCCACCAGACTCGGCCGCCCGTACGCGGTGAGGACGATCTTGGCTCCCTCTTGCTGGGCGAGCCGGGCCACCGCGTAGGCGATCGAGCTTTCGGTGATCACACCCGTGACTACCAGCCGCTTTCCGTCGAGCAGACCGCTCATGCGGTTCCTCCGTCTGACTCGGTCTCGACTCCAGAGTCACCAAACATAACTCAAGAGCATTGTCCTGCCTTGGTCTTGAAAGACCGTCATTGACAACCTATCGGACCTCCAGTTGACTAGCACAGTCAAGTGTAGTCAAAAGAATGACACTTAAGTCACGGAGGATTCCTGTGCCGTGCGGGAGCACGTCGCTTCTCGGCGCCGCCGCGTGCGCCGAGGTGCCCGCTCCCCGCCGGTGACGTCCCGGCGCGCTCCGGCCTCGTCGCCGCCCCACAGCCCCACCTGAGGGTCCTGTACGACCCCGAATCACCGGAGGCCGGCCCGCTCCCGCCGCGCGGAGCCGGGACCCGCACCGGACCAGTAACACCCGCCATTCCACAGAGAGGTGACCGTTATGACCGTCCCCACGCGCGAAGAGATCGTCGCGGAGCTCGCCGGAATCCTGCACGAGGTGGCCGGCGTGCTGCCCGCCGAGGTGACCGAGGAGAAGTCCCTGGTCGAGGAGTTGGACGTGGACTCCCTGGCGATGGCGGAGGTGATCGTCGTCGCGGAGGAGCGGTTCGGGGTCACACTGCCCGAAGAGGAGATGAAGGACATGCGTAGGGTTTTGGACATAGTGCTCCGCGTGGAGAAGCAGTTGGCGTCCTGAGGCGACCCCGCGCCGTGCGCGCCACAGGGGCCAGGGGCGGTGCGCTCCCGCCGGTCCGCGGAGCCCGGAAGGAGCGCAGCGCCCACCGGATGTGAGGGACGGTCAGGTCCACCCGGGAGCGGTCGGCCGACCGCCGTGAACCGCGGCGGGACCGCGGAACGGCAAGGCAACGGCCGCGCGAGAACCGCAGAAGAGCCGCGGCGAAACCGCGGGGTGACCGCAGATCAAACTGCGGAGCAATCACGGATCAAGCAGCGGTCAACGCGCCGGGAGCCGCAGATCACCGCCTCGTGACAAGGGGCTAAACTTGGCGAAATCTGGTAATGACTGGCGCTAAACCGAAGTTGATTTTCGGTCGATGCTTGTTGACGCAGGCATAGACCAGGGTTACCTTGAAGATCTCCAGAGGGTAAATCAAATCGACTCAGTGCACTGCTTTCCCGGATGCGACCGATCCGCGGAAAGGAGACATGGTGCGAGGGGATCTATGCGGGGGGACGAGCCTTTCTGTGGCGCGCATTCACTCAACCATGACGGCAGCCGCGACAGTCCGGCCGGTACGGCCAACCTGCCGTACCCTGGCGGAAGTTGGGACCCGTCCCGTACATCCGAATTAGCCGACGGCGGTTTACACATATTCTCGCTCACGGCCGGCGACATTCGCGAAGTCGACTGTTTGACGGCCTTTCTCGGACGGTTACTGCATTGTTCTCCGCATGATATTCCGGTGATCCCCGACGGCTTCGGACGGCCGGTGTCCGCCGAACCGCCCCCGTCCATCGGCTGGCCTCCGGGCGCCCGCCTTTGCCTCGGCATCGCGGCGGACCCGGCCCGCCAGCTCCTGGCCCTGACCCGGGACCTCCCGGTGGCCCTGTCCGTGCACACCGTTCCGTACGGCCCGGTGGGTGAACTGCTGCTCCCCTTCACCCCGTTGGAGCGCCGCCACGTCCAGGAGGCACCGGCCGACCGGCGGGCCCACCGGCTGGCCCAGCTGTGGACCCGTAAGGAGGCGGCGCTGCGGCTGACCGGCCCGGGCGGGCTGGCCCTCGCCGACGAGATCGATGCGCTGAGCGAGGCGCGGGACGGCAAGGTCGTGATCCCCGCATCCGCCGCCCACCCCGGAGGCGTCGCCTACGTCCGCGATCTGCCCGCAGGCCCGCAGACGGTGGCCGCCGCGGCCACCGTCACCCCGGCACCGGGCATACGCATCTGGCGCGCGGACGACCCCGACGACCCCTACGGGCCCGCGGCCCCGGCGCCCGGCAGCTGACCACGGCCCACGCCGCCACCCGGCCCCCGGTACCGGCCCGCACAAGGCCCGGCCCCGTCCCCGCCGTCAAGGCATCAGCACCGCATGCGGATCCGGGCCCTCGGCACCACGGCCGCCGGCGGTCAGCTCGCGCCAGGTCTCCAGGGCCAGCCGGAAGGCGCCGGCCTGCTCGTAGCCCTCGGCGGCCAGCTTGAAGTCGGCCTCGGCGGCCTCCTCGGAGCGGTCCGCACGATGGGCGCGGGCCAGGTGCAGCAGACAGCGGGCACGGTCGAGCGGCGAGAGACCGGCGGAGCCGAGGTCGATCGCGGCGGCCTGCTCGGCGGCGTCCATCGGCCGGTTGTGGCGCAGCGCCGCGGCCGTCTCCAGCACCGCCAGCCAGGTCCTGGCGGACGGCGTCCCGACCAGCGCGGTGGCCTGCCGGACACGCGCCAGCAAGGCGTCGGCCTCCTCCGGCGGGCCGGCGGCGAGCGCCAGCAGCGTACGGGCCCGGGCCAGCCGCAGCCGGAGCCGTACCCCGTCCGTCGTGGCGAGCAGCTGCTCCGCCTCGGCCAGCAGCTCCAGCGCCCGCTCCGGGTGACCGCCCAGGTACTGCGCACCGGCCACCGCCCACAGGGCGCTCGCCCGCAGCTCACCGGCGGGCAGCGGGGCGACCTGCGCGCTCAGCTCCGTCCCGAGCTGTTCGGCGCGGTTCCACTCCCCGCTGTCGACGGTCAAGGACAGCAGCGCCACCCGGGCCTGGGCCGGCTCCGGACGGCCGGGCTCCAGTTCGCCGGTGACCCGTACCGCCTCCTCGGCGAAGCGCACGCCCTCCGAGAGGCGGCCCGCCGTGCGCAGCAGCTGGGCCAGCTCGATGGCGACCCGGGCGTGCAGCACCGGTGCGGAGCGGGTGAGCGGATCGTCGAGGAGCCGGCGCAGCGCCGCTTCATGGCGGTCCGGTTCGTCGAGCCGGCCGAGGACGGTGGCCAGCTCCCAGCGGGCCTCCCAGCGCACCTCGTCCTGTCCCTCGCCGCCGGCCTGCTCCACCACGGACTCCAGCTGTCGGCGCGCCGCCTGCCAGTCGCCGGCCAGTGCACTGGCGCGGGCGGCCACCAACTCGCCGACCAGGCCCAGGCGCTGGGTCAGCCGGTCGCCCGGTTCCTCGGTGGCGGTCAGTGCCTCGACCGTCGTGCCGAGCCGCTCGGCGATGGACCGGGCGATCTTGGCACCCGGGATTCTGCGGCCGTTCTCGACCAGCGAGACATAGCTGGGGGAGAGATCGTCCCCGGCGAGGTCCCCCTGGGACAGACCCTGAGCGCGCCGGGCCTCCCGCACTCGCTTCCCGAAAGCAGGCTGCTCAATCACCAAGAAAATCGCTCGCAGTTGAGTTGGGCGTACGGACAGTGACGGTGGTCGGGCTCCGACGGACGGAACGCGGTGACCGGAGTCTACTCACCGGACGCCCGCGCGGGGGTGTTCGTGGACGACCGCCGCCGGCCAGTGAGTCATTTTTTGTCATTTGCGGAGCTCGGCATTCCCCTTCTCTGTTCGAGCGTGTTGCGACAGCTGAGAGGCCTGTCCAGTGGCTGTACGCAGGGGAAGGAGGGGGTGCGACAGAAGCTGTTGTGCGAGCAAGGACGGGAACGCTTGTCATATGAGCCAGTCGAGTGCAATGACTTTACTTGACAATAAATGACAATTGGCTGACGCTGACCCTCCATGGACTACGCCCCGAGGAGGGACATATGAGCTCCGCTCCCGCATGGCCGACCGTGGCCGCCGAGCCGGAGGAGGACAGCCTCGCCAGCCGACGCGCGGCGGCCGTGCACCGGGTCCGGGACTTTCTGGTGAACGACGCCGGTACCGTGCACGAGCTGCTGTGCGAGATCTCCACCCACAGCGCCGCGCGCTACGAGATCGAGTCGACCATCGCCACCCTCGAAGGGGCCCTGGACGAGGTGGCCGCACACCGGCCCGGCCGCGTCTCCCGCCTGGCCGCCTTCATGCCGTCGAACGTCATCCTCTACTCCTACGCCCTCTATCTGCTGGTGCCCGCCCTCTACACAGAGCGCCTGGTCTTCCGCCCCTCCAGCCGCGTCAAGGACCAGATGCTCCGGCTGCACACCCTGCTGGCCGAGCACCACCAACTGCCGCTCACCCTCACCACCGTGAGCCAGCGCGACTTCCTGCACGACCATGTACGCCCCGCCGATGTCGTGGTCTTCACCGGTGCCTACGCCAACGCCGAGCAGATCCGCGCCCAGCTCTCCCCCGGCCAGCTGTTTCTCTTCCTCGGCTCCGGCGTCAACCCGTTCGTCGTCGCGCCCGGCGCCGATGTCGAACAGGCGGCCCGCGACGCGATCGCCATCCGGGTCCTCAACACCGGCCAGGACTGCCTGGGCCCCGACCTCTTCAGCGTCCATGAGTCGCTGCTCGACCCGTTCGTCGACGCGCTGGTCAGCGAGTTGAAGGGGCTGCGCTACGGCCCGTACTCCGACCCGGACGCCGACTTCGGGCCGATCTTCTACGAAAGCGCGCTGGAGGACGGCGCCCAGTTCCTCGCCCGCAACCGTCGCGACATCGTGCACGGCGGACACGTCGACTTCCGCGCCCGCCGGCTCGACCCCACCGTCGTCGTCGGCGAGGAGGTCACCCCGCGCACCCACGTACCGGAGTTCTTCGCCCCGATCTTCAACGTCGCGTCCTACCGCGACGAGGACGCGCTCGCCGCCACCCTCACCACCGGCATGTTCACCGAACGCGCCCTGGGCTCCAGCGTCTACGGCCATGCCCCTGCGCTCGTCGAGGCGCTGCGCCGCCGCACCACCGTCACCCTGGACACCACCCTGCTGTCCATCGACGACGGCAACGCCCCCTTCGGCGGCTACGGACGGATGGCCAACTACATCTCCGACGGCCAGGAGGTGCGCGCCGAGCCCGTACTGATCTCCAAGGCCGTCGCCACCTACGGCCCGGGAGCCGCCCGATGACCTCCGTCACCCACCCCACCGCCTGGGCCGCCCTCGCCGACCACCTCCGCGACCTCGGTACGAAGGCGGTCTTCGCGCTGCCCGGCGACGACATGGCGCTGCTCGGCGAGCTGGAGAGCACCGACACCCGGGTCGTGCTCTGCCGCGACCAGCGCAACGCCCTGTTCATGGCGACCGGTTACGCGCTCGCCGCCGGCCGCCCCGGCGTCTGTGTGATCGGCAAGGGCCCCGCCCTGACCAATGCGCTCACCGGCGTCCTGGAAGCACGCTCCGCCGCCGCACCCCTGATCCTGATCGCCGACGGCACCCGGCTCGACCGGCTCGGCACCGGCGCCTTCCAGGAGCTGGACCAGCTCACCGCCGTCCGCCCGTATGTGAAGTGGGCGACCCGGGTCGATCACGCCGAACGGCTGCCCGGCGCCCTGGAGAAGGCCGCCGCCCTCGCGGTCAACGGCACCCCAGGGCCCGTCTACCTGGAGCTGGCCGAACAGATCGCGGCCGAGCCGGTCACCCGCAGCGGGCCCTGGCGCCCGGTCACGCCCCAGCGGCCGGGCCCCGACCGGGCCGCCCTGGCCACCACCGCGCGGCGGATCGCCACCGCCGAACGCCCGTTGCTGCTGGTCGGTGGCGGTGCCCGGCACCGCAACACCGGCCGCCGCATCGAGCGCCTCGCCGAACGCCTCGGCGCCGGCCTCTTCACCACCGCCTCCGGCCGCGGCACCGTCGCCGAGGACCACCCGCTGTACTGCGGCGTCAGCGGTCTCTACACCGCCGCGCCGATGGACGCCCTGTGGCGCGAGACCGACCTGGTCATCGCCCTGGGCAGCCGCCTGGAGGAGACCGCCACCTTCGGCTGGCCGGACGAGGCCGCCCAACTCCCCGTCGTCCAGGCCGTCCTGGGCGAGGAGAGCCTGGTCATGGAACGCCCCGGAGACCATGTGCTCGGGGACGCCGGACGGATCGTCGACGGCTGGGCGGAGCTGCTGGCCGGGCACCGGCCGGACAACGCCTGGCCGGAGCGGGTCCGCACGGTACGGGCCGCGCTGGCGCAGCGCGCCGAGGACCGTGCCGAGGAGGCCGAGAAGCGGGTGCCCGAAGGGGCCGTCCCGGTCTCGCAGGTGCTGGCCGCCCTCGACCGCGCCGTCCCCGCCGACCGGGTCCTGGTCCAGGAGAACGGACTCCAGGACATGTGGTCGTACTTCTTCCCGCACTACGCGCTCGGCGCCGGCGGCGGTTCCGTCGTCCCCAGCGAGCAGACACCGCTGGGCTTCGGCGCGGCGGCCGCGGTCGGCGTACGGCTGGCCGAACCGGCCGGCCGCCCGGTGGTCGCGGTGGTCGGCGACGGCGCCTTCAACCTCTTCCGCGCCGAACTCCCCACCGTCGCCGACTCCGGAGCCGCGGTCCTCTACGTCGTCCTCGACAACGGCGGCTACGGCTGGCTCCAGTCCAACCTCGACCGGGTCTCCGGCCCCGACTCCCGCTTCTCCTTCACGGCCCCGCGCCCCACAGGGACGGAGGGCCTGACCCGCGCGTACGGCTTGGGCTACCACCAGGTGACGGCCGCGGACGCGTTGCCCACGGCGCTCACCGCTGCCTGGCGCGAGGTCGTCGCCGGCACGACGTCGGTGGTCGAGGTCGCGGTCGCCCTCCCTGACATGCCGCCGGGGATGGCTGGGGCGGATGGCGACTTTCCGGTACGACCGGATTAATCCCACGTTGTTGTCCGTCCCGCCGTGCGTGTTCTCGCCGTTGCTCCCCCACTGCCTGAAGGGCGTGGGAGGTACCCCCACGCGGCGGGCGGGGCCGCTGCGCGGAGCTGTCGGGTGCGGTGACGGACCTCCGGGGCCTGGTGTGTGGACTGCTTCGCTTTACGTCCACACACCAGGCCTCTCCGGCCCGTCCCCTCCCGTGGGTGGGTGGAAGAAGACCGTGGGGGTGCATGTAAGCGGGCGGGTGCACGCTCGTGGATCCAGTCACAGCAACTGGAGATGAATGGCCCGCCCCCACCGTCCTGTTCCCACCCACCACGGGAGGGGCCGCGCCGCAGGACGAAGTCCGGAGGAGCGGCACCGCACCCGACAAACCCACGCCCGCCGCCAGGCGCAATGGCGACAAGCCACCACGGCGCCGCAGCCGAAAACGTGGGAGGCCCCGCCAAGGGCGCAACGGCCACAAACCACCACGGCGGGACAGCCGAAAACGTGGGAGGGCCGCCAAGTGCAACGGAAGGCCGTGGGCCCGGCCCTCCAACCCGGGGGTAGTCGGAAGGGGCCAGGCCCACGCTTCGTACGGGGGGAGCCACGCCGGCGGCGTGACGGGGGTTGCGCTCCGCTCCGTACGGATCGGTGTCAGGTCTTGGCGTGGAACTTGGCGAGGGCCAGGGGGGCGGTGGCCGCGGTGAGGCCGAGCGACCACACCAGGGTCCAGAGCACCGGGCCGGCCACCGGGCCCTCGCCCAGGGCGAGTCCGCGGGCCGCGTCGGCCATATGGGTCAGGGGGTTGATACGGGTGAAGGCCTGGAGCCAGTCCGGCATGGTCGTGGGCGGTACGAAGATCGAGGAGCCGAACTGCAACGGGGTCAGAACGACGACCGACAGGCCCTGGACCGACTGTGCGGTGCGCAGGGTCAGGCCCAGCAGCATGAAGATCCAGATGAGCGAGGTGCCGAAGAGGGCGGTCAGCGCGACCGCCGCGGCGATGCCCGGCCAGCGGCCGGTGAAGCCGAAGCCCAGCAGGGCCGCGACGATCAGCAGCACCGTGATGGCGACCAGCATCCGGCCGGTCTCCACCACGATCTTGGCCAGCAGCACGGAGGAGCGGGCGATGGGCATCGTACGGAACCGGTCCATGACACCGGTGCGGAAGTCGTCGTTGACGCCGGTGCCCACGGCCATGGCGATGGTCATGCCGAGGAGCACCATCAGGCCGGGCACGAGGAAGGTGGTGTACTGCGCGCGGGAGCCGCCGGTGCCGAGCACCCCGCCGAAGACGAAGACGAAGAGCAGCGTCAGCACGATGGGCATCAGGAGCGCATCGGTCATCGACTCCGGGTTCCGCCGGATCTGGAGGAGGTTGCGGCGGACCAGGGCGCCGGTGTGCCGGGCCATGGCCCGCGGGCGTATCCGGCCCTCGTCGAGGAGCGGGGCGGACGGCCCGGGGCGGGGCAGGACCTGATACGACGTCACCGCTGCTCCCCCGTCAGGCCCGGCTGCGACGCTCGTCGAGCCACTTCTGCCAGTACGTACGGCGGTCGCTGCTGGGGTGGGCGACGATGATGTCGCCCAGGACGGCGGAGCCGGTGATCCGTACGCGCGGGGTGACGGCTTCCGGGCCGGAGTGCTCCCGGGTCAGATTGCGCACATCGCCCAGGACCTTGCTGCAGTTCATCTCGACCCGGACACCTTCCGGGAGCAGCAGATGGACGTCGCCGACGATCGCGCGGGCCGCGATGGTCAGTTCGCCGGTCGAGGGGGCGGGGGAGGCGCACAGGTCGAGGGTCAGGTCCCCGAAGAGCGCGGTGGCCTCGATGCCGTGTTCCAGGGAGGGGTTGTGGTGGGTGAGGTCGCCGAAGGCGGCGCGGAAGCTGCGCTGGCCGGTCGCGGTGCGGGCGGACTCGGGGGGCGTGACATGCGGCAGGTCCTCGCCGACCGAGCTCAACTCCTCGCGGGTACGGGCCAGATAGGCCGCCTCGGACCGCTCGGCCAGCTCTTCCAGGGTTAACCGGCCTTCCGCGGTGGCTTCCCTGAGCCGCTCGACCATGTCCTCGCGCTCGGCGTCCGAGGCCAGCACCGAGCGCGCCGAGCCGGCGGGCGGGGGCGCCACATCCTTGTGCAGATCGGGGCGTGGGGACTGCGTCATCGGTGGTGCCTCCGCAGGGTCCGGCAGTGGTGGGGTGTTGCTGACCTCATCGGACCACGTCATGGCGGTCCAGGACATCGCCGTGGGGTAGTACATCGAAAGGTTGACCCGCGGTGCCGGGGCACACAGTTCGGTGTACGCGTCAGCCGGTTTTTCGGTCCGGGCGTACTCGACGAAATGATCTCGGTACGGCTGGTGAAGAACGATGAAGGAATCCAAGTATTGGTCGACTTCTTCTTGACTGCTTGGTAAAGTGCCGAGCACTCATTGTGACTCGCCGATTTGATGCAGCCGGCCGAAGTCATCCACTGGTCCAAATCCGGAGGGTTTGTCGAATGCCTGAGCTGGCGGACACCGGGCGGCGAATCAAAGAGCTTCGGGTCAGCGCGGGAATGACACAGCACGACCTTGCCGGGTCCGAAATGTCGTCCAGCTACATCTCGCTCGTCGAACGCGGGAAGCGCATTCCCAGCGGCCGGGCACTCAAGATCCTCGCGGAACGCCTCGGGGTCGGCGTGGACGAAATATCCAGAGGCGCCGAACCGGTCGAAACCGCTGGCCGGGTCCGCCGGCTCGACCTGGTCGGACGATTGGTGGCGGCCCGCCGGCAATGGGAGGGCGGCGACGCCGAGGGCGCGCTGTCGGAATTCCAGGCACTGGCCGAGATTGATCCGGCCGGACGGCAGGACGACGTATTTACCGAGGCACAGCTCGCCATTGCCGAAATACTGGGCACGCTCGGCCGCGCCGACGAGGGTGCCGAGGTCCTGCTGCGGATGCTGGACGCGCTCGCCCCCGCGCCGTACGCCGAGGCCCGGCTGCGTGCGCTGATCGCGCTCGCCGACCTGCTGGAGTCGGCCGGCCGGGTCCAGGACGGTCTGCGTTATGCGCTCACCGGCTTCCTCGAATGCGCCGACCGGCGGCCCGGCAGCGGATTCCACTCGCTGCTCGTCCTCGACGTACTCACCCGCTGCGCCTATTGGAGCGGCTGCCCGGACTGGGCGCCCGATACCGACCACGGCCGGCCCTCGGCCGACGGGGCGTTCTCCGGTCCGCGGGCCACCATCGATCTGCACCGGGCGCTCGAACTGCGCGACCGGGGCGAGGTGGTGCGCGCCGCCGAGCTGCTGGGCGCCTGTGCGCGCCGGGTCACTCCGGCCGCCGGCTTCCCGCTCTGGGAGAAGATCAACGGCCGTTACGCCCTGCTGCTGCTGGAGCGCGGCGAGGCGGCGGCGGCCCGCACCATCGTCGAGCGCGGTCTGGTCGTGGCGTCGGTGGCCCAGGAGCCGGAGTTCCCGTTGTGGCTGACGACCGCGGACGCGGTCTGCGCGGCGGCGGCCGGGGACACCGACCGGCTGCGGGCGCTGGGCGAGGAACTGGCCGGGCTGCCGGATACCGGGCGCAGTCATGAGAAGGCCGCCGCGCTCTGGGAGATCGCGGCGGCGGGGGAGCGGGCGGGGGACCGGGAAAGGGCGGCCGGACACTTCCGGTATTCCGCGGAGCTGTTCCGGCGGGCCCAGGCGTACCGGCACGCCGAGCGGGCCCGGGAACGGCTGGCGGACCTCCTGGAAAAGCGCGGCTGACGGCCGCCGGGCCAAAAGCGCAGCGGCGCCGCAAATGCCGCTATTGCGACCGATGCGCGCCTATTTATTCGCCTTCTTTCCCAGGCTCAGGAGCGCGAACAACGCCTCCGCGCCGCCGACGATCGCCAGCACCAGACCGGCCTTGTGAAGCGAGACGACCGACGTCTCCACTTCCTTTGTGGTCAGCCACAGGATCAGTCCGATGATCGCCAGAACAATGCCTACTGCAATACCCTTCATGAACTCCCTCGTCCCTTGTGAAGGTGCCCCGCACGAGGGTGCGGGGCTGGTTGTACCGACCAGCGTCCCGTCGAACCGGGGCATTCGGATCATCCGCAGGTAGGCACTTTCCGCCGCACGGTCTGTCACTTTCTATGTACTCCGGGCCCCTACCTGGGGGTCCTCCGCTCCCGCCGGTGCGGCGTCCGGGCGCCGTCGCGCCGCCCTCGACCGCGGCGACCGGGCCCGCGTAGTCAATTTTCGTGACTCTCTTGGTCATGAGTCTGAGAGCGTTTTCGCTGGTACGGGGCTTGGGGGTGGGGTGGCTGGCGGATCCTCGACTGACTGACTCTTCGGGGATCTGTTGACAAGCCAATGACTCAGCTGTCATGTTTCTGGTCATGAGGACGCCCCGAGCGTGACAACGGGGCTGAAAATCAGGAGGCGGGTTTCATGGAGTTGCGCACGGATCGGCGACGCGTTGTCGTCACCGGCTGCGGCGTGGTGTCCCCGCTGGGAAACACCACCGCGGACTTCTGGGCCGCTCTTCTCGCCGGCCGTAGTGGTATCCGTACCCTTACCCGGTTCGACACCTCCGGCCTCCCCGTCCGGATCGGCGGAGATGTCACCGACTTCGACACCACCGGCTACCTCACCCCGCAGGAAGCCCGGCGCAGCGACAGCTTCACCCGGTACGCGGTGGTCGCCGCGGCGCAGGCGATGCGGGCCGCCGGCCTCGAATCGCCGGCCGGTGTCGACCCGCACCGCTTCGCCGCGGTCATCGGCTCCGGCTACGGCGCCGCCAACTCGATCCAGCAGCAGTACGACGTGCTGCGGGAGCAGGGCTCGCGGCGGGTCTCCCCGTACCACTCGGTCCTCACCGCCATCGACCACCCGGCCAGCCTGCTGTCCATCAAGTACGGCATCAGCGGCCCCACTTGCGCGGTCTCCGCGGCCTGCGCGACCGGTGCGGTGGCCATCGGGGAGGCGGCCGAGCTGATCCGGCACGGCCGCGCCGACATCGCCCTGGCCGGCGGCGCGGACGATGCGCTCACCGCCGTCGACCTGGCCGGCACCGCCAACGCCCAGGCCCTCTCCCGCCGCAACGACGACCCCGAAGGCGCCAGCCGGCCCTTCGACCGGGACCGCGACGGCTTCGTCATGGCCGTCGGCGCCACCGTCCTGACGCTGGAGGAAGCCGGCCACGCCGAGCGCCGGGGCGCCGAGATCCTTGCCGAGGTGGCCGGTTACGCCGCGACCACCGACGCCCACCACGCCACCGCTCCCGACCCGACCGGCGCCGGAGCCGTCCGCGCGATGCGCGGCGCACTCGCCGACGCGGAGCTCACCCCCGAGGACGTCGGACAGATCAGCGCACACGGCACCGGCACGGTCCTCAACGACCGCATCGAGGCCGCGGCCCTGCGCGAGGTGCTGGGACCCGACCAGCTGAGCCGTACGCCGGTCACCGCCGTCAAGAGCATGACCGGGCACATGCTCGGCGCCTCCGGAGCCGCCGAGGCCGCCGCCGCGGTGCTCTCCCTGAAGGACCGCAAGATCCCACCGATCCGCAACTGCGACCACCCCGAGGAGGAAGACCTCGACCTGGTCGTCAAGGGCCCCCGCGACTGGGACGGCGATGTCGTGCTGAGCAATTCCTTCGGATTCGGCGGCCACAACGCCGTACTCGTCCTCAAGCGCTACGCCGCACCCAGCGCACAGGACCCCATGCGCCCCACCCACTACACCCGTTGAGGAGGTAAACGACCGTGCAAGGACGACTGGTGACCTTGGAATGGCCCGGCGACGACGACTGGGCGGCGATCGCCTCCTGGCTGCGGCCCGGCTCGCCGGCCGCCGTACTCAGCGGTGACTGGGAGCCGGTGGGCGCTGCCGAGATCGAGCAGGCCAACCGCTCGGGCCGGGTCCACAACCTGGTGATCCGCACCAAGGACGGCGACCGCATCGGCACCGTCAGCTATCAGCGCTCCGGCCGGATCGGCGGTTTCACCGTCGGCGGTGCGATCGGCTCCCCCGAGCTGTGGCGCCGCGGCTACGGCGCGGAGGCCGTCGTCCTGCTCGTCGACTACCTCTTCCACCAGCTCGACGCGCACCGCGTGCAGGTCACCACCGCCGGCTACAACAAGGGCATCATCCGGCTGATGACCAAGACCCCGTTCGTGGTCGAGGGCATCCTGCGGGACCACTGTTACCTCGACGGTGAGTACCACGACGCGATCGTGTGGGGCCTGCTCCGCGACGAGCACTACGCCTCGCTCAAGCCCAGCGAGGACAACCGCGTACTGGCCGTCGGGCTCGCCGACTTCGTCTCCGAGGACGACAAGACGCAGGCCCGCGCCGTCCTCGCCGAGCACCTGGCGACCACCCGACGCACCGCGCTCGCCGCCTACCTCGACGACGCCGCCGCGACCGTGCGCAGCGCCGCACTGCCCGACGGTGCCGAGGCCGCCGCCCCCGCTCCCGCCCGGGGTGCCGCATGAGAGACGGCGCCGAGAGCTTCGCCCTGGCCGACCGCACCTTCTTCGACTGGCCCGGCAACTGGGACCTGGAGGCCACCCGCTTCCCCGCCCCGCCGCTGCCCGACGGCTGGACCCGCGACGACAACGAGGCCTGGACCTTCTGCCGCCCTGCCGAGGACCAACTCCCCGACCAGGGCTGGAAGATCCACGTCAGCGCGGCCCCCGACGACGCCCGCCGCACCCTCGCCGACGTCGCCGCCTACTGCACCCGGCACGGCATCGCCTTCAAGTACCTCAAGAGCGCCAACGTCCTGCGCGCCCTGAGCCGTAAGTACGCCCAGCGCTCCTCGGCAGGCAAGCTGCTGACCGTCTACCCCGTGGACGAGGCCGAACTGGCCCGCACCCTCGAAGGACTCGACGCGCTCATCGGCGGCCGCCCCGGCCCGTACGTCCTCACCGACCTCCGCTTCCGGCAGGGCCCGCTCTACGTACGCTACGGCGGCTTCCGCACCCACTACATGGAGGACGCGGACGGCGAGCTGGTCACCGCCTTCCACCGCCCCGACGGCACCCCGGAGCCGGACCGCCGCACCCCGGTCTTCCACACCCCCGACTGGGTCGAGGTGCCGGACGTCCTCAAGGACTCGCTGGCCGCCCGGCAGGCCCTGGACGACTTCCCCTACCGGATCACCGGCGCGCTCCAGTTCTCCAACGGCGGTGGCGTCTACCGCGCCACCCCGGTCGGCGCCGGCGCACTTGGCGCGGGCGAGCGCAGCGTCGTCCTCAAGGAGGGCCGGCCCTACTCCGGGACGGACGGCGTCGGCCGCGACGCGGTCAGCCGGCTCGCCCACGAGCACCGGATGCTGGAGCGGCTGGCCGGCCTCCCCGGGATCCCGCGCACCTTCGGCACCCTCCAGGTACGCGACCACCTCTTCCTGGTCCTGAAGGACATCGCGGGCCAGGACTTCCAGACCTGGCTCGCCGCCCACCACCCGCTGACCGTGCCCGACCCCGACGAACAGGCCGTGGCGCAGTACCGGGACCGCGCACTGGCCCTGTTCGGCAGGATCGAGGCGCTGGTCGCCACCGTGCACGGCCGCGGCATCCGGATCGGCGATCTGCACCCGGGCAACCTGATCATCAAGCCCGGTGACGAACCCGTCCTGATCGACTTCGAGGTCGCCGACGAGCTGGACCGGGCCACCCCGAGCAGCCTGGGCGCCCCCGGCTTCCACCGCGGCGATGCGACCGGCGCGGACGGCGACCACTATGCGCTCGCCGCGATCGGACTCTGGCTCTTCCTGCCGCTGGCCGCGCTCGGCGGCCTCGCCCCGGACAAGGCCCCCGCACTGCTGGCCACCGCGGCCGAACGGTTCGCACTGCCGGACTCCCTGGTGTCCCGGCTGGCCCCGCAGCTGGCCCCCAACGACAACACGACCTCCCCACTCGCCTCGTTACCAGGCACGTTCCCACCCGACGAGGTGCTCGTCTCCCTCGGCCGCGGGCTGCGCGACAGCGCCACCCCGCACCGCACCGACCGCCTCTACCCCGGCGACTTCGAGCAGTTCGTCGAGGGCGGCGCGGGCTTCGGCCACGGCGCGGCCGGCGTCCTGTGGGCCCGGCACACCGCCCTCGGGGAACGCGACGAGGAGGGCGCCGTCTGGCTGCGCGCCGCCGTCGACCGGGTCCCCGCCGAGCGGATCGGTTTCTATGACGGACTGCACGGAATCGCCTATGTCCTACGGGAGTTGGGCGACGAGGAGGCCGCCTGGCGCGCCCTCGACCGGGCCGCGGACCGCCTCTCCGTACGCCACTGCCCCAGCCTCTACCGCGGCCTGTCGGGCGTCGGCCTCAACCTGCTGCACTTCGCCGACGCGCTGGACAGCGACGCCCTGCGGCAACAGGCCCTCGGCCTCGCCGGCCGGGTCACCGAACGGCTGACCGCGGCCCGCACCGAACCCGTCGAACGCCGCCGCCGGCGCGGCTCCAAGGACGCCGCCGGGCTGATGTACGGCTGGTCGGGCGCCGCGCTCTTCCTCCTGCGCGCCCACCAGGCCACCGGGGACCCCGGGTTGCTGGACGAGGCGGTACGCGCCGTCCACCGCGACCTCGACCGCTGCTCCCCGGGCCCGCAGGGCACCCTCCACGTGGACGAGGGGTTCCGGCTCCTGCCCTACCTGGACAACGGCAGCGCCGGAATCGCCCTGGTGGCGGCCGAGCTGCTGGACCACCGGGACGACGACCGGATCCGCGAGGCACTGCCAGCCCTGCTGCGCGCCTGCGCCGCCGACTTCGTGATCGAGTCCGGACTGCTGGGCGGCCGCGCCGGCCTGCTCGCCACCCTGGCGCTGCTCCGCGACCGGGTGCCCGTACCCCGGGACGCGACGGAGCGGCCGGGCGGGCCGCCCCTGGAGCCCGCCGACACCGAGCGCTATCTGCGCCGGCATCTGACCAACCTCGGCCAGCACGCCATGACGTGGAACGGAGCGACGGTCTTCCCCTGCGACGGCCGCGCCCGGATCTCCATGGACCTGGCCGGCGGCGGCGCCGGCGTCCTGCTGGCGCTCTCCGCCACTGAACGGGGCACCCCGCTGCTCCCGTTCCTCACCGACTCGCGCTCCGCGGCGGCCGGTTACCCGGCCGCACCGGGACGCGGCGACGGCGCCCCGCGCGCCGTCACCCCCACCGCCCCGTCCGGGGCAGCGGGCACTGCGCACCGCGGAAGGGAGGTGTCGTAAATGACCATCATGGACCTTCAGGGCCTGGAGGTGCCGGGCGAGCGTGACGCTCAGGCGCTCGGCTCCACCGTCAGCGGCGGCTGCTGACGCGACGCCGGGCGGACCGTGCACGGTCGTGCACGGCCCACCGGCTCCAGGTGCCCCGCAACGGCACCTGGCACGTCACCACCGTGATCATCCGCCACGACGCATCGGAAGGGAGGTGTCGTAGATGACCATCATGGACCTTCAGGGCCTGGAGGTGCCGGGCGAGCGTGACGCCCAGGCGCTCGGCTCCACCGTCAGCGGCGGCTGCTGACGCGACGCCGGGCGGACCGTGCACGGTCGTGCACGGCCCACCGGCTCCAGGTGTCCCGCAACGGCACCTGGTACGTGATCATCCGCAACGCATCTTCGAACGGAGGTGTCGTAGATGACCATCTTGGACCTTCAGGGTCTGGAGGTGCCGGGCGAGCGTAATGCCCAGGCGCTTGGCTCCAGCTTCAGCATGAGCTGCTGACCCAGTGGTGTTCGGTCTCCACCACACCGTCTGTTCACCGTACACACGTCCACCGATCCGCGGAAGGGAGGTGTCGTAAATGACCATCATGGACCTTCAGGGCCTGGAGGTGCCGGGCGAGCGTGACGCCCAGGCGCTCGGCTCCACCATCAGCGGCGGTTGCTGACACGGCGCCCGGTGGTCCCGCACTACGGTGCGGGCCACCGGGCCCCTGTGTTCCTCACCTGAGTTCCACGGTCGTCGTGCACGTCTCGAACGGCCACCGGCCAACGGACGGAGGCCAGTTGAACCGGCACGCGGGACCGGCCCGCTCCCTCTGCGTCATCGGCTGCGGTCCGCGCGGCGCCTCGATCGTCGAGCGGATCCTCGCCAACGTCCCCGCCCTGTACGGCGACCGCCCCCTGGATCTGCACATCGTCGACCCCTGTCCGCCGGGCGCCGGCCGCACCTGGCGCACCGACCAGCCCGGCCTGCTGTGGATGAACTCCGCCGCCGAGCAGGTCACCGTGTACCCCGACGAGAGTGTGGACTGCGCCGGCCCGCCGCGCCCCGGCCCCACCACCGCCGACTGGCTCGACTCCCCCCTGCACGACGGTGCCTACGCCGCCCGCCGCGACCAGGGCCGCTATCTGCGCCACTTCTTCGAGACCGTCACCGACGCCCGCCCCGCCTCGGTCCGGCTCCACGTCCACCGCGCACGGGCGGTGGACCTGCGCCGGGTGACCGTGGACGGGCCGCGGGCGGCCGTGGACGGGCCGATACCAGGCAGTGGCTCTCCGCCCTCCCGCCAGCAGGTGATCCTCGACTCCGGCGAACCCCCGTTCCTGGCCGACCGGGTGGTGCTCGCCCAGGGCCACCTGGAGACCCGCCCCGACCCCGCGCCGCCCGGCCTGACCCGGATCGGCCCCGGCCCCGCGGACCCGGACGCACTGGCGGCCGTCCCACCCGGCGCACCGGTCCTCGTCCGCGGTCTGGGCCTGGTCTTCATCGACTGTCTGGCGCTGCTGACCGAGGGCCGCGGCGGCCGCTTCGTCCGCACCGCCCCCGGCGGCCCGCTGCGCTATCTGCCGTCCGGCCGCGAACCCCGGCTCTACGCAGGCTCCCGCCGCGGCATACCCCTGCCGCCGAAACCGGCACACCCCGCACCCTCCACCCCCGCGGCGCCGCCAACCGCCCCGCGCTTCGCCACCCTCAACGCCTGTCGCGCCCAACTCGCCCGCCCCGGCGCCTCGTTCGCCCGCGACATCTGGCCGCTCGTGCTGGCCGAACTGGGCTGGTGCCACTACCACGCCCTCTTCACCGAGCAGCCCGCCTGTGCCCGCACGACCTGGCAGGACTTCGACGCCCAGTACGCCCTGCTGCACACCGACCCCGAGCGGCTGGCCAAACTCGCCCGCGAGGCGGTCCCCGACCCCGCCGACCGGCTCGACCTGGACCGACTGGCGGACCCGCTGACCGGCCTGCGGTTCGACGACACCGACGACCTCCAACGGCAGCTGCGCGCCCATCTCGCCGAGGTCCTGCACCGCCGTACGGGACCCGCGCGCGGCGTCGCGACCGCCCTGGTCGACGGACTCCAGCGGACCGGCGCGGTCATCGAGGAGCTGTGGCGCTCCGGTGACCTCGCCGCCGACCAGGTCACCGAGGCGCTGGCCCACTTCGCGATCGGCACCCACCTCAGCTCCGGCCCGCCGCCCCTGCGCACCGCCCAACTGCTGGCACTGGCCGAGGCGGGCGTGGTGACGTTCGTCGGCCCCGGGATGCGGGTGGAGACCACGGTCGCCGGCGGCCGAGCGGTGTACCGCGCGACCAGCCCCGCCCTCCCCGGCGTCATCCACGAGGCAACCGTCCTGCTCGACGCCCGGCTGGCCGCGCCCACACCCGACCGGATCACCGACCCGCTGCTGCGCGCGCTGCTGTCCCGCGGCGAACTGGCCGAGGAGCACGGCGAGGACGGCGCAGCAAGCGGCATGCTGCGTCTCTCCGGCGCGGCCCTGCACCCGGTCGACGCGCACGGCACCACCCACCCCGACCGAATCATCGCGGGCCCGGCCCAGTTCCCCCGCCCGGCGACCAACGCCGTCTACTTCCGGCAGAACGATGCGATCGCGCGGGGGCTGCTCGGAGACGACTGAGCTCCGGCACTGGGCGCGCGTTGGAGCCGCGAGCGTTGAGCAAGCGGCTCCACCCCCGCCCCAGCCGAAGCAGTCGACCTGGCCGGCGTCGAGGCTCGCCGGGTGCTGTACGTGGGCGATCACCCGCAAAACGACGTCCTGCCCGCGTGTGCTGCGGGACTTCGGGCGGCGCATCTGCGCCGGGGCCCGCTCGGGCATCTGTGGGCAGGCAGCGACGAAGCGCGCGCCGCGGACTGGAGGGTGGGGAGCCTCGCGGAGCTGGTGGACATCCTCAGGAACGCGTAGCCGCCAACCCCACGGCCCCGCCCGCGTGGTGAGGGCCGGGCACGTGGGTCTCGACTGCGTGTCGACTACCGGGCGGCGGGCATTTGGCCGGTGCGCCAGTCATTCAGGCGTTTTCGGATACTGGGGACCATGGGGAGCGCATCAATCTCTTCGGGCTCGAACCACCGAACATCCGTGGATTCCTCGGACACTGCCAACTGCCCCGTCACGGGGCGAGCCAGGAAGCAGATGGAGAATTCCTGCCGTACTTCACCATCGTCGTAGGCGAAGACATGTCGGGGGTTGGTGTAGGTGCCGACGATGCCCACGATCTCGACCTTGAACCCGGTTTCTTCGTGTGTCTCCCGGATGGCACATTCCGGCAGTGACTCGCCAATGTGCATGGCGCCACCCGGAAGTGCCCACATGTCATTGTCGCGCCGGCGCTGAAGGAGGACGCGCCCGAAGTTGTCGACAACGATCGCGGATGCAGCCGGAACCAAGCTGTTCGCTGCGGGCGCGTGCGGATCGTCCTCGTAGTCGCGCCTACCCATTGCCGCCACCTTTCCCCACCGGAGTTCCCCTGTTCCACAGCTCTTCTACGTGCGTGGCGAAGCGATCAAACATGCCGTTGTCCTGGAGACGACGCAGGTGCAGCGTGGGAGCATCGTGCCCAACGCTGTGTGTCAGCAACGGCGTAACGATCATGTTGTCATCGAAGCGGAACACGGAAAGGTACGCGTGCCCGCCGCTGAACCTGGCGTCGATGCCCGGCTGGCTTCTGATCTTCTCCAGTTCGGCGAGTGTTACCCGGATACGCGTGGACAAAGTGAGTGCGACGTCTTCTTCTTGCTCGCGCGACCGCGTGAGGTCGCTGTCAGGCTCTCCGAGCAGAAATCGAACTCGGCACCCTCGGGCGGCTTTCCGCTGTAGTGCTGCACCGAACCTGGCTTGTTCGAGCCACAGGAAGTAGTTGGTGTAACCCGCGAAGGTCATCTCCCGCTCCGCGTTGGTGATCAACGATCGCCACAGGGAGGCCGGGCAACCGGACCGGTAAGGGTAGACCGAAACGACCTCACGGTCCGGACCCACCTTTATCGCTTTCTTTGCGGCTGCTGGCCACAACACCGCTTCGTCCTCTCCGAGCGCTTCGCAGACGGCCCACCGGTGACGGGCATGGGGAACCCGTCCGGTTTCGGTGATCCATCGGCTCACGGTCTTGATGTCGACGCCGCACTTCTCAGCTAATTGCCGGTCGGTCAAGTGCGCCCGAAGCATGGCGCGGCGTAGTGCTTCGTTCACGGGTACCCCCAGGGACGTTAGGCACGCTTCACGCGGTAGGTCTGCTCCGTGCCTAACGGTCGCGGAACGCAGTAGGAACGCTCCACAAGGCGCGGAAGTGTGTGAGGTGAGAGACGCACGGACCCCCGCGACGTTGCCGGTATGACGTACGCCCGGGGCGTGGCCACCAATCCCTGGGAGGTTGACGATATGGCGAAGCCTGCCGCCAGGTTCTTCGAACCGCTGTTGCGGTTGTTACTGCCCGCGCGAGGGCGTCACAGGTCCGTCGGCTCGTGGCCCGCCGTGAGGTGCGAGGGGCCAACGACGCCCGTGTTTCCGCGGGTGCCCGGCGGGCGGGCGGGGCTGCTGCGGGGCGAGGACGCGGCGCTGATCCGGCCGTACGTCCTCACGTCGGTGGAACGGCAGGAACGGCGGTTGCAGTACCGACGGCGGCAGACGCTGTGGCTCGCCGTGCACGGGATCGATGTCGGGCCGCGCTGGATTCACGGTGTGGAGGTGGCGGGCTGATGAGTCCCACGGACACCGCGCGGCTCCTGCCCTGGTTGAGCCCGGAGGGAAAGCCGTGCTTCCTGGCGGGCGACGGGACGGGCTTCGTGTCCCGTCTGGCCGATGACATGGAGACGGTGCTGCTCGACTCTGCCACCGGACTCGTCGAGGAAGCGCGCCGCGTCCTCGCTGCCCGGACGTGGACGCCCGGCGAACTACACCTGCTCGCCGTCGAATTGACCGGGAGCCTGGCCGATGTGCTCCGGGTGGCGGAGAGCAGAGGCGCGCGCCTGCCCGCGCCGGACGACGAAGGTTGCGATGCGGACGGCATCGCTGCGGGCCACGACCATGGCCCCGGTGAGGGCGGCGGCCCACGGCTTCCGGCGGAGGCGTTCGGATGAGCCGGGCACGGTGCCTGGGCGTGTGGTCGCGGCTGCGCTTCTGGGCGGAGGAGACCTGGGGGCGGTATGTGGGTCGGCGGGAGCTGTACCGGCTGCTTGAGCAGATGCGTGCGGAGTGCGAGGCCCGTACCGCGTGGGTGGATGAGCTGACCGAGGACGAGCAGGCGGCGTTTCTGCGCGGCCTCGCTGAGCGGATCCGGGCCGATCGTGCGCGGGAGCCGACTCCGACGCCTTCATGGCAGCCCCCGGGCGCTACCGACGGCGAGCGGTCGGCGTAGAGATGGGGCCGGGGGCCCGGGCGCAGGTGACCGTTGACAGCCCCCGTCCGATGCGAGGGAGTCACGCCCGCGCTGGGCTCCGCTTGGCCAGACGACGTCAACCGGCACGCCGGCGCTGCGCGCCTGCCGCGGCGCCTCGGGGCGCGGGCAGGCCAACTGCCGCGCACCTCACCATGGCTGCGATCGGCCGTGGGTAGGAGCGACCCAACGATGAAGGAGGACTGTGCGGACCCGGGCGAGCACGAAGGAGCGGAGTCGGTGACGGAGTTCGGCCCACGAGAGCTCTGGGCCGGGGTCGAAAAGGTGCACACCGAGTTCCAGAGCCTCGACGATCCGGGTGTGACCGATTTCGGGTTGACCGTGTCGGCGGCGGAACAGCGCGTGTGGTTGCGCACGCCGGACAACGCCGTCAGGCCCCTCTGACTGCGACCGTAGACCCCGTCCCGGCCGGGCATCCTGGCCGGATATGCGGGCCGGATAGGCAGGCCGGGACGGGTCCGGGCCGTCATGGCGAGGCATTACGTCATGTGGTGAGGGGCACCCGGGCCCGCATCCGCCCGCCCCTCATCCCCCCAACGCGATCCCATGCTGCTGTGCCAAGATCGCCGCCTGTACCCGGCTGCGTAGGTTCAGTTTCGACAGGATGCGGCTGGTGTGGGTCTTCACGGTGCCCTCCGCGAGGTTGAGGGTCTCCGCGATGGCGCTGTTGGGCAGGCCGCGGGCGATGCAGGCGAGGACCTCCAACTCCCGTTTGGTGAGGGTGTCCAGGGCCTGCGCCGCGCCGTCCGGCAGTTCGGGGCATACCGACGGTGGGCGGCCGGCGAACTCGGTGATCAGGCGGCGGGCGATCGCCGGGGTGAGGAAGCCGTCGCCGTGTGCCACCTCGCGTACCGCGCTGACCAGCACGGCCGGCTCGGCGTTCTTGAGGATGAAGCCGCCGGCCCCGGCCCGTAAGGCGCCGAAGATGTACTCGTTGAGGTCGAAGGTGGTCAGCACCAGGACCTCGGCGAGCTGGCGCTCGACGATCCGGCGGGTCGCCGCGACCCCGTTGAGCTGCGGCATCTGGACGTCCATCAGTACGACGTCGGGCCGCAGTTCGGCGGCCATCCGGACCGCCGCCTCCCCGTCACCGGCCTCGCCGACGACGGTGATGCCCGGGTCGGTCTGGAGTACCAGGACCAGTCCGGACCGTACGGCGGCCTGGTCGTCGGCCACCAGTACCCGGATGCCCGGCAACGTCCCGACCGGTTCCGCCGCAGGCTCTGTCGCCGCCTCGTACCTCACTGTCTCCTCCACCGGCTGCCTCACTGGCTGCTCCACCTCTCGTCATCACCGCCCCCGTCCTGGAACCCGGGGCCGTGCCGGCGCCGGGAGTTCTGCGTCCTATGCGTTCTGGGTCAGCGGGAGCACCGCCCTTACCCGCCAGCGCCCGGGGGCGGTGCGGTCGGGTCCCGCGTCGAAGATGCCGCCGACCAGGGCGGCCCGTTCGGACATCCCGGTGAGCCCGGCGCCGGCACCGGTGGTCAGCTGCGCCACGGGGCGCTGCCGGGCCCGGCCGTCGGCGCGGGCCAGCGGGCTGTCGACCGAGATGGTCAGCTGCTCGGCGCCGGCCTCGCAGCGGATCCGCACCCGCCCCGCCGCGGCGTGCTTGAGGACATTGGTCAGCGCCTCCTGCACGATGCGGTACGCCGTCACCTCGATCACCGACGACACCTCGGGGAAGCTCTCGGGGAACTCGGTGTGCAGGGTCAGGGCGGCGGCGTCGGCGGCCGGGCGGGCCTGTTCGACCAGTGCGCCCAGGGCGTTGAGCTGCGGACGGTCCCAGTCGTCGTCGACGCCCCGGTCGGACCGCAACAGGACCACCATCCGGCGCATTTCGGCCAGCCCCTGCACACTGTTCTCACGGATGACCGCCAACGCCCGCAGCACCGGGTCCTCTTCGGCCGCGGTGTCCTTCTCCCCCTGCCCCGCTCCCTCCCGTTTCGCCTCGCTCAGCGACAGCACGGCGCTGGAATGGATGGCGATCGCGCTGAGGTGGTTGGCCACCAGGTCGTGCAGTTCACGCGCCATACGGGTGCGCTCGGTCTGTAACACGGTCTTGCGGTCCAGCTCCGCCAGCCGGTTGATCTGCGCCGCCCGCTCCCGCTCGGCGTCCGCGCGCTCCTTGTGGTTCCTTATCAACACCCCTGTCCATACAGGGGAGATGAGGAGCATGGCGACGATGACGCCGGTGGTCACGCCCTCCGAGCGGTCGCTGATGGCGATCAGGAAACCGGTGGTGGCGAGGGTGACGGCGACCGTCCCGAACTGGAGCAGCCGGCAGAGCCAGGTGGCCCCGTACAGCGCGGCCGCGTACAGCAGGTCGGTATAGATCAGTACGGGCCCCAGGCCGCCGCTGGAGGTCATCTCCATGGTCACGGTCACGGTGCCGACGGCGACCGCGAGCGGGGGCAGGGCGCTGCGGAAGGCGGTCGCGGCACACAGCACAAGCACCGGCAGGACCGCCTGCCAGGCGGGGATATCGCCTCCCATGACCCGGGGGCCGCCCAGGACATACAGAATCAGACAGGCGGCGAAGAAAACCACTGCCAATCTGAGGTCGCGGAGCGGTATGGGGCGGCGGCGCGCGTTCGTACTTGTGAAAAGACGTAACCACACACGAGGACAGTACTGGGGCGAGTTGCCCGTTTTCTTGGCCCTGGCGCCCGAATTTGGGTGGGTCTCCCGTACATCGAAGTATGTAGCCGTACATCAGCAGGAGGGATGACTCGAAGGATCCGGAGGATCTGCAAACCTTGGGCTGTCTGTATCGATCGATGTAGGCGAAAAAGGGGGAGCCACCACCTGTTTGTCGGCCTGTCACTCACCGAGTGCGGCCTTGGCACCGCTCAACTGTGGAGGACGGAAAGTACGTGGAAACGAACGCCGCTCTTCTCGAACTCTGTCCGGAACCCCTTGACCAGGACGTTCCTGACCACCCGCAACACCCCGCCCAGGCCCGCCTGGCACCGCTCGCAGCAGCACCTTCGCACATCCAGCCGCACCCGCAGGACCACCCGGAATGGGCAGCCACCTCCGTCCCGGTCTACGTCGTCCCCGTAGGAGCCGTCCCCACCGCACCGTCCTCCTCGGCCGGCACCTCCGCAAGTGCGCTGTCCCCGGACCACTGTCTGGGCCTGAACGGCCACTCCCGTGCCACCCTCGACGGTGCCTCCCGCAGCTGGCTGCTGGCCCGGCTCCCCGGCCGGGTGAGCGCCGCGATGGCCGCCGCCACCCACTGGGAGCTGTACGGCACCCGCGGCCTGCTGGTCGTGGCGTGCGGGGAGGACGCCCGTCAGATGGGGTTCTCGGTGGAGTCCGTCCGCGGTGAGACGTCACCGCCGCACACCCCGTACGAGGTGCTGACCGCGCGGGAATCGCGCCTTGCCGCCAACTGCCCGGCGGCCGAACGGGAACGCCTGATCACTCGCTTCTGGGTCCGCAAGGACGCCGCCATGCAGGCCGTCGGCGGCGGACTGTCCATCGCCCCCGAACGTATCGAGGCCGGCTTCCCCACCGACCAGGGCACGGTATCCGTCCCCGGCCCGTACGGTCTGGAAGTCCCGGTATCGGTAAAGAACTTCACCTTCTCGCCGGCTTATGAGTTCGCCGTTGCCACCCCCGAACCCCTTCCGCTCACCCCTTCCTTCGCCTATTCGGGCACGTAATTGCCCGTTCCCACCGCACAAACGGCTCGTGGCCGCAAGGCATTCCTTGCCGCTGGCCTGAAGAAGGCCTTGACATCGGCGGCCACGGGCGACGGCACGGGCAATAGTCCACCGGGGTGAAACACCCGCATGTCGCGCTTTCCGGACGCGGCGAGAACCATAGGGCCGGGTTACTTGGTGCCTGCCCACCGGTCGTGGCGAGCACTCCGCCACGGCGTTGCCGGAGCACAGCGGAGGATTTGCCGTCATGCCGTCGCCCCTCGCCAAACGGTCCGCCGAAACGATCCTGCCCGTGCTGCTGGTCCTGCTGAGCGTCCTCGGCCTCACCGGCCCGCCCCACGCGGTGGCCGCCCCCGCCGGACACCCGGTGCCCGACTGGGACCGCATCGCGGCCTGCGAGAGCAGCGGCCGCTGGCACATCAACACCGGCAACGGCTACCACGGCGGCCTCCAGATCGACCCCGCCACCTGGCGCGCCTACGGCGGCGAGCGCTACGCCCCGCGCGCCGACCTCGCCACCCGCGAGCAACAGATCGCCATCGGCGAGCGCATCGCCCGCGACCGAGGCCTCTCCGCCTGGCCCAACTGCGCGCGCACGACCATCCGCCCCGCAAACACCGGCACCGCCACGGCCGGCCCCGGCACGGACAGCAGCCCCAGCTCCGGCCCCTCCACCAGAAGCCGCCCCGCCCCCCACGCCACCCCCGCCGCCGTGCGCACCTACCTCGTCCACCCCGGCGACTGCCTCTCCGTCATCGCCGAACGCTTCCACGCACCCGGCGGCACCAAGGCCCTCTACCACCTCAACCATCACAAACTCCCCGAGGGCCCGGACCGCATCTACCCGGGGCAGCTGCTGCATCTGCCGGGGTGAGCTGTGGCGGGCGGCAGCCGGTCAGCGCAGTGAGCCGAGCAGCACGCCGAGCGCGGTCAGCACGAGGAACAGGGCGCTGGCGGCCATTCCGCGACGGATACCACGGTATTTGGCGGCCACCACCTTCGACAGCGCGGTGAACTGGCTGAGGTCCCGTTCCAGCGGATCGGTGCGCCGTACCACCGCGCTGAGTAATCGGGCGGACGAGGAGCCCGTCACATCGCCGAAGTAGTGGGCCCGCCGGCGTCCCGCGGGGCCCACACGGGGCAGCAGGACCAGCCCCAACAGGTACAGCGACGGAAGCAGCGCCGCGCAGCCCGTCCAGAAGAGCGCCTGGGCGAGGGGGCCGTAACGCAAGGGTCTGATCGCGCCCGCGCTCACCGCGCCCACCAGGGCGGTCGCCGCGACGCCGAGGCACGACAGCAGAAAGCCGGCCTTCTGGTCCGCCTTGAGCATCTCCTCACGGGTCTCGGTCAGCAGCAGCCGGGCCAGGGCCTCGCTCCGGTTCGCGTCGTGGTCGCGGTGCGGACCGCCGGCCCTGTTCGCAACGGACAACGGGGTTCCTTCCCGAGGGGCGCTCCGGCCGCAGCCTCGTGCGGCCGGAGCGCCCCCTCGCTCATCGACAGGGACAGAGATCAGACGGACGACGGCCGGCGCAGCTCGTCCTCCAGGGCGTTGACCGCCTGGCTGACGCGGATGTTCATCGCCGCCACATGCTCACGGCGGGCGGCGTCGAACTCGGCCCTGCGGCGCCGGACGTCCTGCTCGCACGCCTCCTGCGCGATCTCCAGGTCCGCCATGGCCTGCCGCTCCGCGGTGCGGACCGCGGCGTCGTGCACCTTGACCGCGCTGTTGCTGCGCGTCGACAGCAGCCGGTCGTAGCTGTTCTCGTGCGCCAGGAACTTCACCAGCACGGGCAGCACATCGATGAGGATGAACAGGATCCGGACCAGCCAGACGCCGGTGAACAGGGCGGAGTTGTCGCGAGTCAGCTCCTCCAGGGCCTGCATGCGCTCCAGGACGCCGATGCCCTGCTGCTTGGCGCGCTCCTGCGCCACCCGCTCGGAGATCTCCTTGTCCCGGGCCGCGAGGAAGGCGCCGCGGGAACGGGTGAGCTTGCTGCCGTCCTGCCCGATCCGCTCGTTCATCCTCGCCAGCCGCCGCTCGTTCTCGGCGGTGTGGTGGGTGGCGCGGTAGTCGGCTGCCTTCTGCCGCAGCCGAAGGCACTCCGACGTCCGCTGAAGCAGCCCGTTGGAGGCGTTACGGATGAGCTGCCGGCACTCGTCCCGGACCTCCGCCTCCAGGGATTCCAGCCGCCGGGTGTCCTGGTCGACCCGCTTCTGAAGTGCGGCGGCGTCCGTGCGGAGCGACTCGAGCTCGGCGGACTGCCCGCCGGGCGTCGCCCCGAACGACAGCAGATAGCTCCCGCAGCCCTCGGGGCGGGCCCGGCCCCCGCCGCTCTGCGAGGGGTCCGGGTTGCACCGCAGCAGGTTGCTCCGCAGCTGGTCGACGTCGCCGTGCCGCTCGTCGCGGATCCGCTCCTCCACCGCGGTCTGGAAGACCCGCAGCACCAGCGGCTCGGCGATCACGGTGCCGAGCATCAGGGCGACCACGAGCCGCATCAGCATCGGAGCCGCCCGCCGTTTGGCGTTCGGCTGCGGTGCGATCAGCCAGCGGTCGAGATTGAGCACGAACAGCATCCAGATGACGGCCGGCAGCAGGGCCAGGACGGACGTCCCGCCGATCGCCTCGTTCGCGAAGTTCCACATCGAGAAGGCGGCGATGACGGACGTGCCCAGCACCACGCCGCCCAGCGCGGTGTACTTGCTGCGCTCGTACCACACCCAGGCGAGCAGGTTCTCGTCCACACCGGTGAGTGCGCGCAGCCGGCGGGCGGGGTCGAAGCCTGTGGGGCCGCGGTGCTCCGCGGGCGGTTCGTACCCGTCCGGCAGCTTGAGGAAGTCAGTCAAGGAGGTCGTCCTCGTCCTTGATGTGGTGGCTGTCCCTGCCGTCCCGGCCGGTCAGCTTGGCGGGTGAGCCGTTCGCGGAGCCGTTCTTGCGGTGCGGCGCGGCCTCCACGGCGGGGGCGGCGGGGCCGCTCGACGGGACACTGCCCTGCTCCATCATCTGCTGGAACACCTGCTGGTAGTCCACGTAGTGCTCGGACCTCCCCATCTGCGCCAGCACCGTGCGCAGCAGTTCCGCCTGAAGGGCCCGGTCCGCCTTCTCGCGTTCGTGGGCCCGGGCCTTGTCGTCGGCGGTGTCCTGGAGACGCTGCGCCCGGTCCTGGTCGTCCCTGCGGTGGGCGCGCTCGGCGATGGCGGCCACATCGATGCGGTCGCGGGCCACCCCGAGGGCGTCCACATACTCCCTGCCCTGCGCCAGCAGTTCGGCCAGCCGCTGGACCGCCTCGGACTCGAACTCGTGCTGGCCCCGCTGGAGTTCCTGGTCCCGGCGCTCGTCCCGCAGCTTCTGTTCCCAGGCGCGCAGGTCCTCCGGGGTCAGCACCTCGATGCCGACGAACTCCACGCTCATCCCGGCGATCCGCGGCGTCACGATCGTGGTGTACGCGGTCATCCGCCGGGTCACCTGGTCGCGGACCGCGTTGACCTCCTCGATGCGATGGGCCGCGCTCGCCCGGGACAGTTCGCTGTCGCCCGCCAGGTATGTCCGCAGCGGGATGGTGACATCGTCGGTCCCCTGCCGGGCAACCGTGGCGGCGTCGGTCACCTGGCAGGTGAAGGACGCCCGGATCGTGAAGGTGTCCGCCTCGCTCACCGAGGGGACGACCCGCTCCACCTCGACCAGCCGGGCCCGGGTGTCGACCAGGCTCACCGACGAGGCATCCACCACATCGGGGTGGGACGGATCGAAGGTCATCCCCTCCGGGTACTCGCGGTACTGACCGCCGACCCGGAAGACATAGACCGCACCGGGCGGCAGCGCCGGCACATCGTCGCGCTGCCGGCGACGCGACCACCAGCCGCGCTGCACGGTCCCCAGCATCTGCTCGGCCACGATCGGATAGTTCTCCTGCACGTACGTCATCCTCCTTGGAAGGAAAGGGAGTTGGCCGGGGTGTGAGGCCGCTGCTGCATGGACCCCAGCAGCACCTGCGCGAGGTGCCGGGTGCCGGCCAGGGCGAAGTCCGGGTGGCGCAGCGCCGCCGACATATCGCTGTGCAGGCCCTGCCACTGGCGCGGGGTCAGCGCCGCGCGCATCGCCTCGCCCAGCTCACGGACCGAGGCGGTGGCCGAAGGGTCGTCCTTCAGTGCGGCCAGGGTCTTGCACAGTGCGGTAACGGCCCGCGCCCTGCGCACACTGAGCAGCGCGGTGACCCACAAGGACCCGAGCTGCGGGGCGGTCTGCGGATGGCGCCGCAGCAACTCCGCCGCCAGCGGCTCGCCCGGCCGCAGCTGCTCGGCTCCGAGCACCTTGACGGCCGTCTCCAGCGCGGCGGCGCGTTCCTTGAGGTCACGGCCCCGCGCCAGCCGGGTGCGGAGATAGCGGAGGAAGAACACGGCCCGGTCGGAGCCCTCTTGCTCGGCCGCGGCCGTCGCGAGGAAGAGCACCAGCGAGCTCCGGGCCGCCAGCGCCACGCGCTGGCCGCGGCCGGTCATCTCCCACAGCCAGTTGAGCGCTTCGAGCCGGTACAGCGACCCGACCTCGCCCGCGAAGGCCATCGCCGCCGTGATGGCGCGCGACTGCCCCGCACCCAACTTCGCCCAGCTCAGGGTGGTGTTGAGGGCCTGGGGCGCCAGCTGCTCGTCCGCGCACATGAACTGGAGGACGAAGGCGGCGGTCAGCCGCTGGCTGCTGGTCCCGTTCGACCACGGCCGCAGCAGGTTCTCCTCGACCTCCGGCAGCGCGTACCGGGCCAGCAACGCCACGCCCTGGGCCACCTCGGCGCGGACGTCGGGGCCGTACTCCACGGAGAGCTGGTGGAGCCACTTCCGCAGCGGGTACCACAGGGCGTAACCGTAGAGCGCGTACAGCTCGCCGATCACCAGCTCCCGCACCCGCCGCGAGGCGAACACGATCGTCCGTTCGCTGCGGCAGTGCTCGTCCCCCTGTCCGGTACGGCGCACGGGCCCGGCGATCCCGACGGCCCGTGTGCTCCACTGCGCCCGGCTCTGTCCGATGCCCGGCCGCGGTACCGCGGGGGCGTCTTCCTCGGGCGGCAGCCCCTCGGTTGACCGGTGCCACTCGCGCACATGCGCGCCCAGCAGCACCGACAGTTCCTCGAAGGTGCGCTCCGGCAGCCCCTCGGCGAAGGCGAGCGCTGCCATCGGCAGCAGATCGTCGGTGCCCGGAGCCGCCGCGAACCATTCGTGGACGGCCTGCTTCGCGCTGTCCCGCAGCGCCTCCAGGGCCGCGTCGGGGCCGTCGTCGAGCTGGTGGGCGGCCCGTACGATGTCGCCCGGGCGGCGCAACTCGCCGACCCTCCTGCGCAGTTCGTCCGACAGGTCCGCGGGCAGGGCGGATATCCGGTCTCCCCCGCCCGTCCGGGCCACACAGTGGTCGAACAGCAAAAGCGGCTCGGGCGGGCTCCACGGCACGCAGTAGTCCTTCAGCGCCAGCCGGCGCCGGGCCGCGGGTGCGGCGGTCAGCACCAGATAGGAGCCGCGCCGGCGCAGCTCGCCCTGGAGCTTCTTGAGCTTGAAGCCCTGGACGGCGTCGGAGTCGGTCTCGCCGACGTAGTCGAGGATGACGTAACCGCTGTCGTCGTTGAGCGTGCCCTTCGCCACGAGGTCGGCCAGCGAATTCGCGGGTGACAGGCTGCGCAGCCCGGTGTCCTCTCCCAGCAGGTCCCGCAGCATCGCGAACGCGCCCGCGCGCCGGCCGCTGCCCTCCTCGCCGGCCAGCACCAGAATGTGGTCGGACTGGAGCCGGCCGGCGGCTTCGTCATAGCCGTCGGGGTGCAGGTAGTCGCGCAGTACCCGGTCGATCTCCGCCGGTTCGACGAAGCCGGGCGCCAGCCCAGGGGAGGACGCGGCGCCGAACCCGAACACCGCGTCCGCGGCATCGACCCGGCCGTAGAAGGTGTTGTAGACCCGCTGCCCGAGGACGCCCGCCAGTTCGCTGTAGCCCTGCTGGTCGGCGTCGAGCTCACCGTCGGACGGCTCCGGGCCACCGGATTGCTGCGCTTCGTCGGCCGTGGCCTCCGCGGACGGCTCCTCGGCGGCCGGTCCGCCCGGATCCGCCGCGTGGGGCGGGCTCTTGGCCGCGCCGTCGGGGCCGTCCGGTGTGTGCTGCCGGCCTTCGCCGGATTCCGGCTCGGCCATCAGCGGTCAGAGCTGCCGAAGCCGACAACGCCGCCGCGCAGGTCCACGGGGGCGTTGAAGTTGTTGACGCTGACGTTCCGCCCCTTGATGTCGGTGCGGACCCGGCCCGGGGCGGCGGGGTGCTGGGGTGCGCCGTGGTGGGGTGCGCCGTCGGCGCGTCGTCCGTTGGCGGCGGAGCCGGCGGGTGCGGGAGACGGGCCGCCGTCGTCGCCCAGTTCGAGGCCGTGCGCGTCGTGGCCCGGCACCCACAGCCAGGCGGCGGCCGCGTACTCCTTCTCCTGTACGGACACCCGGCGGAAAGCCGCTTCGAGGAGCGTGGTGTGGCCGCCGGCGACGGTGGACCGGTAGACCTCGTCGGACAGTGCCAGCACCAGGTCGGCGTCGTCCGCGGCCTTCAGGGCCGCCCGCAGCGGGGCGGAGTTGAGCAGCCGGCACGTGGTGACCACTGTCCGGCCGGCGAAGCCGTTGTCGGCGACCTCCACCGGCCCGTGGTGGACCGCGGCCCGTATCCTCATCCGCGCGCCGGGGACCCGGTCCTGGTTGTAAGCGAGCAGCCCGGCGGTGATGTGGCGGATGTAGTCGTCCACGATCCGGGGCTCGGAGCCGTCCATGGGCGCGACGGCCAGCTGCTCGTCGCCCTTGGCCTGGATGTGCCAACCGGTCCGGTCCACCGCCGCGTTGTGGGCGGCCCGGGAAAGGAGCCGGGGGAGATCATGCTGGATTTCGGATTGCCGGCGGTCGTTGTTTCCTCCGTACGACTGGACGTCCAGGGCAATGCAGGTGCAGGGGTAGTACCCGGCCTGTTCGGCCACTTGGCCATTCCTCCCTCCTTCGCGGAGTTTCCGCGAAGTTCTGAGGGAGAGGTTAGGAGCGGCGGCGTGCGGCGATCCCGTACTCATACGGGTTCTCGGCCCCGATTTTCGCGAATTCCAGCAGCTTCGGAATGTCACTGATCGTGATCTGCCGGTACTTGCGCTGGAGCAGCCCCCGATGTGACAGCGCGGCGAGTGCCTTCTCCGCGGTGGCCAGTGCCAGACCGGCGAGCGAGGCCAATTCCGGCTGCGTGAGCGTCACGCCGAGCACGCTGCACTTCCCCTCGGTGCCCTTGACCGGCTGTCCGTGGGCCTGCGCCAATTCCGCGATCACCCGGGCCAGCCGGGTCGAGGCGTCGTATGCCCGGAAGTCGAGGCGGCGCCGGTTCGCCCAGCGCAGACGGGCGCTCATCATGCGGTACAGCGCGTTCATGGCGTCCGGGTGCCTGGTCAGAAACCCTTCCAGGGTGCGGCGTTGGATGATCCGCGCGGTGACCTCACCACAGGCGATGACGGTGCCGGAGCGCGGCTGGTCTTCAAATGCCGCCATTTCTCCCACCAGATCACCGGCGACGCGAATCGCAAGCAGCATGTCATGGCCGTCGGACGAGCTGGTTACCACCTTCACCACGCCATTCGTGATCAACAGGACATGGGTGCTCTCATCGCCCTGATGCAGCAGAGTGCGATGTGCCGGGTATTTCGCGAGGGTGCCCAATTCGACGGCGGCGGCCAGCGAGGAGGGCTCCAGTTGCCCGAGGAACGTGCTCTGCGGCCACTCCCGCATCATCGGGTGGACTCGCAGTAATGGGTTCCGTACGAACTGTCGCGTAACTTCAACATGCCCTGTGGCCCCCGATATTCGATGTGTTGCCGGCGTGACCCGTCCCGCCACGCGGCTCTCTATATTGCCGCCGGTGGGTGAATCGGGAAGCAAAAGAACGGCTTTGGCTGAATTCGGTACCGGCCCCCGCCCGCGCGGTCGGCCGGGCCCGCGGAACCGGCGGCGCGGGGAGCCGGCCGGTCGCCTCATTCGTGGCGGAAGCCCCGCATTCGCTCACCCGAAGCCGCACGTGGCGCGGCGTTCGAACGGCCGGGCGAGCGTTATCCGCCGTACGGGCCGGGCGGCGGCCGGGCAGTACCTCCGTTCGTCCCCCGCCGTGAAGGGCCGTCACGGTGAATCCGGTGGTCGGACAGGGTGAATACGGGGGACGGGCCGTTGCTCAGGCTTGGTGGATGCGGGGACGCCCGGTAGCAAGACCGCGGGTTACCAACCGCGAGGTGCAGGAGCACACAGTGAAGAAGATGGCACACGTCAAATTCGTGATCGCAGGAGCTTGCGGCCTGCTCCTGGCCGTTGGGGGAGCGTCGCCCGCCCAGGCGTGGGGCGGGTTCGATGGGGGGTACGGCGGGGACGGTGTGTTCAACAGCGACACCTATGCCGACTTCCGCGCTGTGCTCCGCTGCGGGCCCAGGGCGAGGATCTGCGTCAACGGGCCGGTGAACAGCGGCAATGTCAGGAACTCGCAGAACGTCCATCTGTCGGGCAACAACAGCAACAGCGGCAGCCCGACCAACGACAACGGCAACACCAATGTGCACGACGAGACGAACGGCCCCAAGATCAAGAGCAACAACAACCAGTTGAAGGTCGGACGCGGCGACGGCCTCAAGCTCTGACCCCACCCGGTACGGAGAACGACGATCGCCCGGCGGTTCTCGCCGGGCGATCGTCGTGTCGGGCGGGGGTGGTGGACGGAGCGGCCGTGGGCCTGTCGGGATCTGGGTCTGGGTCTGGGGCGGCGGTCTGGGCCGGGATCTCTGCCGGAAGTTCTCTGTCGGTATCCGATCAGTAGTGCAGGCCCAGGATCCGCTGGATGTTGTTGCTGCTGGCCGTCGAGGAGCCCGAGGCAGAGTTGGAGCTGTTGGTGGAGCCGTTGGTGCTGGAGAGGTTGCCGCTGTTGTTCGGGTTCCCATGGTTGATGAAGTTCCCGCTGTGCAGGCTGTTGCCGCTGTGCACGGGGCCGTTGATGCAGGGGTGCGGAGACCTGAAGACCGGCGAGTGGTAATTGAAGTCGGCGAGACGGTTGTTGCAGACCACACCGGAGACCATGCCCGTGACGTCGCCGACGTCCGCACCCACCAAGGTCGACAGCAGCGACTCACCCGGCACGGTCGCGGCCTGCGCTACGCCGGTGCTCAGCAGAGCCAGCCCGCATACCCCGATCACAGTGCCCGCCTGCGCAATTCTTCTCACGATGCTCCTCGCCTGTTCATCGTTCCGATGCCAGACGTATCGTGCTGCCGTTGTGCACCCGCATCGTCGTTCAACCCGCAGGGAGTAAAACGCTCGACGGCCAGAATCAGCCGGGTGGCCCAACAATCCGTGAGCCCGTAATCCGCCGGTCCGGCGCCCCGCGCAGGGGGCGGAGATCAACAGTGTCCGGCCGTGGTCACCGGGCCGTGCGGCGGAACGGGACCGCCGCCGGACGAGGCGTTGATCTTCACAGTACGAGCCGCTCCGGCATCGGCTGCTCCCTGCCGTCCAGCTCCAGCGTGCAGCGCGGCACGGAGGGGACGAGGTGAGGCTGGCGCAGGAGGATGCGGAAGGGGTGGGCGGGCTGGTCGGGGAGCTCGCCGGTCAGGACGTTCATCCCAGGGCTGTGTTCCTTTCGGTAGGCGATGACCTTGCCGTTGACCAGGAGCTCAATCTCGCCGTCCCGGCCGGGGCCGACATTCACCGTGATCGAGTGGCCGCCCTGGTCGAGGTGGAAGTGATGGCTGTGGCCCATGACGCACCTCCGGAATTCCAGCCGTCGCGTCGCTAGGTCCAGCGTAGATTCCGCGAGCGACAATTGGGGTGGACGGCGACGACGATGAACGGTTCGGTCCGGGTCGGACAAGTGGTCGGGGTGCCGCTGCGGATGCACTGGAGCGTGCCCCTTCTGGTAGGCCTGTTCGCGTTCGGACTCGGCCGGCAGGCGCTGCCCGCATGGACGCCGGGGCGCTCGGACGCCGTCTACGCGCTCGGCGGCGTCGTCGGGGCCGCGCTGCTGACCGGCAGCCTGCTGCTGCACGAGACGGCCCATGCGGCGACCGCCCGCCGCAAGAAGATCTCGGTCGAGGACGTCACGCTGTGGGCGCTGGGCGGTATCACGCGGATGGGCCGGCCGCAGACCGCCGCCGCGGCCTTCGCGGTGGCCGTCAGCGGCCCGCTCGCCAGCCTGCTCATCGGGGGTGTGGCGCTCGGTGTGGGCGTCGGGCTGGAGAGTGTGGCCGGCTGGGCGGAGATCCCCGCGGTGATCCTGCTCTGGCTCGGCTGGGCGAACCTTTTCCTCGGGGTCTTCAATCTGCTGCCCGCGGTGCCGCTCGACGGGGGACGGGTGGTGCAGGCGGTGCTGTGGTGGCGGACCGGAGACCGCGAACGGGCCGATGCCGCGGCTTCCCGGAGCGGCCAGGTGATGGGTGTGCTGCTGGTGGCCGTCGGCTGGTTCTCCGTGATCCGCGGGGCACCGGGCGGGCTGTGGATCGTCTTCGTCGGACTGTTCATCATGGTCGTCGCCGGGGCGGAGCGGCGCCGTGCCAATCTGCGCACCGCGCTGCGGGGCGTACGGGCCGCCGACGCGATGTCCAGCCCGGTCGTCACCGGCGCCGACTGGCTGACCGTCCAGCGCTTCATCGACGAGGTGGCGGTGTCCGCCCACCACTCCGCCATCCCGCTGCTCGACTTCGAGGGCCGCCCCAGCGGCCTGGTGCAGCTCCACCGGCTCGCGGGCGTACCGCAGCCCAGCCGGGAGACGCTGCGGGTGCGCGAGGTGGCGACCCCGCTGTCGCAGTGCGCTGTCGCCGCACCGGACGACCTGCTCAGCGACGCCCTGGACCGGGTCACCCTCCGCACCGGCCCCCGCATCCTGGTCGTGGACGGCGGCCTGCTGACCGGGATCGTCACCGGTAAGGACGTCTCCCGGCTGATGCAGCGGCACACCCTGGGCACCAAGGGGACGGACGACCGGCCCGACGAGTGAGACGACTGAGAGAGGCGGAACCGCGCCATGCAGTACATCACCGTGACCGCACTCAGCCATCCCGGCCTGCTGCGCGACCACAACGAGGACAGCCTGGTCGTCGGCCCGTGGACGCTGTGCGGGACCGTGACCCAGAATCCGCAGACGCTGGTGTTCCCGCGCGGCAGCCCGCTCGTCGTCGCGGTCGCCGACGGTATCGGCGGACAGCCGGCCGGCGAGGTGGCCAGCGCGCTGACCGTACGGCAGCTGGCGGCCTGCGGCCCGGCCCTCGACAGCGAGCAGGCCGTCCGGGACGCCCTGAACCTGTGCAACCACGCGGTGTACGCGGCCGCCGACCGCGACCCCGCGCTGCTCACCATGGGCACCACCGTCGCCGGCGCGGTCGTCCTGGAGGAGTCGCTGATGGTCTTCAACGTCGGCGACAGCCGGGTCCTCGACGCACGCGAGGACGGTCTGCGGCAGGTCAGCGTCGACGACAGTCCGCCGCTGGAACCCGGCCACCGCACCACCTCCCTGGTGACCCAGGCGCTCGGCGGCGCACCCTCGTTCAGCGCCGTCACCCCGCATGTCACCACCTCCCCGCTCACCGCCGGCCACCGCTACCTGATCTGCACCGACGGTCTGACCGATCTCGTCCCCGAGGAGGAGCTGGACGAGCTGCTGCGGGCCCACGACGACGGCAGGGCCGCCTTCGAACTGTGGAAGTCCGCGATCGAGGCCGGCGGCCCGGACAACATCACCCTGGCGCTGCTCGGCATCGGCAGCTGAGCGCCGGGCGGACGTGCGGGGGGGGAGGGAACCCGTCCGCTCTCCGGGCCGTCTTCCCGCGTGTTGGCGTTGGCGGTCCGTGGAGGAACCGGTGGAGCACAGAGTCCTGGGGGGACGCTACGAGCTGGTGGAGCAGCTCGGGCACGGCGGGATGGGCACGGTCCACCGGGCGGTCGACCGCCGGCTGCGCCGTACCGTCGCGGTGAAGACGCTCTCCGCCGAACTGGCGCTCCAGCCCGAATTCCTCGCCCGGTTCCAGCGCGAGGCGCACGCCGCCGCCGCGCTCAACCACCCCGGGGTGGCCACCGTCCACGATGTGGGGGAGGACGCCGGCGGCGGGGCCGCCGAGCCCTATCTGGTCATGGAGTTCGTCGCGGGCCGGACCCTCAGCCAGGTCCTCGGCGACGGTCTGCTGCCGGTGGCGCAGGCCGTCGACCTCACCGGCCAGGTGCTGGACGCGCTGGAGCACAGCCACCGGCACGCCATCGTGCACCGGGACATCAAGCCGGCGAATGTGATGCTCACGGCCGGCGGCAAGGTCAAGGTCGTCGACTTCGGCATCGCCAAGGCGCTCAGCGAGGTGGCGACCCGGCTGACCGGTACCGGTGTCGCGGTCGGCACCCCCGCCTATCTGGCCCCGGAGCAGATCAACGGAGCCGAGACCGACCACCGTACGGACCTGTACGCGGTGGGCTGTCTGCTCTACGAGCTGCTGACCGGGCGGCCCCCGTACACCGGGGACTCACCGTTCTCCGTCATGCACCAGCACCTGGCCGCCGAACCGGTGCCGCCCTCGCGGCTGCGCCCGGAGCTGCCGCCCGCCGTGGACGAGGTGATCCGGCGGGCGCTGCACAAGAGCCGCGCGGAACGGTACCCGGACGCCTCGGCGATGAAGACGGCACTCGACGAGGCGGCCCGGTCCGCGCAGGCCGCCCCCGTACGGACCCCCACCGCACTCGACCCCCGCGCCGGGGCCGTCGCCGCCCCGGAGCCGTCCCCGGCACCGTCCGGGCGGAAGGCCGCGCCGCGGCCCGGGCGCCGGTGGCCGGCCCGGGTGGTGTTCCGGCCGACGGCCGAGGGGGCGGTGGCGCTGCTCGGCTGTCTGCTTTCTCTGGTGGTCTCCCGCAGCCAGGTGATCGAGGTCGGCCAGTTCTCCCGGGTCGCGCTGCTCGCCGCGGTGGCCGGGGCGGTACTGCTGTTGTGGTCGGCGCGGCTGGCGTGTGCGGTGGCGTGGGGCCCGGTGGCGGAGGGGGTGGCCGTATGGTCCGAACTCGCCCGCGGCTACGTCGGCTGGGACACCCACTACGTCGTCATCGCCCTGCTCCTGGGGGCCGTCGCCGCGCTCTGCCTCGCCGCCGGGTACAAGGACGAGCGGACGGGCGGCTTCGCGCTGATCGCGTTCTGGTTCACCGGACTGACCTCGGTCTGGTTCTTCCTCGACGATCTCCAGAAGATCGGCGTCTTCTACGTCCTGCTGCTGGGCGTCACGCTCGCCCTCGGCGCCCAGGCCCTCAAGGCCCGCACCCGCGGCTGACCGCCCGCCCCGCGCTCGTACGACGGCCCGGGACGGTCCGGGCTACTCCGCTCGTCCCGCGGCCTGGGTTCCGCTCGCGCCGGTGAGGCGGAGCGTGGCGACCGCCCCGCCGTCGGGCGCGTTCGTGAAGCACAGGGCGGCGCCGAGCACCCGCGCCTGCCCGACGGCGATCGTCAGGCCCAGCCCGTGGCCGGTCTTCCGGGTCTTTCCCGGCTGGCTCTTGAAGCGCTGGGGGCCCTGTTCGAGGAGGTAGTCGGGAAATCCGTCACCGTGGTCCCGCACGGTGACCACCGGCCCGTCGACGGTCACCACGACCGGCGGCCTGCCGTGCTTGTGCGCATTGGTGACGAGGTTGCCCAGCACCCGCTCCAGCCGGCGCTGGTCGGTCTCCACCCGGGCGTCCCGTACGACCCGGACCTCGGTCGCCGTCCCCGTGGCCCGCACCGCCCGCTCGGCCAGCGGCCCCAGTTGGTGCAGATCGAGGTCGGCCCGCTCCACCTCCGCGTCGAGCCGGGAGATCTCCAGCAGGTCCTCGGTCAGCCGGCGCATGGTCTGGATGCGCTCCTGCACCATCTCGGTCGGCCGGCCCGGCGGCAGCAGCTCGGCCGCCGCATGCAGCCCGGTGAGCGGGGTGCGCAGCTCATGGGACACATCGGCGGTGAAGCGCTGTTCGCTGTGCAGCTTGGCCTGAAGGGTGGCGGCCATCGCGTCCAGCGCGGCGGCCACCGCGGCGGCCTCGTCCTGGGCGTGGCCGGGGCGCCGGGCGCGGGGGTCGCTCACCCGGGCGTCGAGATCGCCGGTGCTGATCCGGCGCGCCACCCGGGCGGTGTGGTGCAGCCGCCGGGTGATCCGGGAGACCGCGACCAGCCCGACGAGCAGGGTGACGCCGATTGCGGCGGCCGAGGAGCCGATGATCGCCCGGTCCAGGCCCTGGGTGGCGGCGGCCCGGTCGCTGTAGTCCAGGCGGACGGCGAGCGCCCGGCCGCCGTCGACCGGTGCGACGGCCCACATCGTCGGCTGTCCGTGGTGGTCGGCGAGCTGGGTGCCGCGCTCGTTGTGGCGCGCCATCTCGCGCAGGGGGCGGGGCAGGTCCGGCGGATCCACCGTGGCGTGGCGGTCGAGCGGTTCGCCGGCGACGTACGTGGTCACGGCGTGGTCCAGCTCCTCCAGGGCCGCGCCGCGGGCCTGGCTCTCGGTCTGCCGGCCGACCAGTACGTGCACGAGGATGCCGAGCAGCGCGGCGAGGGTGCAGCACATGACGGTGATGAAGACGGCGAACTTCCAGTAGAGCGTCGCCGTCCAAGCGGGCAGTCGCAGCGGGCCCCGCCACCTGGTGCTGCTCACCGAGTGTGCTCCGCGTGCGGCGAGGAGACCGCCCGGTCGAACTCCATGGTGCGGATCTCCATGGTCTGCCGCTTCTCGTCCCACGAGTGGACCGTACGCATCTCGTACCCGGGTGAGCCAGTGGGCTCCCGCATGATCACATCGCCGCCCGCCACCTCGACGGACAGCGGGGTGCCGGAGGTGTTCATGATCCGGTTCACCACTCCGCCCCTGAGCGTGTAGGCCCACACGGCGAGGGTGTGCTCGTTCCCCTCGATACCGACGATCAGCTCGGGCTGCCCGTCGTGCGTCAGGTCCTGGTACTGGGGGGCCCGGACCGGACAGCGCTTCGGCTCGTCGGCGCAGTGCGCGATCCTGCGCTCCTCGGCCTTGTCGAAGGCGGGCGCGTGCTCACGGGCGTCCGACGCGATCTGCGCATGGACGACGGCGAGCGGATCCACCTTCCGGATGTCCCCGGCCGCCACCTTGGGCAGCCCGGGGAGGGGCGACGGCCCGTCCTGACCGCTCTCGTCCGCCGGGGGCTGCGGCGCGGGCGACCGCTCGGGCCACAGCCGCGCCGGGGCCGAGGCGGCCGCCGTCGCTCCGGCGTTCTGAGGCTGCCCCGTCGCGTCGCACCCCGCCAGCACCGTCGACGCGCCCGCCACCACCACAGCCAGCGCACCGATGCGTGCCGCACCGAGGCGGGGCAGGGAGCGGGGCAGAGGCACGGTACTTCCAGAGCGCAGGCCGGCAGCGTATGCGGACGATGATGCTCCCTGGCCTGCATTACAGCAATCCGGCGGTTGCGTAACGAATACCCATATTTGGCCGAACGGCGCGCTGCCCCGGGCTTCCGTACGAGCTCCGGGCCCCTGACTCAGCCCGTGGGCGGGCTGAGCGGCAGGGTCAGGCCGAGGGCGGTGCGGCGTCAGTCCGAACAGGGCGAGCGCCGCGCCCCAGGTGGCCGATCCGCCGAGCATGACCAGACCGGGCCGGGACGTAGAACGCCGGTCCACCCGGTCGACGACCGACCCGGCGAACAGCCCGAAGGCGAGGGGCGGCAGGGCCCGGGCCAGGCCCACGGCACCGGTCCACTCGGCGCTGCCGGTCATCTGCCAGACCTGGAACAGCACGGCGACGAGCGTCAGTTGACTGCCGAACCGCGAACAGCTCTGCCCGATCCACAGGCGCCGGAAGACAGTTGAGGTGCGCGCAGCGGACCCACATCGACCAGCGCACGTCTGGTGGTGCAGCCGGATCAGCTCCAGCCGCCGCCCGTGGGTGCGGTCCCGTGGCAGCGCTGTGCAAGGGATGCCGGGAAGGGTCAGGAGGAGTTGCCCGGGCGGTCCGGTCCGCTCTCGGGGTGCCGGCGTAGTTCCTCGTTGGTCCGTAGGGCCGCATCGAGCTGGTCCTCGAGGCTGATGATGCGGCAGGCGGCCTCGACCGGGGTGCCCTGGTCGACGAGTTCGCGGGCGCGGGCCGCGATCCGCAGCTGGGCGCGTGAGTAGCGGCGGTGGCCGCCGCCGGAACGCAACGGGGTGATGAGCTCGGCCTCGCCGAGCGCCCGCAGAAAGGCGGGGGTGGTGCCGATCATCTCCGCGGCCCGCCCCATGGTGTAGGCGGGGTAGTGGTCGTCGTCGAGGTTGTCGGCGGTGTTCGGTCGGCCTTCCAGAGCCATACGCACCCTTCGTCCGGGCATCGAAGGTCCGCCCGGCTGGGCGAATTTCGCGCCGCGCGCGGACCCTATCCGCTGGCGGTCGAGAATGTCTATTACGGCCGTCGTAGATTTCGTGGCGCCGGATCCTGTTGACGGCGCGGGCGGGCCCGCGCGGCGCGCCGCAGAGCGTACGGGTACGGCCCGGACGGATGCGGTGCGGAATGGCGACGGCTGGCGTTGAATATCTCATCCCGCGGCCGGAGAAATTTCGGATGGGCCAACGGCGTTTCCGGCTTCATGGTCGACCGGCTGGGAAAGCTCTGTGCGGTGCTGTATGAGCCGTGCTACTGTCGATATCAGTTGCAGTTGTGGTTCCCAAAATCCTCGAGTGCTTCAGTCGTCTACGAGGCGACCGGAGCGCTTTGTATGGCCGGAATTTCTCCGGATGGGGCAATCATCGCGGCGACGCGAGGCTCGCACAGTGCGGGTCCAAAGAATTCCCCGAAGGAGAATTGATATGGCTACTGGCACCGTGAAGTGGTTCAACGCGGAAAAGGGCTTCGGCTTCATCGAGCAGGAGGGTGGCGGCGCTGACGTGTTCGCCCACTACTCGAACATCGCCACCCAGGGCTTCCGCGAGCTCCAGGAGGGCCAGAAGGTGACGTTCGACGTCACGCAGGGCCAGAAGGGCCCGCAGGCGGAGAACATCGTTCCGGCCTGAAGCTGAAACGTGCAGAGCTGGGGCCCGCGCCTTGGGTGCGGGCCCCAGCTCTGGTCTTTTCCCGGCCCGCTCCGCCCACCGCGTTCCCAGCGGCCGCCTGCGCCGCGATCAGCTGCGCAGCGACCCCCTGCACAGCGACCGTGCCCCAGCGATTCCGATTCCCGCCTCTTCTCTCCGCGGCATCGGAATCCCGCTACCGGAGTTCCGCCGTTCGCATCTGCCACGCACGCTCGTCGTTCGAGTTCCGTTTCGAGGATCGCCTCGCGGAGTTCGTACTGCGGCCGGCGGTGGTAATCCCGCGAATTCTCGGCGTACACCCCCAGGAAACGCCCTCGCAGCCGGACTTGTTCACTATGTCATTCGATTCGTCCTTGCGATTCTCTGTGTGGTCCGGTGGGCCGAGGATTCCTCGTACGTGTCGCTCAGAGGAAGGTTCTGGATGAACCGCGCAGCCCGAACGAACGGCCGCAACTTCCGTACGGGCAAGGGCAGCTCCACTGCCCCGGACCGTTCGACGACTTCGAACCGCTCAAAGACGGCCGGCCACGCCAAGGCGTCCGGCCCGGCACAGACATCCGGACGTCCGAAGACGTCCCACCGCGCAAAGGCCTCCCGCGGCGCGGCCGGACGGAAGGGCCGCTCCGGTGCGCTCCAGGGCGAGTACACCGTGCCGGCCAGCCTGACCCCGTCGCTCCCGCCCGTCGCCGACTTCACCGAGCTGGACATGCCCCAGCCGCTGCTCGCGGCGCTCGGCGCCGAGGGCGTGACCGTGCCGTTCCCGATCCAGGCGGCGACGCTGCCGAATTCGCTGGCCGGCCGGGACGTGCTGGGGCGGGGCCGCACCGGCTCCGGCAAGACCCTGGCCTTCGGCCTCGCCCTGCTCGCCCGCACCGCGGGGCAGCGCGCGGACTCCCGTCGTCCGCTGGCCCTCGTGCTCGTCCCCACCCGGGAACTCGCCCAGCAGGTGACGGACGCGCTCACCCCGTACGCCCGTGCCCTGCAACTGCGGCTGGCCACGGTGGTCGGCGGGATGTCGATAGGCCGGCAGGCCGGTGCGCTGCGCGACGGCGCCGAGGTGGTGGTCGCCACCCCCGGCCGGCTGCGCGACCTCATCGAGCGCGGGGACTGCCGGCTGGACCGCGTCGGCATCACCGTCCTGGACGAGGCCGACCAGATGACCGACATGGGCTTCATGCCGCAGATCACCGCGCTGCTCGACCACATCCCCTCCGACGGTCAGCGGCTGCTGTTCTCGGCCACCCTCGACCGCAACGTCGACGCCCTGGTCCGCCGCTATCTGCACGACCCGGTCGTGCACTCGGTCGACCCCTCCGCGGGCGCGGTGACCACGATGGAACACCACCTGCTGCACGTACGGGACGCCGACAAGTCCGCCACGACGACCGAGATCGCCGCCCGTGACGGCCGGGTCATCATGTTCCTGGACACCAAGCACGCGGTGGACAAGCTCACCCGGCACCTGCTCAAGAGCGGTGTACGTGCCGCGGGGCTGCACGGCGGAAAGTCCCAGCCGCAGCGCACCCGCACCCTGGCCCAGTTCAAGGAGGGCCAGGTCACGGCCCTGATCGCCACCAATGTGGCGGCCCGTGGCATCCATGTCGACGACCTCGATCTCGTCGTCAACGTCGACCCGCCCAGCGATCACAAGGACTATCTGCACCGCGGCGGACGCACCGCCCGGGCCGGCGAGTCGGGCAGCGTGGTCACCCTCGTCCTGCCCCACCAGCGCCGCGAGATGGACCGCCTGATGGCCGACGCCGGGATCACCCCGCTCTCCACCAAGGTGCGCTCCGGTGAAGCGGAACTGACCCGCATCACCGGTGCTCAGGCGCCGTCGGGCGTCCCTGTCGTCATCGCCGCCCCGGCCCCGCAGCAGCCCGCGAAGCGTGGCACGGCCTCGCGCCGCCGACGGGGCGGAGCCGGCCGGCCCCGACGCCGTCCCTGACCGTCCCCAGCCCCTACCACCCTGTTGAGGCACGCCATGCGATGTGTTATCGCGCACTTCCCCTTCGACTTCGTCAAGAGCGAGGTGGAGCACCTGATGACGGGTGTGACGCCGGAGCCCGCGATCGGTCCCTGTGTCGTCATCGGCCGCCGTACCTACCCCGTCAAGCAGGTCGGTGCGGTGATCACGCGGCAGGACCGGCGGGACTTCACCGCGGGTGAGATGACCAGAGCCCTGACCCGCCTGGGCTTCACCTGCGTCAGCGCGGCCGCCCCGGCCCCGCCGGCGGTCGACGAACTGCCCGGCTTCCGCCTCTGACAACGCGCCTGCACGGCCGCCCGCCCGACCGCGGCCGGAGCACCCGCTACGGGCCCTGACCTCGTCACCGGGGTCATTGGGGGCCCGGCTACTGCGAGCTCCGGCCGTTGCGCAGGCTGATCAGGAGCGCGACCACGGTGATCAGGACCAGGATGGCGGCCACGGTGACTACGGTCTCCACGTCCTCACGCCCTTCCTGCCGGCGCCGGCCCGGTCGCGGCCATGCGGCGCGGGGCCGGTGCGCGCAGCGCCCCCGGCGCTTTCACCGTACTCCGCGGCCGGCGCCCGCCCCGTGGCCCGTACACGGAGTACTGTGAGTACGAGGCCGTCGGCTTCCGCAGCCCGCCGGCGCCATGGTGACGTCCGGCGACCGTACCGGCCTCCCCGCAGACGGGCGGCACGCCATGGCCGAATCCGACACCCCGCCCGGCGCCGAGCCGCCCGGCGCGATGCACCACTTCGCGAGAGTCGGCACGGCGCATCTCAGGCTGGAGCTGGCACCGGCCCGCGAGGGCATTTTCGACGGCGCGTGGTGGCCGCGCTCCCGCGACATCTGCGCCGAACTGCCCTGCCTGATCACCGCGCTGACCGAGCACCTCGGCCCGGTCACCCGCGTCGGCCTGGACGCCGACGCCTGGGACACCCTGCCGACCCGGCTGGTCGTCGACGACCAGGTCGTGCACATCGACTCGTTCCCGGTGAGCGACGACACCGTCCTGATCACCCGCGGCGAGCAGGACTACTTCTCACTCCTCGTGATCCCGCCGCATGCGCCCCCCGACGCCGCACGGGCCGCGATGGCCAGAGCCGTCAGCCCCGACAACGTCGACGAGGCCCAGCAGATCCTCCTCGACACCGGGACCGCGCCGGACCGCCCGCTCGGGGAAACCCTCCCCCCGGACGAGCAGGATCCCGACCCGGCCTGACACCCGGGGGCCCGCCCGGCCGCGACCGCGCGGGACGACCGCGGCGGTCCTGAAGGGCCGTCATATGTGCCAGGGCGTCAGCCGACGCACACCACGCCCAGTACGCAGACCGACGCCGGGTCCGCCGGGTCGGCCGACGGTGTGGGCTGTGTCGTCGGCTGCTCCCGGCCGGCCGACGAGGTGTCGTTGTCGGTGCCGGACGGTTCGGCAGGCGCCGGCGAGCTGGTCTCCGGTGCCGCTTCGGTGGTGTCGGAGGGGGCGGTGTGCGTGGTCCTGCCCTGTGCGGAAGCGGTGTGCGGCGTGGTGCTCGGGGGTGCGGCGGGGTGGCCGGTGGCGGAGGACCGCGGGTGCCGGGCCGTCGTGGCGGCGGGGGAGGTGGCCTCCGCGGTGTGCCGGTGTCCGGCCTCCCTGGACGGGCGGCTGTCGATGTGCCGGGACGCGCGGGAGTCCGGCCGCTCCGACGGCGCTTCGGTGGGGGCGGTCCGGGGCGTACCTGCGAGCTCCGGGTCCGGTCCCGAGGAGGCCTGGGTGTGGCCGGCGGACGGCTTGTCGGGCAGCAGGGCGACGGTCAGGGCGCCACCGGCGAGCGCGAAGACCGTGGCGGCCGCCGCCCGGCGCCGGTACTTCTTCCAGCGCGCCAGCTGCCGGCGGCGCGCCGCCCGGCCCTGGCCGGTGGGGGAGGCGCCTGCGAGGCCATCGGCGGTATCGGCGTCCGGGGTCTCGGGCCGTGCCGCGTCGGATATGGCGTCGAGCCCGGCCGGCGCGGCGTCGAAGGGGTGAGATCCGGGGGCTGCCGTGGCCGGCCAGGCCTCCCAGTCCGCCTCGGCGGCGTCCGGCGCGCGGCGGTGGGAAGGCGGGGCGATGTCCGGGGCGTAATCACCGCATCCTGGACACACGAGGGCCCCGTTGAGGTTCCGGCGGCACGACGAGCAGTAGTCCATTGCGATCTTCCTGTGGTGACTGCGCCGCGAGGGGCCCGGAGACCGGTTCGCGTTCGCACGCGGGTCGAGCGGCCAGTCACGCTAACGGCGCCCGCCGAAGGGCCTGCGCAGACCTTGTGACGCTTCCGTGCAGATTCCTTGCCGGTGGCCGGGAGTACTCCGGACATGTCCTCCGTAATCCCGGGATGGGGTACGGGCGGTGGGGGCGCCGTCTTCGGGCGCCCCCACCGCCGGCTCACTTCCCGGTCGGGGCGCTGGGCCCGCGGCCTCGAAACCGACACCTCCGGCACCGGCGCCCCCGGCCCGGACGGATCGCCGCGGGACCCCGCACCCACCTCCACCCTCACTCCCGGCCTGAGGCAGCGCATCAGGGGCTGGGCACCGCTGTGGGCCTCATACCGGGCCCGGTATCTGCTCCCGCTGAGCGCCGCCGGGGACCGGCCGCTCGATGTGCGCTCCACCGCCCGCGCCGAGCTCGCCCACCGGCTCCTCGACGCCCCGGAAACCCTGCGCGCCGCCCTCTCGACCTCCTGGCCCAGGCCGTCCGGGCCCTGGAACCGGACCTCGCCCGGGCGGCCCGCGCGATCACGCCCCCATCTGCTGGTGAAGCACGAGCCGGGCCTGGTCGCGGTCGTCCAGTACCCCCTGGTCCCGGAGGGCGACGACCAGCCCGGCTACGCGGTGGTGCAACGCCGGCTGGAGGGCCGCAGCAGCGCCGGACGGTGTGATCGGCAGGACGCGAACCCCCGCTCCCCGCTCCGGACTTGTCCCTCCTCGGCCGACGGGCGTGCGTGGCCCCGCCGGGTAAAAGGTTTCCCAAGACCGTGCGTTCCGATGGGATCTGGCCTCCTGCCGACATGCCGTGGTCGCGGTGGAGGTCGATGCTGGAAAGCGGGGGTCCGGACGTACCGTCCAACTCCGGAGGACTGATGAAGTACCGCCTCCCTACCCGGATAGCCATTGCCACCAGCACCGTTCTGCTGGCCGGCACAGGGGCGGCCTCCACCGCTATCGGTGCGCCCGCGTCCACGGTCACGGCGACGCACGCCACGGTCCGGCAGCAGGCCGTGGCCCCGCCCACCCAGGAGCAGATCGCCGCTCTCTTCGACCGCTGGAACGCGGCGCTGGCCACGGGGGACGCCCAGAAGGTCGCGGCCCTCTACGCCCCCGACGCCGTCCTGCTGCCGACGGTGTCCGACCAGATACGTTCGACGCACGCCGAAATCGTCGACTACTTCGAGGGGTTCCTCCCGCAGAAGCCCCAGGGACGGATCCAGTGGCGGTCCATCAAGATCCTGAGCCCCACCGCGGCGATCGACACCGGCCTGTACCAGTTCACCCTGACGGCCAAGGACGGCACCAAGAGCAAGGTCGACGCGCGCTACACCTTCGTCTACGAGCTCCGCGACGGCCGCTGGCAGATCGTCAACCACCACTCCTCGGTGGTGCCGACGGGCCACTGAGACCGGCCGAGGCCGGCTGAAGCCCGCCGTACGGGCCGCCGCACCAGGCGGCTCGTCCCGGCCTGAACTGACAGTACCTACCGCTCTGTTGTGACTGGCCGCGGCCCCCTCACGGTGCATCGGCCACCCCGTAAGAGTCACCGCACCTCGCAGACAACCGCCGCGCGCTGCACTGCCTCTCCATGGGCGACATTGTTTCGATCGCCACGGAGGAGCAATGAACGCAGCGAGCACACGCCGCGGAGCCCTGGTGGGTGCGGTGTTGGCCGGGTCGGCGCTGGCGCTGTCAGCCGTCTCACCCGCCGCAGCGGTCGTCGGTGGAGACCGTGCGGACCTCAAGAAGTACCCCTGGACGGTCGCGCTGACGTCGGACAACGTGAAGGATCCGGACTGCGGGGGCACCCTCATCGCACCGCGCAAAGTACTGACCGCTTCCCACTGCGTGAACCCGGCCACCGTCGACAGCCTCCGCGTGGTCGGCGGACGGGAAGATCTCCGGAACACCCGTAAGGGCACGGTCCGCAAGGTCGTGAAGGCGTGGATCCACCCCAAGGCCGTGACGGACGGGGGCCGCGCCACCTACGCCCACGACATAGCCGTACTCACCCTCAACGCCCCCATGCCCTACAAGACACTGCCGCTCGTCACCCCGGCGCAGCCGAAGCTGTACGAAGAGGGCACGCCCAGCCGGGTCCTGGGATGGGGCTCCACGACGGGCCGCGGCGACGACCGGCGCGTGCCGCCGCTACAGACCGCGCTGATCCCCAACAGGGGCGACGAGCAGTGCATCACGGCGTACGGCAGCCGTCGCTACGACAAGCGCTACACGATGTGTGTGGGCTACCCGGCCGGCGGTGTGAGCGCCTGCTCGGGCGACAGCGGAGGACCGGTCGTGGTCAAGGGACGGCTCGTCGGCGTCATCAGCGGCGGCGGCAGCTGCACCAGCCGGCTCTACCCGGGCGTCGCCGTCAAGGTCGCCTCCTACTACCCGCTGCTCCAGAGCCAGATGGCCGAGTAGCCGCCCCGTCGCGCAGTCGGAGAAGAAGGAGCCATCCCCATGACACGACGTCAAGTGCCGGTGCGGCTGCTGGTCCTGGGAAGCCTCATGGCGTTCCTCGGCATCAGCTTCGCCGTCCTCCCGGTGCAGCAGGCCCATGCCGTGATAGGCGGACAGCACACGAGCACGGCCCGCGCACCGTGGGCCGTCGCCCTCAACCTGTGGCGGCAGACCGACACCTACCCGCGCTCGGGCCAGTTCTGCGGCGGCACCCTGGTCACCCCGACGAAGGTCGTCACCGCCGCCCACTGTGTGGCCGACGAAGCCCCCACCGATCTGGGGGCCGTCGCCGGCCGCACCGACCTGCGCCGCCACACGGGCGCGTGGCGCAAGGTCACCAAGGTCTGGATCCACCCGCGGTTCGGCCGTCACCTCGAGAACGATGTCGCCGTCCTCACCCTCGACCGGCCCATGCCCCCGCAGTACACCCCGCTGCCCCTGGCCACCGCCGCGGACACCGCTCTGTACCGGCCGGGCACCGGCGCACGGGTCTACGGCTGGGGCATGCTGGACAACGAGGACCACATGGCGAACGTGCTGCGCTCGGCGAATCTGCGCGTCCTGGCCGACAAGACGTGCCAACGGCTCAACCCCTGGGGCGACGTCAAGCCCACGATGCACGCCTGCGCCAACAACAGCGTCACCGGCGCCCACCACGCGGAGGGCGACAGCGGCGGTCCGCTCGTCGCCGGCGGAAAGCTGATCGGCATCGTCAGCTGGCTGACCAACGGCAATGACTCCACACCGACGCCCGGCGTCTACACCCGGATAGCGTCCTTCTCCCGCGAGATCGGCGACCAGCTCCGGAGCTAGGCCCGCGACACCTGCTCACGGCCGGAGGCCCAGGTCATCGACCTGGGCCTTCGTCGCACCCGCAGGTGCCGTTGCCGCCCGTGCAGCAGGCGGTGCCGCTGACGCCTGCGTCCGGGCCGGCGCTCTTGCCCAGTGTGTCCGCGTCCGCCTTGACGACGTAGACCTCCCATGGCTCCTGGCCGGGGCCGTGTACCCACACCTTGTCCTGGAGGGCGTAGCAGCACGAGGTGTCGTTCTCCTCGAACGTCGCGAGGCCCGCGTCCTTGAGCCGGGTTGTCGCGGCCGTCACCTGGTCCGTGGAGTCGACTTCCACGCCGAGGTGGTCGAGGCGGGTCTCCTCGCCGGGCCGGCCCTCGATCAGCACGAGCTTGAGCGGGGGCTCGGCGAGGGCGAAGTTCGCGTAGCCCGCTCGCCGCTTGGCCGGTTCGGTGCCGAACAGCTTGGAGTAGAAGGTGACCGATGCGTCGAGATCACTGACGCGCAGGGCGAGCTGTGCACGGGACATGTCATGACTCCCCTCGTGTTGCATTGATGTCTATCGATACAAGGTTGCGCCTTGAATCGAAAAACGTCAACATAGAAGTATGTCGAAACAAGAGCTGGTGGTGCTGGGCCAGACGGACGAGGCCGGCGCCTGCTGCCCCGGAATGCTGTCGGCCCCGCTCGCCGAGGACCAGGCCGTAGAGCTGGCGAAGGTGTTCAAGGCGCTGGGTGACCCGGTGCGCCTCCGTCTGCTGTCGATGATCGCCTCGCGCGCCGGCGGGGAGGTCTGCGTCTGCGATCTGACCCCCGCGTTCGATCTGTCGCAGCCGACGATCTCGCATCACCTCAAGCTGCTCCGGCAGGCCGGCCTGATCGACTGCGAACGGCGCGGCACCTGGGTCTACTACTGGCTGCTGCCGGAGATGACCGACCGCCTGGCGGGCATCCTCGCGCGTCCCGCGGGCGCGCCGCTGCCCGCCCCCGCCGAGGTCACCGGGGTGAGCTCGTGAGCGCCGCACCCGAGCAAGCGGTCGCCGGCCGCCTGTCGTTCCTCGACCGCTACCTCGCCGTGTGGATTCTTGTCGCGATGGTGCTCGGCCTCGGCCTCGGGCGCCTGGTGCCCGGCCTCGGCGACACCCTCGCCAAGGTCACCGTCACCGGGGTGTCCCTGCCGATCGCGTTCGGCCTGCTCGTGATGATGTATCCGGTCCTGGCCAAGGTCCGCTACGACCGGCTCGGCACCGTCACCCGCGACCGCCGGCTGCTGCTGCCCTCCCTTCTGCTGAACTGGCTCGTCGGCCCTGCCCTGATGTTCGCGCTGGCGTGGCTGCTCGTGCCGGACCTGCCCGAGTACCGCACGGGCCTGATCATCGTGGGGCTGGCCCGCTGCATCGCCATGGTCATCATCTGGAACGACCTGGCGTGCGGGGACCGTGAGGCCGCCGCCGTCCTGGTCGCGCTGAACTCGGTGTTCCAGGTGATCGCGTTCTCGGCCCTCGGCTGGTTCTACCTGTCCGTACTGCCCGGCTGGCTCGGCCTTGAACAGTCCGGCCTCGACGTGTCCGTATGGGCGATCGCCCGAAGCGTGCTGATCTTCCTCGGTATCCCGCTCGCCGCCGGCTACCTCACCCGCCGGATCGGCGAGAAGGCCAAGGGGCGCACCTGGTACGAGTCCCGACTGCTGCCGCGCATCGGCCCGTTCGCCTTGTACGGGCTGCTGTTCACGATCGTCATCCTCTTCGCGCTGCAAGGCAACGCGATCACCTCACGGCCGCTGGACGTCGCCCGCATCGCGCTCCCGCTGCTCGTGTACTTCGCCCTGATGTGGGCCGGCTCCATGGCCCTCGGACGCTCCGTCGGACTCGACCACCCGCGTGCGACGACGCTCGCCTTCACCGCTGCCGGCAACAACTTCGAACTCGCCATCGCGGTAGCCATCGCCACGTTCGGCGCCGCCTCCGGCCAGGCCCTCGCCGGTGTGGTCGGCCCGCTCATCGAGGTGCCCGTACTGATCGGCCTCGTCTACGTCGCGCTCTACGCCCGGCGCTTCTTCACCACCCCCGCGCCCCTGACCGAGGAGGACCCCGCCCGTGTCTGACACCGCCCTGCCCTCCGTCCTGTTCGTCTGCGTCCACAACGCCGGCCGCTCGCAGATGGCCGCCGCGTTCCTCACCCACCTCGCCGGCAACCGCGTACGGGTGCGGTCCGCCGGGTCCGCCCCCGCCGACACCGTGAACCCGTCCGTCGTCGCCGCCATGGCCGAGGTGGGCATCGATGTCTCGGCCGAGGTGCCGAAGGTGCTCACCGTCGAGGCCGTGCAGGCATCCGACGTCGTCATCACGATGGGCTGCGGCGACAGCTGCCCCGTCTTCCCCGGTAAGCGGTACCTCGACTGGCAGTTGACCGACCCCGCCGGACAGGGCGTCGAGGCCGTACGGCCCATCCGCGACGAGATCGAGCAGCGGATCCGCGGACTGATCGACGAGATCGCCCCCGCGGCACAGGCGTGAACGTGGCCCTGCGGGAACCGGTGGATTCGGTGGATTCGGTGGATCAGGTCGATTCGGCGCGATCGCTGCGATCGCTGTGATCGACCCGCCGTTGTGACAGAACGTTCAACTGTTTACAGTTGGCCGCTCCTTCGCCTGCCGTGTCCTTTATCCGGCAGGCATCTTCACACTGTGGGGAGATGTATGCGCAAGCGCGCAATCTTCGCTGTGCTCGCCGCTGTCACCGCGCTGGGCGGATCCACCGTCCCTGCCGCGTACGCGGACGAGACCGTCGGCGACATCCAGATCGCTCAAGTCACCGTCAACGGCGGCAAGGACATTGCGATCGGCCTCGCCGACAAGACCGTCACGGTCTCGGTGACCGCCACCGACCCCTCGGGCATCTGGGACGCGGACTTTCATCTGTGGCGCGGCACCGACCCCGACAACCCCGCCGGCTACATCAAGCCGAACGAGGACACCACCCCCGCGGACTGCGTCGCCTCCAGCGCGACCACCTCCACCTGCTCGAAGACCTTCACCTTCGAGCCGGACTGGTGGCTCACCAACGCCGACGCCGGGTCGTGGAAGGTCGGTGTCGAGGTGTGGGCCAACGACGACAGCCGCGCTCAGCGGGACGCCGCTACCACCACCCGCCTCCAGCGGTACTCCAAGCTGACCGTCAACGCGGGCCCGGAGCCGATGGCCCAGGGCAAGACCCTCACGGTCACCGGCAAGCTCACCCGGGCGAACTGGGACACCGATGTCTACGCGGGCTACACCGCCCAGCCGGTCAAGCTCCAGTTCCGCAAGGCGGGCACCAGCACGTACACCACCGTCAAGACGGTGAACACCTCCAGCACCGGCGAGTTGAAGACCACGGCCACCGCGTCCGTGGACGGCTACTGGCGCTGGAACTTCGCCGGCACCTCGACCACCCCGGCCGTCACCGCGACCGGTGACTACGTCGACGTGCAGTAGGGCCCGCCCCCGTCGTGGCGCCGGCTCTCACTCGTGACACCCGGTGCCACGACGGTCCCCCTCTCGGGCGGCCTGCCACTCAGCCGGCCTCCCCACAAGGCGCTTTAGCAGATCTGGACAACAACTGAGCCAGAGAAGCCGTGCCCCCTCCCAGCGGGCGGACCGGCTGGCACGATGTCCAACATGACTACCGGGTCGGTTTCACGCGCCGTGCGCGCCGCGATCTTCGCGGTGGTGTGTGTGACGACCACGGCCCTGGGGCACGCGCTGATGTCCGCGCAGCCCCTGCCCTGGTGGGCTCTCGTTGCCGCACTGGGCACCACGGGCTCGGCGGCCTGGTGGCTGACAGGCCGGGAACGCGGCGGCTTCGTCGTCACGGGTTCCACGGTCATGGCGCAACTCGCTCTGCACTCCTTGTTCGGCCTGGCGCAGTCGGGCCCACCGGGGACGAGCGGAATGGACGGTATGGCGGGCATGGCTGCCGTACCCGCCGACCTCGCCGCGCACATGGGGGAAATGGCCGCCGCGCACGGCGACATGAGCCAGTTGCCGCCGGCGCACTCCAGCCCCGGAACCCTCGGTATGTTCCTCGCCCACGCGCTGGCCGCGCTGGTGTGCGGCCTGTGGCTGTGGCGCGGTGAGACGGCCGCGTTCCGGCTCGCCCGCAGCGTGGCCGCGGTGTTGTTCGCGCCCCTGCGACTGGTCCTGACGACGCTGGGCCGGACCGGTCCGACGCCGCCCGCTCGCCCGGTGGCCGCCGCCGGTCATGTCGTACGCCTGCGCGGGGTGCTCCTGCACCACGTCCTCTCCCGCCGGGGCCCGCCGAGGCTTTCCGTCTCCTGCTGACCGCCCGTCCTGGGACCTCCCGGCACCGTCCGGGTTCTGCGATACGCCCATGGTGGCTGCCAACAAGCCCATGGCTCAGTGTTGCCGACGCCGTCCGGGATCCCCACTCCCCTTTCTGCAAGGCGCATGGAAGCGGTGGCGGGCGGAGTACCGGCGTGTCCGCGCGGCTGCCTCCCTCCTACCTCGATGAGCGCTGCCGTCCCCCACGCCGGCCCTTGGCCCCGCGGCCCTCCGGCCTGCCCATAGACGTACGCCCGTCGACCCTCGTCCGTTCCGTACGGGCAGCCGGAGTGCCGCTCACCGACCCGAGCCGTGCCCTGCCGTGGTACGGCCCGCCCCCTCCGAAGGACATGTGGCGATGATTCCTGCCCTTGTTGGTCCGGCCCGTGGCAAGCGGACCGCCGTGGACGACGAGCAGCTGACCGGCCTGGCACTGTCCGCACGCGACGGCGATCCCACCGCCGTCGAACGCTTCATACGCGCCTCCCACCGCGATGTCTGGAGGTTCGTGGCGCACTTGAGCGGCGACCCGAACAGCGCCGATGACCTGGCCCAGGAGACGTTTCTGCGCGCTCTCACCGGCCTGCCGCACTTCGCCGGACGCTCCTGCGCCCGCACCTGGCTGCTGTCCATCGCCCGCCGGGTGGTGATCGACCGCTACCGGTCCGCCGCCGCCCGCCCCCGTATCGCCGACGTCGACGACTGGCAGGCAGTCGCGGAACGCCGACAGCCCAGCGGACTACCGGGATTCGACGACGGACTGGCGCTGAGCGAACTGCTCGACGCCCTGGACGGCGAGCGGCGCCAGGCCTTCGTCCTCACCCAGCTGGTCGGCATGCCCTACGCGGACGCCGCGGCGGTCGTGGGCTGCCCGATCGGCACCGTGCGCTCCCGAGTGGCCCGCGCCCGCGCCGACCTCACCGGCTGGCTGCGAACCGCCGAAACCTGCGCACGCGCCCCTCGGACGGCCGTGGCGTGACCGGTTCCTGCTCTCAGCCGCGTCCGGTGAACTGCTGCCCGACGCCGAGTCCGCGAAGGCCGGCGAGGACCTTCGGGTCCTGGGCGTCGAGCCAGTCGCACAGCTGCCGGAAGGAGACCAGCCGGACGTCCTTGTTCTTCTCGTCGGCGATGTGCTTGATCGCCTCCTCGACGGCGTCCATGTAGATGCCGCCGTTCCACTGCTCGAAGTGGTTGCCGATGAAGAAGGGCGCACGGTTGGTCTCATAGGCCCGCTGGAAACCGGCGATGTACGCCTCCGTGGCCTGCTTGCGCCAGCCCGGATAGTTGGCCGGCGGGGCCTTGGTGGAGTTCTGTGACTGGTTGGCCATGATGTTGTAGTCCATCGAGAGGACCTGGAAGGAGTGGCCGGGGAACGGCATGCCCTGGAGCGGAAAGTCCCACAGGCCCTGCTTCTTGGTGGGCCACACCTGAAGGCCGCCGGGGGAGCTGGCGTCGTAGCGCCAGCCGCGCTTCCTCGCCGTCGGCAGCAGATTCTCCTGACCCAGCAGACACGGCGTACGGGCGCCGACGAGTTCCTT
>NZ_JBVIST010000029.1:0-69394 GCF_055575375.1 Streptomyces sp. NPDC034111 | reverse complement strand
ACGAGGACGACCCTCCGCCTTGCGATGCACCGCACCAGACGCCGCGGGCCCCGCCCTACGGGCGGACGACGGGACTTTGCGGACACCCCCTAGGGGTTGCTGGGCGTGGCGTCGAGACGCAGGCGCAGCCCTGGCCGCAGGCCCCACCGGGCCATCGCGCCGGCCTCCGCCTCCAGGACGTGCCGGGCGCGGAGGCGGGGGAGCCCCAGCCGGCCGGGGCGCATGGTCTGTACGGCGAGCACCCTGAAGTCCCGTCCCAGATAGGCGACATCGATCGCAAACCGCATCCGGAAGGTGTGCACCCCGCTCGCCGGGGTCAGCAGCAGCGCCCCCGCAATGCCGTCGCGGCCCAGCAGACCGCGGGTACGGGCGCGGTAGGACGCCGCGATCTCCACCGCGATGGCGTCGTCCGCGCCGTACAGAACCCCTGGGCCGTTCTCCCCACGTGCCATACGCAGCGTTCTATCAGCGTTCGCGCTCTAGGGTCGACGCGTGTCAGTGATGCTGATGTCTCTCGCCGCCGCCTACGGGGCCGCGGCCGGGCTGTTCATACCGCGGCCCGCCTACCGGTTCGCCGTGGAGCCCGAGGAGGAGTGGCGCATGCGGTGTCCCGGCGGGCATGCGCTCACGGGGGTGGCGCGGGGCTGGCTCGGGCCGGCGCGCTGTCCGGACTGCGGCGCGTACGGGCCCCGTGCGCTGCCGACGGCGCTGGCCACCGCGCTGGTCTGCGCGGCCCTGGCCGCGGCCACCGGGCCGCGGCCGGAACTCGCCGCCTGGCTGATCATGGCGCCGGCCGCGGTGCTGCTGGCGGCCGTCGACTGGCGGGCGCGACGCCTCCCGGACGCGCTGACGCTGCCGCTCGCGGTGACGGCGGCGGGGGCGCTGGGGGTCGTCGGCCGGCTCACCGGCGAGACCGGAGCCTGGCGGCGGGCGCTGCTGGGCGGGCTGGTGCTCGGCGCGTGCTACCTGCTCCTGTACCTGGTCAATCCGAGGGGACTCGGACTGGGTGACGTCAAGCTGGCGGTCGGGCTGGGGGTCGCCCTTGGGTGGTACGGCTGGCGCACGCTGGTCACCGGGGGCGCGGCGGGGGTGCTGAGCGGTGCGCTGTACGGCGCGGGGCTGATGATGGTCCGGCCCGGGGCCCGTAAAACGGCCATGCCACTGGGGCCTTTCATGATCATCGGGGCGTTCGGCGGACTGCTTCTGGGCGCCGCCGCGGCCGCCTGACACCGCCCGGCGCACGGCCCGCCCCACGCGACCCTCCAGGCTCCGGCCCGCCCGAGCCACGCCACAGCGCGCGCCGGTGCACGAAGCATCCCTCCCGTGGGGTTATGGTGGAAACCCCCCCTCGGGCCGGTCCGTATCCCCCCCACGGACCGGCCCGCTTTTTCTTGCGCGGGTGGTGGCCCCCCCGGCGCGCCCCCGGCGGGCGCCGTCGGCGCCGCGCGGCCGCTACCGCTTGGCCCAGATGTTCACGCCGTCCGTGGTCTTCGCGAACGCGTCGATCTCGACCAGCTCGGCGTCCGTAAGGGGCGGGCCGTCGAGGGCCGCGACATTGGCCTCCAGCTGGGTGACGCTGCTGGCGCCGATGAGGGCGGAGGTCATGCGGTCGTCACGCAGGACCCAGGTCAGGGCGAGCTGGGCCAGCGACTGGCCGCGGCGGGCGGCGATCTCGTGGAGGCCGCGCAGCCGGCGGACGACCTCGTCGGAGAGCAGGTCCGGGTTCAGCGACTTGCCCTGGGCGGCGCGCGAGCCCTCCGGGATGCCGTGCAGGTACTTGTCCGTGAGCATGCCCTGGGCCAGGGGGGCGAACGAAATACAGCCCATGCCCTCGTCCTCAAGGGTGTCCAGCAGCAGATCGTCCTCGGTCCAGCGGTTGATCATCGAGTAAGAGGGCTGGTGGATCAGGGCGGGCACGCCCATGTCGCGCAGGATCCCGGCCGCGTCACGGGTCTGCTCGGAGCTGTAGGAGGAGATACCGGCGTAGAGCGCCTTTCCCTGCTGGACGGCGGAGGCCAGGGCACCCATCGTCTCCTCCAGCGGGGTGTCCGGATCGAAGCGGTGCGAGTAGAAGATATCGACGTAATCGACACCCATCCGCTTCAGTGAGGCATCGAGCGACGAGAGGAGATATTTCCGCGAACCCCATTCGCCGTAGGGCCCGGGGTGCATCAGATATCCGGCCTTCGTGGAGAGAATCATCTCGTCGCGGTAGCCCCGGAAGTCCTGCGCGAAGATCTTGCCGAAGTTCAGCTCGGCCGACCCGGGCGGCGGGCCGTAGTTGTTGGCCAGATCGAAGTGGGTGACACCCAGGTCGAAGGCGCGGCGCAGGATGGCCCGCTGAGAGCTCAGGGTGCGGTCGTCCCCGAAGTTGTGCCAGAGTCCAAGGGAGATAGCGGGGAGTTTGAGTCCACTGCGGCCCGTTCGCCGGTACTTCATCGAGTCGTAGCGGGAATCCGCGGCGCGGTAGTCGGTGCCAGTCATGCTCATCTCCCTATCACGTACTTGTGACACACCTGATTGGGCTGTTGCGACGGCCGAGACGTAAAGTTGTCCACTTGAGGCGACGGGGCGACCGCCATTGGCACGGAGGGGCTGGACCATACATGCTGCGATCTTCCGGGATGCGCATCCCGTATCCGCCTGCACTGCGAAATCTGGTTTACCGGCTGTACGCGCGCCGGGTGGAGGGTCGCCTGGATCACACCCAGGTGCCCAAGCACATCGGCGTCATCCTGGACGGCAACCGCCGCTGGGCGCGGGCCGACGGGCGGACGACCGAGCAGGGCCACCAGGCGGGTGCGGCCAAGATCGAGGAGCTGCTGGGCTGGTGTGAGGAGACCGATGTCGAGGTCGTCACGCTCTGGCTGCTGTCGACGGACAACCTCGACCGGCCCGAGGCCGAACTGACCCCGCTGCTGGGGATCATCGAGAACACCGTGCGGAACCTGGCCGCCGACGGCCGCTGGCGGGTGCATCACGTCGGCAACCGCGATCTCCTCCCCGAGGCCACCCAGCGGGTGCTCAAGGAGTCAGAACAGGCCACGTTGGACAATCGCGGCATTCTGGTGAATGTCGCCGTAGGCTACGGCGGGCGGCAGGAGATCGCGGACGCGGTGCGTTCGCTGCTGCTGGACCACGCCGAGCGCGGTACGTCCTTCGAGGAACTGGCCGAGATCGTCGATATCGACGCGATCTCGGAGCACCTCTACACCCGCGGCCAGCCGGACCCGGACCTGGTGATCCGTACGAGCGGTGAGCAGCGGCTGTCGGGCTTCATGCTGTGGCAGAGCGCCCATTCGGAGTACTACTTCTGCGAGGTCTTCTGGCCGGCGTTCCGGAAGGTCGACTTCCTGCGCGCCCTGCGCGACTACGCGGCCCGGCACCGCCGCTACGGCTTCTAGCCCGCCGCGGCCTCCCCGCCGCGGCACCCCGGCCGGTGTGCCCCACGCCCCTCCGATGGGCGTACTTCTGACGCACCCTTCTCTCCGGGCACCCGGCTCGCCCCCCGCCTCCCGGCGATCACGCGTTACCAAAGGTTCATCGGGTGTGCGTCATATGCCGTGGCATGGGGGCGGGGGTTCGAGGGAATATCCCTTCCAGGTCGGCGTCCGGAACAAGCCATCGGGCGCCGCATCTCAGCGGACGGCATGGGGCCGTCCGCCCGGGAGGCCCTTTGCACATCACGGAGATCCGTGCGTACCGCACGGGCGACGCGAGGGGCCGGCGCTCGGCCCGCGCACTGTGGCCTGAGCCCGGTCCGGTCATTCGATGGCCGGGGGTCCTTGGGGCCCCGCCCCTGGGAGCACAACGCCCCGCGACGCCGTCGCACCCCAACCTCATCCGAGGGGGTACGTCCACCCGTGGTGAACAGCAAGCAGCGCCGTGACAACGACCGGCGCACTTATGTCCTCGACACCAGTGTGCTGCTGGCGGATCCAGGCGCCATGGCCCGCTTCGACGAGCACGAGGTCGTGCTGCCGGTCGTGGTGGTCACGGAGCTGGAGGCCAAGAGACACCATCCCGAACTCGGTTACTTCGCCCGGCAGGCGCTGCGCATGCTCGACGAGTACCGGGTGCAGTTCGGGCGACTGGACGCGCCCATCCCCATCGGGGAGCTCGGCGGGACCCTCCGGGTCGAACTGAACCACTCCGACCCCGGGATACTGCCCGCGGCGTTCCTCAACGGCCACCGGCCCGGCGACAACGACTCGCGGATCCTCGCCGTGGCGCGCAACCTCCAGGCCGAGGGGTTCGACGTCACGGTCGTTTCCAAGGACCTGCCGATGCGCATCAAGGCGTCCTCGGTGGGGCTGCTGGCCGAGGAGTACCGCGCGGAGCTGGCGATCACCGACTCCGGCTGGACGGGGATGACCGAGCTGACCGTCCCCGCCGACCAGGTCGACGATCTGTTCGCCGCCGAGACCGTGCACGTACCGGGCGCTGCCGAACTTCCGGTGCATACCGGACTTGTGCTCCAGTCGGAGCGCGGCAAGGCCCTCGGCCGGGTGACCGCCGAGGGTACGGTCCGGCTGGTGCGCGGCGACCGGGAGGCGTTCGGGATCCACGGCCGCAGCGCCGAGCAGCGGATCGCGCTGGACCTGCTGCTCGACCCGGATGTCGGCATTGTCTCGATGGGTGGGCGGGCCGGGACGGGCAAGTCGGCGCTGGCGCTGTGTGCGGGCCTGGAGGCCGTGCTGGAGCGACGGCAGCACCGCAAGGTGATGGTGTTCCGTCCGCTGTACGCCGTCGGCGGGCAGGAGCTGGGCTATCTGCCGGGCAGCGAGGCGGAGAAGATGAGCCCCTGGGCGCAGGCCGTCTTCGACACGCTGTCCGCGGTGACCACCAAGGACGTCATCGAAGAGGTGGTGGGGCGCGGCATGCTGGAGGTGCTGCCGCTGACCCATATCCGCGGGCGGTCGCTGCACGACGCGTTCGTCATCGTGGACGAGGCCCAGTCCCTGGAACGGAACGTCCTTTTGACGGTTCTGTCCCGTATCGGGGCCAACTCCCGGGTTGTACTGACCCATGACGTCGCCCAGCGCGACAACCTCCGGGTCGGGCGTTACGACGGAGTGGTCGCGGTCGTCGAGAAGCTGAAGGGGCATCCGCTCTTCGCGCATGTGACGCTGAACCGCTCCGAGCGGTCGCCGATCGCCGCACTGGTGACCGAAATGCTGGAGGACGGCCGGATCTGACCGGTTGTCCTGATCTGACCCGCTGTAAGGCGCGCCGTCCGGTGAAGCGAAGGAGCTTAGCCGGGCGGCGTTCCGCTGCGTGCGGATATCCGAAAATACTTGGGCGTAAACAAGGTGTGAGCTTTCACACCCAGCAGGGAATTGCTTCCCGGCGTGCCGTTCGGGCAGAGTCTGGGTCCTGTCAGGCCCCGCATACGGCAGCACAAGCACCCCCAGCGGTGTGGAACGAAACTGAACTTCATAGCGAATCGCCGTATGCCGCCCGAGCACCACGCGGACCCCGAGGGGGACGTACCGGGCCAGTGCCTCCCGTGACCAGCCGGTCCCGCCTGCTTCAACAGGGCCCGGAACAAGGGGAGACCAGCGCCAGGGGCACGATTGCGTCCGCGAGGTCACCTATGCGGGCGATGCTGGAAGGAAAACGTGTGAGCCGGATCTCGGTCCGGGGATTCGCCGTGGCATCCGCCACCGCGGTCACCACCGTCGGCGCCGTGGTCGGCGTCGCCGCAGGGCAGCCCGCCTCGGTAGGTAACACCGAGGCCGCGGCGGCCGATGCGACGATCGCTGACATCCCCGCGGGCGCACAGGCCCAGGTGCAGACGGCTTCCCTGACGCAGCAGGCGGACGACCAGTCCACCCAGGCGGATGCGGCAGCCCTCAAGTCCGCACAGGAAGCCGCCCGTAAGGCAGCCGCGGAGACCGCACAGAGCAAGAAGGACGCTGCGGACGAGGCCAAGGAGAAGAAGGAAGCCGAGGCTCGCAAGAAGGAGCTGGCCGCGTCCCGCTCCTCCTCGCGTGACGTGGGCGACCTCCTCGGCAAGAGCTCGTACTCCATCGCTGAGACGCAGGCCATCGCACGCCAGATGGTGGCGGGCGACCAGTTCCAGTGCTTCAGCAACATCGTGGACCACGAGTCCGGCTGGAACTACCGGGCCACCAACGCCTCCTCGGGCGCCTACGGGCTCGTCCAGGCGCTGCCCGGCTCCAAGATGGCCTCGGCCGGTTCGGACTGGCAGACGAACCCGGCAACCCAGATCAAGTGGGGCCTGAACTACATGAACGACCGCTACGGCAGCCCGTGTGGCGCCTGGTCGTTCTGGCAGGCCAACAACTGGTACTAGGCCCGCCGGCCGCACCACAGCACTTCCGAAACCCCCGAACGCGTCCGCGTCGGGGGTTTCGCGCATCCGGCACAGGTAACGTCGTGCCATCAGGTTGTGGTGCGTGGGAGGGGAAGAGGAAGGGTCATGTCCAGATTGCCTCAGTGGGTCGGCGGCCTCGGCGCCGGTCTGACGCGGCTCTCGCAGCGGCTGGAGGAGCAACGCCGCCGTGCGGAGGCTGCCGCGGCCGACGGCGACCCGGAAGAGCTGAGGCGTGCCGAGCGCGCTGAGGCGCATCCGGCCGACGGTGCGTTCGCCGAAGCCGCCGTCGTGCACGGCTCGGTGAGCATGCTCACCGTCCCCCGTACGCAGCAGCAGACGCCGGAGACGGCGGACGGGGTGCCGCACCCCGCCGCCGGTCAGGAGCCGCCGCCGGCCGCGGCCGCCCGTCCGCCGGAGTCCGTCCCGGCGCCGCCCGCCTACGCGCCCGCCGTCGCGGCCCGGCCCGATCCGGTCGACGCGGTGCCGTGGGGCGTACGGGTCGCCGCCGAGGTCGGCTGGCGGCTGCTGGTGCTGGCCGCCACGCTGTGGGTGCTGGCGCGGGTCATCACCACCATCGAACTCGTCGTGCTGTCCTTCACCGCCGCGACGCTGATCACCGCGCTGTTGCAGCCCTCCGTGGGCTGGCTGCGCCGGCGCGGACTGCCGCGCGGGCCGGCCACCGCGCTGACGTTCATCGGCGGCTTCGTCATCATGGGCCTGGTCGGCTGGTTCGTCGTATGGCAGGTCCAGGACAACGTCGACTCGGTCTCCAGCCGCGTCCAGGAGGGCATCACCGAGCTCAAGGGCTGGCTGCTGAAGAGCCCGTTCCATGTGACCGAGAGTCAGATCAACGGCATCGCCAAGAATCTTCAGGACGCGATCGGCGCCAACACCGAGGCGATCACCTCGGTCGGTCTGGAGGGCGTCACCGTCGTCCTGGAGGTGTTCACCGGCATCCTGCTGGCGATGTTCACCACGCTCTTCCTGCTCTACGACGGGCGGCGGATCTGGGAGTGGCTGCTCAAGCTGGTCCCCGGGGTGGCCAGGGACGGAGTGGCGGGCGCCGGGCCGCGGGCCTGGCGGACCCTGACCGCCTATGTGCGCGGCACGGTCATCGTGGCGCTCATCGACGCCTTCTTCATCGGCATCGGCCTGTACTTCCTCAATGTGCCGCTCGCCGTTCCGCTCGCGGTCTTCATCTTCCTCTTCGCCTTCATCCCGCTGGTCGGCGCGGTGGTCTCGGGCGCGCTGGCGTGCGTGGTCGCGCTGGTGACGCAGGGCGTGTTCCCGGCGCTGATGGTGCTGGCGGTCGTCCTGGCCGTCCAGCAGATCGAGGGCCATGTCCTCCAGCCGTTCATCCTGGGCCGGGCGGTCCGGGTCCATCCGCTGGCGGTGATCCTCTCGGTCGCCGCGGGCGGTCTGATCGCGGGCATCGGCGGCGCCGTCGTCGCGGTCCCGCTGGTGGCGGTCACCAACACCGTGGTCGGTTATCTGCGTTCGTACTCCAGGGAGCAGGCGCTACGGATGTCGGTGGCCCCCCGCGGCGCCACCGCGATCGCCGTCGCGCCCACCCTGCCCCCCTCGGTGCGGCCCTCGGAGGAGCCCCAGGGCTAGAACGCGGAGGAGCCGCAGGGCTGGAACGCCTCCCGACGCACGGAACCCCGCAGACGGCCTGTCTGCGGGGTTCCGTATGAGCGTTGCGCGTGGTGCGCTGCCGGAGTTACTCGGCGAGCGCGGCCTCGGCGTCCAGCGTGGCGCCGACGGCCTGGAGGACGGACGCGATCTTGACGGCCTCCTGGATCGTCTCGCGGTCCACGCCGGCCTTGCGCAGCACCTGCTCGTGCGAGTCCAGGCACATTCCGCAGCCGTTGATGGCCGAGACGGCCAGCGACCACAGCTCGAAGTCGACCTTGTCCACACCCGGGTTGCCGATGACGTTCATCCGCAGACCGGCGCGCAGGGTGCCGTACTCCGGGTCCGACAGCAGGTGCCGGGTCCGGTAGAAGACGTTGTTCATCGCCATGATGGCGGCCGCCGACTTGGCGGCGGTGTACGCCTCGGCGGAGAGGTTCGCCTTCGCCTCGGGCTCCAGCTCGCGCAGCACCTTCGGCGACCGCGAGGCGATCGCGCAGGCCAGCACCGTGCCCCACAGCTGCTGCTGCGGGAGGTCGCTGTTGCCGATCACCGAACCGAGGTTCAGCTTCAGGTCCTTGGCGTAGTCCGGAACCGCGGACTTCAGGTCATCGAGAGCCATGGGTGTCACTCACCAGCCAGCAGGGAGACCGGGTCCAGGGTGTCCTCGCCCTTGCTCCAGTTGCAGGGGCACAGCTCGTCCGTCTGGAGAGCGTCGAGGACCCGCAGGACCTCCTTGGGGTTACGGCCGACGGAGCCGGCGGTCACCATGGTGAACTGGATCTCGTTGTTCTGGTCGACGATGAAGACGGCGCGCTGCGCGAAGCCGTCCTCGCCCTCGATGCCCAGGTCGCGCATGAGCTCGTGCTTGGAGTCGGCGAGCATCGGGAAGGGCAGGTCGGTCAGGTCCGGGTGGTCCTTGCGCCAGGCGTGGTGCACGAACTCGGAGTCGCCGGAGAAGCCGAGGATCTGGGCGTCACGGTCGGCGAACTCGTCGTTCAGCTTGCCGAAGGCCGCGATCTCGGTCGGGCACACGAAGGTGAAGTCCTTGGGCCACGCGAAGACGATCTTCCACTTGCCCTCGTAGGTCTTGTGGTTGATCTGCTCGAACTCCTTGCCCTTCTCCAGCGAGACACAGGCAGTCAGATCGAACTCGGGGAACTTGTCACCGACAGTGAGCACACGCTCTCCTTGTTGCACAAGAAAGTCCCTTTTGGGGAGCTTTCGGTCTTTCATGAGGCTTGGACGATTCACACAGTGCCACAGGAGGCATTGATCAGGGAAATAGCTAGACTGGTTGATGTTGATCGGAGGTGGTTATCAGTGGCGTCACCAGTAAGTGGCGGGCGGCCCCGCCAGCCCAGCCTCGCGCAGCTCCGCGCCTTCGTCGCGGTGGCTGAGCATCTGCACTTCCGCGAGGCGGCCGCCGAGATCGGAATGAGCCAGCCCGCACTGTCCGGGGCGGTCTCCGCGCTGGAGGAGGCGCTCGGCGTGCAGCTCCTGGAGCGTACGACCCGCAAGGTGCTGCTCTCCCCGGCGGGGGAGCGGGTGGCCGCCCGGGCCCGTACGGTCCTGGAGGCCGTCGGGGAGCTGATGGAGGAGGCGGAGGCGGCCCGGGCGCCGTTCACGGGCGTGCTGCGCCTCGGAGTCATCCCCACCGTCGCGCCGTACCTGCTGCCGGCCGTGCTGCGGCTGGTCCACCACACCTACCCCGACCTCGACCTCCAGGTCCATGAGGAGCAGACCGCCTCCCTCCTGGACGGTCTGGCGCACGGCCGGCTCGACCTGCTCCTGCTCGCCGTGCCCCTCGGCGTCCCCCAGGTCACCGAACTCCCGCTCTTCGACGAGGACTTCGTGCTGGTCGCGCCCAAGGACCACTGGCTGGGCGGCCGTGGCGACATCCCCCGTCAGGCGCTCCAGGAGCTGGACCTGCTCCTGCTCGACGAGGGCCACTGCCTGCGCGACCAGGCGCTGGACGTCTGCCGCGAGGCCGGCCGGGACGAGAACACCCCGGTGACGACGAGCGCGGCGGGCCTGTCCACGCTGGTGCAGCTGGTGGCCGGCGGACTGGGCGTCACGCTTCTGCCCCGTACGGCCCTCAGGGTCGAGACCGCCCGCAACGACCAGCTCACCACGGGCTACTTCGCGGACCCGGCCCCCTCGCGCCGCATCGCCCTGGCCATGCGCGCGGGAGCCGCCCGGCAGAACGAGTTCGAGGAGTTCGCGGAGGCGCTGCGGGGGGCGCTGCGGGGGCTGCCGGTGCGGATGGTGAAGGGGTGAGGAGCGTCAGGGGCGGGCGACCTCGAGGATTGCCCCGACATCGAGAGTGATCTCGGCGCCGATGGACTCGGGGAGCGTCACATGCTGCCCGGGGGCGTGGACGCTGTGGTTGCGGTACTCGTTGGCGAAGGGGTCGGTCAGGACGTGGAGGCGTTCCTTCCTGCGGTCGACGATGACGTAGACCGGGATCTTGGCGATGGCGTAAGCGGCGACCTTCTTCTTCGTGTCGGTGACGTAGTTGGAGGACGTGACCTCCAGAACCAGGCGGAAGACCGCCGGGTCGTAGCAGTTGGACTCGATGTGGTGCTCGCGGTAGTCGGCGTCGACGACGGCGAGGTCCGGTACGGCGAAGTCCTCGGGGCCGTCCGGGAGCCACAGGCCGATGGCCTGGGTGACTCGTGTCTCCGCTCCGTGCGCGGCCGCGAACGCGAAGGTGAGGTCGGTCAGTGAGTCGGCGTGCGGGCCGTCGGCGGGCGGTGTCACGGTGAGTTCTCCCCCGATGATCTCGATGCGGTAGCCAGGGTTCCGCTCGGCGAGCCTCGCGGCCACCTCAAGCAGGCCCGGCAGCTTCCGGTCATGGGGATGCTCGACCGCTGCGGCAGACATGGCGCCTCCTGATGGCTGGTATCGAGGCCATCATCGTAGGCAGAGGTGCCCGCAGCCGTCGCGTACGGCGGCGTTCACCCGATCGAGCACCGCACACCTGCTCACTCCGCCCGCAAGCCCTCCGGGCGCATCATCCGCCACAGGGGCGGGAGGCTCAGGGCGGTGACGAAGAGGATCACGGCGCCGCCGGTGGCGGTCATGGCGGTGACGACCGGCCAGTCCACGGTCACCGCGCTGTCGATCATGGACAGCAGCAGGGCGCCCAGCGCCAGGCCGCAGCCCAGTGCCAGGGCCAGGCCGAGGGCGACCGGGATGGCGGTCTGCCACAGCACCGACCAGCCCAGGGTGGCGCGGCGGGTGCCGTAGGCGTCGAGGGTGGACAGCAGGCGGCGGCGTTCGTGGAGCTGCTCGACGGTGGAGATGATCAGGCCCGCGCCGATCAGCAGCAGGGTGACGACCGCGCCGATGAACAGGCCGTTGCGGACGCTGGTGTACTGCCCGTCGTGCGGGTTGTCGACCGCGGAGGACTCGTTCATCGTCGGGTCGATATGGGCCGCGGTGGTGCGGATGTGCTCCACCGCGTCCGGGACGGCGCGGTCGAAGTCGATCTGGAGCTCCATGGTGGGGCCGTTGAGCCGGGCGGTGTCGACGGACGACGGGGTGGCCAGCACGTCATACGTGAAGCGGCCGGGGCCCTGGCCGGGGTGGAGCAGCCGGACCGGGCGGGCGGTGGCGGGGATCCGCCAGGGGTGCGGCGCCACTGGGTCGCCCTGGGCGACCGGCGGGTTGAGGTCGAGGGTCGCGCCGGGGACCGGGGTGAAGCCCCGCGCGGGGCCGTGGGCGGCGAGGAAGACCGCGCCGTCCCGGCAGGAGGGCAGGCGGGCGAGCCGGCGCAGTTCGGCGCAGCTGCCGACGGCGAGGGTGGCGTGGGGGGCGTCGGCCGGCGGACGGCCGGCGGCCGGCATCGGTCCGACGAGGGAGTCGACGGTGCCGCGGACCGCCGTCACCCCGGGGGTGGCACGCAGCGCACCGAGTGCCCGCTCCGTCTCGGGCCAGCCCTTGGCGTTGCCCCACAGGCCGATCCGGGGCACCTTGCCGGACTCCGCGTACGCCCGGGCGTAACCGGCCTGCATACCGGTCATCAGCATATGGATCGCGATCGCGCCGGCCACCGCGACGGTGATGCCGCTGACCGCGCGGGTGGCCGAGCCGCTGCTCAACTGTAGGCGGCGGACGGCGAGTTGCCAGGGGACCGGGCCGCCGTGCAGCCGGCCGACCACCGCGTCCACCAGCCAGGGCAGCAGCGCGGTGACGCCGAGCAGCAGCAGCATCGAACCGGCCGCGAGCCGGGCGGTGTTCAGCGGGGTGTCGGTCCACGGCCGTTCCCAGGCCAGCGGGACGAGGAGCAGGGTGCCGACGGCGGGCAGCGCGACCCGCCACCACAGCCGGCGGCGGACCGGCGGGCGGTTGCGGACGATGCCCAGCGGCTCGACGGTGATCCCGCGCTGCGCGAACAGGGTGACGAGCACGGCAGCGGCCGGAACGAGCACGGTGATCAGCGCGGCGGCGAGCGGACCTGGGGTCACATCGGCGGGGAAGACATTGATGTCCCACAGGGTGATGAGTGAGGCGCACTGCCGGCCGCCGAGGAACAGCGCGGCGCCGCCGAGCAGCCCCAGCAGGGAGCCGAACAGCGCCTCGCCGGAGGCGATCCGGCGGGTGGTCCGGACATCGGCGCCGACCAGGCGCAGCGCGGCCAGCCGGCGTTCGCGGCGCTCGTTGCCGAACCGTACGGACGTCCCGATGAAGACCATGACGGGCGTCAGCAGCGCCACACAGGTCATGACCACCAGCAGTACGGCCGGGGCCCGCATCGGCGCCGGCTCGAAGTCCTTGCCGAAGTGGTCGATGCGGTAGCTCCCGGAGTCGCTCAGGGTGGCGCTGTGGGCGAGGTAGGTGAGCTCCTTCGGGCCGAGCAGTCCGGCGTCGCCGAGGGTGCCGGCGATCTCGTAGTCGAGCCGCTTGCGCAGCAGGGCGCCTTCGGGGGAGTCGAGGAGTTCCCTGAGGGCCGGTGAGACCAGCATCCGCCCGGGGCCCGGGAGTTGGCGGACGCCGGGCGGCACCGGCGGACGGTCGCCGTCGGGGCGGACCAGCCGGCCGCGGACCGGGGCACCGTGGAAGACGGTGTCGGCCGAGGCGTAGCGCAGGGTGTGATCGCCCGGCCGGGGTTCATGGGCCTGGCCCAGGTTCTCGCGGGCCTTCTCCCGGCCGTGCCAGGAGTCCATCAGGGACGGTACGGAGGCGCCGAGGAGCAGGACCGCCACCCCCAGGGCGACGCCGGCCGCGGTCAGTGCCGTACGGATCCAGCCCTCCCGGCCGCCGCCGGCCGCGAACCGCATGCCCATCGCCAGGTCGCGGACCCAGACGGCGGGGCCGGTGCGCGCCCCGGCGAGCGGCCCTGGCCGGGCGTCGGCGGGGCGGCCGGAACCGTCACCGGAACCGTCACGGGGCCCCTTTCCCGCACGGCCCGCCGAGGAGCGCAGCAGGCTCATGCCATGCCCGCCAGCATGTCCTTCACCCTTCCGTCGCGGACCACGATCTCCCGGTCGGAGTAGGCGGCCACCCGCGCCTCGTGGGTGACCAGCACCACCGCGGCGCGGGTGTCGCGGGCGGCGTCGGTCAGCAGGGTCAGTACGCGTTCGCCGTTGAGGGAGTCCAGAGCGCCGGTGGGCTCGTCGGCGAAGACCATTCGCGGACGGGTGGCCAGTGCGCGGGCGACGGCGATGCGCTGGCCCTGTCCGCCGGAGAGCTCACCGGGCCGCTGGGCCGCGACCGTGTCCACCTCCAGACGCTCCAGCCACTCATGGGCCTGCCGTTCGGCGTCCTTGCGCTTGGCGCCGTTCAGCCGGAGCGGCAGTGCGACGTTCTCCAGGGCGGTCAACTCCGGTACCAGCTGGCCGAATTGGAAGACGAAGCCGAAGTCGGTGCGGCGCAGGGCGCTGCGCCGGGCGTCGCTGAGGGCGGTCAGTTCCTGGCCGTCGTAGTGGACGGTGCCGGAGTCGGGGGCGATGATGCCGGCCAGGCAGTGCAGCAGGGTCGATTTGCCGGAGCCGGAGGGGCCCATGACGGCGACGACCTCGCCGGGGTGGATGGAGAAGTCCGCACCGTCCAGCGCGGGCGTCGGGCCGTACGCCTTGTACAGCCCCTCCGCGGCCAGCAGGGAACCCTCCGGCGTCACCCGCGGACCGCTTCCGCCAGCTTGTCGAGCCGGGCGGCGGTCAGCTCCAGCCAGCGCAGATCGGCCTCGAGGTGGAAGAGGGCGTGGTCGCAGATCAGCTGGTCGGCGAGGTCGCCGCCGCGCTTGCGCTCGGTCAGTCCGCGCATCAGCCGCAGATGTTCGGTGCGCTGGGCGTCCAGCAGTTCGGCGGCGTTGCGGCCGGTCATCAGGGCCAGTACGACCTTGGTGTAGAGCGTCGACTGGAGGTACGGCTCGGGCTTCTCCGGGCGCGCCAGCCACTGGGCGACATCGGTGACACCGGCGTCGGTGATCGCGTACCGCTTGCGCTCCGGGCCGGCACCGGCCTCCACGGCGTCCACCTCGACCAGACCGTTCTTCAGCAGCCGGGACATCGTGGAGTAGACCTGGCCGTAGTGCAGCGGGCGGTCCTGGCCGAAGTGTTCGTCGAAGGTCCGCTTGAGGTCGTAGCCATGGCGGGGGCCGGACTCCAGGAGGCCCAGCAGCGTATGACCGATTGACATGCCGACCACCTTACTCATGACTCTGTCGCTCGTGTATACGCGCGATGTATAGAGGGGGTCTTCCCGTCTCCTCCGTGAGGCGTTCCGCGCCCGCCGTGGGGTGTCCGCCGGTCCGCCGCATGCCGTGCCGCGGGCACGCGACGTCAGTCCTCGTCGGGTTTCGGGGTCTTGGGCGGCCGCCCCCGTCGTGGGATCGCGCCCGCTCCCCGCGGCAGCCGCCCCGCGTCCGACAGTGCCTTGCGCAGCAGGAACTCGATCTGCGCATTGGCGCTGCGCAGTTCGTCCTCGGCCCAGCGCGCCAGTGCGTCATGGATCAACGGGTCGAGCCGCAGCAGCACCTGCTTGCGCTGCTGCGGCCGTCGCGCGGGGGTCCGCTCGCCGTCGGCGCCGGACCCCGCGGGGGTTTCGGCACTCACTGGTAGAGCGATCCGGTGTTCAGGACCGGCTGGGCGGCCCGGTCGCCGCACAGCACCACCATCAGATTGCTCACCATGGCCGCCTTGCGCTCCTCGTCCAGTTCGACGATGCCCTGCTCGCTGATCCGCTCCAGTGCCGATTCGACCATGCCGACCGCGCCCTCGACGATCTGCTTGCGGGCCGCGACCACCGCGCCGGCCTGCTGGCGCTGGAGCATCGCGGAGGCGATCTCCGGGGCGTAGGCGAGGTGGCTGAAGCGTGCCTCGATGATCCGCACGCCGGCGGCCTGGACCCGGGCGGTCAGCTCCAGGGCCAGCTTCTCGGTGATCTCCTCGGCGTTGCCGCGCAGCGACAGGGCGTTCTCGTCGTGGGCGTCGTAGGGGTACTCGATCGCGATGTGCCGTACGGCGGCCTCGGCCTGGGTGCCGACGAACTCCAGGAAGTCATCGACCTCGAACAGCGCCTGGGCGGTGTCCTCGACGTGCCAGACGACGATCGAGGCCAGCTCGATCGGGTTGCCGTAGGCGTCGTTGACCTTGAGGACCGCGGTCTCGTGGTTGCGCACCCGGGTGGAGATCTTCCGGGCGGTGGTCAGCGGGTTGACCCAGCGCAGTCCGTCGGTGCGGATGGTGCCGACGTACCGCCCGAAGAGCTGGATGACCCGCGCCTCACCGGGCGCGACCATCTTCACGCCGGTCATGCAGAAGAAGGAGCCGAGCAGCAGCAGGACGCCGGCGATGACCATCGGCACGGCGGCGGCGCTGTTGCCGCCATCGCCGAGTATGCCGCCGACGATGATCACGGCGATGCCCAGCGCCACACCGAGCACCGTCAGCAGCAGGGCGAGGCCGCCCGGGATGCTGTGCGCCGGCACCTCCCGGACCTGCGGACGGGGCATCTCGGGGGCGTCGACGGTGAGCTCGCCGTCGGTGCCGGTGGTGCGCTCGGCCGGTGTCTGATCGGTCATGGGGTCCCCGTTTCTCCAGGTACGGCGCGTGATGTCCGCCGCATTCGGTGCTTTCGCTGCTCTAGCAAAGTGCTATCACTTTAGCCCGGTGGCCGGCCTGGCGTCCAGTGCTCGTACGGGGTCCGATTTGCGGCATCTCCGCAGGTGGGGACGTGGCGACGCATAACACCCACCCCGGGGTTCCCTCGCCCCCGGGTGCTGTTTGTCACGTCGGGAAAAGCCTTGATCGATGAGTATTTGTTGACAGATGCGGTGTTAGCTTCAACAGCTGAGTTAGCTGGGGGCGGAACGACTGGAGTTGTCGAAGCGATGGGCCGAGCGGAAGCGAGACGGGCGCAACAGGGGAGCGCTCGCCGGGCCAAAACGAAACAGAAGAAGACCGGGATACGCCGCTTCTTCACCTGGAAGAAGCTCGTCGGGGCCTTCCTCGGGGTGTGCCTGCTGGGCATCCTCGGCTTCATCGGCCTGTATCTGTACGTGGACATCCCCAACGACGGCAACCGGGACGCGAAGCTCCAGAGCAACGTCTACAAGTACGCCGACGGCAAGGTCCTGGCGCGGGTCGGCCAGGTCAACCGGGAGAACGTCCCGCTCAACCGGATACCCAGGGCCGTCCAGCGGACCTTCGTCGCCGCCGAGAACAAGACCTTCTACCAGGACTCCGGCGTCGACCTGAAGGGCACCCTGCGCGGCATCCTCAACACCCTGCGGGGGCAGGGCAAGCAGGGTGGTTCGACGATCACCCAGCAGTACGTCAAGAACTACTACCTGAGCCAGGAGCAGACGGTCAGCCGCAAGCTCCAGGAGATCGTCATCTCGCTCAAGGTGGACAACAAGCTGGGCAAGGACAAGATCCTCGCCGGTTACATCAACACCAGTTACTACGGCCGCGGGGCCTACGGCATCCAGGCCGCGGCCCAGGCCTACTACCGCAAGGACGTCGAGAAGCTCACCGTCTCGGAGGGTGCCTACCTCGCGTCGCTGCTCCAGGCGCCGAACCAGTACGACTGGACCCTGGCGAGCAAGGCGGGCCAGAAGCGGGTCCAGGAGCGCTGGGCGTACACCCTCGACAACATGGTCGAGATGCACTGGCTCTCGGCGCAGGACCGCGCCAAGCAGAAGTTCGAGGTACCCAAGGACCCCAAGCCGCTGCCCGGTATGAGCGGCCAGGCCAGCTACCTGGTCACCGAGGCCAGGCGGGAGCTCTTCGCGCAGGGCGTCGACGCGAAGGACTTCGACAAGGGCGGCTGGACGGTCACCCTCGGCATCGAGAAGGACAAGCAGAAGGCGCTGGAGAAGGCCGTCAAGCGCAAGCTGACCGACGAGCTCGAGCCCAAGCGCCGCAAGGTCGACGGTGACGCCCAGCTCGGCGCCACCTCGGTGGACCCCAAGACCGGCCACATCGTCGCGATGTACGGCGGCGCGGGCTACCCGAAGCACTACACCAACAACGCCACGCGCTCGGACTACCAGCCGGCCTCCACCTTCAAGCCGCTGATCCTCGCCTCCGCGATGGAGAACAACGCGGTCACCCAGGACAGCCTGCCGATCAACCCGGACACGATCTACGACGGCCGTAACCGCCGTCCGGTCGTCGGCGGCACCATCCCCTTCGCGCCGCCCAACGAGGACGAGGAGCAGTTCGGGAAGATCAGCGTCCAGACGGCGACCAACAACTCCGTCAACGCGGTCTTCGCCCAGATGGGCCAGGACGTCGGCCTGGAGAAGGTCAAGCAGACCGCGGTCAGCCTGGGCATGGACGGCGCCAAGATGGACGTCAAGCCGGCCATGACCCTGGGCACCATGGGCGCCAGCCCGCTCCAGATGGCCGGCGCGTACGCCACCCTCGACAACCACGGCAAGAAGGTCACCCCGACCCTGGTGACCAAGGCCGTGCACAGCGTCAACGGTGTGGAAACCGAGCAGCCGGTGAAGAAGCCGATCGGCGAGCAGGTCCTCAGCCGGGAGACCGCCGACACCCTCACCTCCGTGCTGGCCGGCGTGGTCAACGACGGCACCGCCTCGGAGGCCGTACGGAACACCGCGTACCACGCGGTCGGCAAGACCGGCACCTCCGACGACAACAAGTCGGCGTGGTTCGTGGGCTACACGCCCAAGCTGGTCACCGCGGTCGGCATGTTCGGCGAGTCCCCCAAGGGCGGCGCCCAGGTGACCCTCAAGGGCACCGGTGGCGGCGGCCGGGTCAACGGCGGCGGCTACCCCGCCCGGGTGTGGGCGGACTACAACGAGCTGGTGCTCAACGGCAGCCCCGGTGCCGACTTCGACCTGGAGGCCGAGCGCGGCGCCGGAGTGCCGCCGACCGTCGCCCCGACGCCGTCCACCAGCCCGTCGCCGTCACCGTCCCCGTCCGACAAGCCGAGCGGGACCCCGTCGGCCCCCACGACACCGAGCGGCCGGCCGTCGAAGCCCGTGACCGAACCGCCGACGGATCCGACCACGCCGAGCGACCCGTCCTCGCCGCCGCCGGACGGTGGTACCACCGACGGCGGGGTGGACACCGGCGGCACCGATACCGGCGGTCCCAGCGACGGCACCGGCGGGCGCGGCAACAACAACCTGACCGGCTTCAACTAGGGCGCACAACCAGCGCGCACAGCACCGCGGCCCCCGCCATCGTGGCGGGGGCCGCGGTGCTGTGCGGGCGCGGCAGACGCTTGTGGCGTCTCAGCCGCCGTTCACCTTGTTGGCGATCCGGTCGCCCACGTTCTTGTCGATGTTGCGCCAGTACTGGAGCGCGCGGTCGAGCACCGGACGGCTGACACCGTTCAGCAGGTGCCCGGAGACGTTGTTGACCAGGCGGTCGCGGGCCGCGTCGTCCAGGACGTCGCGGACCATGGTGCCCGGCTGGCCGAAGTCGTCGTCGTCGCGGTGCAGCGTGTAGGCCTCGCGCACCATCTCACCGGCCGTCCGCCAGCCCGCCGGCTCCCCGTAGGTGAGGGTGTCGGCGGCCGGGCCGCCGTAGCCGTTCGGGGCGTACGGCCGGGCCACCCGGTTCGGCTCGAACCGCATCGGGCCGTCCTTCGCGTACGAGTGGACGGGCACATGCGGCCGGTTGGGCGGCAGCTGGGCGTAGTTCGGGCCGATGCGGTACCGGTGGGTGTCCGGGTAGGAGAACAGCCGGCCCAGCAGCATCTTGTCGGGGGAGGGCCCGATGCCCGGCACCATGTTGGACGGCTCGAAGGCCGCCTGCTCGATGTGGACGAAGAAGTCCTCGGGGTTCTTGTTCAGGGTCATCCGGCCGACCTCGATCAGCGGGTAGTCGCCGTGCGGCCACACCTTGGTCAGGTCGAACGGGTTGAACCGGTAGTCCGGGGCGTCCGCGAACGGCATGACCTGCACATACAGCGTCCACGACGGAGCATTTCCGCCGTCGATGGCCTCGTACAGATCGCGGCGGTGGCAGTCGCCGTCCTCGCCGGCGATCCGGTCCGCGTCCTCCTGGGTGAGGAAGTCGATGCCCTGGTCGGTCTTGAAGTGGTACTTGATCCAGAACCTCTCGCCGCCGGCGTTGACCCACATATAGGTGTGCGAGCCGTAGCCGTTCATGTGGCGGTAGGTCTTGGGGATGCCGCGGTCGCCCATCAGCCAGGTGACCTGGTGGGCCGACTCCGGCGACAGCGTCCAGAAGTCCCACTGCATGTCGTTGTCGCGCATCCCGTTGTCCGGGCGGCGCTTCTGCGAACGGATGAAGTCCTGGAACTTGATCGTGTCACGGACGAAGAAGACCGGGGTGTTGTTGCCGACCAGGTCGTAGTTGCCCTGTTCGGTGTAGAACTTCAGGGCGAAGCCACGGGGGTCGCGCCAGGTGTCGGGGGAGCCCTGCTCGCCCGCGACGGTCGAGAAGCGGGCCAGCATCTCGGTGGTCTTGCCCGGCTGGAAGAGGTCCGCCTTGGTGAACTGGCTGACGTCGTTGGTGACTTGGAAGAAGCCGTACGCGCCGCTGCCCTTGGCGTGCACCACCCGCTCGGGGACCCGTTCCCGGTTGAACTGGGCCATCTTCTCGATCAGGTAGTGGTCCTGGAGCAGGATGGGGCCGTCCGCACTCACGGTCAGTGAATGCTCGTCGCTCTCCACCGGAATGCCGGCGTTGTTCGTGGTGGGCGGAACGTTCTGCGCAGTGCTGGTCATGGAGGAGCGCCTCCTGGGTCGACGACGGGAGTAGGGGCCGGTCAGTCCCGTATTGGGGCGGTGAGTCCCTTACGTCCACCCAAGCAGTCAACATCGCCGACGGCACGTCGGCAAGAGTTGGACCCCGTCCGGTCCCAGACGGGGTCCAGCATGTGGGACACGGGCCCGGCCGCCCGCCGGACGTCAGCGGCGGTTGGCCCCCGGCGGCATCGACAGCTCGAACCAGACGACCTTTCCCATGCTCAGACGGGTCGCGCCCCAGCGCCGGGCCATCCGGTTGACGAGGTAGAGCCCCCGCCCGCCCTCGTCCGACGGCCGGGCCTGCCGCAGCCGCGGCAGCTGCGGAACGTCGTCGCCGACTTCGCAGCGCAGTACGTCCGTTCGTAGCAATCGCAGCGTGATCGGCCGCTCCGCATACCGCACCGCATTTGTCACCACCTCGCTGACCAGTAGCTCCAACTGGTCGGTCAGCTCGTCCAGACCCCAGCGCGCCAGCGCCCGCCGGGCCAGCCGGCGCGCCTGCCCGGCCGTCTGCGCCTTCGGGTCCAGGTACCAGTACGCGACATCGCTCGGCGCTATCCCGTCGAACCGGGCCGCCAGCAGCGCGATGTCGTCATCGCGGTCGCCGGGCCCGAGCATGTCCAGCACCTCGTCGCACAGCGGCTCCAGCGGCGGCGGATTGGGCCCGGTCAGCCGGGCGGTCTCCGCCAGCCGCTCCCGCAGCTGCTCGATACCGGTCCATACGTCCCGGATCCGCGACTCGACCAGCCCGTCGGTGTACAGCACGAGCGTGGCGCCCGCCGGGGCGTCCAGCTCCACGGCCTCGAAGTCCACCCCGCCGACACCGATCGGCGCACCCGACGGCACCCGCAGCACCTCCGCGCGCCCGCCGCGGTGCAGCATCACCGGCGGCGGATGCCCCGCGTTGGCGATGGTGATCCGGTGCGCGACCGGGTCGTAGACCGCGTACATACAGGTCGCCATGCGGTCCGTACCCAGCCGCTGGGCCTGCTCGTCGAGGTGGTGCAGCACCTCCTGCGGCGGCAGGTCCAGACCCGCCAGGGTCTGCGCGGTGGTCCGCAGCTGCCCCATGATCGCCGCCGAGGTCATCGAGTGCCCCATGACATCGCCGACCACCAGCGCCACCCGGCTGCCCGGCAGCGGGATCGCGTCGTACCAGTCACCGCCCACCCGGGCGGTCTCCGCGGCCGGCAGATAGCGGCTGGCCAGCCGCACCCCGGTCGGCTGCGGCAGCGAGTCCGGCAGCATCGTGCGCTGGAGCGCATCGGCGATGTACGCCTCGCGGCCGTAGAGCACCGCCTTGTCCACACCCAGCGCGGTGTGCGTCGCCAGCTGCGCCGCCACCAGCAGATCGTCCGGCTCGAACGCCGGCCGGTCCGGACGGCGCAGGAACACCGCCGCGCCGATCACCCGCCGCCGCCCGCGCAGCGGCGCCAGGATCACCCGATGGCCGCCGGGCAGCCGCGGATCCGGCCCCAGCAGCTCGGGCAGCGCGGTGCGCGCCGCCTGCGCCTCACCGAACAGCGGCCGCACGCCCCGCAGTACCTCGGCCAGCGGCCCGCCCGGCCGCACCTCGGCCAGCTCCGCCGCACTGCCGCCCATCGCCGGCCCGAGGTCCGGCTGCGCCGGCAGCATCGGAAGCCGCCCGCCGTTCGTGTCCGGCTCCTCCGGAATCCGGTCGGTACGCCGCAGCCGCAGCACCACCGGGCCGGTCGGCCGCTCGTCGCCCACCGGCAGCGGATCCCGCAGATAGACGAGGATCGCGTCGGCGAACGTCGGCACCGTCGCCCGGCACAGCCCGAGCACGATCTCGTCCAGGTCTATGCCGCGCGCGATCCGCCGGGTCGCCGCCCCGATGAACCGCAGCCGGTCACCGCCCGCCTGCCGGGCCGCCGCCACCTCACCGCTCTCGCCCGGATGCGCCGAGCGCGCCGGGGGAGCGGGCGGCAGCGGCAGCGAGGGCAGGCTCTCCGGAGGACCGGCCGGTGCCGGCACCCGGTCCCCGCCGCCACCCGGACCGCCGCCCTCGCGCGGCCGCCCGATGCCCTCACCGGCCGGCCGCGACCGCTGCCCGCGGTGCGGCTCCTCACCCGGCTCGGGCGCCTCGGCGCGGCCCACCGCACCCTGCGCCGTCCGCCGCCCGGCCCGGGCGGTCTCCTGCCCCGCATCCGGCGTGCCGCCCGGCCGACCGCTCGCCGGCATGGCCACCTCCCCGTATGAGTCACCGCCGTAAGGGTCCCCGTACGCCTCCCCGTACGGGAGGGCGGCATCGTCCCGTGCCGCGCCGTGGTCCGCGACGGGCTCGTCCCCGGAATGCCCGGCACAGCCGGCCGGCGGACCCGCCGAGGCCGTGACGGCGGCACCGGCCAGGCCGAGGTCGTCACCTCCGCGCACCGCGAAGCCGCTGCCCGGCACCGGGTTGTACCCGGTCGCGGGCTGATGCAGCGCGCTGCGCGGGTCGGGGACCGCGCCCAGCGGCGCCGTCCCGCCCGGCCCCCGCGCAGGGGACGCCGAGGGCGCGGCGGTCGAGGCCGACCGCCGCGATTCGTGGGAGGTGGGGTGCTCCGTCACGCGTGGGATTCCATCCGTCCGGGGCTGCGCGCCCGACGCGCCGCGTTCCGAGCGCGTCACCGGTACGGGACGCGCCCAACGCGCTGCGTCTCAGGCGCGTCGCAGGTGCAGAAAGAGCTGGATTTCGGGTGGTACGTCCGTACTCGCCGGGGCGTAGGCGTAGGCATCCTCCCCGACGACGTCGAAACCCGCGTCGTGCACGACCCGGCGCAGGTCGTCCCGCAGGTAACCCGATACCCGGATCGAGTTGCCCAGGAACGGAATCGTGAAGTCGTCCACATCCGCCTCGACCATCGACAGGGCCAGCAGCCCCTCGGGACGTAGCAGATCATGCAGCAGGCCCAGTGCGTAAGGGATTTCCGCACGGGGCAGCATCAGCAGGGAGAAATAAGCGGCGATTCCGTCGAAGGAGCCGGAGCCGCCGAGCCGGCCGCCCCGCAGATCGGCGAGGTCGAGCCGGTGGAATTCGGCGCCCGGGGCGTTGTCCCGGGCCAGTTTGATCATCGAGGGGGAGAGATCGATACCCACGACGCGGTGTCCGGCGTCGGACAGCTGACGGGCCGTCGGCAGTCCCGTCCCGCACCCGACGTCCAGGATGCGCGAGCCGGCGGGCAGGGCATCGGCCAGCCAGGCGCCGGAGGCGAGCTGCCCCTCCTTGTGCGGAAAGGCCTCGTCGTACCGGTCACCGATCGCGTCGAACGCCTCGGCCTGCCCGGCCCGGTCCAGCGCTAACCGCGTCAGACCTTCGTATTCGTCGTAGCTAGTCGCACTCACGACCTCGCCCCTCCTACGACCGCGGTCAAGTTCTTTTTCCAGTTCTGGAGTTGCGCCTGTGCAGTCTCGCGGAGGACGATCCTACGTTTGAAGACCGGGGGCGCAGCAAGGGGGCTCGGTCCCGCTCCTCGCCCCGCGAGGAACAGCTTTGCCCATAAGCGCACCTTTCCACGGTCGGCCTCCTTCACTCCCACCACACGTCCTCCGTTTCTTCACTCCCTCACGACCGCAAACGATCCGGTGCGCGGTCCCAGTTCTCCGGCAACCCCGGGACCTCCCAGGCCGGATCGGGCCGCCAGTCCTCCCAGCCGTCCGCGAAAGGCCCCCGCCAGGCGGAAATCTGTGCGATTGCGGCCCGGCCCGCGGACCTGACCTCCGCGGCCCGGGCCCGGCTCATCAGCCCGTCCCGCTGCGCCTGCGCGAACTCGTCCTCGTCCCGCCACTCCCAGTGCCGGTCCGGATAGACACAGATGTCGAGAAAGTGGTCCTCGGAGTCGATGCCGTCCGCCCAACGGCGGCGCGGCTCCTCCAGATTGACGTACCAGTTCTTGAACTGCCAGCCGCGCTCCCAGAACAGCCACACCGACCAGGGATCGCCCGGCCGGGCCAGCTTCAGCACCCCCGTACCGAACCACCGGTCGTGGGCGGTCCGCCGCGGCTTGGTGTAGCGGGTGGCCAGCGGTTCACGGTGCACGGGCGTCCCGTCGGCGAGCACCGGCTTGATGCACGGCGTACCCGGCGCCATCCACACCGCCAGCAGCTCCGTGGTGTCCTGTACGACGGTCATCGGCCGGCAGATGTGGAACTGCTCGGGATGGGCGTTGTCGCGATAGCGCCACAGGATGTGGTCCCCCGGCGCCCAGCGCCCCACCCCCCGCTGCGCCGGATTCCGCACCGCCCGCTGCGCCGGTTCCCGCACCGCCCGCCCGGCTTCGGCCGTTCCGCGTCCGCCGGCCGCCCCGCCTTCCGTCGTGTCCACCATGTCCGCTGTCATGCGCAGATCTTAGAGGCGCCGCATTACGACCGCCGTGACAGATGCCGCACCCGCCGTTACGGGCGCGGTAACGCGCGCCCCTGCGCCGTTACGTCCGCATGTGGGGTGCGGACGTTACGGATGTGTCATCTGTTACGGATGTGTCATCCGCAGCACATCCAGCGCCTCGTCCAGCTGTTCCTCGGTCAGCACCCCGCGCTCGACATAGCCGCCCTCGATGACCACCTGACGAATCGTCTTCCGCTCCGCGAGCGACGCCTTCGCGACCTTGGCGGCCTCCTCGTACCCGAGGTACTTGTTCAGCGGCGTCACGACCGACGGCGACGACTCCGCGTACTCCCGGGCCCGTTCGGCATTGGCCGTGATCCCGTCGACCGTCCGGTCCGCCAGCAGCCGCGCCACGTTCCCGATCAGACGCACCGACTCCAGCACGTTCCTGGCGATCACCGGCAGCATCACATTCAGCTCGAAATTGCCGGCAGCCCCCGCCGCCGCCACCGTCGCGTCATTTCCGGTGACCTGTGCCGCGACCATCAACACCGCCTCCGGAATCACCGGATTGACCTTCCCCGGCATGATCGACGACCCCGGCTGGAGATCAGGGAGATTGATCTCGGCCAGCCCGGTCCGCGGCCCCGAAGCCATCCACCGCACATCATTCGCAATCTTCGTCAGCCCCACCGCGACGGTCCGCAGCTGTCCGCTCGTCTCGACGATGCCGTCCCGCGCCCCCTGCGCCTCGAAGTGGTTACGGGCCTCCGTCAGCGGCAGGCCGGTCACCCGCGCCACCTCGGCGATCACCGCCGCCGAGAACCCGGGCGGGGTGTTGATCCCCGTCCCCACCGCCGTACCGCCCAGCGGCAGTTCCGCCAGCCGCGGCAGCGAACTCCGCAGCCGCTCGACGCCGTACCGCACCTGCGCGGCATACCCCCCGAATTCCTGACCCAGCGTCACCGGCGTCGCATCCATCAGATGCGTCCGCCCCGACTTCACGACGCTCGCGAATTCTTCCGCCTTGCGCTCGAAGGCCTCCGCAAGATGCTCCAGCGCCGGAATGAGGTCGTTCAGCACGGCCGAGGTCGCCGCGATATGAATCGACGACGGAAACACGTCATTCGACGACTGACTCGCATTGACGTGATCGTTCGGATGCACCGCCCGCCCCAGCCGCTCACTCGCCAGCGTCGCGATCACCTCATTGGCGTTCATGTTCGACGACGTCCCGGACCCCGTCTGGAACACATCGACCGGAAAGTGCTCGTCCCACCGCCCCTCGGCCACCTCGCCGGCCGCCTCCTGGACGGCCTCCGCGATGTCCTTGTCCAGCACCCCGAGCTCGGAATTCACCAGCGCTGCCGCGCTCTTGATCCGGGCCAGCGCCTCGATGTGCGCCCGCTCCAGCCGCTGTCCGGAAATGGGGAAATTCTCCACCGCACGCTGCGTCTGCGCCCGCCACTTGGCATGCGCGGGCACCCGCACCTCGCCCATGGAGTCGCGCTCGGTCCTGAACCCGTCCGCACCGCCGGATGCACTGTTGTCACTCATACCTATGACAGTGCCCGGGATCCCCGATCTGTTCCCGGGCACCGCCGCGATGTCACCTGCCTGCGGGGTGGTCATCCTTCAGACCCGCTATGAAGGCGCCCCAGGCGGCACGGGGGATGAGCAGGGCGGGGCCGTGGGGGTTCTTGCTGTCCCGGACGGGGACGAGGCCGGGGATGTTGTCGGCGATCTCGATGCACTCGCCCCCGTCGTCGTTGCTGTAGCTGCTCTTGCGCCAGCTGGCAGTGCTCAGGTCCCGCGTGGTCCGCATGGCGTCCAGTCCTCCATCGCCTCTCGGATCATCGCCTCGGAGTCGCGAGGCGAGAGGGCCATGGCCCTGAGCAGATCGTAGGAGTCGCGGCGTTTCGCGACAGCATCCGGGTCGTCGATGATCGTTCCGGACTGGCTTCCTTCCCAGTAGGCCAGCAGAGGCTGATGGGGCACCGTATAGAGCGTCAGGGAACCGCCTGCCTCCGGATGTTCACCAGCGGCGAACGGCAGGACCTGCAAGGTGATGTGCGGAGAGGTTGCCCGCTCGATCATGGCCGTCATCTGGTGATGCATCACCTCCGGTCCGCCGACCGGCCGACGCAGCACGGCCTCGTCGAGGATGAACCAGCAGCGGGGCGGCTTCGGGTCGTTGAGCCGCGCCTGCCGGTCCAGGCGAGCCTGCACCATGGCTTCGATCTCCGCATCAGGGGCATACGGGCGCCCACAGCGCAGCCGCCGCTCCGCCGTCCCCCGCGTCTGGAGCAGACCGGGCACGGTTGCCCCCATGTACTGCTCGATGACGGCGGCCTTCTGCTCGATCTCAATGACCCGCCGGTACTTCGCCGGAAACGACTCCTTCCGTGCCAGCGCGTACAGCCGGGCAAAGTGCCCGTCCGTGGCGAAGTAAGAATCCAGCTTCGCCGGTACATCCTCGTACGGCAGTTGTTCCGCGGTCTCGATCCGTGCCACGAACGACTTGCTGTAGTTCACGATGTCCGCCAGCTGTAGCAGCGACATGCCCGCCTTCTCGCGGTAGCGGCGGATCTCCGCCCCGAAGAAGTCGCGCGCGGAACGGTCCGGCTCGAGGTCGTTCGGCTGGAACTTCATGGGCCCATCCCTCCCCCGTCCCCGGAACTTGCGGGGGACGGCAACACTCTGTCGATCGTAGGCCGCACACAGCAACCATGAGGGCACAGACGGTAATTACTCCAGGAGCTTCCCCATGACAAACTCCGTGAGCGCCGACGACGGCACCCCGCCGGGCCCCGCGGGCGCCCGGCGGTCCCTGATGACCCTTCGGGTCTATACCGCGACCCGCGACGGCGTCGTGACCGAGGAGCGGGCGCCGGTGCACGTCACGGCGGGCGAACGGTGGGACGTCTACGGGCTTTCGCAGGTCTGGCCGCCCTGCGCCTGTCCGCGCCACCGTGACGGCCGCTGAAGGGTCAGGGGGCGAGGACCCCCGCGTGGGCGGAGGAGGGCAGCAGGGTGTCCGTGCCCGCGAACTTCGCGTCGTAGCCGCCGTTGGCGAGGATCAGGGGCAGGGTGAGGGTCTCGTCGAGCCGGGCGGTTCCCTGGGCGTCGGTGGTCGCCGTGCCCAGGACCTGGCTGCCGGTGCTGAAGGTGATGGTCCGGCCGGCCACGGGAAGTCCGGTGACCAGGTCGGTCAGTGTGGCGGTCAGGAAGGGGAAGTACACCTGCGGGGGCAACAGCTTGCTCAGGGCGGGGGTGGCGGTCAGCGATGTGGCGTGGCCGGTGACGAGGTAGGTGAAGCCGTTGACCAGGCTCGCGCTGCCACCGGGCGTGGTGACGGTGACGGTGGCCGGGCCGGCCAGTCCCGGCGGGGTGAGGGCGGTGAGCTGCGTACCGGTGGGATTGACGCTGACGCCGGTGGCCGGTTTGCCGCCGATGGTCACGCTCGCGCCGGTCAGATTGGTGCCGGTGAGGGTCACCACGGTGCCGCCCGCGGTGGTGCCTTGTGCGGGGGTGAGGCCGGACAGCGTGGGGGGATTCTGGATGACGCTGACCGAGTCCGACCCGTAGTTGGCGACGTAGATCTTCCCGTTGGGGGCCACCGCCACGCCGATCGGATTGCTGCCGACGGGGAGGGGGGAGCCCACGACGGTGTTGGTGCTGGTGTCGATCACCGTCACATCGTTCGTTCCCGAGTTGGCCACGTAGGCAAGGCCGTTGGGGGCGACCGCCAGCCCCTGCGGGTCGATGCCGACGGGGATGCTGGGGACCAGCACGGTGTTGGTGGCGGTGTCGATGACCGTCACGTCGTTGGAGAGGAAGTTGCCCACGTAGGCACGGCCGTTGGGGGCGATCGCCACCGGGTTGGGTTCGGTGCCGGCCGGGATGCCGGTGACGGTGACGGTGTTGGTGAGGGTGTTGAGCACCGTCACGTCGTTCGATGCGTCGTTGGTGATGTAGGCGTTGCCGTTGGGGGCGACGGCCACATAGGCCGGGTAGGTGCCGGGGAGGGGGATGCTGGGGATCAGGACGGTGTCGGCGGCGGTGTCGATGACCGTCAGGTCGTTGGTGACGAAGTTGGTGACGTAGGCGTTGCCGTTGGGCGCGATGGCCACGTCGACCGGATTGCTGCCGACGGGGATGCTGGGGACGAGGACGGTGTTGGTGACGGTGTCGATCACCGTCACATCGTCGGACGTCTGGTTGGCGATATAGGCCTTGCCGTTGGGGGCGATCGCCAAGTCGGTCGGGTTGGTGCCGGCCGGGATGCCGGGGACGAGGACGGTGTCGGTCGTGGTGTCGATCACCGCCACCGCGGCGGCGCCGAACCGGGTGACGTAGACGTTGCCGTTGGGGGCGACCGCCACGCCGACCGGCTGGCTGGGGACGGGAATCGACGTCACCGACAGGACCGCCGGTGCCGGTCCAGCGGCGGCAACTGCCCCTGCGGGCGCGGTGCGCCGCCGGAGGGGGAGGGGAGCGACCCATGGCGGCCCCTGTCGCCGGGCTTGCATGCTGGTACTCATGGAGACCCCTTCACATAGGGGCCGCCCTGGCCTGCCCCGCCGCCACACGGGCGTCGGCACCGGCCATGGATCCTCTCCGGGCACCACGACAACGGACCGCACGTCACCGGACGCACGGAGGCTGCCCACCCGGGAAAGGATGGGCAGCCCACCGGTTCGATTACCCCTGCGGTACCCACACGGCACGGCGACGAAACGCCCCACTTCGCGCCTCACCGGACGTCAGCTTGCCGGTGAGGGCGGTACGCCGCACCGCAGTTGAGGCCGGGTCAGCCGCCCTGGCGCACCGGAATGCTGGTGAAGGTCGGGGCCGGCGCGGGGTCCTGGAAGAAGTCGTTGCCCTTGTCGTCGACGACGATGAAGGCGGGGAAGTCCTCGACCTCGATCTTCCAGACGGCTTCCATGCCGAGCTCCTCGTATTCGAGGACCTCGACCTTCTTGATGCAGTCCTGGGCCAGGCGGGCCGCGGGGCCGCCGATGGAGCCGAGGTAGAAGCCGCCGTGGGCGGCGCAGGCGTCGGTGACCTGCTGGGAGCGGTTGCCCTTGGCGAGCATGATCTTGGAGCCGCCGGCGGCCTGGAACTGCTCGACATAGGCGTCCATACGGCCTGCCGTCGTCGGGCCGAAGGAGCCGGAGGCGTAGCCCTCGGGGGTCTTGGCCGGGCCCGCGTAGTAGACCGGGTGGTTCTTGAGGTACTCCGGCATCTCCTCGCCGGCGTCCAGCCGCTCCTTGATCTTGGCGTGGGCGATGTCGCGGGCGACGACCAGCGTGCCGGTCAGGGAGAGACGGGTCTTGACCGGGTGCTTGGTCAGCTCGGCGAGGACGTCGTCCATCGGGCGGTTGAGGTCGATGGCGACCGCGTCCAGGTCCGGGCCGGCGCCCTCGGTGAGCTCGGCGGCGGTGGTGTCGGGGAGGAAGCGGGCCGGGTCGGTCTCCAGCTGCTCCAGGAAGACGCCCTCGGCGGTGATCTTCGCGACCGCCTGGCGGTCCGCGGAGCAGGAGACGGCGATGGCGACCGGGCAGGACGCGCCGTGGCGGGGCAGGCGGACGACGCGGACGTCGTGGCAGAAGTACTTGCCGCCGAACTGGGCGCCGATACCGATCTTCTGGGTGAGCTCGAAGACCTTGTCCTCCAGCTCCTTGTCGCGGAAGCCGTGGCCCGTGGGGGATCCCTCGGTGGGCAGCTCGTCGAGGTAGTGCGCGGAGGCGTACTTGGCGGTCTTGAGGGCGTACTCGGCCGACGTACCGCCGACGACGATGGCGAGGTGGTACGGCGGGCAGGCGGCCGTGCCCAGCGAGCGGATCTTCTGCTCCAGGAACTTCATCATGGAGGCCTCGTTGAGGACCGCCTTGGTCTCCTGGAAGAGGAAGGACTTGTTGGCGCTGCCGCCGCCCTTGGCCATGAACAGGAACTTGTAGGCGCCGCCGTCGGTCGCGTACAGCTCGATCTGTGCCGGGAGGTTGGAGCCGGTGTTCTTCTCGTCCCACATCGTCAGCGGGGCCATCTGCGAGTAGCGCAGGTTCAGCTGGGTGTAGGCGTCGTAGATGCCGCGGGAGAGCGCTTCCGCGTCGCCGCCCTGGGTGAGGACGTTCTGGCCGCGCTTGCCCATGACGATGGCGGTGCCGGTGTCCTGGCACATGGGCAGGACGCCCGCGGCCGCGATGTTGGCGTTCTTGAGCAGGTCGAGCGCGACGAAGCGGTCGTTGGCGCTGGCCTCGGGGTCGTCCAGGATCTTGCGGAGCTGGGCGAGGTGGGCCGGGCGCAGATAGTGCGAAATGTCGTGCATCGCCTCGGCGGCCAGCTTGCGCAGCGCCTCCGGCTCGACCTTGAGGAACGTCCGCCCGTCGGCCTCGAAGGTGCTGACACCTTCCTTCGTGATGAGGCGGTACGGGGTGTTGTCCTCGCCCGTGGGCAGAAGGTCGGTATAGGCGAATTCCGGCATCGCGGCCAATCCTTACTCGACGATGGCTTCGGCTGACATCTGCGGCAGCGCCTGAACAGCGTAGAACCCCGGCCCGCCGGTGCGGTTGTGAGGTAAGGCTCAGTCGGCGGGCGCGACCGGACCTCGCGTTTCTCTAGTCGCGATCTATCGCGTTTCGCTACGCTTGGTTCGTGGATGCAGACAACGGGGGACGAGTGCGTCCCGAGACGCCGCAAGCGGTGAATCTGACCAAGACCGTGGCCGAGCGCACGGGGGCGCGTGTGGCCGAGGCCGACATCCGGGCCTCGGACGCGGACCGTGACCGGGTCGCGGAGATCCTCCGGGAGGCGCTGGCGGAAGGCCGGCTGGACCCCGAGGAGCACGCCGAGCGGATCGACACGGTCTACCGCGCCAAGACGATGGGCGAGCTGGAGCACGTCGTGCGGGACCTGCCCGCCGCGGCCGGCGGCCGGCCGCAGCCGGGGCCGACGGCGTATGACTACGGGTCGGGCACCCCGCTGCCCGACCAGAACCTGGTCGCCGTCTTCAGCGCCTCCGTCCGCAAGGGCCGCTGGCAGGTCCCCGCGCGGATCAACGCGGTGGCGTTCTTCGGCAGCGTCGAGATCGATCTGACCGAGGCGGTCTTCCCGCAGCAGCAGGTCCAGATCAACGTCACCTCCCTCTTCGGCAGTGTGGACATCCGGGTGCCGGAGAACATCACGCTGCGCAGCAGCGGCTCCGGCGTCCTGGGCGCCTTCGAGGTCGAGGACAACGAGGCGCCGGACGGCAACGCCCCGCAGGTCCAGGTCAGCGGCTACGCCGTCCTGGGCAGCGTGGATGCCAGGCCCAAGCGCGGCGCCTGGGTCCGCGATCTGCGCGACCGGCTGCGCGAGGGGCGCCGGGAGCTGCGCCGGCAGCTGCGCGAGGAGCACTGGGAGCACCATCAGCAGCTGCGGCAGGAGCACCGCGAGCGCCATCAGCAGCGGCGGGAGGAGCGGCAGGAGTGGCACGAGCGGATGCGTGCCGACCGGCATGAGCGCCGGGACCACTTCCGTAAGGGGCGGGGCGACTGAGGCCCTATTTTCGCGTTGTCGCGAAACCCCGTTTCCGCACGATCGCCACGGTGTGCATAAGCGTGCGCACAGCGGGTAGGGCTGGTGCATCGTCTCTCGTACGGCTGCGGGGTGCGGAAAAGGGCCGTGCGCAGCGAGACGGGCAAGGGTGATTCTCGCGCCGAAGCCGTCGTCAGGAGTAGACCGTGCTGCTACCGCATCAGCCCGTGCAGGATGCCGCTGTCGTTCCGTCCCCGCGAGTGCCTGCGCGCGATGAGGCCGGTCCCTGGCATTCGGAGGCGGTGTGCCGCCGGGATGAAGCCGGGCTGTTCTTCGCCCCGTCCAAGGAGCCGACCGCCGCGCGACTGGCCAGGGAGGAGGCGGCGAAGCGGGTCTGTGCCCGCTGCCCCGTGATGGTCGAGTGCCGTGAACACGCGCTCCTCCAGCCGGAGCCGTACGGCGTCTGGGGCGGCCTGACCGCGGCCGAACGCCGGGTCGTGCTGACCCGCCGCCGGCGCCGTGAGGCCGAGCTCCAGCGTGCGGCCCATATGCCGGCGGCGGGCTGACCGGGCCCGAACCGCGCGCCGTATGGGCCACTTCGCCCCCGCCGGAGACTCTCCGACGGGGGCGAAGTGTGTGTACACGGGGCGATCCGTGCGTACCGGACCTAGCTGGGGCGCTCGAAGTCCACCGAGCTGTACGCGCGCAGCTTGGACAGCCGGTGCTGGGAGTCGATCTGGCGGATCGTGCCGGACTTGGAGCGCATCACCAGGGACTGGGTGTAGGCGGTCTCGGCGCGGTAGCGCACCCCGCGCAGCAGCTCGCCGTCGGTGATGCCGGTGGCCACGAAGAAGACGTTGTCGCCGCGGACCAGGTCGTCGATCTCCAGGACCTTGTCCAGGTCGTGCCCGGCGTCCAGCGCGCGCTGCCGCTCCTCGTCGTCCTTGGGCCACAGCTTGGCCTGGAGCGTGCCGCCCAGGCACTTCATGGCGCAGGCGGTGATGATGCCCTCGGGCGTACCGCCGATGCCCAGCAGCAGATCGACGCCGGTGCCCTCGCGGGCCGCCATGATCGCGCCGGCCACATCGCCGTCCGCGATGAACTTGATCCGCGCGCCGGCCTCCCGGACCTCCTTGACCAGGCCCTCGTGCCGGGGGCGGTCCAGGATGACCACGGTGACGTCCTCGACCGCGGACTTCTTCGCCTTTGCGATCCGCTTGATGTTCACCGCCACCGGCGCGGTGATGTCGACAAAGTCCGCCGCCTCGGGGCCGGTCGCCAGCTTGTCCATGTAGAAGACCGCGGACGGGTCGAACATCGAGCCGCGCTCGGCGACCGCCATCACGGAGACGGCGTTGGCCATGCCCTTGGCGGTCAGCGTCGTACCGTCCACCGGGTCCACGGCCACGTCGCACTCCGGGCCGGTCCCGTCACCGACGCGCTCGCCGTTGTAGAGCATCGGGGCGTGGTCCTTCTCGCCCTCCCCGATGACCACGACGCCGTTCATCGAGACGGTGTGGATCAGCGCGCGCATGGCCTTGACCGCCGCGCCGTCCGCGCCGTTCTTGTCACCTCGGCCCACCCAGCGGCCCGAAGCCATGGCACCCGCCTCGGTGACCCGGACGAGTTCCAGGGCGAGGTTGCGGTCCGGGGCCTCAGGGCTGACCTCGAGTTGGGACGGGAGATGATGCTCGGTCATCGAGCGCACCTTTCTGTACGGCGACGGCCGCGAAGGATGAGGGTAGCTACGACCTTATCTGCCGACCGCCAAAATGAGCAGAGGGCCCTACGCATGAGCGGTGTGAGGACGGGCAGGAACCCGGGCGTTTGCGCAGGTGACGGCCGTCACCAGGGGGCCTGTCCGAGCCGCCGCGGGGATGGGGGACGATAGGGGCGTGGCAGGTATGCGAGGCAGGCAGACGGTGCGGGACATGGTCCTGTCGCTGGCGGTGATCGGCGTTCTGGTCGGGGCGATCTATGTGTTCATCCCGCACAACGACAGCGCCGACGCGGAGAAGAGTGCGGTCAAGGCGGTCGACTACCGCGTCGAGCTCATCACGGCCCGGCGGGCGGCACCGTACCCGGTCGCCGCGCCCGAGGGGCTGCCGAAGACCTGGCGCGCGACCTCGGTCTCGTACAAGGCGAGCGACGACGGCAAGGGCGGCGCCTGGCATCTGGGCATGCTCGACCCCGAGCAGGAGTACGCGGCCGTGGAGCAGAGCGATGCGCCGGCCCGGAAGTTCATCCGGGAGGTCACGCTCGGTGCCACCAAGGCCGAGGGCAAGCAGGCCGTCGGCAGCAAGAAGTGGGACCGCTACGTTGGCCACAAGTACCGGGCGCTGGTCCGCGAGGAGTCGGGTGTGACCACGGTCGTCACCGGCACGGCGCCGTACGGGCGGCTCGCGGACCTGGCCGCCGCACTGGTGGCGAAGAAGAGCTGAGGGTCCCGCCCGGTACGCCGGACGGGCACCGAACGACGAGGCCGCCGCACCCGGGCTGGATGCGGCGGCCTCGTCGTGTGCGGTCGCGGTGCCGGCTCAGACGCTGGCGACGGCGTCGGTGAAGTCCAGCCGCGGCGAGCGGGGGAAGAAGGCGTCGGTGCCCGGCTTGCCGATGTTGATGACGAGGAACGACTTCTGCTTGCCGTCGCCGAAGAACTCCTTGTCGATGCCGGTGAAGTCGAAGCCGGTCATCGGGCCGGCGGCCAGGCCGGCGGCGCGGATACCGACGATGAAGTAGCCGGCCTGGAGCGTGGCGTTCTGGGTGCCGGCGACCTCACGCCGGGCGGCCTCGGAGAAGAAGGTGTCCTTGATGCCCGGGGCGTGCGGGAAGAGGTGCGGCAGCTTCTCGTGGAAGTCCAGGTCCACGGAGAGGATCGCGGTCAGCGGGGCGGTCAGGGTCTTCGGGCCGTTGGCGCCCATGGCGTGCTGGACCAGGCGCTGACGGGCCTCCTCGGAGCGGACCAGGGTGATCCGCAGCGGGGACTGGTTGAAGGCCGTCGGGCCGTACTTCACCAGGTCGTAGATCGCCTGGACCTGCTCGTCCGTCACCGGCTCGTCCGTGAACGTGTTGGCGGTCTGGGCCTCGCGGAACAGCAGGTCCTGAGCGGCGGCGTCAAGGGCGAGAGTCATGAAGGCACCTCGGTGGGTCGGTGGGGTCAGGTTCAGGACCCACCCTAAAGCAGATAGATTAAGTTTCAACTAAATTCGGAGGTCGGTGTGAGCCGGTTCACAGCGACCCCGAGGTCCCCGCGGGTTCTCCGCCCGCCGGGGGACGGGCACGCAGCGCACGGTCCGCCGTGACGTTCCCCATAGGAAAATCCCGGGAAGCAGGGACAACTGCCCTGATTGACGGAGATCCTCCCCTGTCGGACACCCTGCCGCCCACAGATGACCGGCGGGCGAACTCTGGGCGTCCGGCCTGCTCAGCCTTACGATCAGCGCCTGCCGCACCGCGCACCCCCATACCGCGACGGCCTCTCATGTGCTTTCCCCTCTCCTTTTCACCAGAAGAAGGCTTCATGAAGCTTCGTCGTGCCCTGACGACGGTCGTCACGCCCGCCGTGCTGTCGCTCGCCCTCGCCGGGTGCTCCTCCGGCGGCACCGGCAACCCCTCGACGTCCGACTCCTCCTCCCACAGTGCCGCGAAGGACGCGCGGTCGGCGGACGCCCCCGATGCCGGCCTGCTCAACGGCGCCCGACTGAAGGGCCTGCTGCTTCCGGTGGGGGAGTTGCCCAAGGGCTACAAGACCGACCCGCAGGCCACCCGCGACTCGGGCAAGGTCTTCGCGGCCCCGTCGGCCAAGGCCCTCGACCTGGACGGCGCATGCCCCAAGCTGGAGGCCAGTGCCTGGATCCAGACCAGCGGCATCGAGGGGGCCTCCTTCGCCCAGGCGGACTTCGTCAACGCCTCCCAGGAGGAGTTCAACCAGGAGATCGACAGCTTCCGGGGGAACGACGCCCAGACGGTCATGAAGCGCCTGGAGAAGGTGCTCACCCACTGTGCGCACTTCACGGACACCACCGGTGGCACCTCCGCCGCCGTGACGATCAAGACCACCAAGCCGAAGATGGGCGACCAGGCCCTCAAGGCCGTGCTCACCGCACCTCAGTGGGAGGGCGGCACCACTCTGGTGGCGACGCGGGTCGGGAAGGCCGTCATCACCACCTTCTACAGCGTCCAGTCCAGTGACCTGGGCGCCGCCGGCCTCGGCCTGACCGAGAAGCTCGTGGCACGGGTGCGGGCCGCGAAGTAACCGACCGGGCGAGCCGCCCCGGGACCGCCGTCACGGGGCGGCGGTCACGGGGCGGCGGACCCCTGCCGCCGACCGTGATGCGGGCCGGGGTGCGACGACGCGGCCTAGCTCTCCTCCGCCAGCGCCGCATCCAGCCGGGCCCGCGCGCCGTCCAGCCAGCGGCGGCAGACCTTCGCCAGTTCCTCGCCGCGCTCCCACAGCGCCAGCGACTCCTCCAGTGTCGTGCCGCCCGCCTCCAGGCTCCGGACGACCTCGATCAGCTCGTCCCGCGCCTGCTCATAGCCGAGCGTGGACTCCACCGGGCCCACGTCCGCTGCATCCGCGTCCGGCCGGGACTGCGCATCGGCCGCCCCGGTGCCCGCACCGGCCGCCGCCTCCTGCTCGATGTCCGCCACGCCGTCCGTCTCCGTCCTCGCCTGCGCCTTCGCCATGTCTCCCACCCTATTCGGGGGCACCGACAGCGCCCTGGACGCCGCCCACCCGCACCCTGAATTCGCCCTCGGCCACCCGGGCCCGCAACTCCTCGTCCGCGCTGACCTCTTGTGGGGAGCGGACCGCCGCACCGTCCCGCTTCTGGAGCACCGCATAGCCGCGCTCCAGCGTCGCCTTGGGGGATAGCGCGACCACCCGCGCGAGGGTGTGCACCAGCTCCGAGTCGGCGCGGTCCAGCAGGTGGCCCAGCGTCCGCCGGCCGCGCTCCAGCAGGGCCGTGATCTGCTCCTCGCGCTCCTCGACCATCCGCTGCGGCCGCTGTATGCACGGCCGCTGGAGCGCCGCGGCCAGCCCCCGCTCCTCCCGCTGGAGAATGCCGTCGACCGCGCGCAGCGCCCGCTCCCGCAGCTGCCGCACCCGGACCAGCTCCTCGCCCACGTCCGGCACCACCTTCTTCGCCGCATCCGTCGGCGTCGAGGCGCGCAGATCGGCGACCAGGTCCAGCAGCGGGGTGTCCGGCTCATGCCCGATCGCCGAGACGACGGGCGTCGACGCCGCGCCCACGGCACGGACGAGCTGCTCGTCGGAGAACGGCAGCAGATCCTCCACGCTGCCGCCGCCCCGCGCCACGATGATCACGTCCACCTCGGGCAGCGCATCCAGCTCCTCGACCGCCGCGATCACCTGCGGCACCGCATGCACGCCCTGCACCGGCACGTTGCGCACCTCGAAGCGGACGGCCGGCCAGCGGTGCCGGGCGTTCTCCAGTACGTCCCGCTCCGCGGCGCTGGCCCGGCCGCAGACCAGCCCGATCAGCTGCGGAAGGAACGGCAGCGGCTTCTTGCGCTCCGCCGCGAACAGCCCCTCCGCCGCCAGCGACTTCTTCAACTGCTCCAGCCGGGCGAGGAGTTCACCGATCCCCACCGGCCGGATCTCGGCGGCGCGCAGCGACAGCTGGCCACGCGGCGCGTACCACTCCGGCTTGGCGTGCACCACCACCCGGGCGCCCTCGCTGATCACCTCGGCGACCTTGTCGAAGACCTGGCGGTAGCACGTCACGCTCAACGAGATGTCGTACGACGGATCGCGCAGCGTCAGAAAGACGACGCCCGCGCCGGGCCGCCGCGAGAGCTGGGTGATCTGCCCCTCGACCCACACCGCGCCGAGCCGGTCGATCCACCCGCCGATGAGCCGGGACACCTCGCCGACGGGGATCGGCGTTTCCGGGGACGTTGAGACAGCCATACGAGCGAGCGTAGCGGCGGGCACTGACAGTGGCCGCCGCCTCGCCCTCGGTCGCACACGACGCGGACGGGCCGTACGCCGCCGGCCCGTCCGCCCTCAGTGCCCTGCGCCGTCGGCCCCCGCTCGCTTCCCGTACTGCGCCGCCAGCACCACCAGCCCCACCACCAGCCATCCGCCGCCCACCACCTGCGCGGTCGGGGACGCCGCCACGAGCACCGCGGCCACCACCGCGAGCCCCAGCATCGGCGCCACCACATGCTTCAGCACGCTCGGCGCCGCGGCCCGCCCGCGGACCCGGAACCAGCCGATCACCGAGGCGTGCAGCAGCCCGAACGCGGTCAGCGCGCCCACATTCACGATCGACGACAGCTCGTCGAGCCCGTCGTCCCTGCGGGCCGCCCACACCGCCGCCACCAGCGTCACCAGGGCCGCCCCCAGCAGCGCCCGGCGCGGCACCCCGCTGCCCGCGTCCACCTCCGCCATCGCCCCCGGCAGCCGCCGGTCCCGCGCCATCGCGAACAGCAGCCGCCCGGCCGCCGCCTGCCCCGCCAGCGCCGCGAAGGCCGCCCCGATCGCCTTGCTCGCCGCCACCAGCTTCTGCAACCACACGCCCACCGCCGCATGCGCCGTCGTATAGAAGGCGTCCCCCTGCTCTCCCGGATGGGCCGCCAGTTCGGCCGCCGTCATCGGGGCGAGCAGCGCCGCCAGATACGTCTGTACGGCGAAGAGCAGCCCGGCCACCACCAGACAGGTCAGCACCGCCCGCGCCACCCGCTGGGCTCCTCCGGCGGCCTCCTCGGCGAACGACGCGATCGCGTCGAAGCCCAGATACGACAGCACCGCCACCGAGACCGCCGCCAGCACCGCGCCCGGCGAGAAGCCGCCCTCGCCCGTGAACGGCGCCGTCCAGCTCCGCTCGGGCCCCTGCGTGACCAGCACCCACACCGCCGCCACCACGAACACCACCAGCACCACGAGCTCCATCGCCAGCACCGCGAACCCGACCCGCGCCGCGGTCCGTACGCCCCACAGGTTCAGCAGCGTCGTCACCAGCACCGCCAGCGCCGTCCACACCCACTGGTGCACCGACGGCACCAGCGCATGCAGCGCGATCCCGGAGAACAGATACGCCACCGCCGGGATCAGCAGATAGTCCAGCATCGCCATCCAGCCGGCCACGAACCCCGCGCCCTCGCCCAGCCCCACCCGCGCATACGTATAGACCGACCCGGCCTGCGGGACCACCTGCACCATCTGGGCGTACGAATACGCCGTGAAGGCCATCGCGACGGTCGCCACGGCGTAGACGACGGTGACCGCGCCGTGCGAGGTGGCCTGGAGCGTGCCGAAGATGCCGACCGGCGCCATCGGGGCGATGAAGAGCAGGCCGTAGACGACCAGGTCCCGGAACGTCAGCGTCCGCCGCAGCGCGCCGTTCCCGGGCTCCTCGGTCCGCCGCAGCGAGCCCATCCCTGCCTCCTCGGTACGTTTCCGCCCCAGTCTGGGCCCGCGACCCGATCTTCCCGGCAGGAGGCGCGGCCTTACGATGGACCGCATGACTGCAACGCCCGGCCCGTCATCCGCCCGCAAGGTCCTGCTCGCCGCCCCCCGTGGCTATTGCGCGGGTGTGGACCGCGCCGTGATCGCCGTCGAGAAGGCCCTTGAGCAGTACGGCGCCCCCGTCTACGTGCGCCACGAGATCGTGCACAACAAGTACGTCGTGAAGACCCTGGAGAAGAAGGGCGCGATCTTCGTCGACGAGACCGAAGAGGTGCCCGAGGGCAACATCGTCATCTTCTCGGCGCACGGTGTCGCGCCCGTCGTCCACGAAGAGGCCAAGCGCGGCAAGCTCGCCACCATCGACGCGACCTGCCCGCTGGTCACCAAGGTCCACAAGGAAGCCGTCCGGTTCGCCAACGAGGACTACGACATCCTCCTGATCGGCCACGAGGGCCACGAAGAGGTCATCGGCACCAGCGGTGAGGCCCCCGACCACATCACCCTCGTCGACGGCCCCGAGGACGTCGCCAATGTCGAGGTCCGCGACCCGGAGAAGGTCGTCTGGCTCTCCCAGACCACGCTCTCGGTCGACGAGACCATGGAGACCGTGGACGCCCTCAAGGGACGCTTCCCCAACCTCCTCTCCCCGCCCAGCGACGACATCTGCTACGCCACCCAGAACCGCCAGACCGCGGTGAAGCAGATGGGCGCCGAGGCCGACCTGGTCATCGTCGTCGGCTCCAAGAACTCCTCGAACTCGGTCCGCCTCGTCGAGGTGGCCCTGGGCGCCGGCGCCCGCGCCGCGCACCTGGTCGACTACGCCGAGGAGATCGACGAGGCCTGGCTGGAGGGCGTCAGCACGGTCGGGGTCACCTCCGGTGCCTCGGTCCCCGAGATCCTCGTCCACGGCGTCCTGGACTGGCTCGCCCAGCGCGGCTACGAGGACGTCGAGACGATCACCGCCGCCGAGGAGTCCATCGCCTTCTCGCTGCCCAAGGAGCTCCGCCGCGATCTGCGCGCCGAGGCCAAGGCGGCCACCGGGGGCACCGAGAGCTGACACACCGGATCCGCCGTCCCCCGGGCGGCGGGGCCCGTACCCGCCTAGCCTTTTCCCCATGAGGGTCTTCGGTGTGGACATCGGCGGATCGGGCATCAAGGGCGCCCCGGTGGATCTGGAGCGCGGCGACCTCGCGGAGGAGCGCTACAAGGTACTGACCCCGCACCCGGCCACCCCGGATGCGGTCGCGGACTGCGTCAGACAGGTCGTGGCCCACTTCGAGTGGTCGGGGCCGGTCGGTGCGACCTTCCCCGGCGTGGTCACCGACGGCACGACCCGCACGGCCGCCAATGTCGACAAGGGCTGGATCGACACCGACGCCGCCGCCCTCCTCACCGGCCGGCTGGGCGGCGAGGCCGGCGGCTGCCCGGTCACCCTGCTCAACGACGCGGACGCGGCCGGCCTCGCCGAGATGCGCTTCGGCGCCGGCCTCGACCGGACCGGCACGGTCATCGTCCTCACCTTCGGCACCGGCATCGGCAGCGCCGTCTTCACCGACGGCCGGCTCGTCCCCAACACCGAACTCGGCCACCTGGAACTGCACGGCCACGACGCCGAGAAGCGCGCCTCCACCAAGGCCAAGGAGGACGAGGGGCTGAGCTGGCAGCACTGGGCGCACCGGGTGCAGAAGTACCTCGCCCATGTGGAGATGCTCTTCTCGCCCGAACTGTTCGTGATCGGCGGCGGGGTGTCCCGCAAGGCGGAGAAGTTCCTGCCGCTGATCGAGGGCATCAGGGCCGAGATCGTGCCGGCTCAGCTTCAGAACAATGCGGGGATCGTGGGGGCCGCGATGGCTGCCCATGCCGCTCGGGCTGGCGCGCCACCTGCCGCGGACGGTTCCCCGGCCGTGGCCGCACCCGCTCCGCCGCCTGCGCCGCCGGCCGGCCGTGCGGCCCGTCCTGCCCGCTCCGCGGTCGACTCACCCGTCGGCTGGCCCGACGCCGCGCGATGACCAGCACCCGCCGGACGAGCGCGATCAGCGCGCACACCAGCGTGCCGGCGTAGAGCCAGCCGGCGTCCAGCGCGAGGACGGTGAAGACGCCCATCACCAGCCCGCCGAACCCGTCGCCGCCGCGGTGGAGCGGCAGCGCGCCGAGCGTGAAGGCGATCGGCAGGGTGACCGGCGCGCAGATCAGGTCGTACGGCCTGACCCACAGCGCCGCGGCCACGCTCACCAGCAGGAAGAACACGCCGTACGGGCCCTGGGCGCCGCCGAGGACCAGCCGGTCCAGGAAGGCGAACGCCAGCAGCGCCAGCGTCGCCAGCAGCCAGCAGCCGAGGCCGGTCAGCTTGGCGGCCGGCAACCGGCGCGGCCGTCCGCCCGTCGGGGCGGGGGCGGGGTGCCGCGGGGGACGGGGCCGCCGGACCGCAGGGGATCCGCCGCCGTCCGGGGGCGCCACGGTGCGGCCCGGCGCCCGCGGTGCCGGGGCCGGCCGGGTGGGCCCCCGGACCGCGGCCGCCGCCGGCGCCGGGCCGCGTACCGGGGCGTGTACGGAGGCGGGCGCGGGGGCGGATGCCGGTACGGAGGCGAACCCGGAGGCCCGCATCGCGGAGAGAAAGGCGTCGTCGGGGTCGGGGGCCACGGCCTCCGCGGGGCGCGGGAGCCGGGTGTCCGTGTCCGTGGCCGGGCGGCCCGGCCGTGGCGGACCGTACTGGGGGGTGCGCGCTTCGTGTTGCTCCACGCGGCAACGGTAGGCCGCTAAGTGGTATTAACCGGTTACGGGACACGCGCTTTGTTCCGACCTTGGGACCGCGTTTTGTGCCGGGCTTGGGGCTGCGTTCGATACCCGGCCGGTGCGCGGGGCGGGCGCGGCCGGTGTGCGGGGCGGGGCGGCAGCTCCCGCTGGCGGCCGTTTGCCGCGGCCCGCCCCGTAGACTGGTGGATCGGCCCTCCCAGGACCCGGATCCGCTCTCCCGGATCAGGCCCCGGAGCGGCTGCCCACCCACCACCATCCTTCGGAAGTCGAGTCGCCACCGTGTCGCTCACGATCGGAATCGTCGGTCTGCCGAATGTCGGCAAGTCGACCATGTTCAACGCCCTGACCAAGAACGACGTGCTGGCGGCCAACTACCCGTTCGCCACCATCGAGCCGAACGTCGGCGTCGTCGGTGTCCCCGACCCCCGCCTCGCCAAGCTCGCCGAGATCTTCTCCTCCCAGAAGATCCTCCCCGCCACCGTCGACTTCGTCGACATCGCGGGCATCGTCCGCGGCGCCTCCGAGGGCGAGGGCCTGGGCAACAAGTTCCTCGCGAACATCCGTGAGTCCGACGCGATCTGCCAGGTCATCCGCGCCTTCAAGGACGAGAACGTCGTCCACGTCGACGGCAAGGTCTCGCCCAAGGACGACATCGAGACGATCAACACCGAGCTGATCCTGGCCGACCTCCAGACCATCGAGAAGGTCCTGCCGCGGCTGGTCAAGGAGTCCCGGATCAAGAAGGACGTGGCCCCGAAGGTCAAGGCCGTCGAGGAGGCCAAGGCCATCCTGGAGAGGGGCGACACCCTCTTCTCCCAGGGCATCGTCCAGGGCTCCGGCAACGAGGAGCTCCTCCACGACCTCCACCTCCTCACCACCAAGCCCTTCCTCTACGTCTTCAACGTCGACGAGGACGAGCTCACCGACGAGGACTTCAAGAACGAGCAGCGCGCCCTGGTCGCCCCGGCCGAGGCGATCTTCCTCAACGCCAAGCTGGAGGCCGACCTCGCCGAGCTCGACGACGACGAGGCCCTGGAACTCCTCCAGTCCGTCGGCCAGGACGAGCCCGGCCTCGCCACCCTCGCCCACGTCGGCTTCAACACCCTCGGCCTCCAGACCTATCTGACGGCCGGCCCCAAGGAAACCCGCGCCTGGACCATCAAGAAGGGCGCCACCGCCCCCGAGGCCGCCGGAGTCATCCACACCGACTTCCAGAAGGGCTTCATCAAGGCCGAGGTCATCTCCTTCGACGACCTGGTCGAGACCGGCTCGGTCGCCGACGCCCGCGCGGCCGGCAAGGCCCGCATGGAGGGCAAGGAGTATGTGATGCAGGACGGGGACGTGGTGGAGTTCCGGTTCAACGTGTAGCGCACGCCGCAGTATCGACATAGCGACCTGGCAGATGCTCAGGTCGGGCGGGGTCGGTCCCCTTCGGGGCCGACCCCGTTGCCATGCCCGTGTCTGTTTTTGCCCGTGTGGCAGTGATTTCTGCCCGATGGGGAGCGATTCCGCTTCCGATTGCCGTAATCGCGTCCTTCGTCTTGTCGCTCCGCCGTTGGTGTGCTTCAACTCACTTTCACATGTCACCAACCGCATAGGAGTCGATCACGGTGATCCGCACCGTCTGCACAGAACACCGGATGCGCGCTGCCGTCGTGGCTTTGGCGGTGGGGGCGCTGCTCGCGGGGTGCGCCGGTGGCGGCGGTGACGGTGGGTCTTCCGGGAGTCGTGTCCTCAACGTGCTGATGGTGGACAACCCGCAGATGCTCCAGCTGCGGAAGCTCACCGCGGACCATTTCACCGAAGAGACGGGCATCAAGGTCAACTTCACCGTGCTGCCGGAGAACGACGTCCGGGACAAGATCAGCCAGCATTTCTCCAGCCCGGCCGGGCTCTACGACGTCGCCACCGTCAGCAACTACGAGGTGCCGTTCTACGCGAAGAACAAATGGCTGCGGCCGCTGGACGGGTACGCAGCCAAGGACAGGACGTTCGACCAGGCCGACATCCTCGCGCCGATGCGGCAGTCGCTGACCGCGGACGACGGCAAGCTGTACGGCGAACCGTTCTACGGTGAGTCGTCCTTCCTGATGTACCGCAAGGACGTCTTCGCCGCCGAGGGCCTGAAGATGCCGGCCCGCCCCACGTGGCGGCAGGTCGCCGGCCTGGCAGCGAAGACCGACGGCGCGCAGCCGGGAATGAAGGGCATCTGTCTGCGTGGCCAGCCGGGTTGGGGGGAGGTGACCGCTCCGCTCACCACGGTCGTCAACACCTTCGGCGGAACGTGGTTCACCAAGGACTGGCGGGCGCAGCTCACCTCGCCCGCCTTCGAATCCGCCACCGAGTTCTACGTCGATCTCGTCCGGAAGCACGGCGAGTTGAACGCCGCCGAGTCCGGGTATGCCGAGTGCCTCAACGACTTCACCCACAGCAAGACCGCCATGTGGTACGACTCCACTGCTGCGGCCGGTTCCCTGGAGGCCCCGGGCTCCCGGGTGAAGGGCAAGGTCGGCTACGTCCCCGCCCCGGTCGACAAGACCGACCACTCGGGCTGGCTCTACACCTGGGCCTGGGGGGTGCGGAAGACATCCGACCAGCCCGACGACGCCTGGAAGTTCATCTCCTGGGCCTCGGGCAAGCAGTACCAGCGTCTCGTCGGACGGGTCAACGGATGGGCCAACGTGCCTGCCGGTACCCGCGCCTCCACCTACGCCAACCCCGACTACCGCGCCGCCGCAGCCGCGTTCGCGGACGTCACCCGCAACTCGATCAGCAGCGCCGACCCGCGTCACCCCGGCCTCCAGCCGCGGCCGACGATCGGTATCCAATTCGTCGGCATCCCGGAGTACTCCGATCTCGGCACCAAGGTTTCCTATGAGATCAGCAACGCCATCGCCGGAGCCCAGTCCGTCGACCAGGCCCTGCGCACCTCTCAGTCGTTCGCCGAGCAGGTCGCCGAGGAGTACCGGAAGCCATGAGCGCCGAGCCCGCGCCGTCAGGGCGGGGCCGGCGGTCGGATCCAGCCGAGTGAGCGCTCCACCGCCCGCTTCCAGTTCTCGTACTCCGACCGCCGCCGCTCGGGGTCCATGTCCGGCAGCCACTGGGCGGCCCGGTGCCAGTTGCGGCGCAGGACCTCCAGGTCGGGCCAGTAGCCGGCGGCGAGTCCGGCGGCGTAGGCGGCGCCCAGGGAGACCGTTTCGACGGCCATGGGGCGCACCACGGGAACGTCGAGCACATCGGCCAGGATCTGCATGAGCAGGTTGTCGGACGTCATGCCGCCGTCCACCTTGAGCATCTTCAGGGTGAGTGAGGAGTCGGCGTTCATGGCGTCGACCACCTCCCGGGTCTGCCAGCCGGAGGCCTCCAGCACGGCCCGGGCCAGGTGCCCCTTGGTGATGTACGAGGTGAGGCCGACGATGACACCGCGGGCGTCGCTGCGCCAGTGCGGCGCGTACAGGCCGGAGAACGCCGGGACGATGTAGCAGCCGCCGTTGTTCTCGACGCTGCGCGCGAGCGTCTCGATCTCGGGGGCGGTGCTGATCAGCCCCAGCCGGTCGCGGAACCACTGGACCAGCGCGCCGGTGACGGCGATCGGGCCTTCGAGTGCGTAGACCGCGGGCTGGTCCTCGATCTTGTAGGCGACGGTGGTGAGCAGCCCGTGCCGGGACCGTACGAGGTCGGTGCCGGTGTTGAGCAGCAGGAAACTGCCGGTTCCGTAGGTGCACTTCGCCTCGCCGCGGGCGAAGCAGGTCTGCCCGAACAGCGCCGCCTGCTGGTCACCGAGCGCCGCGGTGATACGGACGCCCGGGAGGACGGAACGGGCGGTTCCGTAGGTCTCGGCCGAGGAGTGGATCTCCGGGAGCATCGGGCGGGGAACCCCGAAGAACTCCAGCAACTCCTCGTCCCAGTCGAGGGTGCTGATATTCATGAGCATGGTGCGGCTGGCGTTGGTGACGTCGGTGAGGTGCATACCGCCGGCCGGCCCGCCGGTGAGGTTCCAGATCAGCCAGCTCTCCATCGTGCCGAACAGCACCTCGCCGTCCTCCGCGCGCTGCCGCAGCCCGTCGACATGGTCGAACAGCCAGCGGATCCGGGGGGCGGAGAAGTACGTGGAAGGCGGCAGGCAGCAGCGCCGGAGGAAGAACTCGTCCCCGGGCCGGTTTCTGAGCTCCTCGACCAGCGGAGCCGTACGGGTGTCCTGCCAGACGATCGCCCTGCCCAGCGGCGTGCCCGTACGCCGGTCCCACAGCACGGTCGTCTCACGCTGGTTGGCGATCCCGATGGCGGCGACCTCACCGGGGCTGACATCGGCGTCGGAGAGCGCCTGCGGCACCACGCGCTCCAGGGTGTGCCAGATCTCGACGGCGTCGTGCTCGACCCACCCGGGCCGGGGGAAGTGCTGCTGGTGCTCCCGCTGGGCGACCGACACCAGCCGCCCCTGGTGGTCGAACAGGATGCACCGGGTGGAGGTGGTGCCCTGGTCGATGGACATCACATACCGCTCAACCATGATCAGCCTTCCGTTCGGTGCAGAGGGCGGCGGGGCTCACCAGCGGGCGGCCCCCAGATCTCTGGAGATCGCCCGGGCGGCGTGGCGGACCTGGGTGACCAGGGCCGGCTGCGGGACCCCTTTGGAGTCGCAGATCCGCTCGATCGTGCCGGAGACGCCGATGGCGCCCACCACGAGGCCGCCGTGGCCCCGGATCGGCGCGGCGACGCCGGCCTCGCCCGTGATCATCTCTTGTACTTCGGCAGCCCACCCGAGCTCCCGGACCTCGGTGAGCGCCTGCGTCAGGAGCTCCGGGGCGACCAGGGTGTGCCGGGTGTACGCCTCCAGCCCGGCCTCCACCGCCGGCTCCAGGGGCATGCTGCCGAAGGCCAGCAGCACCTTGCCGAGCGAGGAGGCGTGCAGGGGCAACAGCGCGCCCACGTCCAGGGTCTGGAGGGTGTCGTCGGGGCGGAAGACGTGGTGGACGATGAGCACCTTGCCCTCCAGGGGAGCGCCCAGGCGGACCGCCTCCCCGCTGCGGGCGGCCAGGGCGTCGGCCCAGTTGATCGAGCGGGACCGCAGCTCGTTCACGTCGAGGTAACTGGTGCCCAGGTGCAGCAGCGCGGCCCCGAGCTGGTACTTTCCGGTCGCCGGGTCCTGCTCGACGAAGTCGATGTTCTGAAGGGTGCGCAGGATGCCGTGGGTGGTGCCCTTCGCCAGCCCGAGCGATGCGGCCACCTCACCGAGCCCGAGCCGACGGGGCCCACTGGCGAGCAGACGCAGGATTGCCGCCGCCCGTTCGATCGACTGGACCGGGCCGGCCATGAGGCAATCGTAGTCCCGCGGTCGGCATCTGCCGGGTGGGACGGCCCTTCGCAGACCGGCGTTCGGTAATGCCGACCGGCGTTCATTGACCGCCCCCACCGTTCCCCCTAGCGTCCTTCTCAAGGCCGGCGTCCAGCCGGCAGGGGCCTCGGAGGAGGCGGCATGACGGCACAGCTTGAAGCAGTGGTGGGGGAGGCGGCGGAACATGTCTTTCCGCTGCCGCACATCCCCGAGGCTGTCTCGGTCGTACGCCGGCGGGTGCGTACGGTCCTGGCCGACTGGAACCTGGCCCCGGACCTCACCGAGGACGCGCTCCTGGTGATCTCGGAGCTGATCACCAACGCGGTCGTGCACGCTCTGCCGCCGGCGGTGCTGCGGCTGTCACGGGACGCCGACGGACGCGACGCCCTGCGCGTCGAGGTCACCGACGCGGGGCCCGCGGCGGCGGACCGGCGGCCGGCCGTCGAGCTCTGCGCGGGCGAGCACGGCCGCGGGCTCGGCATCGTCACCGCCCTGGCGGCCCGGTGCGGCACCCGGGTCCACGCGGGCGGTATCACCTGGTGGGCGGTGCTCCTCGCCGCGTGAGCCGTGCGGCGTGAGCCGTGCGGCCACGGCCGGCCACGGCCTTCGCGACCCCGCTGCCGGTCGTCGTCGCCCTCCGCGCCCGTGGTTGGCTGCGTCCACCCGGTGAGTCATGCTGGACCTGTGGACACGTGCCCGTCATACGGACACGAACCGACCGTCCTCACCTCGCGACAGGGCCTGCCCGACGAGCCCGTGAGGGCCGGTATGAACCTTCTCCGCGGGTACGGCGCTGTGGGCCCTGCTCGCCCCTGCGCAAGGCCCTGGGGCGAGGGCCGCGACGTACGGCGTCGTGGCCCTGGACGAAGCCCCCTGTCACCTCGCCGCAGCTGTCCGACAGCCTCGCCGGTCCTGCGCGGAGGGGACGGTCCACGGAGGTGGATCATGTTCAAGGCCATCAGATGCAGCCGCTGCGAACGGCGTTACCGGAAGTGGTCCGCCGATGCGGACCGCTGGAACATGGTGTTCGACCGCGGGTACTTCACCGGTACATATCTGTGCCCCAAGTGTCAGACGCCCGAAGAGAACATGGAGGCCGAGGTCCAGGAGTCGATGCTGGACTACAGCCGGCAGACCACCGACGAGGAAGGGCGTTGGCGGATACCGGTGAAGGGCGCGGTGGACCGTCAGATCGGGATGCTCGACGTCGGCGAGGAAGGGACCGCCGTTCAACTGATCGCCGTACGCGAGGAGGACACGGTCCGGGTGGGCGTCACCAAGTTCAGCGACGCTCGGGTCGCGGCGTTGCTGTGCGACGGACTGGTCCCGGCGGCACGGCAGCTCCTCAGCAGCTCCGGCGAGGCGGAGGGCGAAGGGCCCGGGCCCACCATGATGACGGTGAGCGATGATCTGGAGCCGGACACCATCGCCGTGGAACGCACGGAGACGCCCGACCACCAGGAAGCGGACATCATCCGCGTGCCCCATGAGGTCGACTGCGAAGTGCTGACGGCCTTCGCGCCCGAGATCGCCGAACAGCTGCGCGCGGAGTCGTACCGGCATTGACCACCCGCCTGTGTGGGGTCGCCACTCATGTCGGAATCGCCACCCACCGGTCCTCCCACCGGCCCGCTGTCGAAGCCGCCACCGGGAGGGCGGAGACCGGCGCGCCCGCACTCCCGCCGCAGACAACTGATCATGATCCTGGTCGGGCTGCTCTCGTTCGCCGTGGCGGCCGCGCTCTTCCTCCACACCCGGCAGGAGCAGCAGGAACGGCAGCAGCAGGGGGAGATCCTCCTCCAGCCGGCCACCGATCCGGGCCCCGGCCCGTTCACGGCTTCGGTGGCACGTCCTGCCCCTGCCGTCTCGGCCCCTGGTGACACCCAGCCGCCCGCGGGCGGCGGAAACGTGGTGGTCGCCAGCCGGCGCGGCGGCGAGCCCGGCCTGTTCGGCGGGACCAGGAAGGTCTCCCACTGCGACGCCCGCCGCCTGGTGGACTTCCTGGTCGAGCACCCGGGCAAGGGCCAGGCATGGGGCGCGGCCCTCGGCCTCACCGTTGCCGACATCCCCCGCTACGTCGCCGGCCTCACCCCGGTGCTGCTGACCGCGGACACCCGGGTCACCAACCACACCTACCGCGCCACCCGGGCGACGCCGTACCAGTCGGTCCTCCAGGCCGGCACCGCCGTACTGGTGGACCGGTACGGGGTGCCGCGCGTGCGCTGCTCCTGCGGCAACCCCCTGCTCCCGCCCACGGCGGTCCGGGCCAAGCCGGTCTACACCGGTCCGCGCTGGCCCGCGTTCCAGCCGGGCAGAACGATGCTGGTACTTCCCGCGCCCCGGCCCCTGGAGGCCCTGGTGCTCACCGATGTCACGACCCGGGAGCGCTTCATCCGACCGGTGACCGGCACCGGCTCCACCGACCGGAACGCCCCCGCGGCCACGACCGAACCGCCGGGCTCCCCGTCGGAGCCGCAGTCGCTGCCGAGCGCTCCGGCACCCCCTGCCACTCCCCGGCCACCCGAGCCACCACCGCCCGCCCCGCCCGGGGCCACGGACCGGCTGCTGAAGATCAAGCTGGTCACCACCCAGGCGTGCAGCGACTCCGGCAACGCCGACCCCAAGCCGTACGCCACCGTCCGCATCGGCGACACGGAGCTCAGTACCGGCCCGGACGGAACGGGGCGCGGCACCATCGCCCCCGGAGCGCACGAGGTGACCGGTACACCGCCGCCGGTGCTCTCGGTCAACGTGAGACTCACCGCCGGCGCCGGCTCGGGCACGCACGGCCCGAACGGGGCGACCGCGGTCTTCACCCCCACCTCCGAGCCCCCGGCCGCCGCGAGCGACTACGAGGTCGCGGTGCGCTTCGAGAAGACCGACGGCACCTGCGGCACCCCAGGGGCGGCCGGCTCGCCGTAAGCCCCGCCGCGCCAGGAACGGTCGGGGTGCCCCACTGCCCCCCGCACCGCCCAGGAAGCCGCACGTCACCACTACACCCGCCCACCCCCCGAAGGGGGGTGGGCGGCGGGGAAAAAACCAACAGGGCCAGCGGAACACCAACGGGGCGAACAGGACCGCAACGGCTAACGGGGCCAACGCAACCCGGCCCAGTGCACCCCCTGTTGATCCATTCTCACCCGGATCAGCCCCCCTCGGCATCCTCTTCGGGGACGAAAATGCCGGGTTTGCCGGCGCCTAGCGTGGACGCATGACCGAGAGCGTGAGCAGGACGGAAACGGTGGGCGGCGTCGGCGCGGTGCGTGCGGCGGGGCGGGATCTGGTGTGTGTCGCCGGGGACGGTGTGGAGCTGGCGGTACGGGACCACGGTGGGGACGGGGTCCCGGTGTTGTTGCTGCACGGGGCGGGGCGGACCTTGGCGGACTGGGCGCGGGTGGCGCCACTTCTGGCCGTGGGGCACCGGGTGTTGGCGATGGACCTCCGGGGGCACGGGCGGTCCGGGGACGGGACGGTGCCGTGGACGTTCGAGGTGGCCGTGGCGGACGTCGCGGCGGTACTGGCGGCGTGCGGGGTGCCGGAGGCCGTGGTGGTGGGGCATTCGATGGGCGGCATGGTGGCCGCGCTGTGCCTGGAGCAGCTGGCCGGGCCGCCCGCCGCGGTGAACCTTGACGGGCACGGGATGGGGCGGCCGGAGCAGTACGTGGGGCTGGACGCGGCGTATGTGCGCGAACGGCTGGCGGAGGCCAGGAAGTTCGCCGAGGAGGCGGGCGGGCGGCCCTTCGACGCCGCGGCGTTGGAGGGTGTGCTCGGGTATCAGGCGGCCATGGCCGCCGAGTTGGGGATTCCCGGTGAGCTGATGGCGGCCGGGGTGCGGCGGTCGCTGGGCGAGACCGGGGACGGGCGGCTGTTCCTGCGGCCGGGGCGCGGGCAGGCGGCGGAGGCGCAGGAGGCCATGGCGGGGCTCGATCTGTTCGCGCTCTACCGGCGGGTGACGCGGCCGTTGCTGATCGCACGGGCGCTGCGGCCCAACCCACCGGTGCCGGGCGTGCCGCCGTGGTTCGACGAGCTGATGGCGGCGTACGGGGAGGGGCTGCGGCGGGATCTGGCGGAGCTGGGGCGGACGCAGCCGCAGGTGACCGTCGCGGGGGTGGACGGTACCCATGCGATGCTGCTGGAGCGGCCCGAGGAGGTCGCGGCGCTGGTGGCCGGGTTCGTGGCGGAGTCGGCCGGATCCTGAGGTCCCGGGGCGGGCGCCGGCGTCAGCGGGGAAACAGCTGGAAGAGCGTGGCCGGGCGGCCTCGGTAGCGTTCGCCGCCGGCGCGCAGCGTCTGCTCGATGAAGGTGCGGGCGTACGTGCGCGGGTCCTGCTCCGGGCCGCCCAGGCCCTTGATGTACGCGGCGTGGGCCGCCAGTGAGGCGACCGCACGGTCGATCCCGGGGCCCACCTCGGCGGCGTGGGTGGGGTACGGCGAGCCGGCCACGGCCACCCAGCGGACGCCGTTCCAGGGGGCCAGCCCCTGCGCATCGACGAGTTCGGGGAAGATCCAGCGGTTGCCGGCGTCGCCCGCCGCGTCCAGGACGGCGCGGCCGACCACCCGGTGGTCGGGGGTGTTCCACTGCACTCCGCCCCAGGTGTCGTGGTGGTTGAGGGTGATCAGAAGCTCGGGGCGGTGGCGGCGGATGGCGGCGGAGAGGTCGCGGCGCAGCGCCGTACCGGCCTCGATGGTGCCGTCGTGGTGGCCGTCGAGGAACTCGACGGTGTGGACGCCGACGAGCGCCGCGCCGACCCGCTGTTCGGACTCGCGGAGCCGCGCGCACTCCTCCGGTACCAGCCCGTCGATACCGGCCTCGCCGCGGGTGACCAGGAGGTAGCTGACCTCGCGGCCCGAGGCGGTCCATTCGGCGATCGCGGCCGCGGCGCCGTACTCGAGGTCGTCGGGGTGGGCGACGACGGCGAGGGCCCGCTGCCAGTCCTTGGGCATGGGGGAGAGGTGGGTTTCGGCGGGCATGGTGACGTTCTTCCCTTCCGGGTCCCGTTCGGCGAGCCGGAACCGGTTGTCGGGTGGGTCCCGGTCGATCGTGACATGGAGGGCGCGTGTGCACGGGGAGGCGGGTGAGGGGCGTGGGGCGTGGGTGAGGTGAGAGGAGCGGGTTGAGGGGGGTCGGAGCACGCTCCATGCGGGGCTGAACTGGGTTTCATCACATCAGGTGAATATCTGGCCCGAGGTTGCGGGCGGCAACGCGCGGTTGCCACGCTGTTGCTGACTGTCAAGCTGTTGGGAGGGGCACGTGCCTTTCGGTGAGCAGCCCGCGTACCTCCGCGTCGCCGGCGACCTGCGCCAGAAGATCGTCGAAGGGGTGCTGCCGCCGCACACCCGCCTCCCCTCCCAGGCCCGCATCCGCGAGGAGTACGGCGTCTCGGACACCGTCGCGCTGGAGGCGCGCAAGGTCCTGATGGCGGAAGGGCTGGTCGAGGGCCGCTCGGGGTCGGGGACGTACGTACGGGAACAGCCCGTCCCGCGCCGTATCGCCCGGGCCGGATTCCACTCGGTCGGCGGCTGTACGCCCTTCCGGCAGGAGCAGACCGACGAGCGGGTGCGCGGCACCTGGGAGTCCAACAGCGAGCAGGAGGCGGCGAGTTCGGCGGTCGCGGCCCGGCTGCGCATCCCGCCGGGGGGCAAGGTGATGCGGACCCGCTATCTCTTCCGGGCCGAGGGTGAGCCGGCGATGCTCTCGACGTCCTGGGAACCGTTGGAGGTGACGGGGCGGACGCCGGTGATGCTGCCGGAGGAGGGGCCGCTGGCGGGCCGCGGGGTCGTCGAGCGGATGGCGGCCATCGACATGGTGGTGGACAACGTCGTCGAGGAGGTCGGCGCGCGGCCCGCGCTGGCCGAGGAGGCGATCGCGCTGGGTGGGGTGCCGGGGCATGCGGTGCTGGTCATCTCGCGTACGTACTGCGCGGGCGGCCTGCCGGTCGAAACGGCCGATGTCGTCACGCTCGCGGACCGCTACCGGGTCGCCTACCACCTGCCGGTGAAGTAACCGGCAGGCGGGGAAGGCCCTTCGCCCGCGGTCGCGCCTCCCGGTGTCCGCCCGTCAGGCCTGTCGTGTCCTTACGTCTTGCCGCCTTACCGTCCTGCCGTCCCGACGCCCCGTACTGGATCCGCAGCGGCTTTCGGCCTCAAGTCCGATGTCCCCTTTGCGGGGGTCTGGCGTCAAATGTTGGCTGGATCTTGGTGTTGGAAACCTCACAGACGCTCAATTGGGCGGGTCTTTTCGCCATGAGCGGGAAGCCGATCTTCGAATTCGCTCTTACGATGGCGAAGTTTGTGCACGGCACGGGGGAAGACCAGGAGACCAGCACGTGAGCACGACGAAAACCCCGGCTGCGGAGCAGGGTTCGCATTCGAATTACCGCCGGTCCCTCGGGACCATTGCCCTGACCGCCACGGGTCTCGGGTCCATCATCGGCTCGGGATGGCTCTTCGGGGCCGAGCGGGCCGCCGCCATCGCAGGCCCGGCCGCGATCGTCGCCTGGATCATCGGCGCGCTGGTCGCGCTCACCATCGCGCTCACCTACTCCGAGCTCGGTGCGATGTTCCCGAAGGCCGGCGGCATGGTCCGTTACGGCCAGTACTCGCACGGCTCGCTCGCCGGCTACCTCGCGGCCTGGGCGAACTGGATCGCGATCGTCTCGGTGATCCCCGGTGAGGCCACCGCCTCTGTCCAGTACATGAGTTCCTGGGACTTCGGCTGGGCGAAGGCCCTCTACGACGGCAAGGAGCTGAGCGGCACCGGTGTCGGGCTGGCCAGCGTTCTGCTGATCTTCTACTTCTTCCTCAACTGGTTCGCCATCTCGCTGTTCGCGAAGACCAACACCGCGATCACGGTGTTCAAGGTCGTGGTGCCGGCGCTGACCGCCGCGGCGCTGATGGCGGCGCACTTCGACACCGGCAACATCACCCACCACGGCGGCTTCACCCCCAACGGCTGGAGCTCGGTCTTCACCGCCGTCGCGGTCTCCGGCATCGTCTGGGCCTACAACGGCTTCCAGTCCCCGCTGAACCTGGCCGCCGAGGCCCGCAACCCCGGCAAGTCGCTGCCCAAGGCGGTCGTTTCGTCGATCCTGATCGCGCTGGTCATCTATGTCGCGCTCCAGGTCGCGTTCCTGATGGCGGTGCCCGGCGACAAGCTGGCCGCCGGCGGTGGTTGGGCCGGCCTCGGCTTCAACTCGCCGCTCGCCGACCTCGCCGTGGCCTGGGGCCTGAACTGGCTGGCGCTGCTGCTGTACGCGGACGCCTTCGTCTCGCCGTCCGGCACCGGCATGATCTACGCCGCCACCACCTCCCGCATGATCCACGGTGTGCAGGAGAACGGCCATCTGCCCGGCGTCTTCGGCAAGGTGGACAAGAAGACCGGTGTGCCGCGCCCGGCGCTGCTGCTCAACCTCGTGATCGCCTTCCTCTTCCTCGCGGTCTTCCGCGGCTGGGGCTCGCTCGCCGAGATCGTCTCGGTCGCCACGGTCATCTCGTACATCACCGGCCCGGTCGCCGTGATGTCGCTGCGCCGTATCTCGCCGGACCTCAAGCGCCCGGTGAAGCTGCGCGCGATGCCGTTCGTCGCGCCGGTCGCCATGATCTTCGGCTCGCTGGTCCTGTACTGGGGCCGCTGGCCGCTGACCGGCAAGGTCATCCTGATCATGGCCGCCGGACTGCCGGTCTGGGCCTGGTACGAGATCGGCAAGCCGCTGACCCAGGGCCGCAAGCCGTGGGCCTCGCTGCGCCCGCATCTGAAGGCCGGTGCCTGGATGGTGGCGTACCTGCTGGTCATGGCCGCTGTCTCGTACGTCGGCGGCAAGGAATTCGGCGGTAAGGGCTATCTGCCGGAGGGCTGGGACATCCTCCTGGTCGCCCTGATCGGACTGGCCTTCTACTACTGGGGCGTGCGCAGCGCCTGGCGCAACCCGTCGCTGGTGCAGGTCGAGGCCGAGATGCGCGCGGCCGACGAGGCCGAGGCGGCGGACGACGCCGGCGCGGCCGAAGGGGCCAAGGCACCCGTAGGGGCCTGAGCCCGCCCGGCATCTCCTTCCTCCGCCCGGGGTATCGGGCACAACCGGCCACTCGCGGCCGCTTCCGGCTACGCCGGGGGCCGCGGGTGGCCGGTTCGGTATCTCTTTGTGCTATTCCATATCCGCTGAGTAAAGGTCGGGCGTACGCTCGGGCATATGCGGATTGCGATTTCGGCATCAGCAGACGAGAGGCGCGTGACGGCGCGCTACGGGGCGGACGGAGGGGCGCAATGACCGACGGTGGAGCGGTGCTCCCCTGGCTCGTCATCCGCCAGGACGAAGGGGGCAACCGGTATCGCGTCGGTCGCTATGCCACCCGGGCGGAGGCGGAGCGGGTGGCCGACCGGCTCGACACGCGTGGCCGCGGGCAGCTTTACGTGGTCGAGAAGGTCGACCGGGCGACGACCTGAAGGGGCGAGGGGAAGAAGCGGGACGGGGACGAGGGACGTAGGCTGCCGCGCATGACGACGGTGCGCGTAGTGGTGGGCGGAGCGGTGTGCGAAGGCGGGCGGCTGCTGGCCGCACGCCGCAGCGCGCCGCCCGTGCTGGCCGGCCGCTGGGAGCTGCCGGGCGGCAAGGTGGAGGACGACGAGACGCCCGAACGGGCGCTGGAGCGCGAGTTGCGCGAGGAGCTGGGCATCGAGGCGGTGGCCGTGGACCGCATCCCGGGGGAGTGGGTGCTGCGGCCCGGCTATGTCCTTCAGGTGTGGACGGCCCGGCTGGTGTCCGGCGTGCCGCGGCCGCTCCAGGACCATGACGAGCTGCGCTGGCTCCTGCCCGGTGAAGAAGGGCAGGTCGACTGGCTGGACCAGGACCGCCCTGCGGTGACCGAGGCGATGCGCCGGCTGGCCGCGACGACCGGCGTACGGCGGTAGGTTCCGGCAGGCCGCGGGCCGGGTCCCCGGATTGCGTGCAGGGCGCGCGGCGGCCGGCCCTGGGGCACGCGCCCCGCGTGCCCCCGTACCCTCCGCCGCGCACCGGCGCTCGCCCGTAGGATCCGCGCGGACACGCCTTCCCCATATGAGCCATTTGTGCCACAGTGCACCGTTGAAGGCGGTACTCCGGACCCGATACCGGGTATGTCCTGATTGACCCCTTCGGTATGGGTGAGACGAGGGGGGAGGCCATCGGGCTGGGATGTGATCGGCGTGAGCGACAGCGCAGCGGCAGGGTCCCCGGAGTCCGGCCCCCACCACGCCCGCCGGCGCCGTATGGCCACCGGCGCACCGGTCGCCGAATGGAGCTTCCCGGCCGACCCCGGAGCGGTCCGCACCGCCCGCCGCGCCGTCCGCCGCGTACTCGACGACTGGGGACTGAACGGCGCCGCCGATGTAGCCGTACTACTCGTCAGCGAGCTCGTCACCAACTCCCTGCGCTACGCCAGCGGGCCGATCGGTGTCCGCATGGTGCTGCTCAGTGCCGGCGGGCTGCTCGTCGAGGTTTCCGATCCGCTGCCCGACCCGCCGCTGGAGCGCACCGCCGCCCCCGACGACGAGGGAGGCCGCGGATTGCAGCTGGTCGCGTGCACCTCGCGCCGCTGGGGGACCCGGCGCGGAAAGAGTGGCAAGACAGTGTGGTTCGAGCTGTCCGTGGCTGGTTAGGAGACATGTGGAGTCCTGATCGTTGCCATTTCATCGACATTCTGTCGATGGCCTGCGATCGAGACTGTGCTGTGATCGTGAAGACCGTGTTCCGGAAAGCCGAGGTGCTGGATACTCAGGTTGGTCCGGTCCGGGCACGATGAGCTGGAGGGGACGGGGCTCGTGAGCGAGATGTCATCCGGCGGGGCAGAACCCGCGCAGGCCGACGGTGGACAGGGCGGTGCGGACGGCCCCGGTGACCCAGGCGGCCGGCCGCACGTGCGTGACCTGCACGGTCCGCCCGTATGGCAGAGCAGCCGGCCCGGATCGATCTACGACTACATCCGCGTGGCCTCCTTCTCCCTCGGCCCCGACGGCCGGATCGACCAATGGAGCGAGCGCGCCGAGCAGCTGCTCGGCATCCCCGCCCGGTACGCCCTCGGCAAGGACCCCGTGGACGCCTTCGTCCCCACGGAGTTGCGCGAGACCGGACACCGCAAGGTGTCCGAGATACTCGACGGCCGGGAATGGACCGGCCTGGTGCCCTACCGCAGGGCCGAGGGCGGACCGGCCGACGGGCTCGCCGAGATCTATGTGATGCCCTCCCGCAACGAGGAGGGCGAGCGCGCCGCGGTCTGTATCGTCGTCGATGTCCGGGCGCTGCGCGGCATCGAGACCGACCTCGCCGCCTCGCAGGCCGTTTTCGGTCAATCTCCCATCGGTTTCACTCTGTTCGGCACCGACCTGAAACTGCTGCGGGTCAACGAACGCTTCGCCACGGTCTTCGGCGGCCCGGCGAGCAAGTACCGCGGCCGCACCCCGCACGACTTCCTGCCCCGCTCCGAGGCCGACCGGATGACCGCCGCGCTGCGCCGCGTCCTGGACACCGGCGAGCCGGTCACCGAGATGCAACTGGTCGGCCTGGTACCCGGAGAGGAGGAACGCCGCCGCTGGTCGATCTCGCTCTACCGGCTGCACGGCGCCAGCGGCCGCCCCATCGGCGTCGCGGCCCTCGCCGCCGACGTCACCGGCCGCCGCCGCGCCGAGCGCGAGGCGGCCAACGCCCGCCGCAACCTCGCCCTGCTCAACGAGGCCGGCGCCCGGATAGGCAACTCCCTCGACCTGGAGACCACCGCCCGCACCCTGCTCGACGTCGCCGTACCGCAGTTCTGCGACCTGGCGTCGGTGGACCTCTACCAGGGGCTGCTGTCCGGGGACGAGGCGCCGCCCGGCATGAGCGACGGCAGCGCCGAGCTGCGCCGGGTCGCCTTCGCCAGCGCCGTCTCCGACGCCCTGTTCGCCGGCGCCGCCGGCGGCTCCCCCGAGGACGCGCCGGTCGCGGTCGGCGCCGTCCACCGCTACCCCTTCAACTCCCCCTGCGCGGGCGCCCTGCGCACCGCCCAGGCACAGATCATCCCGGGCCGGGAGAGCGACGACGGGCCGGAGCTGGGGGCGGTGGTGCACTCCACCCTCGCCGTGCCGATGGTCGCCAGGGACACCGTCGTCGGACTGGTGCAGTTCTCCCGTACGAAGGGCAGCGAGCCGTTCGGCGAGCGTGACACCGCGCTCGCCGTCGAGCTGGCCGCGCGCGCCGCGGTCTGTATCGACAACGCCCGCCTCTACCGCCGCGAGCACGAACGCGCCCTGATATTGCAGCGCAGCCTGCTGCCGCCCGGCGACCCGGAGGCCGCCGGCCTCGACATCGCCTGCCGCTATCTGCCCGGCACCACCGCCACCGAGGTCGGCGGCGACTGGTTCGACGTCATCGAACTCCCCGGCCACCGCACGGCGTTGGTCGTCGGCGATGTGATGGGCCGCGGACTGCGCGCCGCCGTCGCGATGGGCGAACTGCGCACCGCCGTACGGACCTTGGCACTGCTGGACCTGGAGCCGGCCGAAGTCCTCTCGGCGCTGGACGAGATCGCCCGCGGCCTCGGCGGCAACGCCGAGGGCCGGTCCACCGCACGGGCCACCCGCGGCCGGCCCGGAGCCGCCCGCGGCGCGCTGGAGTCCGGCCGCTCCGCCCGTACCGCCGACCTCTCCGAGGTCTACCTCGCCACCTGCGTCTACGCCGTCTACGACCCGGTCACCCGGCGCGCCACCTTCGCCAACGCCGGCCATCTGCCGCCGGTGCTGGTCGAGGAGGGCGAGGACGCCCTGCTGCTCGACGTACCGCCGGGGATGCCGCTGGGCGTCGGCGGTGAGCCCTTCGAGGAGATCGAGGTCGAACTGCCGGACGGAGCGCTGCTCGCGCTCTACACCGACGGCCTGGTGGAGTCCCGCCACCACCCCCTCGACGAGGGGCTGGAGGCGTTCCGGTCGGCCCTCTCGGGCGCCGACCGCCCGCTGGAGGACGCCTGCGACCATGTGCTGAGCGCGCTGGACACCTCGCACGGCGAGGACGACATCGCACTGCTGATGGCGCGGGTGCACGGGCTGCCCAAGGACGCGGTGGGGGACTGGAGCCTGGCGCCGGAGGCCCGCTCGGTGGCCAGGGCCCGGGAACTGGCCCGCGACCAGCTCACGGACTGGGGCCTCCAGGGGCTGGTGGACACCACGGAGCTGCTGGTCAGTGAGCTGGTGACCAATGCGCTCCGGCACGGCCACGGCGAGATCCGGCTGCGGCTGCTGCTGGACCGCACACTGGTCTGCGAGGTCTGGGACGCCGATCTCGCCCAGCCGCGCCGCCGCCGCGCCCGCGACACCGACGAGGGCGGCCGCGGACTGCAACTGGTCGGCCTGCTCAGCGAGGGCTGGGGCAGCCGCCGCACACCGCGCGGCAAGACGGTCTGGTTCGAACTCGCCCTCCCGGACGGGGATGCGCCGGTGGCCGACCCGACGGAGGCGCTGCTGAGCCTGTTCTGAACGCGGCGCGGGACGCGGGGCCGGTGCCCCGCGTCCCGCGGACCGTTCAGCGGCCCGGACCGGAAGCCCGGGCCGGCGCCGTCACCGGCTCATTCGCCGCGCCGCCGGATCTTGTTCCCCAGCCACACCAGCGGGTCGTACTTACGGTCCGCGGCGCGTTCCTTCAGCGGGATCAGCGCATTGTCGGTGATCTTGATGTGCTCGGGGCAGACCTCCGTACAGCACTTGGTGATGTTGCAGTAGCCCAGCCCGTGATCGTCCTGCGCGGTGGTCTTGCGGTCGACACCCGACTCCTCCGCCGCGTCCAGCGGATGCATATCGAGCTCGGCGATCCGCATCAGGAAGCGCGGACCGGCGAAGGCGGCCTTGTTCTCCTCGTGGTCGCGCACCACATGGCAGGTGTCCTGGCACAGGAAGCACTCGATGCACTTACGGAACTCCTGCGACCGGCCGACGTCCTCCTGCCGCATCCGGTACTCACCGGGCGCCAGCTCGGCGGGCGGCACGAACGAGGGGATCTCCCGCGCCTTGGCGTAGTTGAAGGACACATCGGTGACCAGGTCACGGACGACCGGGAACGCCCGCATCGGGGTGACCGTGATCGTCTCCGTACGGTCGAACACCGACATCCGGGTCATGCACATCAGCCGCGGCCGCCCGTTGATCTCCGCGCTGCACGAACCGCACTTGCCCGCCTTGCAGTTCCAGCGCACCGCGAGATCCGGCGCCTGGGTGGCCTGGAGGCGGTGGATGATGTCGAGCACCACCTCGCCCTCGTGCACCTCGACCGTGAAGTCCGTAAGGCTCCCGGCGTCCGCATCGCCCCGCCACACCCGGAAGTGCGCCTGGTAGGCACCGGACTGCCCGGCCGGCCCGGTCGTCTGCTGTGCGCTCTGCGGCTCGCTCACCGGCTCAGCTCCTCGTCGGTCAGATACTTCGCCAGCTCGTCCTTCTCGAACAGTTCCAGCAGATCGCGGCGGATCGGCGGGGTTTCGCGGCGGGAGAGCCGGATCTGGCCCAGCGCCGGGTCGGCGGCCCTGGAGTCGCCCTGCGGGTCGGCCATCCGGCAGACCAGATTGACGTTCCGCCAGCCGCGGTCCATCGCCGGATGATCGTCGCGGGTGTGCCCGCCGCGGCTCTCCTCGCGTTCCAGCGCCGCCCGCGCCACACACTCGCTGACCAGCAGCATGTTCCGCAGATCGATCGCCAGGTGCCAGCCCGGGTTGTACTGCCGGTGCCCCTCCACGCCGGCCCGCCGGGCCCGTACCCGCAGCTCGGCCAGGCGTTTGAGCGCCTCGTACATCTCGCTCTCCCGCCGGATGATGCCGACCAGGTCGTTCATCGCCTGCTGGAGCTCCTGGTGCAGGGTGTACGGGTTCTCCGCCGGGCCCGGCTCGCGCCCGCCGCCGTCCGCCCCTTCGACCAGCTCGGCGCTGAAGGGGCGCAGCGCCTCCGCCTCCGCGGCGTCGATCTGCACCGGGTCGACCTGGGGGCGTTCGGTCAGCGACGCCGTGTACTCGGCCGCGTGCAGTCCCGCCCGGCGGCCGAAGACCAGCAGGTCGGAGAGGGAGTTGCCGCCCAGCCGGTTGGAGCCGTGCATCCCGCCGGCCACCTCACCGGCCGCGAACAGCCCCGGTACGCCGGTCGCCGCCGCGCTGTCCGGGTCCACCTCCACCCCGCCCATCACGTAGTGACAGGTCGGGCCTACCTCCATCGGCTCGGCGGTGATGTCGACATCCGCCAGCTCCTTGAACTGGTGGTGCATCGACGGCAGCCGGCGTTTGATCACCTCGGCCGGCATCCGGGTGGAGACGTCCAGGTAGACCCCGCCGTGCGGGGAGCCGCGGCCCGCCTTCACCTCGGCGTTGATGGCGCGGGCGACCTCGTCACGGGGCAGCAGTTCGGGCGGGCGGCGGTTGTGGTCGGGGTCGTCGTACCAGCGGTCGCCCTCGTCCTCGGTCTCGGCGTACTTCTCCTTGAAGACGTCCGGGATGTAGTCGAACATGAAGCGCTTGCCGTCGCTGTTGCGCAGCACCCCGCCGTCGCCGCGTACCGACTCGGTGACCAGGATGCCCTTGACCGACGGCGGCCAGACCATGCCGGTGGGGTGGAACTGCACGAACTCCATGTTGATCAGCGGCGCACCGGCGAGCAGCGCCAGCGCATGCCCGTCGCCGGTGTACTCCCAGGAGTTCGACGTCACCTTGAAGGACTTGCCGATACCGCCGGTGGCCAGCACCACCGCGGGGGCCTCCAGCACGAAGAAGCGGCCGGACTCCCGCTCGTAACAGAACGCGCCGGAGACCCGGTTATCCGTCTTGAGCACGCGGGTGACGGTGCACTCCTGGAAGACCTTCAGCCGGGCGTCGTACGCGCCGAGCTCCCGCTCGTCCTCCTGCTGGAGCGAGACGATCTTCTGCTGGAGGGTGCGGATCAGCTCCAGGCCCGTACGGTCGCCGACGTGCGCCAGACGCGGGTACTCGTGGCCGCCGAAGTTGCGCTGGGAGATCCGGCCGTCGGGCGTACGGTCGAAGAGCGCGCCCCAGGTCTCCAGCTCCCAGACCCGGTCGGGCGCCTCGCGGGCGTGCAGTTCGGCCATCCGCCAGTGGTTGAGAAACTTTCCGCCGCGCATGGTGTCGCGGAAGTGGACCTGCCAGTTGTCGTGCTCATTGGCGTTGCCCATGCTGGCCGCGATACCGCCCTCGGCCATCACGGTATGGGCCTTGCCGAACAGGGACTTGCAGATCACGGCCGTTCGCATGCCGGCCTCGCGGGCCTCGATGGCGGCGCGCAGACCGGCGCCGCCCGCGCCCACCACGACCACGTCCCATGCCTGCCGGTCCACATGCGCCATCGGAGGGCACACCTTTCCTCAGTAGTAGCTGTCGTCAGAAGAAGCGGGGGTCCTCGAAGGCCCCGCTGGCCAGCAGGAAGACATAGAAGTCCGCCAGCGCCACGCTGATCAGGGAGGTCCACGCGAGCAGCATGTGCCGCTCGTTGAGCTTGCCGATCCAGCCCCACAGCCGGTAGCGCACCGGGTGCTTGGAGAAGTGCCGCAGCCGGCCGCCGACGATGTGCCGGCAGGAATGACACGAGAGGGTGTACGCCCAGATCAGCACGATGTTGACGAGGAACACCAGGGAGCCCAGGCCCATGTGCCCCCAGGCGTAGTGCTCGTCGCGGAAGGTGAGTGCGGTGTCGTAGGTCAGCACGCCGGCGACCAGCAACGCGAAGTAGAAGAAGTAGCGGTGGATGTTCTGAAGGATCAGCGGGAAGCGGGTCTCACCGGTGTACTTCTTGTGCGGTTCGGCGACCGCGCAGGCCGGCGGTGAGGCCCAGAAGCCGCGGTAGTAGGCCTTGCGGTAGTAGTAGCAGGTCAGCCGGAAGCCCAGCGGGAAGATCAGGATCAGCAGGGCGGGGGACAGGCCCCACCAGCTGCCGAAAATCTCCCAGTTGGGCCCGCCGCGCATGGTGTGGCAGTTCTCCGCCAGGCACGGCGAGTAGAACGGCGAGACATAAGGCGCGGCGTAGTAGTCGGCGTTCGCGAACGCCCGCCAGGTCGAGTAGACGATGAAGGCGAGCAGCCCGGCGGCGGTCGCGGCCGGCGCCAGCCACCAGCGGTCGGTGCGCAGATGGCGGGCGGGGATGGCGGCGCGCGAGGCGGTGTGCACACCGCTCGCGCCCGTGTGTGATGAGGGTTCGGTGCCAGTGGCCAACGTCGGTCTCCGTGAAGGGCGCTCCGGCCGGAATGCTTCCGTGACGCTTCCGTCAAATGCTTCCGCCGGGGCGGCAACGGGGTAGGGGTCTGAGTGGGGCGAGGGCACCCCCTAAGGGGCCTCCACCAGGGGCTTTCCCCTAGGGGGCATGTCCGTTGCGGGAGCCGAGGCCCTCGTCCTCGGCGTCGGCCCACAGCGTGGCGTCGTAGGGGGCGTCGGGGATCGGCACCAGCTCGTCGGCGGCGGCGCCCTGGCGTGCCGCGGGGCCGGCCGCCGCGGTCTGCTTCAGCAGGGCCAGGCTCTGGCGCAGATGGTCCGTATCGCTGCGCACCCGGCGGATGTCCAGGCCGGCGCCGAGCCGGGTCTCCAGTCGCCCCACCGACCGGACCAGGTCGTCCAGGCTGCGTTCAACCGCCGTCAGTTCGTCCTGAAGGGACATACGCGTGCCCTCACTTTTGAAGGTGTGGTGGGCGATCTCATGCGCCCGAGAGTGTCGCGCGTCACAGTAGGCGTTGGGAAGGGGTCCAACGCGATTACGACTCGAACCGGTGCGTTTCGGCAACCATGCGCCGCGGCGGGGGTCGAACGCCGGTACGGACCGGGGCTGATGTGCGGTCCGCGGGCCACCCCGCGCGGCCGCTCTCGACCGCTCACGACGGCTTACGACGCGCTCCGTGTTGCGCCGGGCGGGTGGCCTTCGCCCGGCTTCCGCCGTGTCGGGCGGCCGGGCGCGGACCGGTCGCCTTCAGTAGGGGCCAATAGATGTGATGAGCCGCAAAGTCGGCCGAACGTGGTGTGCCGGAGAGGGACCGGCCAAGCGGCGCGACGCGGGCGAGCCCCGGAGGTAAGAGTCATGACCGACCACGACAACCCCGCCCGCGCGGCCCGCAGACGCCGCATCGCCGCGCTGGTCACGGCGGGCGTGCTGCTCCCGGTGCCGGCCCTGGCCGGATGCAGCGACAGTCAGGAGACGTCCGCCACGGCGTCCCAGGACATCGCCCCGGCCCCCCGCAGCGAGATCAGGAGCGGCGGCACCCTGCGCTGGGCGATCGATGCGCTGCCCGGCACCCTCAACGCCTTCCAGGCCGACGCCGACGCGACCACCACCCGGATCACCGGCGCGGTACTGCCCAGCATGTTCACCGTCGACGCCAACGGCGCACCGCAGCGCAACGCCGACTACCTCGACGCGGCGGACATCAGCGCCCGCGACCCCAAGCAGGTCGTCACCTACAAGATCAACCCCAAGGCGCGGTGGAGCGACGGCACCGCGATCACCGCGGCGGACTTCATCGCCCAGTGGACCGCGCTGCGCGGCAAGGACAACGCGTTCTGGACCGCCCGTAACGCCGGCTACGACCGGATCGGCAAGGTCACGCAGGGCGCCAACGCCCACGAGGTCAAGGTCACCTTCGCCCGGCCCTACGCCGACTGGCAGTCCCTGTTCACACCGCTCTACCCCAAGAGCGTGATGGGCAACGCCAACGCCTTCAACGACGGTGCGCGCGAGCAGCTCAAGGTCGGCGCGGGCCCGTTCCGCGTCCAGAAGCGGGACACCGAGGAGGGCCGGGTGGTCCTCGTACGGAACCCGAAGTGGTGGGGCGCGCCCGCCAAGCTCAAGAAGATCGTGCTGGAGTCGCTGCCCGGGGACAAGCGGGCCGCGGCGCTGGCCAACGGGTCCGTCGATGTCGCCGCGGTCGACCCGGCCGCCGCGAAGCGGGTCGCCTCCGCCCTCGGCCCGGCCCACAAGCCCGGCACCGGCAACGCGGGCCCCCAGGGCGATGAGGCCGCCGGCCGCTCCGGCGCCCGGGCCGCCGCCGCGCAGAGATCCGCGCTGCGCGGCTACGCCATCCGCAAGGCCCTGGAGCCCGCCTACACCCAGCTCGCCCTCAACGGCAGCAGCGGCCCGCTGGCCGACGACCGGGTGCGCCGCGCGGTGGCCCGCGCCATCGACCGGCAGGCGCTGGCCGACACCGTCCTCAAACCGCTCGACCTGCCGTCCAGCCCGCTCGGCAGCCATCTGCTGATGGCCGGGCAGCGCGGCTACGAGGACCACAGCGACGCGCTCGGCGAGCAGGACACCGAGGCGGCCAAGGGGCTGCTCGCCGACGCCGGCTGGAAGCCCGACGGTGCGAGCCGTCAGCAGGCCGGCGAGAAGGCGGGCGCACCGGCCCCCGGAGCCTGGCGCGACGGCGACTACGGCGACTACGGCGACGAGGACCGGGACGGCGAGGAGGGCGGCGACGGCTTCGGCGACGGGTTCACCGGCGACGGCTACGACGCGGGCGCCGACGGCGAGTACGACGGCCGCAACCCCGGACGCCCGATCCCCGGCCACGCCGGCGTGCCCGCCAGGGCCCACCACGGAGAGGGCGCCCGCCCGGCCGCCGCCGAGGCCCCGCTCTCCTTCACCGGCGCGGTCGGCTCCGAGGTACAGCAGTCCGCCCTGCTGCGGCAGAGCGCCGCGTTCTACAAGGAGGCGGCCGCGGACCGGAAGGAGGAGGCGGACGGGGACAAGGAGTCCGCGGCGTACGCCAAGTACAAGCAGTACAAGAAGCGGGCGGCACAGGCGTTGAGCGCCGCCGAGCGGATCGAGACCGGACAGGCCCCGGACCTGCCCGGATCCGGCGGCCACCCGGGCGCCCGGCACCTGGCGGCGCCGCTGCGCGCGGGGCAGCCGGCCGGTGAAACGGGAGCCAGGGCAGCCGCCGTCAAGAAGAACGGCAAGCCGCTGACCCTCCGCTTCGTGCTCCCCGACGGCGCGGCCTCCGAGCAGCTGCGCACCGTGGGCCGCAAGATCGCCGCGATGCTCTCCAAGATCGGCGTGCAGACCGCCGTCCAGCGGGTCTCCGACGCCAGCTACTTCCAGGACCACATCGCCGCCGGCGACTACGACCTGGCGCTGTACTCCTGGCCCGGCACCGCCTACCCGGCGACCGACGCCCGCCCGATCTACGCCAAGCCGCAGCCCGCGCCCGACGGCTCGCTGACCGTCGAGCAGAACTACACCCGGGTCGGCAGCGACCACATCGACCAGCTCTTCGACCAGGCCGCCTCCGAGCTGGACGAGGACGCCGCGCGCTCGCTCGTGGCGCAGACCGACGCCCGGATCTGGGCGGCCGCCGGCTCGATCCCGCTCTACCAGCGGCCCGAGCTGGTGGCGACCAAGAAGTCGCTCGCCAATGTGGGTGCCTTCGGCTTCTCCACGCCCCGCTTCCAGGACATCGGGTACAAGAAGTGACCCTCACTCGACGCAGAGGTCTGGCCAAAGCCAACAATCGGTAAGAAAGTGCAGGTCAGCGGTGCTACGTACGGGCTGGGGCGGCCTTTGTCGCCCCGGCCCCGTACCATGGGGTGAGGCCGTGGCTTCTTCTGCCCGGCGGGCGCGCGTACCGGACCGTACGCGCCGCCATCCACGATTCCGGGAGAAGCACCGCTAGTGCCCACGCGCCACGACATTCGTAATGTAGCCATCGTCGCCCACGTCGACCACGGCAAGACGACCCTCGTCGACGCCATGCTCAAGCAGGCCGGAGCGTTCGCCGAGCACGCCGCCGAAAAGCTCGACGACCGGATGATGGACTCCAACGACCTGGAGCGTGAGAAGGGCATCACGATCCTCGCCAAGAACACGGCGGTGAAGTACCACCCCAAGGACGGCGGGGAGCCCATCACGATCAACATCATCGACACCCCCGGCCACGCCGACTTCGGCGGCGAGGTCGAGCGCGGTCTGTCGATGGTCGACGCGGTCGTCCTGCTGGTCGACGCCTCCGAGGGCCCGCTCCCGCAGACCCGCTTCGTGCTGCGCAAGGCCCTCGCGGCCCGTATGCCGGTCATCCTGTGCATCAACAAGACCGACCGCCCCGACTCCCGGATCGACGAGGTCGTCAACGAGACCTACGACCTCTTCCTGGACCTGGACGCGGACGAGGACCAGATCGAGTTCCCGATCGTCTACGCCTGCGCCCGTGACGGCGTCGCCTCGCTGACCAAGCCGGAGGACGGCACCGTCCCGGCCGACAGCACCAACCTGGAGCCGTTCTTCACCACGCTGCTGGAGCACGCCCCGGCGCCCGAGTTCGACGCGGAGGCCCCCCTCCAGGCTCACGTCACCAACCTCGACGCGGACAACTTCCTCGGCCGTATCGCGCTGCTCCGCGTCGAGCAGGGCGAGCTGCGCAAGGGCCAGACCGTCGCCTGGATCAAGCGTGACGGCAGCATGGCCAACGTCCGCATCACCGAGCTGATGATGACCGAGGCCCTCACCCGCAAGCCCGCCGAGGTGGCCGGCCCGGGCGACATCTGCGCCGTCGCCGGTATCCCCGACATCATGATCGGCGAGACCCTGGCCGACCCCGAGAACCCGGTCGCGCTGCCGCTGATCACCGTCGACGAGCCGGCGATCTCGATGACCATCGGCACCAACACCTCCCCGCTGGTCGGCCGCGGCGGCACCGGCAAGGGCGCCGACGCCAAGTCCGCGGTCAAGGACCGCAAGGTCACCGCCCGCCAGGTCAAGGACCGTCTGGAGCGCGAGCTGATCGGTAACGTCAGCCTCCGCGTCCTGGACACCGAGCGCCCCGACGCCTGGGAGGTGCAGGGCCGCGGTGAGCTGGCGCTGGCCATCCTCGTCGAGCAGATGCGCCGCGAGGGCTTCGAGATGACCATCGGCAAGCCGCAGGTCGTCACCAAGCAGGTCGACGGCAAGACCTACGAGCCCGTCGAGCGCATGACCATCGACGTGCCCGAGGAGCACATGGGCGCCGTCACCCAGCTCATGGGCACCCGCAAGGGCCGGATGGACAACATGTCCAACCACGGCTCCGGCTGGGTCCGCATGGAGTTCGTCGTGCCCTCCCGCGGTCTGATCGGCTTCCGCACGGAGTTCCTGACCAACACCCGCGGCACGGGTATCGCGCACTCCATCCACGAGGGCCACGAGCCGTGGTTCGGCGAGCTGAAGACCCGTAACAACGGTTCGCTGGTCGCCGACCGCGCCGGTGCGGTCACCGCCTTCGCGATGACCAACCTCCAGGAGCGCGGTGTGCTCTTCACCGAGCCGGGCACCGAGGTGTACGAGGGCATGATCGTCGGCGAGAACTCGCGCGCGGACGACATGGACGTGAACATCACCAAGGAGAAGAAGCTCACCAACATGCGCTCCTCCTCGGCCGACTCGTTCGAGGCGATCGTCCCGCCCCGCAAGCTCTCCCTGGAGCAGTCCCTGGAGTTCTGCCGCGACGACGAGTGCGTCGAGGTCACTCCGGAGTCCGTGCGCATCCGCAAGGTCGTCCTGGACCAGAAGGAGCGGGGGCGGACGGCTTCTCGCGCCAAGCGGTGACGCTGCGCTTGGCTTGACCCCCACGTTGTTGGCTTTCCCGCCGTGCCTCGTCTCGCCGTTGCGCCTGGCGGCGGGCGTGGGTTGTCGGGTGCGGTGCCGCTCCTCCGGACTTCGTCCTGCGGCGCGGCCCCTCCCGTAGGTGGGTGATCAAGGCCGGTGGGGGTGCACGTAGCTGGTTACGTGCACCCCCACCGGCCTTTTCCTTTCCCCCAACGGGAGGGGACGGGCCGGAGGGGCCTGGTGTGTGGACGTAAAGCGAAGCAGTCCACACACCAGGCCCCGGAGGTCCGTCACCGCACCCGACAACCACCTGGCCCGCCGCA
>NZ_JBVIST010000028.1:0-74645 GCF_055575375.1 Streptomyces sp. NPDC034111 | reverse complement strand
TCGGACGGGAAAGGCACCACACCATCCCCACCCGCACACAACAACCCCCACAACTCCTCCGGCGATTCCACCCCGCCAGGGAACCGACAACTCATCCCCACAATCGCCACCGGTTCATCCACCGGCGACGACGGCGACAGTGACAGCGACGGTGCTGTCGCAGCGGTTGTCTCCGTCTGCACCGTCTCGTCCACGCCGGACAGTTCGACGTCCAGATGGCGGGCCACCACCAGCGGGGACGGGTAGTCGAAGACGAGGGTGGCGGGCAGTTGGAGGCCGGTGGCCGCATTCAGATGGTTGCGCAATTCCACTGCGGTGAGCGAGTCGACGCCGAGTCCCCGGAAGTCGCGGGTCGGCTCGATCGATTCGGGGCCGGGGTGGCCAAGAACCACCGCCGCTTGGGTGCGTACGAGTTCCAGAAGTGCGGCCTGGCGATCGTCCAGCGACAACGGGGAAAGCCGGGATCGCAGGGCATCCGCCGGGTTCACCGCGGCCGATGAGGAGACCGCCGTACGCCGCGTGCTGCGCCCCAAAAGTCCGCGCATAAGCGGAGGAAGCACGCCGGCGGAATGCTGCTCCCGCAAGATCGTGTGATTCAGCTGAACCGGGACGACCACAGGGAGGGCGGCGTGCCGAGCGGCATCGAACGCCTCCACGCCTCGTTCCTTGGTGAAGGGTGTGATGCCGCCGCGTGCCATGCGTTGCACGTCGGCCTCGCTCAATTCGCCGGTCATACCCGCGTCGGAAGCCCAGGCACCCCAGGCCAAGGACCTGGCAGGAAATCCGAGCCCATTACGCCGGGAGACAAGCGCATCCACATACGCGTTCGCCGCCGCGTAGTTGGCCTGCCCCGCGCTGCCGAATGTCCCCGCCACCGACGAGAACGCCACAAACTCCGCCACATCCGCGTCACGCGTCAGCTCGTCCAAAAGCGCCAACGCGTCCACCTTCGGCCCGAGGACCGCGTCCAGCCGCTCGGGCGTCAGCGAGGAGAGCACACCGTCGTCGAGGACGCCTGCCGTGTGCACGACGGCGGTGAGCGGATGCTGCTCCGGTAGGGAGTCGAGCAGTCGGCGCAGGGCTCCGCGGTCGGCGGCGTCGCAGGCGGTGACGGTGATCTCGGCGCCGAGGGCGGCGAGTTCGTCGCGCAGGTCATCCACGCCGGGGGTGTCCGGTCCGCGGCGGCTGGCCAGCAGCAGATGCCGCACACCGTGCTCGGCGACCAGATGCCGGGCCACCAGCGCACCCAGACCGCCTGTACCACCGGTGATCAGCACCGTTCCGGCCGGATCGAGCGCCACCGGCATCGTCAGTACGACCTTGCCGATGTGCTTGGCCTGGCTCAGGTAGCGGAAGGCCTCGGGAGCCCGCCGCACATCCCACGCCGTCACCGGCAACGGCTCCAGCACACCCCGCTCGAAGAGCTCGACCAGCGCGCTCAGCATCTCCCCGATCCGCTCCGGACCTGCCTCGGTCAGGTCGAAGGCCTGGTAGCGCACGCCCTCGTGGTCGGTCGCCACCTGCTCCGGCTCACGGACGTCGGTCTTGCCCACCTCCAGGAACCGGCCGCCGCGGGGCAGCAACCGCAGTGAGGCATCGACGAACTCCCCGGCCAGGGAGTCCAGCACCAGATCCACGCCCCGGCCGTCGGTCGCCTCAAGAAACGCCCGCTCGAAGTCCAGGTCCCGCGACGAAGCGATTCGTGCCTCGTCCAGGCCCAACTCCCGCAGGGTGTCCCACTTGCCGGGACTCGCGGTGCCGAAGACCTCCGCCCCCAGATGCTGCGCCAACTGCACTGCGGCCATGCCTACGCCACCCGCGGCGGCGTGCACGCAGACCGACTCGCCGGCCTGGAGATCACCGAGCTCCACCAGCGCGCAGTACGCCGTCAAGAAGGCCACCGGCACCGACGCCGCCTGCGCGAACGACCAGCCCTCCGGGACCTTGACGACCGTGCGTGCGTCGGCCACCGCCACCGGGGCGAAGGCGTACGGGAACAGCCCCATCACCCGGTCTCCCGGGGAAAGGTCCACCACTCCAGGACCCGTCTCGGTGACCACACCCGCGCCCTCGACGCCCAAGGCGCCCGGATCGCCGGGATACGTGCCGAGTACGTTCAGCACATCGCGGAAGTTGACCCCGGCGGCCCGCACCGCGATACGGACCTGGCCGGCGCTCAGCTCGTCGTGCGCTGCGGGGCGCTGCACCAGACGCAGCCTCTCCAGCGTGCTGTCGTCGGCGTCGTTGCCTGCGTGATTGCCTGCGTGATTGCCGACGTTGTTCCCTGCGTCGTTGCCGACGTTGTGGCCTGCGTGGTTGTCGGCGTGGTTGTCGAGGCACCATCCGTCCTGCGGCAGGCCCGGCATCGGCAATTCATCGCGCCGGATGTTCATGCTCAGCCTCGGCAGGTAGGCGATGCCCGCTCGCAGGGCGAGTTCGGGCTCTCCGGAGGCGAGGGCGGTCGGCAACGCTTCCAGCGAGGCCTCGGTGCCGTCCACGTCCACCAGGACGAAGCGGTCGGGGTGTTCCAGGCGTGCGGCGCGGACGAGGCCCCAGACCATGGCCTGCGCCGGGTCGGGCTGTTGCAGCTCTGCCGGGACGGCGTTCCGCGTCACCACCACGAGCCGTGCCTGCGAGGAGCGCTGGGATTCCGTCCACTCCTGGAGGCAGGAAAGGGCCCGACAGGTTGTGGCGCGGGCGGCTGCGGGAGTTCCTGTGGCTTCCTCCGTGGGTGCGTCGAGCCTCAGCACGACGTACGGGGGGATTTCTTCCCCTCGTGCAGAGACGCTTGCATCGAGGTCGTCGTCGAGGTCATCGAGGTCGTCAGGCTTGATGAGGTTGACGAGGTCGACGACGTCGACGGCTTCTGTGGTCATCTCGGGTACGGGAAGCCAGTCGACCCGGTACAGCGCGTCGGAGTGGGTGGTGCCCTGCGAGGCACGGCTGAACATCTCGGCCGAGACCGGCTGCCTGGTGAGCGAAGCGATCTCCGCCACCGGCTGACCCACCGCGTCCGCCAACTGGAGTGAGGCGCTGCCGTCCGCATGCACGGAAATGCGTGCCCGCAGCACGGTGGCTCCGGAGGCGTAAAGCTTCACGTCGTGCCAGGTGTGCGCCAGGTATCCAACGCCGCCGGCATTCTCGTCCGTTCCCGTTCCCGTTCCCGTTCCCGTCTCCGGCGCCAGCGCCAGTGCGTGAAGAACGGTGTCCAGCAGTGCGGGGTGCAGCCCGAATGATGATGCCTCCGCGTCTTCGGGTATCTCCACCGTCGCGAAGAGATCGGCATCGCGCCGCCATACGGCCTGAAGGCCCCGGAAGGCAGGACCATACGCGATCCCGGCGTCGGCGAATTCCTCGTACAGACCCTCCACGGGGACGGCGTGTGCGCCTTCCGGAGGCCAGACGGCGTGATCGAAGCTCTCGCGGTGGTCGGCCGCTCCGAGCAGGCCCGTGGCGTGCCGGATCCATGGTTCCTGCGCGACACCGGTGCTGCCGATACGGCAGGAATGGATGGTGAACGCACGGGTGCCGTTGAGGTCCGGCTCCTGGATGCGCATTTGCAGCTGGACGGCTTCGTGGGCAGGGAGCACCAGGGGGGCTTCGATGGTCAGCTGCTCGACGTGGTCACAGCCGGCCTGGTCGGCAGCGCGGAGCGCGAGTTCCAGGAAGGCCGTGCCGGGGAAGAGAATCGCCCCTTCGACGACATGATCCGCCAGCCAGGGGTGGTCCTGCACGGAGAGCCGGCCGGTGAAGACGATGGAGTGGGAATCGGCGAGCGTCATGGTGGCCGCGAGCAGGGGGTGGTCGGCGGCTTGCAGCCCGGCCGACCCGAGGTTCGTGGCGGTGGTGTGGGCGAGCCCGAGCCAGTAGCGCTGGTGCTGAAAGGCGTACGTCGGCAGGTCGACGCATCGGGCGCCGGTCCCGGCGAAGAGCGTGGCCCACTCGACGGTGCCGCCGCGGGCGTAGACGTGGCCGAGGGCGGTGAGGAACCCGGCCATTTCCGGGCGGTCCTTGCGCAAGGCGGGCACAAGCAGGTGGTCGGCGTCCGCGTCGAGGCAGCCCTGTGCCATGGCGGTGAGGGTGCCGTCCGGTCCGATCTCCAGGAATCGCGTCACACCCTGCTGCTCCAGCCACCGCACACCGTCCGCGAACCGCACCGATTCCCGGACGTGCCGCACCCAGTACTCCGGAGAGGTCAGCTGCTCCGCCGTGGCCAGTTCACCGGTCACATTCGAGACCACCGCAATACGCGGCTGCGCGAATAGCACGCTCTCCGCGACTGCCCGGAACTCCTCCAACATCGGCTCCATCAGAGGCGAATGGAACGCATGGCTCACCCGCAACCGCTTCACCTTCCGACCCTCAGCCTCAAAACGCCCGGCAACCTCCGCCACCGCCGCTTCCTCACCGGAAACCACAACCGCCCGCGGACCATTCACCGCAGCAACACTCACCCGCTGCCCAAACCCACCCAGCACCGCAAGGACCTCGTCCTCCGACGCCTCAAGCGAGACCATCGCCCCACCCGCCGGCAACGCCTGCATCAACCGCCCACGCGCAGCAACCAAACGACACGCATCCGCCAGCGACAACACACCCGCCACATGCGCAGCAGCCAACTCACCAATCGAATGCCCCACCAAGAAATCCGGCCGCACACCGAACGACTCCACCAACCGGAACAACGCCACCTCAACCGCAAACAACGCCGGCTGAGTGAACCCCGTCCGATTCAACGCACCCGCATCCCCATCCTCATTCCCATCCGCATCCCCATCCGCGTCCGCGTCCTCACCAAACACCACCCCCCGCAACGGCGACTCCAACTCACCATCAAGGCAAGCACACACCGCATCAAAAGCATCAGCAAAAACCGGGAACGCCTCATACAACTCCCGGCCCATTCCCAGCCGCTGGGCACCCTGCCCCGCGAACAGAAAGGCCAGGAGCCCTTCGGACGTGGTCATGCCCTGGGCGATGTTTCCCTGGGGTTCGCCGCGGACGAGGGCGGTCAGGCCGTCGAGCAGGGTTTCCCGGTCGGCGCCGAGGACGACGGCGCGGTGTTCGAAGGGTGAGCGGGTGGTGGCGAGCGACAGGGCCACGTCGTGCGGGCGCAGTTCGGGCCGGGCCTGGAGGTGTGCCGACAGCCGCTCGGCCTGGGCCCTGAGTGCGGCCTCGCTGCGTCCGGAGAGTACCCAGGGAACGAGGGCCGGAGCGTCGGGCGTCGAAGGTGTTGTTGCCCCCTGGCGTGCCTCCTGGGGTTCGTCGGCCGGCGGTTGTTCGAGGACGATGTGGGCGTTGGTGCCGCTGACGCCGAAGGACGACACACCTGCCCGGCGGGGCCGCTCTCCCTCCGGCCATGCCACGTCCTCGGTGAGCAGTCGTACATGGCCGGCGGACCAGTCCACGTGTGTCGACGGCTCGTCCACATGCAGCGTCCGCGGCAGCACACGGTGCTGGAGCGCCAGCACCATCTTGATGACGCCGGCCACGCCGGCCGCGACCTGGGTGTGGCCGATGTTGGACTTCACCGAACCCAGCCACAGGGGCCGGTCCTCGTCCCGGTCCTGGCCGTAGGTGGCGATCAGGGCCTGGGCCTCGATCGGATCACCCAGTGACGTGCCCGTGCCATGTGCCTCGACCACATCCACGTCCGAGGCCGTTAGACCCGCACTCGCCAGCGCCTGGCGGATCACGCGTTGCTGCGACGGGCCGTTCGGGGCGGTGAGGCCATTGGACGCGCCGTCCTGGTTCATGGCGCTGCCGCGGACGACGGCGAGCACCCGGTGGCCGTTGCGACGGGCGTCCGAGAGGCGTTCGACGACCAGGATGCCGGCGCCTTCGCCCCAGCTGGTGCCGTCGGCGGAGTCGGCGAACGCCTTGCAGCGGGCGTCTGCGGCGAGGCCGCGCTGTCTGCTGAATTCGATGAAGGCGCCCGGTGTGGACATCACGGTCACGCCGCCGGCAAGGGCGAGGTCGCAGTCTCCGGAGCGGAGGGACTGGACGGCCAGGTGCAGGGCGACCAGCGAGGAGGAGCAGGCCGTGTCGACGGTGACCGCGGGCCCTTCGAGGCCGAGGGAGTAGGCGATGCGGCCGGAGGCCACGGCGCCGGAGCTGCCGGTGAGCATGTGGCCCAGGAGGTCGTCGGGCATGTCGCCGGCGCCCGATCCGTAGCCCTGGTAGCCGCAGCCCACGAAGAGGCCGCTGCGGCTGCCCCGCAGTGACAGCGGGGCGATTCCGGCGCGTTCGACGGCTTCCCACGAGACCTCCAGCAGCAGCCGTTGCTGGGGGTCCATGCCCAGGGCCTCGCGGGGTGAGATGCCGAAGAAGCCGGGGTCGAAGTCGCCGGCGCTCCGGACGAAGCCGCCCTCGCGTACGTAACTGGTGCCGGGGCAGCCGGAGTCGGGGTCGTAGACGGCGTCGATGTTCCAGCCGCGGTCCTCGGGGAACGGGGTGATGGCGTCGCCGCCGTTGGTGATCAGTTTCCAGAGGTCGTCGGGTGATGCCACGTCTCCGGGGTAGCGGCAGCCCATGCCGACGATGGCGATCGGTTCGTCGTCGTGCTGTACGGGGTGGGCGAGTGCGGCGGTGTGCTGGTCGCCGAGGTCACCGAGGTCGCCGAGGAGTTCGGCGCGAAGATGGCGGGCGAGGGCCGGCGGCGTCGGGTAGTCGAAGACGAGTGTCGGGGAGAGGGGCAGCGCGGCCGTCGTGGAGAGGGAGTTGCGCAGTTCGACGGCGGTGAGGGAGTCGATGCCGAGTTCCTGGAAGGTCCGTGCAGGCTCGACGGATTCGGGGCCGGGGTAGCCCAGGACGGTGGCGGTGGTTTCCCGGACCAGGCGGAGCAGGCGCTGTTCCTGTTCGGCCGGGGTGCGCAGCGCTGCGAGGGTGCTGCGGATGCCCTCGGGTTCGGTGTCCTGGGCGGGGCGTTGGGCGGCGGCTTCGGGCAGTTTGCCGAAGAGGGCGTTGCGGCCTGCGGGGAACAGGTTCCAGTCGATGTCGGCGATGACGAGGTGGGTCTCGTCGTGGTCGAGCGCCTGGTGCAGGGCGACGAGTGCGGTCTCGGGCTCCAGGGGCGGCAGGCCCGCCCGGCTGAGCTTGGTCCGCAGGGTGGGGTCGGCGGCCATGCCGTCGTGGGCCCAGGGGCCCCAGGCGATGCTGGTGGCGGGCAGGCCCTGGGCCCGGCGGTGCCGGGCGAGGGCGTCGAGGCCGGCGTTGGCCGCCGCGTAGTTGGCCTGGCCGGCTGCTCCGAGGGTGCCCGCGATCGAGGAGAACAGCACGAACGCGGTGAGGTCGTGTCCGCGGGTCAGTTCGTGGAGGTTGGCCGCGGCCTCGGTCTTGGGGTGGAGGACGGTGGCGAACCGTTCGGCGTCCATGGTGGCGAGGGTGCCGTCGTCGAGGACGCCCGCGGTGTGGAAGACGCTGGTCAGCGGCTGGTCGTCGGGGACGGCGGCGAGGAGCTGTGCCAGGGCGTCGCGGTCGGCGGGGTCGCAGGCGGCGAGGGTGGTCCGGGTGCCGTGGGTGGCGAGTTCGGCGGCGAGGTCCTGGGCTCCCGGTGCGTCGGGGCCACGCCTGCTGAGGAGCAGGAGGTGTTCGGCGCCTTCGCGGGCCAGTTGGCGGGCGAGGGCGGAGCCGATGGTACCGGTGCCTCCGGTGATCAGGGTGGTGCCGGCCGGGGTCCAGGCGGAGGTGCCGTGCGGCCGTTCGGGGTGGGGGGCGCGTGTCAGCCTGCGGGCGAAGAGGCCGGAGGCGCGCAGGGCGAACTCGTTGCCGTGTTCGGGGTCCTGGGCCGGGGTGTGGAGTACGGTGCGCAGCCTGTCGAGGGCGCGGTCGTCGAGGTGTTCGGGCAGGTCGACGAGGCCGGTCCAGTGGTCGGGGTGTTCGATGGCCGCGGTGCGGCCGAGGCCCCAGAGGGTGGCCTGCCAGTGGGCGGCGGCGCTGAGCGGGTCGGAGCGGCCGATGCTGACGGCGCCTCGGGTGGCGGTCCAGAGCCGGACGGGGGTGTCGGCGCGGAGCAGTGCCTGGACGAGGGCGCCGGTCAGGGTGAGGGCGGCGGGTGTCTCGGGGTGGTGGGGGTGGCGTGCGGTGCCGAGGCCGAGGAGGGAGAGGATGTTGGTCTCGTTCGGGGCGCCTTCCCGGTCGGGTATCTCTGCGAGGCGTCGGGCGATGTCGTCGGGGCCGGCGTCCGGCGGCAGGTGCAGGGTGGTGACGGTGGTGCCGGGGCCGGTCAGGGCGGTTTCCAGGGCTTCGATGACGGGCTGATGGCCGCCCGGGGCGGGCTGCTGGTTGGCGGGGGCGTCGGTGGGGGCGATGAGCAGCCAGTGTGCCGGTGGGGTCGTACGGGGGCGGGGGTCGACCGGCTCCCAGTGCTCGGCGTACCGCCAGGCGCGGGCGGTGGAGTGCTGCTGCTGGTCGCGGTGGAAGGCGGCGAGGGCGGGAACGACGGGTTCGAGGAGGGAGCGGTCAAGGCTGAGGCTGTCGGCGAGTTCCGGCACGTTGTGCTGCTCTACGGCGGTCCAGAAGGCGGCGTCGGCCGGCCGGCCGTTCGGCGGCTCCTCGGGGGGTGTGGCGTTCAGCCAGTAGCGGGTGCGCTGGAAGGGGTAGGTGGGCAGGTCGACGGGGTGGGCTCCGGGGAGGAGGGCGGACCAGTCGAGGGGGGTGCCGGAGGTGTGGAGTCTGCTGACGGCGGTGAGCAGGCTTTCGGGCTCCGGGCTGTCCTTGCGGAGGAGGGGGATCAGCAGTCGGTCGTCGTCGGGCAGGCAGGCCGCGGCCATGGCGCTCAGGGTGCCGTCGGGGCCGAGCTCGATGAGCCGGGTGACATGGCGTTCGGCGAGGGTGGCGACCCCGTCGGCGAAGCGGACGCTCTGGCGGGCGTGGCGGACCCAGTAGTCGGGGCTGCACAGTTCGCCGGGGGTGGCGAGGCGTCCGGTGACGTTGGAGACGACCGGGATCTGTGGCTGATGGTAGGTCAGTTCACTGGCTATGGTGTGGAGTTCGGCCAGCATGGGGTCCATGTGGGGCGAGTGGAAGGCGTGGCTGACCCGGAGCCGGGAGACCTTGCGTCCCAGGTCCCGGAAGTGGCCGGCGAGGGCGTCCACGGCTGCTTCGTCGCCCGCGAGGACGGTTGCTTCGGGGCCGTTGACCGCGGCGATGCTCACCCGGTCCCCGGTGTCGGCCAGCAGCGGACGTACCTCGTCCTCGGTGGCCTGGAGTGACGCCATGGCTCCGCCGGGCGGGAGGGCCTGCATCAGCCGGCCGCGGGCCGCCACCAGACGGCAGGCGTCGGGAAGGGTCAGTACTCCGGCCGCATGGGCCGCGGTGAGTTCGCCGATCGAGTGGCCCATGAGGACGTCGGGCTTGATGCCCCACGAGGTGAGGAGCCGGAAGAGCGCCACTTCGAAGGCGAAGAGGGCGGGCTGGGTGTGCCCGGTGCGGTCCAGCAGTGCCGCGTCGTCGCCGAAGACGGTGGCGCGCAGCGGACGGTCGAGTGCGGTGTCGAGGTGTGCGCAGGCGGCGTCGTAGGCGTCCCGGAAGGCGGGGAACGCCTCGTGGAGTTCGCGGCCCATACCGAGGCGCTGGGCGCCCTGGCCGGTGAACAGGAACGCGGTCTTGCCGCGCACCGGCGAGCCGGTGACAGCGCCCGCGGCGGTCGGGCCTTCCTGGGCGAGTGCGGTCAGCCGGCTGCGCAGTTCGGCCCGGTCGGTGCCGAGCAGGACCGCGCGGTGTTCGAAGGCGGTCCGGGTGGTGGCGAGCGAGTGGGCCAGGTCGTACGGGTCGGTGTCGGGGTGGGTGTCGAGGTGGGACAGCAGGCGGGCGGCCTGGGCCCGGAGGGCGTCGGGGCTGCGGGCGGAGAGCACCCAGGGGATGTGTGGGGGGCGGGCGGCGACGGCCTGGGCGTGGCTGTCCGTGCCGTGGAGCCGGCCTTGGGGGGCCGGTGTGTGGTCTTCGTGGGCGTGGTCCGGGCCTGCGGGGTGCACGTCCTGTGGGGCGTCGGCGGGCGGGTCCTCCGGTGCCTGTTCCAGGATGGTGTGGGCGTTGGTGCCGCTGATGCTGAAGGAGGAGACGGCGGCGCGGCGCGGCCGTGCGGACTCGGGCCAGGGGACGGGTTCGGTCAGCAGCCGGACGTTGCCTGCCGACCAGTCCACGTGGGTGGAGGGCCGGGTGGTGTGCAGGCTCTGCGGCAGGACGCCGTGCCGGAGGGCGAGCACCATCTTGATCACGCCGGCGACTCCGGCGGCAGCCTGGGTGTGGCCGATGTTGGACTTCACCGAGCCCAGCCACAGCGGCCGGTCGGCCGGGCGGTCCTGTCCGTAGGTGACGAGCAGCGCCTGCGCCTCGATCGGGTCGCCCAGGGTCGTGCCGGTGCCGTGGGCCTCGACGGCGTCCACGTCGGCAGCGGTCAGTCCGGCGCCGGTGAGCGCGGAGCGGATCACCCGTTGCTGGGCGGGGCCGTTGGGGGCGGTGAGGCCGTTGGACGCGCCGTCCTGGTTGAGGGCGCTGCCGCGTACCACGGCCAGCACCCGGTGGCCGTTGCGGCGGGCGTCGGAGAGCCGTTCGACGAGCAGCATGCCGGCGCCTTCGCCCCAGCCGGTGCCGTCGGCGTCATCGGAGAACGGCTTGCAGCGGCCGTCGCCGGCCAGCCCGCCCTGTCGGTTGAACTCGACGAAGGCGGCGGGCGTGGACATGATCGCGACGCCGCCGGCGAGGGCGAGGTCGCATTCGCCGGCCCGGAGGGACTGGGCGGCGAGGTGCAGGGTGACCAGCGAGGAGGAGCAGGCCGTGTCGACGGTGACGGCGGGGCCTTCGAGGCCGAGGGCGTAGGCGACCCGGCCCGAGACGACGCTGCCCGTGGTGCCGGTGAGGATGTGCCCTTCGACGCCCTCGGGGACGTTGCCGCGCAGCCCGGAGCCGTACTCCTGGTTGCTGCATCCGGCGAAGACGGCGGTCCGGCTGCCGCGCAGCGTCGTCGGGTCGATGCCCGCACGTTCCAGCGCCTCCCATGAGACCTCCAGGAGCAGCCGCTGCTGCGGGTCGGTGGCCAGTGCCTCGCGGGGGCTCATCCCGAAGAACTGCGCGTCGAATTCGTCGGCGGTGTGGACGAAGCCGCCGCGGGTGGTGGCCATGTCGAGTGTGCTGAGGTCCCAGCCCCGGTCGGCGGGGAACTCCGACAGTGCGTCGACGCCTTCGGAGAGCAACTGCCAGTAGTCCTCGGGGGTCTGTACGCCGCCGGGGAAGCGGCAGCTCATTCCGACGATGGCGAGGGGTTCACCGGCTGCGTCGACCAGTTGCTGGTTCTGTTTGCGCAGGCGGTCGTTCTCCCGCAGCGAGGCCCGCAGGGCTTCGACGATCTGATCCGCGGACGTGGCCATTGGTCAGCTCTCCATCATTCCGGCTTCGTCGGGGTGGCTTCGTCGGGACGGCGGTGCTCAGCCGTCCGCGGCGCCGAAGGCGAGGCGCACGAGGTCGTCGACCTCCATGCTTTCGAGGGCGTCGGGGGCGGGGGCGGGGGCGTCCGCGGTCCCGTGGTCGGTGGGCGCGGGCACCGGCTCGGCCAGTGCCAGCAGCGCATCGAGCAGCCCGGCCGCCCGGAGGCGGGCGAGGGGGATGGCGGCCAGGGCTTCCCGTACCGCTGTGTCGTCCTCGGGTGCGGAAGCCTTCTCGGCGGGGGCGGCGGGGAGGAGTTCCGTGCAGAGGTGGTCGGCGAGGGCCAGCGGGGTGGGGTGGTCGAAGACGAGCGTGGCGGGCAGCAGGGCCCCGGTCGCGGTGTTGAGCCGGTTGCGCAGTTCGACGGCGGTCAGCGAGTCGAAGCCGAGGTCCTTGAACGACTGTTGGTCGCCGACCTCGGCGGCGGAGGCATGGCCCAGTACGGCGGCGACCTGGGTGCACACCACGTCGAGCACGGTGTGGTGCGCCTCGTCGCGGTTGAGTGTGGCGAGCGTACGGGCGAGGGTGCCGGCGGAGTCCGGTCCGGCCGGTGCGGCGGGACCGGCGGCCGCCGCCCGGCGGAGCGCGGTCGGCATCAGGCCGCTGAGCAGGGGTGGTACGGGACCGGCCGAGCCCAGCGCGTGGCGGTCGACCTGCATCGGCAGCAGGGCTGCTTCGGGCCGGCCCAGTGCCGCGTCGTACAGGGCGAGTCCACGGTCCGGGGTCAGGGCGGGCAGGCCCGCGCGGGCCATCCGTTGCAGATCGGCTTCGGTGAGTCCGCTGGTCATCCCGGTGGTCCGGGACCAGGGCCCCCAGGCGAGCGAGGTGGCGGGCAGTCCGGCCGCCCGGCGTTCGGCGGCGAAGGTGTCGCAGAAGGCGTTGGCGGCGGCGTAATTGGCCTGCCCGGGCGAGCCGAACACCCCGGCCGTCGAGGAGAACACGACGAACGCGGCCAGGTCCTCGTCGCGGGTGAGGTCGTGCAGATGGGCCGTCGCATCGGTCTTGGGCCGCAGGACGGCGTGGAGCCGTTGCGGGGTGAGCGAGGTGACGAGGGTGTCGTCGAGGACGCCTGCGGTGTGCACGACGGCGGTGAGCGGATGCTGCTTCGGTACGGAGTCGAGCAGCCCGCGCAGCGCTTCGCGGTCGGCGGTGTCGCAGGCGGTGAGGGTGATCTCGGCGCCGAGGGCGGTGAGTTCGTCGCGCAGTGCGTCCGCGCCGGGGGCGTCCGGGCCGCGGCGGCTGGCCAGCAGCAGATGCCGTACGCCGTGCTCGGCCACCAGATGCCGGGCCAGCAGCGCACCCAGACCGCCTGTGCCGCCCGTGATGAGCACCGTGCCGGCCGGATCGAGCGCCACCGGCATCGTCAGTATGACCTTGCCGATGTGCTTGGCCTGGCTGAGGTGGCGGAACGCTTCGGGGGCCTTCCGTACGTCCCACGCCGTCACGGGTAGCGGCCGCAGCACGCCCTGGTCGAACAGCTCACGCAGCTGCGCAAACATCTCCCCGATCCGGTCCGGGCCGGCCTCGATCAGATCGAAGGCCTGGTAGCGCACGCCCTTGTGCTCGGCGGCCACCTGCTCCGGCTCACGGATGTCGGTCTTGCCCATCTCCAGGAACCGGCCGCCCCGGGGCAGCAACCGCAGCGAGGCATCGACGAACTCCCTTGCCAGGGAGTCCAGTACCAGATCCATGCCCCGGTCGTCGGTTGCCGCCAGGAAGGAACGCTCGAAGTCCAGGTCCCGGGAGGAGGCGATATGTGTCTTCGCCAGCCCGGATTCGCGGAGGGTGTTCCACTTGCCGGGGCTCGCTGTGCCGAAGACCTCGGCGCCCAGGTGCTGCGCCAGTTGGACGGCGGCCATGCCCACGCCACCGGCGGCAGCGTGCACGAGGACTGACTCGCCGGCCTGGAGGCCACCCAGCTCCACGAGTGCGTAGTACGCCGTCAGGAAGACCACCGGCACGGACGCCGCCTGCGCGAACGACCAGCCCTCCGGGACCTTGACGACCATGCGGGCGTCGGCCACCGCCATCGGGCCGAAGGCGTACGGGAACAGCCCCATCACCCGGTCCCCCGGGGCGAACCCGAGGACATCCGGGGCGGTCTGGGTGACCACCCCCGCGCCCTCCAGGCCGAAGGCGCCCGCATCGCCGGGGTACATGCCGAGGACGTTCAGCACATCGCGGAAGTTGACTCCGGCGGCCCGCACCGCGATGCGGATTTCGCCCCGTTCCAGCGGTCGTTCGGCGTCGTCGTGGGGCAGCAGGGTGAGGTGGTCGAGGGTGCCCTTGCCGGTCATCCCGAGGCGCCAGCGGTGTCCGTCGGCGGGCTCGGGCAGCGCCGTGCCGCTGTGGACCGGGGCGACGCGCGGCAGATGCACGGTGCCGCCGCGGACGGCGAGTTGGGGTTCGTCCGTGGCCAGCGCCGCGGGCAGTGCGGCGTACGAGGTGTCCTGGTCGTCGAGGTCGGCGAGGACGAACCGGCCGGGGTGTTCGGACTGGGCCGAGCGCACCAGGCCCCAGATGGGGGCGGCCGCGGGTGTGTGGCGGGTGGTGCCGGGGGCGTCGACGGCTCCCCTGGTGACGAAGGCGAGCCGGGCCGGGGCGGGTGCGTCGGCCAGCCAGTGCTGGACCAGTGCCAGGGCGTCGGTCGCCGCTTCGTGGGGGCCGGTGGCGGGGAGCTCCACGAGGACGGTGCCGGCTGCCTCGTCGAGGTCGGCGGGACGGGTCAGCCGGGTCACGGCCGTCCCCGCGCCTTCGAGGTCGGTGGCGAGGTCCTCGCTGTCCAGGACGTGGAGGCGGTACGGCTCTTGGGGCGGCGTTGCGGGGAGGGGGGCTGTGGGCCAGTCGAGGTGGTGGAGGGGGGCGGCGGGCCGGGCGGCGGCCGCGATCCGGTCGGTGGCGATCTCGCGCAGGGTGAGTGTCTCGATGGCGGCCACGGGCTTGTCGTCGGCGTCGGCTAGGACGAGGGAGACGGTGTCGGGTGCGGACAGGTCGAGCCGGACCCGCAGCTGGGTCGCACCGGTGGCGTGGATCTGCACTCCGCGCCAGGAGAAGGGCAGCCGGCCGGCCGTGGTGTCCTCGGTCGGCAGGAATGCGGTGGCGTGCAGGGCGGCGTCGAGCAGCGCCGGGTGCAGCAGGAAGCGGTGTGCGTCCCGCTGGGCCTCCTGGGGCAGGGTCACTTCGGCGTATACCTGGTCGCGGTGGCGCCAGGCGGCGCGCAGTCCCTGGAAGAGCGGCCCGTAGTCGAAGCCGCCCGCGCTCAGCCGCTCGTAGACGTCCTCGACGGGCAGCGGTTCGGCTCCGGCGGGCGGCCAGGCCGAAGGGGCAGGCGCGGGGTCGGGAGCGGTGGCGGTGAGGGTGCCGGTCGCGTGCAGGGTCCAGGGGTCGTGGGGGCCGGGTTCGGCGGGGCGGGCGTGGACGGTGAACGGCCGGTGGCCCTGGCCGTCGTCGGCGCCCAGGACGGTCTGGAGGTCCATCGCGTGCTGCTCGGGCAGGATCAGCGGGCTGACCAGGGTCAGGTCCTCGACGCGGGGACAGCCGGCCCGGTCTCCGGCCAGGACGGCGAGTTCGAGGAGGGCGGTGCCGGGGACGACGACGGTGCCGGCGAGGGCGTGGTCGGCGAGCCAGGGGTGGTCGCGTACCGAGAGGCGGCCGGTGAACAGGCGGCTGCCGTCGGCGAGTTCGGTGGCGGCGCCGAGCAGCGGATGGCCGGCCGGGGTGAGTCCCACGGCGCCGAGGTCACCGGTGGCGGGGGCGGGCGTCGGCCAGTAGCGCTGTCGCTGGAAGGGGTAGGTGGGCAGGTCGAGGGCGACTGTGGGTGCCGGGTGGGCGTTGGCGACGGCGGACCAGTCGAGGTCGGCGCCGTGGACGTAGGCGCGGGCGAGCCCGTCGAGCAGGGACCGGGACTCGGCGTCCCGGTCGCGGAGGAGCGGGATGACCGCCGTGCCGGTGGCGTCGGACGGCAGCGAGCCGGCGGTCATGGCCGAGAGGGTGCCGTCGGGGCCGAGTTCGACGAAGCGCTGGACGCCCTGTTCGGCGAGCCTGCGGACGCCGTCGTGGAACCGGACTGCCTCGCGGACCTGACGTACCCAGTAGTCGGGGCGGTGCAGTTCGGTGGCGGTCTCGCCGGTCAGGTTGGACACGACGGGGAGGCGCGGCTCGTGGTAGGTCAGCGCCTCGGCGACGGTACGGAAGTCGGCGAGCATCGGGTCCATGTGCGGGGAGTGGAACGCATGGCTGACCCGCAGCGGTTTGGTTCTGCGGCCTTGGGCGGCCAGCCGCTCGGTGAGCGCGGTGACGGCGTCCTGGTCGCCGGAGATCACCACGGAGTCGGGGCCGTTGACGGCGGCGATACAGACCTGGTGGCCGAGTCCGTCGAGCAGCGGCAGCACCTCGTCCTCCGTGGCCTGGAGGGCGGCCATGGCCCCGTTCCCGGGGAGCGCCTGCATGAGCCGGCCGCGGGCGGAGACAAGGGCACAGGCGTCGGGCAGGGAGAACACCCCGGCGACATGTGCGGCGGTGATCTCGCCGATGGAGTGGCCGAGCAGGTGGTCAGGGCGCAGTCCGGCGGCCTCCACGAGGCGGTGGAGGGCGGTCTCCAGGGCGAACAGCGCGGGCTGGGTGTACTCCGTCCGGTGCAGCAGCCCGTCGGTGTCGTGGAACATCACGTCGCGCAGCGGGCGGTCGAGGTGGTCGGCGAAGTGTCCGCAGATCTCGTCGAGGGCGTCCGCGAACACCGGGAAGGTGCGGTGCAGTTCGCGTCCCATGCCGGGGCGCTGGGCGCCCTGTCCGGTGAAGAGGAAGGCGGTGCGTACGCCGGGGAGGGCGGTGCCGGTGACGGCGCCCGGCGCCGGTGTGCCGTCGGCGGCCAGGGTGTCCAGGGCGGGCAGGAGGGCGGCGCGGTCGGTGCCGTGGGCGACCGCGCGGTGCTCGAAGGAGGCACGGGTGGTGGCCAGGGCGTGGCCGATGGCCGCGGCGGGCTGGTCCTCGTGCTGTGCGGCGTGGCGGCGCAGGTCGGTGGCCAGGGCGCGGAGCGCTCGGGGGCTACGGGCGGACAGCGGCCAGACGAGCGGCAGTTGGGCGGCGGGCCGCGTCCCGTCTTCCGGCCCGGATGACGGTTCCGGGGCGGCCTGTTCGAGAATCAGATGGGCGTTGGTGCCGCTGAAGCCGAAGGAGGAGACCGCGGCCCTGCGGGGGCGCTCCTGGTCGGGCCAGGCGGTGGGGGCGGTCAGCAGTTCCACCGCGCCATCCGCCCAGTCCACGTGGGACGAGGGCGCATCGATGTGCAGTGTCTGCGGCAGCAGGCCGTGGCGCATGGCCTGCACCATCTTGATCACCCCGGCGACGCCGGCCGCGGCCTGGGTGTGGCCGATGTTCGACTTCACCGACCCGAGCCACAGCGGACGGTCCTCGGCGCGGTCCTGTCCGTAGGTGGCGAGCAGCGCCTGCGCCTCGATGGGGTCGCCGAGGGTGGTGCCGGTGCCGTGTGCTTCCACGGCGTCCACGTCGCCGGCGGCCAGCCGGGCGTCGGCGAGCGCGGCCCTGATCACCCGTTGCTGGGAGGGGCCGTTGGGCGCGGTGAGGCCGTTGCTCGCGCCGTCGGAGTTGATTGCGCTGCCGCGTACGACGGCCAGCACCGGGTGCCCGTTGCGGCGGGCGTCGGAGAGCCGCTCGACGAGCAGCACGCCCGCGCCCTCACCCCATCCGGTGCCGTCGGCGCCGTCGGCGAACGCCTTGCAGCGGCCGTCGGCGGACAGCCCGCGCTGCCGGCTGAATTCCAGGAACGCCGCTGGGGTCGACATCACGGTGACGCCGCCCGCCAGCGCGAGCGAGCACTCGCCCGACTGAAGGGCGCGCACCGCCCAGTGCAGGGCGACCAGCGAGGAGGAGCAGGCGGTGTCCACGGTGACGGCCGGGCCTTCGAGGCCGAAGGTGTAGGCGATCCGGCCGGAGACGACGCTCGCCGCGTTGCCCGTGCCCAGATAGCCGTCCACGGGTTCGGTGGCGTGGCCCAGGAGGGTGGTGTAGTCCTGCCCGTTGGTGCCGGCGAAGACGCCGGTACGGCTGCCGCGCAGCGAGTGCGGATCGATACCGGCCCGCTCGAACGCCTCCCAGCAGACCTCCAGCAGGATCCGCTGCTGCGGGTCCATGGCCAGCGCCTCACGGGGTGAGACGCCGAAGAATCCGGCGTCGAAGCGGTCGGCGCCGGTGAGGAAGCCGCCGTGGCGGGTGTAGGTCGTCCCCTCGTGTTCCGGGTCGGGGTCGTACAGGGCGGCGGTGTCCCAGCCGCGGTCGTCGGGGAAGGCGCCGATGGCGTCGCCGCCGGCGGCGAGGAAGTCCCAGAACTCGTCCGGGGTACGGATGCCACCGGGGAAGCGGCAGCTCATCGCGACGATGGCGATGGGGTCTCCGGCCGTAGGGCGGTCGGCCCCCGAGCCCCCGGACGTCTGTGCGGTGCCGAGCAGTTCGGCCAGCAGGTAGGAGGCGACCGCGGAGGGCGTGGGGTGGTCGAAGACCAGGGTGGCGGGCAGCCGCAGACCGGTGCGGCGGCCGAGGGCATTGCGCAGTTCCAGGGAGGTCAGCGAGTCCAGGCCGAGGTCCCCGAAGGCGCGGTCGGCGTCGACCCGGCCCTTGGACGTGTGGCCCAGTACGGCGGCGATCTCGGTGCGTACCAGGTCGAGGACGTGGGCGTGGCGCTCCTCCGGCGGGAGGGCCGCGAGCGTGTGCGCCGGGCCGGTGTCCGCGCCGGTCGCCGGGGCCGCGGTCCGCTTGGCGGGCCGGCCGGCCAGCTGCCGCAGCAGGGGGGCCACCGTGGGGCCGCCGCGGCGGATCGCGGCGATGTCGAGCGGGACCGGGACCGGCACGGCCCGGTCCTGGGCCAGACAGCGGTCGAACAGGGCGAGCGCCGCCTCGGTGGTCAGCGCGCCCACCCCGCCGCGGTCCATCCGGCGCAGATCCACGTCGTCGAGGCGGGCGGTCATCCCGCTGCGCTCGGTCCACATGCCCCAGCCGAGTGCCAGGGCCGGCCGGCCCTCGGCGCGGCGGCGGTGGGCGAGCGCTTCCAGGAAGGCGTTGGCGGCCGCGTAGTTGCCCTGGCCGGGGCCGCCGAAGGTGGCGGCAGCCGAGGAGAACAGCACGAAGGCCGACAGGTCGAGGTGCCGGGTGAGCCGGTCGAGGTTGACGGCGGCGTCGGCCTTGGGACGGAGCACGGCGGACAGCCGCTGGGGGGTGAGGGAGGAGAGCACACCGTCGTCGAGCACTCCGGCGAGGTGGACGACCGCGCCCAGGGGGTGGTCCTGGGGGATGTCGGCCAGCAGTGCGGCCAGGGCCGTGCGGTCGGCAGCGTCACAGGCGGCGAGGGTCACCCGGGCGCCGAGCGCGCGGAGTTCGGCGGCCAGCTCTTCCGCTCCGGGTGCCGCCGCGCCACGGCGGCCGGCCAGCAGCAGGTGCCGCACGCCGTGTGCGGTCACCAGGTGCCGGGTGACGGCGGCGCCGACGGTTCCGGTGGCTCCGGTCACCAGGACGGTGCGGTGTGCGTCGAAGCCCGCCCGCGCCGGGGGCCGGGTGGTGTGCGGGTCCGGTAGCAGCCGGGTGAGGCGGGCGGCCAGCAGGTGTGTGCCGCGGACGGCGAGCTGGGTCTCCCCCGCGCCCACGGCGGCGAGGACCGCCGCGTCGGGTGTGGCGTCCTCGTCGGTGTCCACCAGCACGAACCGGTCGGGGTTCTCCGACTGCGCCGAGCGCACCAGGCCCCATACCGCTGCGGCGGGCAGGTCCGCGACGGTCTCTGCCGGACCGGTGACGACGGCACCCCGGGTGAGGAGGGCCAGCCGGGTGCCGGCGAGAGCCGGCCGGTCCAGCCAGCTCTGGAGCAGTGCGAGGGCGTCGCCGGCCGACCGGTGTGCGGCGTCGGCCGGTTCGTCGGATTCCGCGCTCCGCCAGGGCATGACGACCAGGTCGGGGGCGTCTTCGCCGTGCTCCAACGCGGTGGCGAGCGCGTCCAGTTCGGTGCGGAGCTGGTCTGCTGTCGCGTCGGTGCCGAGGCGTTCCCGGCCGAGGACGACGATGCGGGGAGGCGGCTGCTGTGGGGCGGCGGGGGGCGGCGGCAGCTCGGTCCATTCGACGGTGAAGAGGTCGTCGCGGCCTGCGGGGGCATCCGGCAGCTCGATGTCGGTGGCGGGCACCAGGGTGAGGGAGCCGAAAGAGGCGACGGGGTCGCCGAGTTCGTCGGTGAGGTGGAGGTCCGTTCCGCCGTCGTCGGCGGGCGTGAACCGGGCGCGCACCGCTTCCGCGGCCACCGCGTGCAGCACGGCCTCACGCCAGGACAGGGCGACGGCGCCGGGGTGCCCGGCTGCCGGGAGGGCCTGGAGCACAGCGTCGAGCAGCGCCGGGTGCAGGGCGAACCGGGCCGCCTCGGCGCGGTAGGGCTCGGGCAGCGCGGCCTCGGCGTACACCGTGTCCCTGTGCCGCCATACGCCCCGCAGCCCCTCGGCCGGTGGGTGGTGCGGGGTCCCGTCGCCCGTCTGCGCTGCTCGCAGCAGTTCGGCGTCCACGGGCCGGGCGCCGGCGGGCGGCCAGGTGCCGGGGCCGGGGGCGGGCCGTTGCGGTGGCCGGGGGGTGAGCACGCCGTGGACGTGGCGGGTCCAGGCCGCCTCGTCGTCGTGTTCGTCGGCGGGGCGGGAGTGCACCGTGACGGTCCGGTGGCCGTCGTCGTCGGCGGGGGCACCGACGACGACCTGGAGGTCGACGGCGGACCGCTCGGGCAGGACGAGGGGCGCGTCCACGGTCAGTTCGGCAAGGTGCTCGCAGCCGGCGCGGGCGCCGAGGTGCAGCGCCAGGTCGAGGTAGGCGCTCGTGGGGAGCACCGTGCGGCCGTCGGCGGTCCGGTCGGCGAGCCAGGGGTGGGCGGACGGTGTGAGGCGTCCGGTGGAGACGACGGCGCTGCGGTCCGCCAGGGTGAGGGCCGTCGGGAGCAGCGGGTGGTCGCCCTTGCGTGGCGCCGCGGCGGCCTCGGGGTCCAGCCAGTAGCGCTCGCGCTGGAAGGCGTAGGTGGGCAGCTCGACGCGGTCCGCGCCGGGGAACAGCCGCTGCCAGTCGGGGCTTGCGCCGTGGGTGTGCAGGGCGCCGAGGGCGGCGAGGACGCTGTGGGCCTCGGGCCGGTCCTTGCGCAGGGCGGGGACGAGCAGTGCGTCGCGGTCCGCTTCGAGGCAGGTCCGGGCCAGGGCGGTGAGGGTGCTGTCGGGGCCGAGTTCGAGGAAGCGGGTGACGCCGCGCTCCTCCAGGCGGCGGATGCCGTCCGCGAACCGTACGGTCTGCCGTACGTGCCTGGTCCAGTAGTCGGCGGATGCCAGGTCGGTGGCGGGTTCGCCGGTCACCGTGGAGAGGACCGGGATGCGCGGCCGGTGGTAGGTCAACTCCGCTGCGACGGCGTGGAATGCGTCGAGCATGGGGGTCATCAGCGGGGAGTGGAAGGCGTGGCTCACCCGTAGCCGTTTGCTCTTGCCGCCCTGCTGCTCGAAGCGCCGGACGAGCTGGGCGAGCGCGTCCTCGTCGCCGGCCACGACGGTCGTCCGGGGGCCGTTGACGGCGGCGATGCCCAGCCGTTCGCCGGCGTCGGCCAGTAGCGGCAGTACCTCGTCCTCGGCGGCCTGGAGGGAGACCATCGCTCCTCCGGCCGGGAGGGCCTGCATCAGGCGGCCGCGGGCGGCGACGAGCCGGCAGGCGTCCGGCAGTGACAGGACGCCTGCGACGTGTGCGGCGGCCAGTTCACCGATGGAGTGGCCGAGGAGGAAGTCGGGCATCAGGCCCCAGGATTCGACGAGCCGGAAGAGCGCCACTTCGAAGGCGAACAGCGCCGGCTGGGTGAAGCCGGTCCGGTTCAGCGCCTCGGCGTCCTCGCCGAAGACGAGGTCCTTCAGCGGCTGGGGCAGCTCCGGGTCGAGGTGGGCGCAGCTCTCGTCGAAGGCCTCCGCGAAGACGGGGAACGCACGGTGGAGGCCGCGGCCCATGGTGAGCCGCTGGGCTCCCTGGCCGGCGAAGAGGAAGGCCGTCTTGCCGCGGCCGGCGGTTCCCCGGAGGGCCGCGGTGTCGTCGCCGTCCGCGAACCGGGCGAGGTGGCGCAGCAGTTCCGCGCGGTCCTCGCCCAGCACCACCGCGCGCTGCTCGAAGGCGGTACGGGTGGTGGCCAGCGAAAGGCCGATGTCGGCGGGGTCTGCGGTCGTGGGCAGCTCCCGGGCACGGTCCAGCAGCTGTGCCGCTTGGGCCCTGAGAGCGGGCTCGCTGCGGGCGGAGAGCACCCAGGGGACGACGGGCAGCGGCGCTGCGGACGGGGAGGTGGGTGCGGTGTGCTCGGCGGTCCGGTCGGGCTGTGCCGTGTCGGGGCCGGTGGTCTCCGGCTCGTCCGCGGCGGGCGGGGCCTGTTCGATGACGGCGTGGGCGTTGGTGCCGCTGACGCCGAAGGCGGAGACCCCGGCGCGGCGCGGCCGGCCGGTGTCCGGCCAGTCCATGGCTTCGGTGAGCAGCCGGACGTCGCCCTCGCTCCAGTCGACGTGGGTGGAGGGGCGCTCGGCGTGCAGGGTGCGCGGCAGTACGCCGTGCCGCATCGCCTGGACCATCTTGATGACTCCGGCGACGCCGGCCGCGGCCTGGGTGTGGCCGATGTTGGACTTGACCGTCCCGAGCCACAGCGGCCGGCCGGCTTCCCGTTCCTGGCCGTAGGTGGCGAGCAGGGCCTGGGCTTCGATGGGGTCGCCGAGGGTGGTGCCGGTGCCGTGCGCCTCGACGGCGTCCACGTCGGACGCGCCGAGTCCGGCGGCCGTGAGGGCGGCCCGGATGACGCGTTGCTGGGACGGCCCGTTGGGGGCGGTCAGACCGCTGCTGGCTCCGTCCTGGTTGACGGCGGTGCCCCGGACGAGGCCGAGGACGGGATGGCCGTTGCGGCGGGCGTCGGAGAGGCGTTCCAGCAGCAGGATGCCGGCGCCCTCGCCCCAGCCGGTGCCGTCGGAGTCGTCGGAGAACGCCTTGCAGCGGCCGTCGGCGGACAGCCCGCGCTGCCGGCTGAACTCCAGGAAGGTGACGGGGGTGGACATCACCGTCACCCCGCCGGCCAGGGCGAGGGAGCATTCGCCCTGGCGCAGTGCGTTGCAGGCCAGGTGGAGGGCGACCAGCGAGGAGGAGCAGGCGGTGTCGACGGTCACCGCGGGGCCTTCGAGGCCGAAGGTGTAGGCGATCCGGCCGGAGGCGATGCTGGCGGCGCTGCCGTTGCCCAGGTGCCCTTCGAGGCCGGCGGGCGGCTCGGTGAACCGGGAGCCGTAGTCGTTGTACATGACGCCGACGAAGACCCCGGTGGGGCTGCCCTTGAGCGTCTGCCGCTGGAGTCCTGCCCGTTCGAACGCCTCCCAGGACGTTTCGAGGAGGAGGCGCTGCTGTGGGTCGGTGGCCAGCGCCTCGCGGGGGGACATGGCGAAGAAGTCGGGGTCGAAGTCGGCGGCGTCGTGGAGGAAGCCGCCCTCCCGGGTGTAGCAGGTGCCGGGGTTGGCGGGGTCGGGGTGGTAGAGGGATTCGACGTCCCAGCCGCGGTCCTCCGGGAAGGGCGTGATGCCGTCGGCGCCGTCGGCGACCAGCTGCCACAAGCCCTCGGGCGAGCGCACTCCGCCGGGGTAGCGGCAGCTCATGGCCACGATCGCGATGGGCTCGCGTTCGCGGGCCTCCATCTCGCGGAGCCGCTTGCCGGTGCGGTGGAGATCCGCCGTCACCCTCTTCAGATAGTCGCGGAGCTTTCCCTCGCTCACAGTTCAGCTCCCTTCCCCGGACCGCTGGGCGGCCCGGCGGCCTGCCTCACACCGGCGACCACAACGCTTGGATCCTGCACTCGCTGATCACATTCTGTGGGCGCCGGGCGGCCGATCCGGGCGCCGGCCGGTGACTCTAAGAGAACCCCTAGGGACTACTGCCGGTGCCGTGCCATGCCATGGCCCGTGGTCCGCCGTGCCGGAATACGGCACCGGCTCCGGCGGCCCTCAACGGGCGGCCGGAGCCGGTGGGTTGGCGGTCAGCCGGTCATGCCCCGCCGAGCTCCTGCTCGATGAAGTCGAACAGCTCGTCGTCCGACGCCTTCTCCAGCCGGCTCTCCACCCCGGCCTCGGGGTCTTCCAGGCCGTCGAGCCGGTCCATCAGGCCCTGGAGCCGGGTGCGCAGCGAGGTCCTGGCCGCGGCGTCGTCCATGAGCCGTTCGGTCTGTGCCTCCCAGGCGTCGAGCGGGTCGGACGCGGCGGCGTGCGCCGGCTGCCGGTCCGCCTCGGCGGCGAGCCTGCCGAGCAGGTGGTCGGCGAGTCCGCCGGGTTCCGGGTAGTCGAACAGCAGGGTCGCGGGCAGCCTGGTCCCGGTCACGGTGGTGAGCCGGTTCCGTAGTTCGACGGCGGTCAGCGAGTCGAAGCCCAGCTCCAGGAAGCCGCGTTCGGGGTCGATCGCGTCGGCCGAGGTATGGCCCAGGACCAGCGCGGCCTGCTCCAGGACGGCATCGAGCACCGCTTGGCGCCGGTCCCGGGCCGGCAGCGCGGCGAGGCGGGTGCCCAGCGGCTCGGCCGCCGCGGCGGCCGCGGGGTCCGGACGGCCGGACGGCGGCAGGGGCCGGTGTCCGGCCAGCGACCGCAGCAGGGGCGGCACCTCGCCGGCCGCAGAGCGCAAGGCCGCCGGGTCGAGCCTGGCCGGGGCCAGGAACGGCTCCCCCGTGGCGAGCGCGGCGTCGAGCAGGGCCAGCGCCTGGCCGGACGGCATGGGGCGCACACCGCCCCGGGCCATCCGGTGCAGATCGGCGTCGTCCAGTTTGGTGGTCATACCGCTGCGTTCGGCCCACAGACCCCAGGCGAGGGAGACGGCGGGCCGCCCCGCTGCCCGCCTGGCGTGGGCGAAGGCATCGAGGAAGGCGTTGGCCGCCGCGTAGTTGCCCTGTCCGACGCCGCCGAAGGTCCCGGCGAGCGAGGAGAACAGCACGAACGCCCTCAGGTCGAGGTCGCGGGTCAGCTCGTCGAGGTGGAGGACGGCATCGGCCTTGGCGCGCAGCACGGTGTCCATCCGCTCCGCGGTCAGCGAGCCGATCACCCCGTCGTCGAGGACACCGGCGGTGTGCACGACCGCGGTGAGCGGTCGTTCGGCGGGGACGGCGGCCAACAGCCGGGCGGTGGCGGCCCGGTCGGCGAGGTCGCAGGCGACGGTCTCGACCTCCTCCGCGCCGAGTTCCCGCAGTTCCTTCTCCAGTTCGGGCATTCCTGCCGCGGCCGGCCCCCGGCGGCTGACGAGCAGCAGACTGCGTACGCCGTGGGCCGCGACGAGATGACGAGCGACGAGGCGGCCGAGCATGCCGGTGGCCCCGGTGATCAGTACCGTCCCGTCGGCACCGAGGCCCGCGAACGGCTCGGTGGGGCGGGCCCGTACCAGCCGCGGGACGCGGGCGGCGCCCTCGCGCAGGGCGATCTCGGGTTCGCCGGTGGCCAGCGCGGCGGGCAGTGCGGCCGCGGACCGTGCCGTGCCGTCGTGGTCGAGCAGGGCGAAGCGGCCCGGGTTCTCGGCCTTGGCGGTGCGGATCAGGCCCCAGGCTGCGGACTGTGGCAGGCCGGGCACCGCCGCGCCGGGCCGGTCGGCCACGGCGTTGCGGGTGCACAGGACGAGCCGGGCGCCGCTGAACCGCTCGTCGCGGAGCCAGGCTTGCGCCAGGTCGAGTGCGTGGTGCGCGACCCGGCGGGTGGCCTCGGCCGGATCGCCGTCGGGGTGCGGGCAGCCGACCAGGACCGTGGCGGGCACCTCGGTCCCGGCGTCGACGGCCGCGGCCAGCGCGGACAGATCGGCGTACCGCTCACCGTGCCCGCCGGGCGGCTGCGGTACGTCGTCCGTGCCGATGACCGCATACGGTGCGGCGGGGTGCCCGGTCAGTGGCAGCTCCGCCCAGTCCATCCGGTACAGGTCCTCCGGCCGTGGTCCGGCGGCGGCCAGCTGTGCGGGGTCGACCGGGCGCAGTACGAGTGCCGGTATCGCGGCGAGCGGGGCGCCCGAGGTGTCGGCCAGCGTGACACCGTAGGTGTCGTCGGCCTGCCGGACGAGGCGGACCCGCAGGGTGTCCGGGCCGGCCGCCGGGGCCGCGCTGACCGACCGGAAGCTGAAGGGCAGTACGGCCCGTTCGGTGCCGGGTGCGGCCAGTGCGACGGTGTGCAGTGCGGCGTCCAGCAGCGCCGGATGCAGCACAAAGCCGGCGTCGCGGTACTGCTCGGGCAGGGTGACCTCGGCGAACACCTCGTCGCCCCGGCGCCAGGCGGTGTGCAGCCCGCGGAAGGCCGGTCCGTAGGCGAAGCCGTTCGCGGCGGTGCGCTCGTACAGGTCGGTGATGTCGAGCTGTTCGGCACCGGGCGGTGGCCAGGCGGTGAGGTCGGCGGGCGGCTCGTCGTCGGGCGCGCCGTCGGCGAGGGTGCCCTCGGCGTGCCGCGTCCAGGGCAGGTCCTCGCCGTCCGTGCCCGACGGGCGGGAGTGCACGGAGAGGGTGCGCCGGCCCGACGCGTCCGCGGCGCCGACGGTGAGTTGCAGCTGTACGGTGCCGTCCTGCGGCAGCACCAGCGGGGCCTGGAGGGCGAGCTCTTCGAGGTGACCGGCGCCGGTCCGTGCACAGGCCTGGAGGGCCAGTTCCAGGAATGCCGTACCGGGGAAGAGCAGGGTGCCGTCCAGGGCGTGGTCGGCCAGCCATGGCTGCCGTCCGGCCGAGACCAGCCCGGTGAACAGGGCGCCGTCGGAGCCGGCGAGCGGCACGGCCGCACCGAGCAGCGGATGGCCCGCCGCCTCCAGTCCCGCGGTGGCGACGTCCGTGCGGTCCGCGGAGGCGTCGAGCCAGTACCGCTGGCGCTGGAACGGGTAGGTCGGCAGCGGTACCCGCCGGGCGCCCGAGGGCGCGAAGTAGCCGTGCCAGTCCGGACGGTGGCCGTGCAGGTGCAGCTGGGCGAGCGCGGTGGTGACCGACTCCGGTTCGTCGGTGTCCCGGCGCAGCAGCGGCACCAGGGCGATCCCGTCCGTGCTCAGGCACTCATCGGCCATGGCGGTCAGTACACCGGAGCCGAGTTCGAGCAGGGTCCGCGCCCCCAGCTCTTCCAGGGCCCGGGTCCCGTCGTGGAAACGGACCGCCTGCCGTACGTGGCGCACCCAGTAGTCGGGGCTGCACAGCTCCTCGGCTGTGGCCGGGCGGCCGGTGAGGTTCGACACGACCGGGATGTTCGGCGGCCGGTAGTCCAACTCGCCCGCCACGATGGCGAATTCGTCGAGCATGGCGTCCATGTGGGCCGAGTGGAAGGCGTGGCTGACCCGCAGCCGCTTGGTGCGGTGGCCCGCGGCGGCCAGCTGTCCGGCGACGTCGGTGACGGCGTCCTCGTCCCCGCTGAGGACGGTGGCGGCCGGTCCGTTGAGCGCCGCGATGGTGACCCGGTCCTCGTACGGCGCGAGCAGCGGCAGCACGTCCGCCTCGGCCGCGTCGACGGACACCATGGCACCGCCGGCCGGCAGGGCCTGCATCAGCCGGCCGCGGGCGGCGACCAGGCGGCAGGCGTCCGCCAGGGAGAAGACCCCGGCGACATGCGCGGCGGCCAGTTCACCGATGGAGTGGCCCAGCAGCAGGTCCGGGTGCACACCGTGGGATTCGAGCAGCCGGAACAGGGCGACTTCGAGGGCGAAGAGGCCGGCCTGGGTGTACGCCGTCCGGTCGAGCAGTTCCGCCCCGGCCGTACCGGGTGCGGCGAACAGCACCTCGCGCAGCGGCTGTTCGAGGTGGCCGTCGAGGTGGGCGCAGACCGCGTCCAGCGCGTCGGCGAACGCGTCGGACGTCGCGTAGAGGCGCCGGCCGGTTTCTGCGCGCTGCGCTCCTTGCCCCGGGAAGAGGAAGGCCAGTTTGCCGGGGCGGGCGCGGCCCACGGCGACGCGGGGGTGCTCCCGTCCTTCGGTGAACGCCCGGAGCGCCGCGGTGAGTTCGGCGGAGTCCCGGCCGAGGAGTACGGCCCGGTCCTCGAACGCGGCGCGCGAGGTGGCGAGGGACCTGGCGACATCGGCGGGTGCGAGCTCCGGGTTGCGGGCGAGGTGGTCCGCCAGCCGACGGGCCTGGGCCCGCAGGGCCGTGGCCCCCCGCGCGGACAGCAGCCACGGAACGACGGGCGCCGGGGCATCGGCCCGCTCCGGCGGGCTCTGCGACGCCGCGTCGGTGCCCTCGGCCGCCTGTCCGGGCTCCTCCAGGATCACATGCGCATTGGTCCCGCTGATACCGAACGCGGAGACACCCGCCCGGCGCGGCCCCTCCCCCGGCGTCCACTCCTGTGGCTCGTTCAGCAGCCGCACGTTCCCCGCCGCCCAGTCGATGTGCGGCGAGGGCTGCTCGGCGTGCAGGGTGCGCGGCAGTACGCCGTGCCGCATCGCCTGGACCATCTTGATGACTCCGGCGACGCCGGCCGCGGCCTGGGTGTGCCCGATGTTCGACTTGACCGAGCCGAGCCACAACGGCCGGTCCGCATCCCGTTCCTGCCCGTAGGTCGCGAGCAGCGCCTGCGCCTCGATCGGGTCGCCGAGCGGGGTTCCGGTGCCGTGCGCCTCGACGGCGTCGATGTCCCGCGGGGCCAGTCCCGCGTGGGCCAGCGCCTGACGGATGACCCGCTGCTGCGACGGGCCGTTGGGGGCGGTCAGACCGTTCGAGGCACCGTCCTGGTTGACGGCGGTGCCCTTGACGACGGCCAGCACCGGGTGCCCCCGCCTGCGGGCCTCGGACAGCCGCTCCAGCAGGACGACGCCGACGCCCTCGGCCCAGCCGGCGCCGTCCGCGTCCGCAGAGAACGCCTTGCAGCGCCCGTCGGGAGCGAGCGCCCGCTGTCTGCTGAATTCGATGAAGGTCTGCGGGGTCGAGATCACCGTCACCCCGGCCGCCAGCGCGAGCGAGCACTCGCCCGACCGCAGCGCCTGGGCCGCCAGATGCAGGGCGACCAGCGACGACGAACACGCGGTGTCCACCGTGACGGCCGGCCCCTCCAGTCCGAAGGTGTACGCGATCCGGCCGGAGGCGACGCTGCTCGCGCTGCCCGTCGCCAAATACCCCTCCATGCCCTCCGGCGCGGTGTGCGCACGGGAGCCGTAGTCGTTGTAGTTCGAGCCGACGAAGACCCCGGCCGCGGTGCCGCGGAGCGTGTCCGGGTCGATGCCGGCCCGTTCGATCGCCTCCCAGGAGGTTTCCAGGAGGAGCCGCTGCTGGGGGTCGATCGCGACCGCCTCGCGCGGTGAGATCCCGAAGAAGGCCGGGTCGAAGTGGTCCGCGTCGTAGAGGAATCCACCGTCGCGGGCGTAGAAGGTGCCGGGCTTGTCGGGATCCGGGTCGTAGAGCCGCTCGATGTCCCAGCCCCGGTTGGTGGGGAAGCCCGAGACGGCGTCGGTGCCCTCGTCGAGCAGCCGCCACAGCTCCTCGGGCGAGTCGGCCTGCCCCGGATAGCGACAGCTCATCCCGACGATGACGACCGGATCGTCCTCGCCCGCGACGACGGATGCTGCCGCCCCCTCACTCTGCGCCGCCGCGCCCGCCAGCTCCTCGGCCCCGAACAGCCCGTCGTGCAGGAACGCCGCCAGCGCCCCCGCCGTCGGATGGTCGAACACCAGGGTCACCGGCAGCCGCAGTCCGGTGGCCTCCGCGAGCCGGTTGCGCAGCTCGACGGCGGTCAGCGAGTCGTAGCCCAGCTCGCGGAACGCCCGGTCGGCGGGGATCGCGTCGGGCCGGTCGTAACCGAGGACCGCGCCGGCCGCGGCCCGTACGTCGTCCAGCAGCACCGCCCTGCGCTCGGCCGGCGACAGATCCCGCAGCCGTGCGACCAACGCCGGTTCGTCACCGCGCACGGCGGCTGCCGCTGCCTCGGCACCGCCCGGCGCCTGCACCTCGGGCAGCTCACTCACCGCGGTGACCGTCCGGGCGCCGGCAGTGTGCCAGTCGACATCCGCGACGACCAGGAAGGTCTCGTCCTCGTCCAGCGCCGTCTGCAAGGCGGAGACGGCCAGCTCGGGATCCATCGGTGGCACACCGTCCCGACGGAGCCGCGCCGCCAGTTCCTCCCCCACCAGACCGCCGCCGCCCCAGGCACCCCAGGCGATCGAGGTCGCGGGCAGTCCTTCGGCACGGCGTTGCACGGCGAGTGCGTCCAGGCAGGCGTTCGCCGCGGCATAGCTGCCCTGGCCGGGGCCGCCGAGCGTGCCCGCCATCGAGGAGAACAGGATGAACGCCGACAGGTCCAGATGCCGGGTCGCCTCGTGCAGGGCGAGCGCGGCACCCGCCTTGGGCTCCCATACGTGCGCGGCGCGCTCCGGGGCGAGCTGGTCGATGACCCCGTCGTCGAGCACTCCGGCGGTATGCACCACCGCCGTCAGCGGCTGCGCGTCCGGCATGCTGCCGAGAAGGTCCGCCACCGCCGCCCGGTCACTGACGTCACATGCCTTGACGGTGGCCCCTACGCCGAGGCCGGACAGCTCCTCGACGAGTGCGGCGGCGCCCGGCGCCTCGGCGCCCCGCCGGCTGACGAGCACGAGGTGCTCCGCACCGTTACGGGCGAGCCAGCGCGCGATATGCCCGCCCAGGGCGCCCGTACCACCGGTGACCAGGACGGTGCCGTGCGGCCGCCAGCCCTCTCCGGCCGGGCGGTCCGCCGGCAAGGCCCGCAGCATCCGGCGGGTGAAGACACCGGAGGCACGCACCGCCATCTGGTCCTCGCCCAGGTCCTGGCCCAGCAACGCGACCAGCCGCCGGCCGGCCCGCTCGTCCAGTTCGTCCGGCAGATCGACAAGTCCGCCCCAGCGCTGGGGGTATTCGAAGGCGGCGATCCGGCCCAGCCCCCAGGCCATCGCCTGCACCGGCTGCCCGAGGGCGTCGGAGCGGCCGACCGACACCGCACCGCGGGTCGCACACCACAGCGGGGCGTCGATCCCCGCGTCACCGAGCGCCTGGAGCAGCGATGTCATCAACACCAGCCCGGCCGGCAGCGTCCCGGCCGCAGTCCACGGCTCCTCCGCCATGGCCACGAGGGACAGCACCCCGACGACCTCACCGGCCGCCGCCCCGGGCTCGTCCCGCAACCGCCCCGCGAGCCGCTTCCGGTCGGCGTCCGACGCCCCCACACGCACGGTCCTGACGTCCGCCCCACTCGATCGCAGCGCACGGTCGACTCCCTGGACCAGTGCGTCATCCTGCCGGTCCTCGGGAACGACGAGCAGCCAGACGCCGTCCAGTCCGGTGCGCGCGGGCTCCGTCCGGGGCCGCCAGACGATGCGGTAGCGCCAGCCGTCGACGGTGCTCCGCTGCTGCCGCTGCCTGTGCCACAGCGACAGCGCGGGCAGCACCTCCCGCAGCGCACCATCGTCGGACAGCCCGAGCGTCGCGGCCAGCGCGTCCGCATCCTCGCGTTCAACGGTCTCCCAGAAGCCGGCATCGACCACCCCCGAAGTGGCCTGCCCTGCCGCGGACTTCTGTGATTCCAGCCAGTAGCGACGGTGCTGGAAGGCGTAGGTGGGCAGGTCGACGACCTGGGGGCGGTGAGCGGCAAAGGCCGGGGACCAGTCGACGTCCACGCCGTGGACGTACAGCTCACCGAGGGAGGCGTAGAGGCGGGAGAGTCCTCCGTCGTTCCGCCGCAGGGTCCCGGTCACCACGGCATCGACGCCCGCGGCCTCGACGGTCTCCTGCAACGGGACGGTCAGCACGGGGTGCGGGCTGACCTCCACAAACGTGCAGTGACCGGCGGCCGCGAGAGCATGCACGGCGGGCACGAACTCGACCGTCCGCCGCAGGTTCGTGAACCAGTAATCGGCACCCATCTGCGCCGTGTCCAGCCAGTCCCCCGTCACCGTGGAGAACAGCGGCACGGACGAGGTCTGCGGCGTCACTGGTGCCAGCGCTTCGGCCAACTCCGCACGAAGCGACTCCACATGCGCCGAATGCGAGGCGTAATCCACCTCGATACGTCGGGCGCGCACGTCACGGTCCCGGCACTCATCGATCAGCTCATCCAGCGCATCCGCATCACCCGACACCACCACCGACGACGGGCCGTTCACGGCGGCTACGGAGATCCGGCTGCCGCCCTGCCACTGCCCAATCAGCTCCTCCACCTCGGGAAGGGACAAGGCGACCGAGACCATTCCGCCCCGCCCGGAGAGCGCGCGGAGAGCCTTGCTCCGACGGGCAACCACCCGGGCACCGTCTTCCAGACTCAGCCCGCCGGCCACGCACGCCGCGGCGATCTCCCCCTGGCTGTGACCCACCACCGCCGCGGGCTCCACCCCATACGCCCGCCACACCTCAGCGAGCGACACCATCACCGCCCACAACACCGGCTGCACCACATCCACCCGATCCAGACCCGGCGCACCCTCCACCCCACGCAACACCGCACCCAACGACCAATCGACAAACGGCTCAAGCGCCGCCTCACACTCCGCCAACCGCGCCGCAAACACCGGCGAAGAGTCCAGCAACTCCACCGCCATACCCAGCCACTGAGAACCCTGGCCCGGGAACACGAACACCGTCCGACCTGGATCGCCCACGGCACCCGGCGAGCGCAACTCACCTAGTTTCTCCACCAGTTCGTCGGTCACCGAGCCGACGACCACCGCCCGGTGCTCGAACGAGGACCGCGACGCGGCCAATGACCAACCCACATCCACCGGCGACACACCGCCGTCGGCAGTGGCACCCGCGCCCGCATCCGTCACCCACGACGCCAACCGCTCCGCCTGCGCCGCCAACGCCTCACCGGAGCGCCCGGACACCACCCATGGCACCACCACATCCGTATCGGCAGGCGTCGACGGAGCAGCACCTGAGGCCTCTCCCTCCGGCTGCTCGACGATCACATGCGCATTGGTACCGCTCACGCCGAAGGAGGAGATGCCCGCCCGGCGCGGCCGGCCCTCTTCCGCCGTCCAGGGCCGGGCCTCGGTCAGCAGCTCCACCGCGCCCGCCGACCACTCCACGTGCGGGGAGGGCTCGTCGGCGTGCAAGGTCGCGGGCAGTTCGCCCTGGCGCAGCGCCTGCACCATCTTGATGACGCCGGCCACGCCGGAAGCCGCCTGGGTGTGGCCGATGTTGGACTTGACCGAGCCGATCCACAGCGGGCGGTCCGTATCCCGCTCCTGGCCGTACGCAGCGATCAGCGCCTGCGCCTCGATCGGATCGCCCAGCGTCGTACCCGTACCGTGCGCCTCCACCGCATCGACCTCACCGGCCGACAGACGCGCATCGGCCAGCGCCGCCCGGATCACCCGCTGCTGCGACAGACCGTTCGGCGCCGTCAGACCGTTCGACGCACCGTCCTGATTGACCGCCGTACCACGCACCACCGCCAGCACCCGATGGCCATGGCGCCGTGCATCCGACAGACGCTCCACCAGCAGGACACCTACGCCCTCGGCCATGCCCATCCCGTCGGCGGCTGCGGAGAAGGGCTTGCACCGGCCGTCCCGGGCCAGCCCGCGCTGACGGCTGAAGCCCACCAGGCCGATCGGTTCGCTCATCACCGCCGCGGCTCCGGCGATCGCCAGGGAGCACTCGCCCGAGCGCAGTGCCTGGACGGCGAGGTGCAGCGCCACCAGCGAGGAGGAACAGCCCGTGTCCAGCGTGACCGCAGGGCCTTCCAGGCCGAGGGTGTAGGAGATACGGCCGGAGGCGATGCTCGTCACCGTGCCGGTGATGAGGTGCCCCTCCAGTCCTTCGGGGGCTTCTCCGTTGCCGTATCCCTGGTAGGCGGCTCCGAAGAACACCCCGGTCGCGGTGCCCCGCAGCGTTCTGGGGTCGATGCCACCGCGTTCGATCGCCTCCCAGGAGGTCTCCAGGAGGAGCCGCTGCTGCGGGTCCATGGCCAGGGCCTCGCGCGGCGAGATGCCGAAGAACTCCGGGTCGAAGTCGCCGGCCGCGTCGAGGAAGCCGCCCTCGCGGGCGTAGCAGGTGCCGGTGCGGTCCGGGTCCGGGTCGTAGAGGCCGTCGAGGTCCCAGCCTCGGTCTGCGGGGAAGTCGGAGATCGCGTCCGTACGGTCCCGCACCAGCTGCCACAGGTCCTCGGGCGACTGCACACCACCGGGGTAGCGGCAGGCCATGGAGACGATGGCGATCGGGTCGTCCTCGGCGGGCGCGGTCTCCGGGGCGGCAGCCGGTGCCGGCCCCGGGACGGGCGCGGGCAGGGTGCCGACGGCGTCGACCAGGGTGGTGCCCAGGTGCCCGGCGAGCGCCTTCACGTTCGGGTGGTCGAAGACGACGGTGGCGGGGAGCTTCAGGCCGGTGGCCGCGTTGAGCCGGTTGCGCAGTTCCACTGCGGTGAGGGAGTCGAAGCCCAGCTCCCGGAAGGCACGGCCGGCCTCGACCTCCGACGAGTCCGCGTATCCGAGGACGGCCGCGACCTGTTTGCGTACGAGGTCAAGGAGCTGCCGTTCACGTTCGGCGGGTGCCGTCCCGGCGAGCTGGGACCGGAGCGAGGTGGCGGTGTCCTCGGCGTCGTTCGGGTCGGCCTCGTCGGTTTCGAGGGCCTGGAGCACCTCGGGGACCTCGTGCAGCAGCGGACGGCGGTGCGCGGCGGTGAAGACGGGGACGAAGCGTTCCCAGTCGATGTCCGCCACGGCGAGGAAGGTCTCATCGTGGTCGAGCGCCTGCTGAAGTCCGAGGACGGCCAGCTGTGCAGGCATGAACGGGATACCGCGCCAGCGCAGTTGTTCCTGGACGACATCGACGGCCATTCCGCCGCCCTCCGGGCTCCAGATGCCCCAGGCGATCGAGGTGCCCGGCAGTCCGCGGGCCCGGCGGTGTGCGGCGAGCGCGTCGACATAGGCGTTCGATGCGGCGTAGGCACCGTGGTCTCCGCTGCCCCAGGTGCCGGCGACGGACGAGTACAGCACGAACGCGTCCAGCCCTTCGCGGTCGAAGAGCGCATCGAGGTTGCGCGCGCCGAGCAGCTTGGCGCGGGCACCCTCGGCGAACTCTTCCAGCGTGGTGTCGGCGAGCGGCACGAGCAGACCGACCCCGGCCGTGTGCACGACGGAGCGGATCGCCGGGCCCTCGGACTCGACCCGGGCGACCAACTCGGCCAGGGCGTCGGCGTCCGCCACATCGCAGGCGGCGATGGTGACGCGTACGCCCAGTGCGGTCAGTTCGTCGCGCAGCGCGGCGGCGCCCGGTGCGTCCGGGCCGCGCCGGCTGGTCAGCACCAGGTGCTCGGCGCCGCTTCGGGCGAGCAGTCGCGCGGTGTGCGCACCGAGACCTCCGGTACCGCCGGTGACCAGGGCTGCCCCGCTCGTACGCCAGGGGGCGGCGGGCTCGCCGTCGAGGGGGGCGCGGGTCAGCCGGCGGGCGAACAGCGCAGCGCCGCGGAGGGCGAGCTGATCCTCGTCGCCGCCTCTCGCCAGGACCCCGGTGAGTACTGCCGCACCACGGTCGTCCAGCGCGGCGGGCAGATCGATCAGACCGCCCCAGTGTTTGGGGTGCTCCAGCGCGAAGACCCGGGCGAGGCCCCAGACGGCGGCCTGGAGCGGGTGCCGCGCGGCGTCGTCGGAGAAGCCGGTGGCCGTGGATTCGGTGGTGAACAGCCATAGCGGGGCCTCGACTTCGGTGTCGAGGAGCGCCTGCATCAGGGCTACGGACTGTACGAGTCCCACGGTGACCTCGGGGCGCTCGGGCAGCGGCCGCTCATCGAGGGCGAGGAAGGAGATGACCCCGCGGGGGCCGCCCGTCGTGAGGGACGTACGCAGCTGATCCGCCACAGCCGTGCGGTCGGTCTGCGAACCCTCAAGGATGAGCAGTACGGCCTCGGCACCGCTGTCCCCGAGGGCCTGGAGTGTGGCCCGGACGCGGTCGTCGTCCAGGTGATCGCCGGGCACCACGACGAGCCAGTTGCCATCCAACTCCAACTGGCCCTGTTCGAGGTCGGGTTGAGGCCGCCATACGATCCGGTAGCGCCACCCGTCGACCGTACTGCGCTGCTGCCGCCCCTGCCGCCACGACGACAACACCGGCAGCACCTCACGCAAGGCCCCCGAATCCGCCACCCCCAGCGTCGCCGCCAGACCCTCCAGATCCTCCCGCTCAACGGTCTCCCAGAACCGCGCGTCCACCGGATCCGCCCCACCACCACCGCCCAGCAACGGCCGACCGGACTCCAGCCAGTAGCGACGATGCTGGAAGGCATAGGTGGGCAGCTCGACGACCTGGGGGCGATGAGCGGCAAAGGCCGGGGACCAGTCAACGTCCACGCCGTGTACATACAGCTCACCGAGGGAGGCGTAGAGGCGGGAGAGTCCTCCGTCGTCGCGGCGCAGGGTCCCGGTCACCACGGCATCAACGCCCGCGGCCTCGACGGTCTCCCGCACCGGAACGGTCAGCACGGGGTGCGGGCTGACCTCCACAAATACCCGGTGCTCCGCATCCAACAGCGCACGCAGCGCAGGCTCCAGCCGCACCGTCTGCCGCAGGTTTGTGTACCAGTAGTCGGCATCCAGCTGCGCGGTGTCCAGCCAGTCCCCCGTCACCGTGGAGAAGAACGGCACGGACGAGGTCTGCGGAGTCACTGGTGCCAGTGCTTCGGCCAACTCCGTACGAAGCGACTCCACATGCGCCGAATGGGAGGCGTAATCCACCTCGATACGTCGGGCGCGGACGTCGCGGTCCCGGCACTCATCGATCAGCTCATCCAGCGCATCCGCATCACCGGACACCACCACCGACGACGGGCCGTTGACCGCCCCTACGGAGATCCGGCTGCCGCCCTGACACTGCCCGAACAGCTCCTCCACGTCGGGAAGGGACAAGGCGACCGAGACCATTCCGCCGCGTCCGGAGAGCGCGCGGAGAGCCTTGCTCCGCAGCGCGACGACCCGGGCACCGTCCTCCAGGCTCAACCCACCCGCCACACAGGCCGCGGCGATCTCCCCCTGGCTGTGACCCACCACCGCCGCGGGCTCCACCCCATACGCCCGCCATACCTCGGCCAGCGACACCATCACGGCCCACAACACGGGCTGCACCACATCCACCCGGTCCAGACCCGGCGCGCCCTCCACCCCACGCAACACCGCACCCAACGACCAGTCGGTGAAAGGCTCAAGCGCCGCCTCACACTCCGCCAACCGCGCCGCAAACACCGACGAAGAGTCCAGCAACTCCACCGCCATACCCAGCCACTGAGAACCCTGCCCCGGGAACACGAACACCACCTCGGCGTCCCCATCCAGCGCACCCACATCGCCCACCACCGCACCGGCCGGTGTCTCCCCCTCGGCCACGCCACGCAGCCCGGCGATCAGTGCGTCGTGGTCAGCGCCGACCACCACGGCCCGGTGTTCAAGGCCCGCACGCGTTGCCACCAGCGAATGCCCCACATCGGCCGGCGACTCCGCTGCCGCCTCCGCCCACGAGGCCAGTCGCTCTGCCTGCGCCCGCAGGGCCGCCGCGGAGCGCCCGGAAACCACCCAGGGGAGCGCAGCGGGGGCGCCCTCTGCCGGCTGCTGGTCGGAGGGTTCGTCCTCCGGTGACGGTGATGCCGGTACCGGTGACGGTGCCAGTGCCGGTGCCTGTTCGAGCAGCACATGCGCGTTGGTGCCGCTGCCGCCGAATGACGAGACACCGGCCCGCCTCGGCGTGTCGGTCTCGGGCCATGGCACCGCGTCCGTGAGCAGACGGACGTTCCCCGTCGACCAGTCCACGTGGGGTGAGGGGGCATCGATGTGGAGCGTCGCCGGCAGTACGCCGTGGCGCAGCGCCTGCACCATCTTCATCACTCCGGCGATACCGGAAGCGGCCTGTGCGTGCCCGATGTTGGACTTGAGGGAGCCGATCCACAGCGGGCGGTCCTGGTCCCGCTCCTTGCCGTATGTCGCGATCAGAGCCTGGGCCTCGATCGGATCGCCCAGCGTCGTACCCGTGCCATGGGCCTCCACCGCGTCCACCTCACCGGCCGACAGACCGGCGTTGGCCAGCGCGGCCCGGATGACCCGTTGCTGCGAGGGGCCGTTCGGCGCGGTGAGACCGTTGGAGGCGCCGTCCTGGTTGGTGGCGCTGCCACGGATCACCGCGAGCACCGGGTGGCCGTTACGGCGTGCCTCGGACAGGCGCTCCAGCAGCAGGACACCGACGCCTTCGCCCCATCCGGTGCCGTCGGCGGCTGCGGCGAACGGCTTGCACCGGCCGTCCCGGGCCAGCCCCCGCTGACGGCTGAACTCCACGAAGTTCCGCGACGAGGACATCACGGTGGCGCCGCACGCGAGCGCCATCTCGCACTCCCCGTGCCGCAGCGCCTGGACGGCCAGATGCAGGGCGACCAGCGAGGACGAGCACATGGTGTCGACGGTGACCGCCGGGCCTTCGAGACCGAAGCTGTAGGCGAGCCGTCCGGAGAGCACGGCTGCCGATCCGCCGGTCAGCAGATGGCCCTCGACGCCCTCCGGGGCGGTGTTCCCGTCGGCGGCAGCGGCGTAGCCCTGATTGCTCGATCCGACGAAGACGCCGGCTCCGCTGCCACGGACCGATGTCGGGTCGATGCCCGCGCGCTCGAAGACCTCCCACGAGGTCTCCAGGAGGAGCCGCTGCTGCGGGTCCATGGCCAGGGCCTCGCGCGGCGAGATCTCGAAGAAGCCCGCGTCGAACTCCGGGGCGTCATAGAGGAAGCCGCCCTGGCGCACATAGCTGCGGCCGGCCCGGTCGGGGTCCGGGTCGTACAGCGCGTCCACGTCCCAGCCGCGGTCGGTCGGCATGGGCCCGATGGCGTCGGCGCCTTCGGCCAACAGTCGCCACAGCTCTTCCGGGGAGCCCACTCCTCCCGGGAGGCGGCAGGCCATGGCGACGATCGCGATGGGGTCCTGCTCCCGCGACTCCACCTCGTGCAGCCTGCGGCGGGTCTGCCGCAGGTCCGTGGTGACCCGCTTGAGGTAGTCGCGGAGCTTGTCCTCGTTGTCCATGTAGCGTCAGCCCTTCAAGAAACCGGCGGTCGGTGTACGCACCGGCTCAGCCGATCCCGAGTTCCCGATCGATCAGGTCGAACATGTCCTCATCGCTCGCTTCCGCGAGTTCGTCATCGACGGCCTCCGCTGGTGGCGGCGCCTGGCCCTCCCATTCGGCGAGCAGACCGCGCAGCCCCTCGGTGAGCGCTCGCCGGGTCTCGTCGTCGGTGGCGCTGTGCAGGGCGCTCGCCACCTGTTGCAGCTCGGGGGGCAGGGAGGGCCCGCTCCCGCTGTGCGGTGCCGCGGGCAGGAGTGCGTCCTGTAGATGCTCGGCGAGCGCGGTCGGTGTGGGGTGGTCGAAGACCAGCGTGGCGGGGAGGGTCAGCGCGGTGGCCTTGTTGAGCCGGTTGCGCAGCTCCACCCCGGTCAGCGAGTCGAAGCCCAGCTCGCGGAAAGCCCGTGTCGGCCGGACCGCGTCGGTCGAGGAGTGCCCCAGTACGGCCGAGGCATGGGAGCGGACGAGGTCCAGAAGCATGCGCCGGCGCTTGGGCCCGGGCAGGGCGGTGAGCCTGGCGGTCAGTTCCGACCCCTGACCTTCGGCCTCTTCCGTCGTCGCCGCTCCCTGCCTCTCCTCCTGCTGTTCGGCGCGGAGTTGCCTGACGTCCGGGAGCTCGTCCAGGAGCGCCCTGGGCCCGTGTGCCGTGTAGGCGGGGAGGAAGCGGTCCCACCGGATGTCGGCGATGACGAGTGTGGTCTCCCCCTGGTCGACGGCCTCCCGCAGAGCGCGTACCGCCAGATCGGGATCCATCCCGGGGACGCCACGGCGCAGCAGTTGTCCGGCCACGGCCTCGTCGACCATGCCGCCGCCCGCCCAGGCACCCCAGGCGAGGGAGGTGGCGGGGCGGCCCTGCGCCCTGCGCCATTCGGCGAGCGCGTCAAGGGCGGCGTTGGCGGCTGCGTAGGGCCCCTGGCCGCCGTTGCCCCACACTCCGGCACCGGAGGAGAACAGTACGAACGCGTCCAGCGGGTGATCGGCCAGCAACTCGTCGAGGTGGCAGGCACCGGAGACCTTGGCGTGTACAGCGGCCATGGCGTCGTCGAGGGAGGTCTCGGCCGGCGGACGGGCTTCGCCGACCACGCCCGCCGTGTGCACCACCGCGGTCAGCGGGGGCTCGTCGGCGAGCGAGTCCAGCAACTTGGCGACTGCGGCCCGGTCGGTCACATCGCATGCGGCCACCGTGACGCGGGTTCCCAGTGCGGTCAGTTCGGCGGACAACTCGGCCGCGCCCGGGGCGTCGGGGCCGCGCCGTCCGGCGAGCACCAGATGCTCCGCACCGCCGGCCGCGAGCGCCCTCGCCACATGAGCGCCGAGCGCCCCGGTCCCGCCGGTGATGAGGACTGTGCCGCGCGGCTGCCATGCCCCGGCCGGCGCTGCCGGGTCGAGGGGCGCCCGCACCATACGCCGGACGTACACCCCGGACGCACGGACCGCGTACTCGTCCTCTCCCCCGCCGGCAACGCTGAGCAGCGCCAGGAAGCGGCGCAACGCATGCTCGTCCAGGGTGGCCGGCAGGTCGATCAGACCACCCCAGCGCTCACGGTGGTCGAGCCCGAAGACGCGGGCCAGGCCCCAGATGGCCGCCTGGCCAGGGTTGCGTACCGGGTCGGAGACCGGGTGGGACTCCGGCTCCTGTACGGAGGAGGCATCGGTGGAGACGGCGCCCTGGGTGATCCCCCACAGACGGGCAGGCTGCTCCGTCTCGGCGAGCGCCTGGGTGAGGGCCATGGTGCTGAACAGACTGCTGGGCACGCCCCGGTGCCCGTCGACGTCCCGGTCGTCCAGCGCGAGCAGCGACATCACGTGCAGCGGTACGTCGGTTCCGCGCTCGCTGCCGGTGTCGAGTTCAGCGCGCAGGGCTGTCAGCTGAGCCGCCAGTTCCGCACGGCCGGCCGTTGCCGCTACGGGCATGATGCGGGCCCGGTCGCCGAGCCCGCGGGACACCGCCTGTACGAGCTCGTCGTCCAGATGGTCGGCAGGCACAGCGACGAGCCAGTTCCCCTCCAACTCCAACTGGCCCTGTTCGAGGTCGGGTTGGGGCCGCCATACGATCCGGTAGCGCCAGCCGTCGACCGTACTGCGCTGCTGCCGCCCCTGCCGCCACGACGACAACACCGGCAACACCTCACGCAAGGCCCCCGAATCCGCCACCCCCAACGTCGCCGCCAGACCCTCCAGATCCTCCCGCTCAACGGTCTCCCAGAACCGCGCGTCCACCGGATCCACCCCACCAGCACCGCCCAGCAACGGCCGACCGGACTCCAGCCAGTAGCGACGATGCTGGAAGGCATAGGTGGGCAGCTCGACGACCTGGGGGCGATGAGCGGCAAAGGCCGGGGACCAGTCAACGTCCACGCCGTGTACATACAGCTCACCGAGGGAGGCGTAGAGCCGCCTCAGCCCTCCGTCGTTCCGCCGCAGCGTGCCCGTCACCACGGCATCGACACCGGCGGCCTCGACCGTCTCCTCCAGCGGGACGGTCAGCACGGGGTGCGGGCTGACCTCCACGAACGTGCGGTGACCGGCGGCCGCGAGAGCGTGCACGGCGGGCGCGAACTCGACCGTCCGCCGCAGGTTCGTGAACCAGTAATCGGCATCCATCTGCGCCGTGTCCAGCCACTCCCCCGTCACCGTGGAGAACAACGGCACGGACGACGTCTGCGGAGCAACCGGCGCGAGTACTTCCCGCAGTGTCGCCTCGATCGACTCCACATGCGCCGAATGGGAGGCGTAATCCACCTCGATACGTCGGGCGCGGACGTCACGGTCCCGGCACTCATCGATCAGCTCATCCAGCGCATCCGCATCACCTGACACCACGACCGACGAAGGCCCATTGACCGCCGCTACCGAGATCTGTCCCTGCCACTGCCCGATCAGCTTCTCCACGTCCGGCCGGGGCAAGGCCACCGAGACCATTCCGCCGTGTCCGGAGAGCACCCGGAGGGCCTTGCTCCGCAGCGCGACGACCCGGGCACCGTCCTCCAGGCTCAGCCCGCCGGCCACACATGCCGCGGCAATCTCCCCCTGGCTGTGACCCACCACCGCCGCAGGCTCCACCCCATACGCCCGCCACACCTCGGCCAACGACACCATCACCGCCCACAACACCGGCTGCACCACATCCACCCGATCAAGCCCCGGCGCACCCTCCACCCCACGCAACACCGCACCCAACGACCAATCGACGAACGGCCCCAACGCCGCCTCACACTCCGCCAACCGCGCCCCAAACACCGGCGAAGAATCCAGCAACTCCACCGCCATCCCCACCCACTGAGAACCCTGCCCCGGGAACACGAACACCGTCCGACCCGGATCGCCCACCGCGCCCGGCGAGCTCAACTCCCCCATCTGCTTGACGAGTTCACTGGCCTCCGCGCCCACGACCACCGCCCGGTGCTCGAACACCGACCGCGACGCCACCAACGACCAACCCACATCCACCGGTGACACACCGCCGTCGGCAGCGGCACCCGCACCCTCGCCCATCACCCACGACGCCAACCGCTCCCCCTGCGCCACCAACGCCTCACCAGAGCGTGCCGACACCACCCACGGCACCACCACACCCGCATCAACACCCGACGACGGACCAGAACCGGCCCCCTCCCCATCGGCCCGCCCCTCCCCATCGGCCTGCTCGACGATCACATGCGCATTCGTCCCACTGATGCCGAACGAGGAGACGCCGGCCCGGCGCGGCCGCCCGGGTTCCGCCGTCCAGGTCCGGGCCTCGGTCAGCAACTCCACCGCGCCCGCCGACCACTCCACATGCGGCGACGGCTCATCGATATGCAAGGTCGCGGGCAGTTCGCCGTGCCGCATCGCGAGCACCATCTTCATGACGCCGGCCATACCGGAAACGGTCTGGGTGTGCCCGATGTTGGACTTGACCGAGCCGATCCACAGCGGACGGTCCGCATCCCGCTCCTGGCCGTACGCAGCGATCAGCGCCTGCGCCTCGATCGGATCGCCCAGCGTCGTACCCGTACCGTGCGCCTCCACCGCATCGACCTCACCGGCCGACAGACGCGCATCGGCCAGCGCCGCCCTGATCACCCGCTGCTGCGACAGACCGTTCGGCGCCGTCAGACCGTTCGACGCACCATCCTGATTGACCGCCGTACCACGCAACACCGCCAACACCCGATGGCCATGGCGCCGCGCATCCGACAGACGTTCCAGCAGTACGACGCCGACGCCTTCGGAGAGCGCGAAGCCGTCGGCCGCCGCGGAGAACGGCTTGCACCGGCCGTCCCGGGCCAGCCCGCGCTGACGGCTGAAGCCGATGAACGGCCCGGGGTCGGCCATCACCATCGCGGCCCCGGCGACGGCGAGCGAGCACTCCCCCGAGCGGAGTGCTCGCACCGCCATGTGCAGGGCGACCAGCGACGATGAGCATGCCGTGTCCACCGTCACGGCCGGACCTTCCAGCCCCAGGGTGTAGGCGACCCGGCCCGACGCGACGCTGCTCGCCGCCCCGGTCGCGAGGTATCCCTCGATCTGCTCTGGGTCGGCCGCGCGCAGGCGGTTGCCGTACTCCTGGTCGGTGACACCCATGTAGACGCCGGTCCCGCTGCCACGCAGGGACTTGGGGTCGATGCCGGCACGCTCGAAGACCTCCCAGGAGGTCTCCAGGAGGAGCCGCTGTTGCGGGTCCATGGCCAGGGCCTCGCGCGGCGAGATGCCGAAGAATTCCGCGTCGAAGTCTCCTGCATCGCGCAGGAATCCGGACTCCCGGACATAGCTTCTGCCGGGCCGGTCGGCGTCGGGGTCGTAGAGGCCGTCCAGGTCCCAGCCGCGGTCGGTGGGGAAGGGCGACACCGCGTCGACACCGGTCCGGACCAGCTGCCACAGGTCCTCCGGCGATCGCACGCCGCCGGGATAGCGGCAGGCCATGGACACGATCGCGATCGGGTCGTCGTCCGCGGGGGCGGAAGCGGGCGCCGCGGCCGGCTGCGGCGTGGCGCGGTCTTCCTGCTCGCCGTTGATCCGGTCGCCTACGTACGCGGCGAGCGCGGCCGGGCTCGGGTGGTCGAAGACAGCGGTCGTGGGCAGCCGCAGCCCGGTGGCCCGGCTCAGCCGGTTGCTGAGTTCGACGGCGGTCAGCGAGTCGAAGCCCAGCTCCTTGAAGGGGCGTTCGGGGTCCACCGGGGTGGTCCTGTCGTGGCCGAGCACCGAGGCGACCTTTTCGCGGACGAGGTCCAGCAGTGCGGTGGTGCGTTGCCGGATGTCGAGTCCGGCGAGCCGCACGGCGAGCGCCGACCGGGCGGGCGCCCGCTCCGTCCCGAGGTTGTCGCCGTCTCCGCCTCCGTCTCCGTCAGCCGTCAGGTGTGGGAGCTCTGCGAGCAGCCGGCTGGGCCGTACGGAGGTGAAGACGGCCGCGAAGCGCTGCCAGTCGACATCGGCGACCGCGAGGGTTGTCTCGTCGTGGTCGAGCGCCTGTTGGAGGGCGGTGAGCGCGGTGTCCGGGTCGATGACGGGGACGCCGCGGCGGCGCAGCACGTCATGGAGCGAGTCGGCGATCATTCCGCCGCCTGCCCATGGTCCCCAGGCGATCGACAGCACCGGTACTCCGTCGGCCCGGCCGCGTTCCGCACGGGCGTCGAGGAGCGCGTTGGCTGCGGCGTACGCACCGTGGTCGGCCACTCCCCAGGTGCCGGATATGGAGGAGAAGTAGATGACGGCGTCGAGTTGTGCGGGATCGAGTACGCGGGAGAGGTGGTCGGCTCCGGCGACCTTGCCTGCGAGCGCCGCCGCGAGGTCATCCGGGCCGGCCTCCGCCAGCGGGCCGAGGGCGCTGACCCCGGCGGCGTGCACGACGGCCCGGATCGGCTCCCCGTCCCGTTCGGTCTGCCGTACCAGTTCCGCCACCGCTTGCCGGTCGCCGATGTCGCAGGCAGCGACGGTGACCTGAACGCCCTGATCCCGCAGCTCGCTGCGCAGCCCGGCCACACCGGGGGCATCGTCTCCACGACGGCCGGTGAGGACGAGATGCTGTGCACCGTTGGCGGCGAGCCAGCGGGCGATATGGGCGCCGAGTGCGCCCGTGCCACCGGTGACGAGCACGGTGCCGCGAGGCCGCCAGGAGCGCCGCGGGGACTTACCGGTGAGCGGTGCGGGGATGAGCCGCCGCCCGTACAGGGTGCCGCCCCGGACAGCGAGTTGGTCCTCGTCGCCCAGGCCGGGGGGTTGGTCCTCGTCGCCCAGGCCGGGGAGTTGGTCGCCGTTGCCCAGGCCGCTGGCCGCCAGGGTGCGCGCAAGCAGTTCCGCTGACCGGTCAACGGCCCCGTCGGTGGGCATATCGATGAGGCCGCCCCAGCGCTCCGGGTGCTCCAGTGCTGCGACCCGGCCGAGGCCCCATATGCCGGCCTGGTCGGGGTTCGCGGGGGCGCCGTCCTCGTCGCCGCAGCCATGGAGGGTGTGGGCGGCGGAGTCGTCGTTGGTGAGGCCGGTGGCGACCGCGCCGCGGGTGACGCACCACAGCGGGGCATCGATCCCGGCGTCGCCGAGCGCCTGGAGCAGTGCGAGGGACAGCGAGAGGCCGGCGGGAACGCAGGGATGGGCACGGTCCGGCCGGTCGTCCAGGGCCAGCAGCGACAGCACACCGTCGAACGTTCCCCCGACGCGCCTCGCGAACGGGCCGTCGACCGGCCCCGCGAACGGGCCATCGTCCGCTCCCGCGACCGGACCGGTCTCGGCGCGCAGCCGCTCCGCGAGCCCGGTGCCGTCGTCGACCGTCAGCGAGCAGGTGCGCGCGCCCGCCTTCTCCACCGCGTCGCGTGCGGCGAGCACCAGCGCGTCCTGCTCGTAGCCGGCCGGGATCACCAGGAGCCAGGTGCCGTCTAGGCCTCGCGCGGGCGGCTCCGTAAGGGGCCGCCAGACGATGCGGTGGCGCCAGCCGTCCGCGGTATCGCGCTGCCGCCGGTTCCGGTGCCACGACGAGAGCGCGGGGAGCACCTCGTTCAGCGCCTCGGCACCGGGCAGCCCGAGGGTGCCCGCCAACGCTTCCGCGTCCTCGTCCCCGACGGCCGTCCAGAACGCCGCTTCCTCAGGGGACGCGGCCACGGCCGGAGCGTCCGGCGCCGGCCAGAAGCGCTGCCGCTGGAATGCGTACGTCGGCAGTTCCACCCACCGCGGGCGGCGGGCGGCGAACACGGGGGACCAGTCGACGTCGACGCCGTGTGCGTACAGCTCGCCGAGGGAGGTGTAGAGGCGGGAGAGTCCTCCGTCGTCGCGGCGCAGGGTCCCGGTGACCACCGCGTCGATGTCCGCGGCCTCGACGGTCTCCTGCAACGGGACGGTCAGGACGGGGTGCGGGCTGACTTCCACGAACGTGCGGTGACCGGCGGTCGCGAGAGCCTGGACGGCGGGCGCGAACTCCACGGTCCGCCGCAGGTTCGCGTACCAGTACTCCGCGTCCATGTCCGCGGTGTCCAGCCAGTCCCCGGTGGCCGTGGAGAACAGCGGCACGGACGAGGGCCGTGGAGCGACCGGTGCCAGAACCTCCCTCAGCGTTTCCTCGATCTGTTCCACCTGCGCCGAGTGCGAGGCGTAATCCACCTCGATACGTCGCGCACGGACCTCACGCCGGCGGCACTCCTCCACCAACCGGCCCAGAACATCACCATCACCGGAGACCACCACCGAGGACGGCCCATTGACCGCCGCTATCGAGATCCGTCCTTGCCACTGCTCGATCAGCTCCTCCACGTCGGGCCGGGGCAGCGCCACCGACACCATTCCGCCCCGCCCCGACAGCGCGCGGAGAGCCTTGCTCCGCAGCGCGACGACCCGGGCGCCGTCCTCCAAGCTCAGCCCGCCGGCCACACATGCCGCGGCGATCTCGCCCTGGCTGTGACCCACCACCGCCGCGGGCTCCACCCCATACGCCCGCCATACCTCGGCCAGCGACACCATCACCGCCCACAACACGGGCTGCACCACATCCACCCGGTCCAACCCCGGCGCGCCCTCCACCCCACGCAACACCGCACTCAAGGACCAGTCGGTAAACGGCTCAAGCGCCGCCTCACACTCCGCCAACCGAGCCGCAAACACCGGCGACGAGTCCAGCAACTCCACTGCCATGCCGAGCCATTGCGAACCCTGGCCCGGGAACACGAACACCGGTCCCGAGCCGGGGGTGGTGGGTACGGAGCCGGTGGCCGTACGGGGGCCGGGGTCTCCCTCGGCCACGGCGTGCAGGTCCGCGAGCAGCGCGGCGCGGGTCTCGCCGATGACCACGGCGCGGTGTTCCAGTGCGGCGCGGGTGGTGAGGAGGGAGTGCGCCACGTCGAACGGTGCGGCGTCCGGGAGGGTGGCCAGATGGGCAGCGAGCGCAGCTGCCTGTGCGCGCAGGGCCTCCGGGGTCCGACCGTGCACCACCCAGGGCACCACCGCCGTGTCGGAGGCGCCGCCCACCCCTTCGGCGTCGTACGAGGCGTCCGCCGGCGGCTGTGCCACGATCACATGCGCATTGGTGCCGCTGATACCGAACGACGAGACGCCGGCCCGGCGAACCTGACCGTTCGCCTCCCACGGCTGGGCCGCGGTGAGCAGCCGTACCGTGCCCGCCGACCAGTCCACATGCGGTGAGGGCGCGTCCACGTGCAGCGTTCCCGGCAGGACGCCGTGGCGCAGGGCGAGCACCATCTTGATGACTCCGGCGACACCGGCCGCGGCCTGGGTGTGACCGATGTTCGACTTGAGCGAGCCGAGCCACAGCGGCCGTTCCGCCTCCCGCTCCCGCCCGTAGGTGGCGAGCAGCGCCTGCGCCTCGATGGGGTCGCCGAGCGTCGTCCCGGTCCCGTGCGCCTCGACCGCATCGACGTCCGACGGCCGTAGTCCGGCCGTGGCGAGCGCGGCACGGATGACCCGTTCCTGCGAAGGGCCGTTGGGGGCGCTGAGACCGTTGGAGGCGCCGTCCTGGTTGGTGGCGCTCCCAGGGATCACCGCAAGCACCGGGTGGCCGTTACGGCGCGCGTCCGACAGGCGCTCCAGCAGCAGGATCCCGGCGCCCTCACCCCATGCCGTGCCGTCGGCGGCAGCGGCGAACGGTTTGCACCGCCCGTCCGGTGCGAGGCCGCGCTGCCGGCTGAACTCCACGAACATGCCGGGGCGGGACATCACCGTCGCCCCTCCGGCCAGCGCGAGGGTGCACTCTCCGGCGCGCAGCGCCTGCGCGGCGAGGTGCAGCGCCACCAGGGAGGAGGAGCACGCCGTGTCGACGGTGACGGCGGGCCCTTCGAGACCGAGGGTGTAGGCGATGCGTCCGGAGGCGACGCTCCCGGCCGTTCCGGTCAGGACATGGCCTTCGATGTTGTGGCCCGCCTGGTGCAGACGCGGGCCGTACTCCTGCGCCATGGCACCGACGAACACACCCGTCAGACTGCCGCGCACCCCGGTCGGGTCGATGCCTGCCCGCTCCAGCGCCTCCCACGAGGTCTCCAGGAGGAGCCGCTGCTGGGGGTCCATGGCCAGGGCTTCGCGCGGGGAGATCCCGAAGAACCCGGCGTCGAAGGAGGCGGCGTCGATGAAGCCGCCCTCGCGCACATAGCTGGTGCCCGACCGTCCTGGATCGGGGTCGTACAGCCCGTCGGTGTCCCAGCCCCGGTCGGTGGGGAACGGCGACACCGCGTCCACCCCGCCCCGCAGGACCTCCCACAGCTCTTCGGGCGAGCGCACGCCCCCGGGGTAGCGGCAGGCCATCGCGACGATGGCGATCGGCTCGTCGGGGTCGGTTGCTGGTCCGTGCCCGCGCTCGATGGCGTGTCCGGTGGGGTGCTCGGTGGGGTGGTCGACGGCGTCGGTACCGGCGAGGACTTCGGTGTCGACGAAGTGGGCCAGGCGAGCGGGCGAGGGGTGGTTGAACAGCGCCGTGGACGGCAACCGCACCGGGAGCACGCGGTTCAGCCGGTTACGCAACTCCACCGAGGTGACCGAGTCGAAGCCCAGGTCCTTGAACGTCCACCCGGCATTGATCGCGGACGGGTCCCGATGGCCGAGCACCACCGCGGCGTTCTCCCGCACAAGGTCGAGCGTCGGCCGGCGCGTAGCGGAGCCGCCGGTCCTGGCCTCGGCGGGCGGGACCGGCTCGTCGGCGGTGAGCCGGCCGGGGTGCTGCTCCACGGCATCCGGTATCCAGTGCCGCTCGCGCTGGAAGGCGTAGGTGGGCAGGTCGACGAGCTGGGGACGGTGAGCGGCAAAGGCCGGGGACCAGTCCACGTCCACACCGTGTGCGTACAGCTCACCGAGGGAGGCGTAGAGGCGGGAGAGTCCTCCGTCGTTCCGCCGCAGGGTCCCGGTCACTACGGCTTCGACGCCCGCGGCCTCGACCGTCTCCTCCAGCGGAACGGTCAGCACGGGATGCGGGCTGACCTCCACGAACGTGCGGTGACCAGCGGCCGCGAGAGCGTGCACGGCGGGCGCGAACTCGACCGTCCGCCGCAGGTTCGTGAACCAGTAATCGGCATCCATCTGCGCCGTGTCCAGCCAGTCCCCCGTCACCGTGGAAAACAGCGGCACGGACGAGGTCTGCGGCGTCACTGGTGCCAGTGCTTCGGCCAACTCCGCACGAAGCGACTCCACATGCGCCGAATGCGAGGCGTAATCCACCTCGATACGTCGGGCGCGCACGTCACGGTCCCGGCACTCATCGATCAGCTCATCCAGCGCATCCGCATCACCCGACACCACCACCGACGACGGGCCGTTCACGGCGGCTACGGAGATCCGGCTGCCGCCCTGCCACTGCCCGATCAGCTCCTCCACGTCGGAGGGCGACAGCCCCACCGACACCATCCCGCCCCGCCCGGACAACGCCCGGAGGGCCTCGCTCCGCAGCGCCACGACCCGGGCACCATCCGCCAGACTCAACCCGCCCGCCACACACGCCGCGGCGATCTCCCCCTGGCTGTGACCCACCACCGCCGCGGGCTCCACCCCATACGCCCGCCACACCTCAGCCAACGACACCATCACGGCCCACAACACGGGCTGCACCACATCCACCCGGTCAAGCCCCGGCGCGCCCTCAACCCCCCGCAACACCGCACCCAACGACCAGTCGACGAAAGGCCCCAACGCCGCCTCACACTCCGCCAACCGCGCCGCAAACACCGGCGAAGAATCCAGCAACTCCACCGCCATCCCCACCCACTGCGAACCCTGCCCCGGGAACACAAACACCGTCCGCCCCGGATCACCCGCCGCACCCGCCGCACCCGCTGAGCTCAACTCCCGTAGCTGCGACGCCAGTTCGCCCACATCCGCGCCCACGACCACCGCCCGGTGCTCGAACACCGACCGCGACGCCACCAACGACCAACCCACGTCCACCGGCGACACACCACCACCGCCGGCACCGGCACCCGCGCCCGCACCCGCGTCCGTCACCCACGCCGCCAACCGCTCCGCCTGCGCCACCAACGCCTCACCGGAGCGCCCGGACACCACCCACGGCACCACCACACCCACATCAGCACCCGACGGCCGAGCGGAACCAGTCCCCTCCCCCTCGGCCCGCCCCACTCCCTCAGCCTGCTCGACGATCACATGCGCATTCGTCCCGCCCATACCGAACGACGAGACACCCGCAAGGAGTTGGCGCCCCTCCTGCGCGGTCCATGCCGCCGACTCCGTCTGCACGCGCAGGTTCAGGCTGTCCAGCGGGATGGCGGGAGGGGGGGTCGCGAAGTTCAGGCTCGGGACGAGGTGGCCGTGCTCCAGGCACAGGACCACCTTCAGCAGGCCGGCGATGCCGGCGGCGCCCTCCAGGTGTCCGATGTTGGTCTTGACCGAGCCCACCCGCAGGGGGGTGTAGCGCCGGGGGTCGGTGCCGAGTGCGGCGCCGAGCGAGGCCGCCTCGATGGGGTCGCCGACCTTGGTGCCGGTGCCGTGCAGCTCCACATAGTCGATGTCGCCGGGGTGGATACCGGCGCGTGCGCAGGCCAGCCGCAGTACGTCTTCCTGTGCGGAGGCGTCGGGGGTGGTGAGGCCGGGTCCGCCGCCGTCGTTGTTGACCGCTCCGCCGCGGATCACGCAGTAGACGTGGTCGCCGTCCGCCACGGCCCTGGCGAGTGGTTTGAGGACGACGAGGCCGCCTCCCTCGCCGCGTACGAAGCCGTCGGCGCGGGCGTCGAAGGTGTGGCAGAAGCCGCTGGGGCTGAGTGCGCCGAGGCGGGCCATGGCGAGGGTGGTCTCGGGGGCGAGGTTGAGGTGGACCCCGCCCGCCAGGGCGATGTCACAGTCTCCGCTGCGCAGGCTGTCGCACGCGGTCTGGACCGCCACGAGCGAGGAGGACTGTGCGGTGTCCAGGGTCATGCTGGGGCCGCGCAGGCCGAGGTGGTAGGAGAGACGGTTGGCGATGAGTCCGCGGTTGAGGCCGGTGGGAGTGTGGTGGTCGAGCGCTGCGGGGCCCTGCCGGTGCACGAGTACGGCGTAGTCCTCGACGGTGGCTCCGATGTACACCCCGGTGCGGTGGCCGGTGAGCCGTGCCGGGCGGAGACGGGCGTTCTCCAGGGCTTCCCAGCCGAGCTCCAGGGCGAGTCGCTGCTGGGGGTCCATCGACTGCGCCTCGCGTGGGGAGATCCCGAAGAAGGCGGCGTCGAACCCGGCGACGTCGTCGAGGAATCCGCCGTGTGCGGGGGCGGATGTTCCTGACCGTGCCAGGAGTTCCGCGGTCCCTCGGTCGGCCGGCGCCGGTGTGACGGCGCTCCGGCCTTCGCGGAGGAGGTCCCAGTAGGCGTCGGGATCGGCTGCCCCGGGCAGGCGGCAGGAAAGGCCGACGACCGCGATCGGTTCGCCGTGTGGCGAGGGGATCGTGGGGCCCGCGGTTTCCGACCCGTTCATCAATCGCACTCCCAACCCGAAGTCACACCGTCACGGCTTGAGTTCACCGTTCCACAGCGGTGGGCCCGGAACGGTGGGCCGGAGGTCACCTCTAGGGGAACTCCTAGGCGCGCCGGGGAGGCCTTCCGTACCGCCCTGAGCAGGGCTTCCGTCGTGGTGGGCCCCGTCCGCCCCGGGCATGCGGCGCACGGCTCCGGGCCACCGCTGACCGTCCGGGCTTCGCGTCTCCATAGCCGCACTGCCCTTGGCGGACAAGCCGCAGAGACTAGGTGAATGCCAGGACTCCGCGGTGCAGGCTGCGAGGGGAGGGGTCGGCCGTAGCGGGCCGTACGCACCTCCCTACTCAACTCGGCGTGGAAGGGCGCAGTAATGCAGAGGGACAGCATCGCGGAGCCGTTGCGTACATCGGGTGGCGCACTGTCGTCCCGGCGGGCTGTGCCACTGTCGGCCCGGCTGGCCGTGTCCGCGCTGGCCACCGAGGGCGGGGTGTTAAGCAATGAGGCGTTCCACGCGTGGTTCGAGGAGCGGCAGCGCCGCCATGCGCTCCGGGTCGACCGGATCCCGTTCGGGGAGCTGAAGGGCTGGAACTTCGCGCCCGACACCGGAAATCTGCGGCATGACAGCGGGCGGTTCTTCTCCGTCGAGGGTGTCCGGGTGCGCTCCGACTACGGTCCGGTCCGCGCCTGGTGCCAGCCGATCATCCACCAGCCGGAGATCGGTGTGCTCGGGATCGCGGTCCGCGAGATCGACGGGATGCTGCACTGTCTGATGCAGGCCAAGCCGGAGCCGGGGAACATCAACGGTGTGCAGCTCTCCCCGACGGTGCAGGCCACGAAGAGCAACTACACGCGGGTGCACGGTGGTTCCGCGGTGCCGTACATGGACTGTTTCATCGATGCCGATCCGCGTCGGGTGGTGGCCGATGTGCTCCAGTCCGAGCAGGGCTCGTGGTTCTTCCGGAAGCGCAACCGCAACATGGTGGTCGAGGTGGGCCCCGAGGTCGAGGCGGGCGAGGATTTCTGCTGGCTCACACTGGGCCAGCTCGGTGCGCTGCTGCGCTGTCCCGATCTGGTGAATATGGATGCCCGTACGGTGCTCTCCTGCTTCCCGGACTGGCGGGTCGGCTCCGCTACGGCGCATGCCGGTCTGCACTCCGCCACGGAGATCCGCAGCTGGCTCACCGGGCGGCGGGCCCGGCACGAGATCACCACCGATCCGCTGCCGCTGCGGGAGACGGACGGCTGGCGGCGTTCGGAGGACGCGATCTCGCATGAGAGTGGGCGCTTCTTCAGCATTGTCGCCGTCGATGTCAGCTCACACCGCCGTGAGGTGCCGGCCTGGTCGCAGCCGTTGCTCGAACCGCATGGGCTGGGGACGGCCGCGCTGCTGGTGAAGCGGATCCATGGGGTGCCGCACGCGTTGCTGAGCGCACGGGTCGAGCCGGGGTTCCACGATGTGGTGGAGCTCGGGCCCACCGTGCAGTGCACTCCGGCCAGTTACGCCCATCTGCCCGCCGAGGACCGGCCTCGTTATCTCGATGTGGTGCTGGAGCGCAGTCCGGAGCGGACGCTGTTCGATGCCGTGCTGTCGGAGGAGGGCGGCCGTTTCCGGCACGCCCGGAGCCGCTATCTGGTCATCGAGGTGGACGAGGACTTCCCGACGGAGACGCCGGAGGACTTCCACTGGGTGACGCTGCGTCAGGTCAATGAGCTGCTCAAGTACAGCCATCAGCTGAATGTGCAGGCCAGGACCCTGGTCGCGGGGATGCGGACGCTTCCGTAGGCGGGCCGGCCGTGCGCTCCTGAACGGCGCTGTGCGGCGCCGTTCAGGAGGCGGACGGGCGGGTGGCGCGGTCGAAGATGTCGGCGAGCTGACTGCCGTAGCTTTCGAGGTCGATGTCCGGCGTGAGCATGTGGTGCCGCATGGTGTTGTCGATGGCTCCGCGGATGGCCACGGCCATCACGCGCGGCTCCACGTTCTCGAACTCACCCGCGGCCAGCCCCTTCTCCAGAAAGTCCACGAGGGTGTCGAGGGAGGCGGTGGCCTGGTTGATGGCGCCGACCGGGAGGCTGTCGCGGTCACGGGTGCCGAGCAGGATCTCGGCCAGGGCGAGCGTGTGCCCGGGGTACTTGGCCATGAAGTCGAGGTTGGACTCGATGTAGGCGCGGAGCTTGCCCCGGTAGGTCTGCTCGCTCTGTAGACGGGGTCCGACGAACTCCTCGGCGGCGCGCAGGACCGTGGAGACCACCTCGGCGAAGAGTTCGGCCTTTCCCGCGAAGTAGTACGAGATCATGCCGGTGCTGCTCAGCCCGGCCCGCTGGGCGATCTTGCTGAACGAGGTGTTCGGATAGCCGTACTCGGCCACCGCGTCGATGGCCGCCCGCACGATCTGGGCGCGCCTGGCCTCCTCGGTGAAGGTCCGCCCGCCGCTTCCGCCCTGGTCGACCGCCCTCTTCGCACTCACGAGCAAAAAGTAGCATAAGCAAGCAAGAGGCGGCAGTCCGGCCGACGGCTACGGTGCGAGGCCGTCGGGGCTCGCCGGCCGGACGATGATGTTCAGCGCCGACTCGACATGCTCCAGGTGGGCGGTCATGGCCTTGGCCGCCCCCTCCTCGGAGCGCTCGACGACCGCCTCGACGATCGCACGGTGCTCCTGGTTCGACTCCTCGCGGCGGTCCCTGGCGAGCTGGTCGAGGAAGGTGGACTGCCGGGCGAGGGCGTCCCTGATCTCCTCAATGACCTTGCGGAACACGGGGTTTCCGGAGGCCTGCGCCAGGGAGATGTGGAACAGGGTGTCCAGGGCGACCCAGGCCGTGGTGTCGGTCTGCCGCTCCATCCGTTCCAGCAGCCGTTCGAGGACATCCAGGTCGTCCTGGGTCCGGCGGGCGGCGGCGTAGGCGGCGGCAGGGATCTCGACATGCCGGCGGACCTCGACGAGGTCACGTGAGGAGTACGCACCGAAGGTGGGGTCGTCCGTGGCACCGCACGAGGCGACGTAAGTGCCCTTGCCGGCACGGGAGGCGGTCAGCCCCAGCGCCTGTACGGCCCGTAGGGCCTCACGGACGACGGAGCGGCTCACTTCGAACCGCTGACTCAGCTCCGCTTCCGACGGGAGCTTGTCCCCGACCGCATAGTCGCCGCGCTCGATGGCGCCCCGCAGATGACTCAGCACGGCCTCCATCGCATTGACGCGCCGCGACGGTGTCCCTGCTGCCCTGCTGTCCAGCTCGACCATGGGTCGCATCCTGGGGCGACCTCGCGGAAGGGGTCAATGATCCCGGGTGAGGTCTGTGATTTTCCCTAGAAGAGTGGCCGAACAAGCCCGCCCGGAGGCCGTCAGACCCGCTGTGACCTGCGTGGATACGATTCAGGACGTCCTGCGGCGCAATACGGGTGGTTGCTTTGGTTGACACCCCCTCACCTGGAGTTCCACGATGCGTCTGAACTTGTCAGACAGCCGGACAGGCGCGACTGAGAGGTTCAGGGTGCGGCCGCCCGTTCACCACCCCCCGACAGGCGGCCGGCTCAACCGCCCGGCCCGGCCACAAGCCGGCAGCGCCGGCACATGCGAAGCCTCAGATTCTCCTCAAGAGCCTCGCAGTGCACCCGAGATGGGTGCGTAGCATTGGTCACATCGTTGCGACTCGGCAGCCTCGAAGCTGAATTCTGCTGTGCCGTCACCGTGTGATCCATGGTGCCGGTGCCGCTCGGAGCAAAACCCGTACCGAGCCGGAGACCCCCACAAGGAAATTCGTGACGGAAGCCGTTCGTAGCTACATCCGCTCCGCACGGCACCCTACTGCCGAGTATTTCCTTACGCTTCTTCCGTGGTTCACGAGAGCCACCTTCGCATTGCCGTCCGGGCACACCGCTCAGGGGCCGTCGAAGGCTTCCCGGAGCGATGTGGCAACCTTGTTACGGGGAATGACGAAATTCCCGTGCCCCGCACCGCCGTTGGAAGGTGAACGCCGTCAGGAAGTGACAACAGAAACCAGCTAACCGCAATACACGCCGGGCGCTCGGCGTGAGCGGCGAATACCCGACAGGCTGCCTTGACCGCGCGGCCCCGCCGGATTTTTGCGCTTCCTGCCCCTCCTCCAGCGCCCTCGCGGTGGTCTGTCGGTATCCGTGCGCACCCTGCGCGCCCACGGTGGTGCCCCCGGGAAATCCCCCGGCCGCCTCCCCGGTACTCACAGAATGTGCGGCACCCTCCGCCCCGCCGCTGCGACCACGTCTCGCGGTCTGAAGGGATCTGAACCTGATGTTGCTGGACCGCGAGGCTGAACTGGACCTGGCAGCCTCCGCCCTGAGAACCGGAGCAGGCGCTCTGGTACTGGTCAGCGGTCCGTTGGGGGTCGGCAAGTCAGCCCTCCTCGACGGCATCGGCGAACTCGGCACGGCGCAGCGGGCGCAGCACCTGAGGGTGAGCGCGGCGCCGATGGAGCGGCACTTCTCCCTCGGGGTGGCCCGCCAGCTCCTGGAGCCGGCGCTGCGGCAGGCACCGCCGGAGAAGAGGGCACGCTGGACCTCGGGAGCCGCGGGCCGCGCCCGCAACGCCCTGGACGCCGGCTGGCCCGGCGGCAGCGCGGAACCGGCCGAGCAGGCCCTGGACGGCCTCACCGCGCTCCTGGGGAACATGGCCCACGACCAGCCGGTGCTGATGCTGGTCGACGAACTTCAGTGGGCGGACCCGGTGACCCTCCGGTGGCTGCGGCACCTGAGCGAGCGGCTTACGGGCATGCCGGTGCTGCTGGTGTGTGCCGTCCGCGAGGGCGACACCTTCGCCGGGCATCCGGACGTCCAGGGCGTCGTCGAGCGCGCCACGCACGTGCTGCGCCCGGGGAACCTCGCTCCGGACGACTCCCGCGAGCTGGTCCGGCGGTACTACGGGGCATCGGTGGACGAGGCCTTCGCCGCGGTCTGCCACCGGGCCACCGGCGGCAATCCGCTGCTTCTGAGATGTCTGCTGGCGGACGCTGCGCCGCGGAACATCGAGCCAACCGCGGAGAACGCGGAAGCGGTCGCGGCGCTCCGCCCGGTCTCCCTGCAACGCCGGCTGCTGCTGCGCCTGGACGCACAGTCGGAGCAGGTCAGGAAGGTCGCCAGGGCCATGGCCGTGCTCGGCGACGACACCGCCCCGGAGCTGCTGAGCACGATGGCCGCACTGGCCCCCGCCCGGCGGGACCAGGCCCTGCGGCAGCTGGCGGATCTCGGTCTGACGATCGGCATACAGCGCCCCCGGTTCGTCCACCCCCTCGTGCAGGCGTCGGTGGCGGAGGGCGTGCCCCCGGAGGAGCGGACCGCTCTGCATGCCCTGGCGGCCGAGTTGCTGCACCGCGCCGGGCGGCCGCCCGAGCAGGTGGCGCGGCATCTGATGGCGTTGACCGCACCGACGTACGGCTGGGCGACCGAGGTGCTGCGCGCGGCGGCCCGCGCCGCGCAGCGCAGGGGCGCCCCCGAGGTCGCCGCGCGCTATCTGCGGCGGGCGCTGACGGACAGCCCGCCGGACGGCGACCGGGCGGAGCTGCTGGTGGACCTGGCCACGTCGGAGCGGAGTTTCGCCCCGTACGCGTCCGTACGGCATATCGCCCAGGCCGTGCTGTTGCTCGACGGTCCGGTGCAGCGCGCCCGGGCCGTGGTCCGGCTGGCGCCCAGCGCGTTCGCCTCGACGCTGCTGCCGGTCGACGAGTTGCTGCGGGAGGCTGCGGACGCGCTCGGGCCCGAAGATCGCCTCCAGGGGTCTGACCGTGAGCTGGCGCTGCGGCTGGAGGCCCGGCTCCGCCAGTCGGCGCTGCCGGACCCGGAGCAACTGACCGACTCGGTGGCCCGGCTCGTCGATCTGGGGCCCGAGCCGAAGACCGACACCGTGGCCGAGCGGGAACTGCTCGCCCCGCTGCTCGGCGCCGCGACCTTCGCCAACGCGCTGCCCGCCGATGAGGTGGCGCCGCTGGCCAATCGCGTCCTGGAGCACGAGCCGGCCCTTCCCGGGCATGTGCACACCACCTTGCCGCTGGTGGTGGCCAGCCTGGTGGCCGCGGACTCGGTCGACGGTCTGAGCGCGTGGCTCGATGCGGTCCAGAAGAACGCGGCGGGGCGGCAGAACCGTGTGGAACAGGCGCTGATCGGCACCGAGCGGGCGCTCGTCTCGCTGGCCAGGGGCCGTCTGACGGATGCGAAGAAGCAGGCGCTCACGGCCTTCGAACTGGCCGGGGAGAAGCACGAGGAGGTCTTCACGGTCTCGTCGATGACGCTGGCCTCGGTCGCGATCCTGACCAGGGACCATGAGCTCGCCGACCGGCTGCTCGCGGTCAAGTACCGGTCCGAGGAGGATCCGTATGTCTGGTCGGTGCTGTCCATGCTGAAGGGGCAGAGCGTGGCGCACAAGGGCGATCTGGAGTCCGCGCTGGCCTGCTTCCTCGACGCCGGGCGCCGTCTTGAACAGTGCGGATGGGTCAATCCGGCGCTGCTCCCCTGGGCCTCGGCCGCCGCGTATCTGCATCTCTACCTCGGCGAGCGGAAGCAGGCCGTCGAGCTCAGTTCCCTGGAGGTGGAACGGGCCCGGACCTGGGGCGCGCCGGGGCCGCTCGGGCGGGCGCTGCGAGTCCACGGTCAGATGGTCGAGGGCCGGGGCGGCACCGAGGTGCTGGCGGAGGCGGTGGAGGTGCTTCAGCTGTCCGCCAACCGCTTCGAGCTCTGTCAGGCCCTGCTGGATCACGGGGAGCGGCTCGGCGCGGCGGACTCCCGTGGGCGGGCGGCGCTGCGCCGTGCCCATACGGAAGCGGTGGAGTGTGACCTCCCGTGGCTGGCCCGCCGCGCCGAGGAGTTGCTCGCCAAGGCGCCGCCGGCCCCCGAGGCGGCCCGCGGTCAACTGACCCCGGCGGAGCGGAAGGTGGCCGAGCTGGCCGCCTCCGGGCTGACGAACCAGGTGATCGCCGACGAGTTGAACATCACGTGCCGGGCCGTGGAAAAGCATCTGACGAATTGCTACCGGAAGATGTCAATTCCCGGAAGGGCGCAGCTCGCCGACGCATTGCATGAACTCGAAGGGCAGCCCGGCCCCTTGCCCGCGGCGGCGCCTTACTGACGCGGCGTCCACCTCTTTTACGGTCTCCGGGCGGCGTCGCCCAGCGACCTCTGCCTCTTTGGGCAATCCGGCTATGACAAAGAGTTATTGCTACCGCACCGTATTGACACCGAACCACCGCACCGGGACACCACAGTGTTTTGCTATTTGCCACTTGCCGCGTTGACTGCCGGGTTGTGGCGTTCCTAGGCTCTGGGTCAGCGGAATACCAATGCAAAGAAGGGCACTTCGCTCCGTAGACCGAAGGAGCGGGGACGACCAATGCCTCATTCGACGCCCGGATTTCCCGGTGCGTCGACCGCAGAAAGACGGTAGCTCCCTTGACATCCCAGCATTACGCCGATCCGGCGGCGACCCCTCACCACGCCACCCCCCACCCCCCGCGTGCGTCCGACCAGGCCGTGCCTGTGACGGGAAGACGCACACCCGACCACCAACAGACCTGTATGGCGAGCCTTGATGCCTCACTGGCGATAGTGGCCGCCGACGCGGACTTCTTCCGGCTCTTCGGCCAGGACTCCACCGAAGCGTGTGGACGCAGCCTCTACTCGCTTCTCCACCCCAGCGCTCCCGGACTGCTGAACCGGCACTTCGCCCGGCTCGCCGACGGTCAGCGCGCCCGGTTCGTGGAGAGGATGGTGGGAATCCGGGACCAGGAAGGGCCGTTCTCCGGCGAACTGACCGGCATCGCCGTGCGAAGTGAGCGCGAACAGGCCCCGTCCTTCGTCGTCGTGGTCCGGCCCGACGACGAGTCGGCAACACTGACCGGGCAGGACGATGCCCCGTCCGGCCGCCGTCAGCTGCTCACCGAACTCGATGCGCAGATCCTCGAAGGCGTCGCCAGCGGTGCCTCGACGGTGCAACTGGCCGGCCGGCTCTACCTGAGCAGGCAGGGCGTGGAGTACCACGTCGGCCTGATGCTGCGCAGGCTCAAGGCGCCCAACCGTGCCGCGCTGGTCGCCCGGGCGCACTCCATGGGGATGCTCACCATCGGCAGCTGGCCGCCCAGGGTCCTGCCCGAGTTCGTCAAGGACTCCGACAATCCGCGCAGCCGCAGCCGTCGGACCGGCACGCCCCGGCAGCGCCCCGTGGGACCGCGCTCCGAGAGTGCGGCGTCTCGCGCCTCGTCGGCCGTCCCCGGCACACGGACCGCGCCGGGTGTGCCCAACTCCCGGGCGTCATAAGGCTTTGGCTCAACCGGTAGTGCAGCGGGGCGTCCTCGGGGGGACGCCCCGCTTTCGTGCTCCCCCTTCCGGGGAACCGCAGTGACGTCCGGAGAGCTCGCGATCCGGACCCAGCTCCCATTTCACCCCACTCGAAGCAGAGTTGATGGTGCGTCACTTCCCTTCGACCTCGCCCCCGGCGGTGCAGAGGTCTCACAAACCGGCCGACGGTCCGGTTAGAGTCGACCCTGCTGATAGCGCTCTCATCCGGTTGCCGGCGCGGGGACCGGCCGGATGGCGTGCTCCGGCACGGGCGGTACGGCCCCCGGGGAGCGATCTTCGTCCAAGGTTCGCCTGCTGGGAACCCTCGGAGGCCTCCCGTTCATTCCATATAGGAGAAACTAGGAGAAAGCGTCGCCACGGGGAGAGGGCAAGGACGTAGTCATGGACACGCGGTATCCCGGCGTACCAGGCCGTCGCCGCGTCCCCTGCGGGGCCTGCGCGGGGCCGGACCGGCCGCCGGTCGGCAGCCTCCCGCACGCTGCGTCCCTGCCCGCGGCGGACTGCCCGGCACAACCGTGCCGGGTGCGGGTGCGGACAGAGGAGACTCCCGATGACCGACGCGATACCGACCGACGCGTTCGAATGCCAACGGGACCGGTTGAAGCTGGTCAACCGGGAGGAGGAGCTCTCCTCCCTCTCCGCCCTCGCGCAGGACGCCCGCGCCGGATCCGGCGGAATCGCGCTGCTCGAAGGCGTCGTCGGCATCGGTAAGAGCCTGCTGCTGCACCGGCTTGCGACCGGGCCCTCCGTCGACGGGCTGCGGGTGCTGGAAGCGCGCGGCAACGCCCTGGAGCGCGACTTCCCGTTCGGCGTCGTGCGCCAGCTCTTCGCACCGCTGCTCGCCGGCCTCGACCAAGCACAGCTCGACCGGCTGCTGACCGGCAGCGCCCGCACCGCCGCACAGGCACTCAGCAGCGAAACCCTCCCGGGCGACGCCGTGCTCCCCACCGAGGACATGTCGTACGCGGTGCTGCACGGGCTGTACTGGTTCACCTGCAATCTGGCGGCCGAGGAACCGCTGTTGATCGTGGTCGACGATGCGCACTGCGCCGATATGGCCTCACTGCGCTTCCTCACCCACCTCGCCCGCCGGATCGAGGGCCTGCCCGTCCTGCTGGTGCTGTCCCAGCGCACCGGCGACCAGGCGACGGACGCCGTGCTCCTCGGCGATATCGCGGGCCAGCCGCTGTGCCGGGTTCTGCGGCCCGGTCCGCTGACCGCCGGCGGGATCGGCCAGTTGGTGGAGACCGTCTTCGGCCATCAGGCCGATGACGGGTTCCACGCCGCGTGTATGTCGATCACCGGCGGCAATCCCCTGCTCGTCCACTCGCTGCTGACCGTGCTGCGGCTCGCCGGCTCTCCGCCGACCGTCGACGCCCTCCAGTACGTCACCGCGAACGACGGTGCCTTCTTCCACGAGGCGGTCCGCTCCGTGCTGCGACGCCAGCCCGAGACAGCCGCGGCGGCGGCCCGCGCGCTGGCCGTCATGGGCGACGACGCGCTGCCGGAGGTGTGCGCACGGCTGGCCGGACTGGACGACGCGACCCACTGCGCCGCGATGCGGGCCCTACGGTCCAACGGTCTGGTCGCGGATGTCGACGACGGCCGGAGCTGGGCCTTCAACCACGGGCTGATCAGAGAAGTCATCCTCGCGGACATGGCGTCCCAGGAGCTTGCCGAGGCGCATCAGCGCGCCGCCCGCCTGCTGCTGGACGCGGGGGCGCGCGCCGAGCAGGTGGCCGGCCATCTGCTGATGACGCGGCTGCCGGCCACCGAGGACTGGGCGGTCACCGTGCTGCGGGAGGCCGCCCGGGAGGCGTCGTTCCGTGGCGCCCCGGCACTGGCGGTGGATCTGCTGCGGCACTGTCTGCCCGACGAGGGGCCGGCGCCGGAGGACCCGTCTCTCCTCGTGGAACTGGGCCTGGCCGAAGCGGGGGTGGACCCACAGGCCAGCGTCCGGCATCTCCAGGCGGCGCTGGAGCATGTGCGGGAACCGACCCTGCGCTTCCGGCTGCTCAGTGCACTGGCCGGCGGTCTGCTCCGCTGCGGGCAGTCCCTCCAGGCGGTGCGGCTGCTCGCCGAACAGGCGCCGACGGTGCTCGACGCCGATCTCCAGCGCCTTCTGGAGGGGCAGCGGCTGATGGCGTCGGCCGAGGACCTCCAGAGCTTCGCGGTGACCTTGCGGGAGTACCCGTTCGACATCGCTCTGCCCGGTGACACCCCCGGTGAGCGGGCCCTGATCGCCGCCGGCGTCGGCCTCTGCTCGGTGCGCGCCGACCGGGCGCAGGAGTCGGCCGAGGCGGCCCGCCGGATGCTGAGGCGCAGCGTGCCCGGCATCGACTCGCCGTTCTTCCTGACCACGGCGGCGACGGCGCTGCTGTACGCGGGGCTGACGGATGAGGCGGACACCGCCTACGAGCGGGTCCTCGACGCGACCCGGCGCAGCCAGCGCCTGCTGCTGTACGGGCTGTGCCAGGCGCTGCGGGCCGAGGCGCAGTACCGGCTGGGGGCGCTGTCCGAGTCGCTGGCGGCCACCCGCTCGGCGCTCAATGTGGTGCCGCCCAGCCACTGGGGCCGCACGCTCGCGCTGCCCGTCGCGACCCGGATCCATGCGCTGATCGACTCCGGTGATCTGGCCGGCGCCGATGCGGCGGCCACGCAGGCCTTTCCTTCGACGATCCTGGACACCTGGCAGTGGAACGAGTTCCTGTGCGCGAGAGGGCGGCTGTCCCTCGTCCACCAGGATCCCAAGGCGGCGCTGGTGGACCTCCTGGAGGCCGGGGAACGGCAGCGGCAGTGGACCCGGACGAGTCCTGCGGTGTCGTCCTGGTGGGCGTGGGCGGCCCGTGCGCACCTCGCCCTCGGTGCCGTCGCCCCCGCCAGGGAGCTCGCGGAGGAGGCCGTGGAGCAGGCCCGGAAGGGGGCGCTGACGGATGCGCTGGGCGCCGCTCTGCGGCTCCTCGCGGAGACCGAGGGCGTCCCCGCGAAGCTGGGCATCCTGGAGGAGGCGCTGTCCGTCCTCGAAGGCTCCCCGGCGCGGCTGGAACGGGCGCATGTGCTGGTCGACTACGGCTCCGCGCTCCATGCGCGCGGACACACCGAGGCGGCCCGGGAGACCCTGCGCCAAGGACTCGATCTGGCGTACTCGCTGAGCGCCGCCCGGCTGCGCGCCCAGGCCAACGACGCACTGCTGGCCACCGGTGCCCGTCCGCGCCGGGTCACCTCCAGCGGTGTGGAGTCGTTGACGCCCAGCGAGGCCCAGGTGGCGCGGATGGCCGCGGCCGGCGGGACCAACCGGGAGATCGCCGAGGAGCTGTTCGTCACCCAGCGCACGGTCGAGCAGCATCTGACGGCCGTCTACCGCAAGTTGGGGGTGTCCGGGCGCCAGGGACTCGGTACGTTCTTCGGCGCCGGCCGGGCCGCGCGGTGACGTTCCGGCCGCACCCCCGCCCGGGCGGGAGGCAGGCTGTCGGGCGGTGCCCGGCACGCTCCGGGGGCCCGGGTCGGCGGGTACCGCGATCGCGGTGACGACCAGGCCCGACCGTACGGCCCAGCGCCCCTGGAAGCCGGTCAGCAGGGTGTCGCCGAGCCGCCATCCGGGCACCAGGAGCCGTGCGGTGAACGTCCCCTCGTCCGGCTCGAAGGAGAGGAACGCGTCCTCGAACTCCAGCCGGCGCCCGGTCAGCGGGTACCACGCCTTGTACACCGACTCCTTGGCGCTGAACAGGATCCGGTCCCAAGGCAACGGCGGTGCGCCGCGCCCGGCCCGGGGCAGTGCGGCGCGCTCCCCGGGCAGCGCCACGGCCTCCAGGACACCGTCCGGAAGCGGCTCCGCGGGTTCGGCGTCGGCGCCGAGGGCGAGCACCGTGGCCGACCGTGCGACGACGGCGGCGGCGTAGCCCTCGCAGTGGGTGAGGGCGCCGACGAGCCCGGACGGCCACCGCGGTTCCCCGCGTGGCCCCGGCAGGACCGGTACGGGCGGCGCCCCGAGCTTCGCCATCGCCCGGCGGGCGCACCAGCGTCCCGCCGCGAATTCCCGTTTCCGCTTGTCGACCGCGCGGGAGACGACGGGCCGTTCCTCGGGCAGGAGCGCATCGGCCGGCGGTTCGCCGAAGAGCTCGGCCGCGGAGACCGTCTCCGGCAGTAACGCGTCGATCATTGCGGTATCTCCTGTCCGTGCACCTGCGCGCCCGTCGCCGGACGTCGGCGGCGCAGCACAACACCCCACGGTGTTGTACGGGCTGAGACTAGGACGCGTTCACGGACGGAACCACCGAAGCAGGCCTCATACCCCAACTACCGGGGAAACAACCAGACTTTCCGGTGCCGTTCTCCGGGCGGTCGGACCCGGGCAAGCCGCAGTCCCTTTAGGGGATTCCCGAACAGCGCCCCTGGTCCAATGGCGTGCAGCGCATCGGCTTCCCGCACACCGGTCGTTACGCAGTCGAGCGGGCTCGCAGAAGGGCAGTTGGCCATGCTGATGAACGAAATGAACGCACTGCTGCGTGGAGGTCCCTCCACCTACGTCCCGGACGAGGAGAGGGTCCGTTACGTACCGGACATGACCTCCCCGATCAAGCTGCTCTGCGGCAACCGCTATGAGCACTTCGAGCCGACGTCGGAACGGGTCCGGCAGGACGGCCACACGCTCCAGGTGTTCGTGTGGACCGGCTGCACCTACGTGGCCGAGTAGCGTCCGGCGTCCCACGACCGCCTCAGCGGTCCGGGCGTCCCAGCAGCTCAGCGCCCATGACGTCCCACGCGTTCCCGTCCCGGACGACGGCGGTGCCCCCGCAGCCGGCCCGTCGCAATGCTCGGCGGCGAGGTGGGCCGCGACGTACGGCCCGCACCGGCGGTCCGGCACACGAGGCCGGCCCACCTCGAGCCGTCGTCACGAAGGGAACTCCATGGTGTCCACACACCTGTCCGCCCGCAGCACCCTCGCCGCCGTCGCGCTGACCGCGGCCGCGGTCGTCGCACCCGTCCTCACCGCCGACGCCGCGGCCGCCAGCGGCTCGAAGCTGACCCACGCCCAGGCCGCCGCCAGGCTCCGGGCGGCCGGCATCCACTGGACCTCCAGCGGTCACTGCTCGAACCGCAACAACCCCCGCTGCACCTCCTTCACCCGCATCAACTCCGGTACGGTCAAGGGGATCATCGCCTTCAAGCGGGCCGGCCACTGCGCGGTCACCATCACCGGCGGCACCGAGACCGGTCATGCGGCCGGCCGGTACAGCCACTGGAACGGCTACAAGGTCGACATCTCTCCGACCCCGTGCGTCACGAAGTACATCAAGCGCACCTTCCGGTACGTCGGCAGGCGCGGTGACGGTGCGCCGATGTACAAGTCCGGCGCCAACATCTACGCCCGGGAGAGCAGCCACTGGGACATCACCTACAAGTGACGCAGGGCGGCCCCGGACGCGTCACGGGCGGCTGACGGTGCGGCCGATCGTGCCGGCCACCTCCGGGTGGGACAGGTACTCCTCGATGCTGTGGGCCCGGTCGCGGGCGTTGGCGACGGCCAGCTCCGTCAGTTCGCCGCGCCAGCTGTCGCCCAGCGGACATCCGATGGCGACCGCGTCGGTCGGGCACCAGGCATTGAGCCAGTGGTTCACCCGCTCGGGACGCTTGGGGCCGCCGGCCAGCAGCCGGCTGTACACGCTGTCCAGGCCGAGGGGGCTGCCGACGGTGACGAGCAGGGCGAAGTCCAGTTCCTGCGCGAGCCGTTCGATGAGGTCCATGCCGACCACGGTGCCCAGGCTGTGGCTGACGAGGACGAGTTCACCGGAGGTGGGCATCGAGGCGAGCACGGCATCCAGGACCGCGTCGCGGACGCCGGGATCGTCCAGGTACGCGGCGACGTCCCGGAGGGTCGTGGCGATGACCAGCTCGTCCAGGTCGGTCCTGGCAGCCAGCCAGCTCAGCTGTCGTTGCAGGGCTCCCACCAGGGAGCCGCCGAAGCGCTCGGTGGCGAGCTGGTCCTGGCGCGGCATTCCCGCGGCTTCCGCCGCTTCGGCCATCAGCTGCTCGTACGTGCCTCTGGCCGGACCGGCGGGTGCGCAGGCCTCCGCCGTCGACCCGTCGGCCATCGCCTCGACGGGCCGGGGGCGGCTTCGTGCGGCTGGATGGCCTGGACGAGCCGGTCGCCGTAGTACGGGAACCAGGCGTCCGCCGGATCGATCGGGGTGAGGGCGGCGCGGGTCAGCCCGTGGTTGAGCCCTGCGGCCCAGGTGCGGCGCAGCTCCTCGGGGTCCTTGCCCTGCTGGCTCCTGCCGTGCAGGAAGACCAGGTGCCGGTTCCCGCCGAAGGCCGTCTTCCTGGCGCTGAGGCCGGCGCGTACCGCGGCGGTTTCGCGGGCCGGTGCAGCGGTGGCGAGGCGTGCGGGTGCCGCCGCCTGCGGTGCGGGGACCGGTGGCCCGGCCGTCACCGTCTCCTGGAGGCCGGAGTCCGCGCCCATCTCGGCCAGGAGCGTGCGGCGCGCGGGATCGAACGGCAGGGTCGCGAGGTGTTTCAGGATGGCGCTGATACGTACGCCTTCGTTCGACACCCAGTTGATGGCGTCGTCACCGTCGCCGGGGCGCCAGACCTGGCCGTCCTTGCGCAGCGTACGGCCCTGGGTGTCCTTCTCCGGCACCCCGCTGTGGTGCAGCGCCACCACTTCCCACTGGTCGTTGAAGACGGGCGAACCCGAATTCCCCGGCTCGGTGTCGGTCTTGTAGTGCAGGAAGTCGTCCAGCCGCACCTGAAGTGCGTTGTCACGGACGGCGATCTCCTTGAGGTGGCCCATGGGGTGACCGATGACGTTCACCGGTTCACCGATGACCAGCTTGCCGAACTGGACGCTGAGCCTGTTCCAGCCGAAGGCCTCGCCCGGCGGCCGGTTGTCGCTGAGGGGGCGGACCAGGACCAGGGCGAAGTCGAGCCGTTCGTCGGCGACGAAGAAGGTGCCGGGGTCGAGTTCGAGCCGGACGGCCGGACCGGGGACGTTGTCGATGGTGACCTGGGCGTCGAACTCGACGAAACACTGCTGGGCGGTCGCCTCGTCGGACAGCACATGGTGGTTGGTCATGAGCAGGCGCGGCGACACCAGGAAGCCGGTGCCGAGGGGCAGCTCGCGGCCGTTCTCCCGGGTCGAGATCCGGGCGACGGTGCGTGCCGCCCGTGTGCCGCGCGGCAGGAAGCTCCATGCCTGGAGCTCCTTGGAGAGGCCGAGGATGCGTTCGTACGCTTCGGGCGCTGCCAGCGGTGCTTCGCGGATGCTCTCCACCGCCGCCGCGGCGGGCACCCCGTGGCGGTCGAGCAGCCGTGCCGCCCGGGTGGCGATCGCATCCGGCGAGTCCGGGAACGGCACCCCCTCGTCCTGCTTCCGCTCGACGGTCCGCCGCTCGGTGCTGGTCCGGCGGTACCGCTCGGCGGCGGCCTCGGCCTGCTTCTGTCGTTCCGCGCTCGTGCTACCGGTCACTCCCATGGCAACCCACCGCTCCCGTCCTCGCCTGCGCCTGCACTCCTCTCCAGCAGGCAGGCAACGGGAGGCACGGCGCGACAGGGAGGGGGGCAATCGGGTGGCGGGGTCCTGGCCCCGAGGTGCGGGTGCCCGGGCGTCCGAATAACGTGTTAGCAGGGGGAACTCGCTCTACGTGCGGATGCTGAGGGGGCCTCGCAGCGTCGCGGAGGCCGCAGCACCCGCGAGGAGACCCACCATGGCCAAGCCACGCGCGGCCCGCCGGCCTGCCTCGGTCTACGCACTGGCCGGGGTACGGCTCTTCAACGGGGTCACCGGCCTGCTGACGCCCGCCCTGCTCATCCGGCGTCTCGATCCCGGCCGTGAGCTCAGTCCGGCGGCCGTCTACGCCTTCCGGCTCTTCGGGATCCGTACGGTCCTGCTCGGCCTCGATCTGCTGACCAACCGCGGCGAGCGGCTGCGGGAAGACCTGCGTGAGGGCGTCCTCATCCACGGCAGCGACACCGCCACGGCGGCGATGCTCGGCATCCGTGGTCAAGTGCCGCCGCGCACCGCCGTCCTCACCACGCTCATTTCGGCGACCAATACGGTCCTGGCCGCCACCGGCGCGGACTTCGGGAAGGCGTGCTCCAGGAAGGCGTGTTCCAGGAAGGTTTCCTTCGGGAAGAGGAAGCGGACGTGACCGCGGAGCCCGGCGCTCCCCCGGTCGAGACGGGCTTCGACTACGTCGTCGTCGGCGCGGGCGCCGGCGGCGGACCGCTGGCGGCCAACCTCGCCGCCGCGGGCAGACGGGTGCTGTTGCTCGACGCGGGCGGTGCCGAGGAGAACGACAACTATGTGGTGCCCGCCTTCCACGGTGACGCCTCCGAGGACCCCGTCCAGCGCTGGGACTACTTCGTACGGCATTACGCGGACGAGCAGCAGCACCGGCGGGACAGCAAGCTCGTGCCCGACGAGGGCATTCTCTATCCGCGTGCCGGGGCGCTCGGCGGCTGTACCGCGCACCATGCGCTGATCAGCGTCTATCCGTACAACGCCGACTGGGACGACATCGCCAGGGAGACCGGCGATGCCTCCTGGCGGAGTACGGCCATGCGCCGGTACTTCGAGCGGCTGGAGCGCTGTACGTACCGTCCCCGGCCCAAGGAGCCGCCCCGGCATCCGCTGCTGGCCGCGTTGTTGACGCATCTGCCCCTCGTCTCGGCCCGTTACCGTAACGACGCACGGCACGGATTCGACGGCTGGCTGCCGACCGCCCTCGCCGATCCCGAACTGGTCGTCCAGGACCGGCAGTTGCTGAAGGTGATCCTCGGCGCCGCACAGGACTCCCTCGCCGACTTCCTCGGCCGGCCGCTGTCCCCGCTGGAGGGGTTCGGTTCCTTTGTCGATCCCAATGACTGGCGGGTGCAGACCCACGCTCTGCAAGGGCTGTGGCAGATCCCCCTGTCCACGGCCGACGGGCGGCGCAGCGCCGCCCGCGAGCGCGTCGAGGCCGTCCGGCGCAGCCACCCGGACCACCTGGTCGTACGGACGAACGCCCTGGTGGCCCAGGTCGTGCTGGACGAGCGCGGAGCGGCGACCGGTGTCGACTACCTCGACCAGGCGCACGCCTACCGGGCCGACCCCGGCAGCGGGGAGGACCTGCCGCCCCCGGCCCGGCGCAGGGTGCTCGCCTCCCGTGAGGTGATCCTGGCCGCGGGGGCCTTCAACACGCCCCAGCTGCTGATGCTTTCCGGTATCGGACCGCGTGCGGAGCTGGCGCGGCACGGCATCCGGGTGCGGGCCGATCTCCAGGGTGTGGGCGCCAATTTGCAGGACCGCTACGAAGTGGGCGTGGTCAGCCAGATGGACCGCGCGTTCCCGGTCCTCAAGGACTGCGACTTCCACGCACCGGAGCCCGGGCGCGCTCCGGACCGCTGCTACCGGGAGTGGCAGCGGGGCGAGGGGGTGTACACGACCAACGGTGCCGTGGTCGGCATCACCCGTAAGTCCCGCCCGGAGCTGGACGCCCCCGACCTGTTCCTCTTCGGCGGCCCCTTCGATTTCCGCGGCTACCGTCCCGGCTATGCGCAGGACCTGACACGGCACCGGGACCGCTTCACCTGGGCCATCCTCAAGAGCCGCACCCGTAACACGGCGGGTACGGTGCGGCTGCGCTCCACCGATCCCCGCGACACCCCGCTGGTGAACTTCCACTACTTCACCGAGGGCACGGACCGGAAGGGCCTCGATCTTGAGGCGATGGCCGATGCGGTGGAGTTCGTCCGCGGGATGAACCGGCGGGCCGGCTCCGTGATCCTCAAGGAGTTGTGGCCCGGCGAGGAGGTCGGCGGCCGCGCGGATCTGCGCCGCTTCGTACGGGACGAGGCATGGGGGCACCACGCCTCGTGCAGCTGCAAGATGGGCCGGGCCGACGACCCCTCGGCCGTCGTGGACAGCCGCTTCCGGGTGCGCGGTGTGGACCGCCTGCGGATCGTCGACGCCTCGGTCTTCCCGCGTATTCCCGGATTCTTCATCGCCGTCCCGGTCTACATGATCAGCGAGAAGGCGAGCGACGTGATCCTCGGCGACGCGGCACGTGCCGGTACCGGCACGGCCCCGTCGCTCCAGGCGACATGACCAGGACCGACGCAAGGAGCACTGCGATGAGCACGCACCGACGCACCCCCCGGCGATCCCCTTCCGGCTACCGCACCTCCCTCCCCTGGCGGATCGTCACCGACATCGCCACGTACCTCGACCGGCGCCTCGGCTGGGACAAACTGCCCGTCATTCCGGGCCTGTTGACCCTCCTCGGGCTGCGCGTCCGGCTCCGGCAGCAGAACCTCCACGACACCGGCGTACTGCCGTCCGTCAATCTTCCCGATCCCGCACCGCCGTCAGCGAGCCACCAGGTCAACCGGACCGCCGACGGCAGTCACAACGACCTCGCCGAGCCGCGCATGGGCATGGCGGGAACCCGTTTCGGCCGTAACATCCCCCTGGACCGCATCGTCCCGGCCACGCCCGAATCGGTGCTGTCCAGGCCGAACCCGCGGGAGGTCAGCCGCGCGCTCCTCACCCGCCACGAGCTGACCGCTGCCGAGTCGGTCAACTCCCTGGTCGCCGCCTGGCTCCAGTTCATGATCCGCGACTGGTTCAGCCACGGTACGAGCCCGGAGGACCGGCCCTGGGACGTGCCGCTCATGGACGACGATCCGTGGCCGGAGCGCCCGATGCGGATCATGCGGACACCGGACGACCCGACCCGGGACCCCCACGCGCCTGCCGGGACGCCCGACACCCGCGTCAATGTCTCCTCCCACTGGTGGGACGCGTCGCAGCTCTACGGGACCAGTGAAGAGGAACAACGCCAGTTGCGTACGGGCGAGTTGGGCAAGCTGCACATCTGGAACAACCACAACGACCGGTCGCCGTTCTTCCAGGACCCGGCCAACGACCCCTCCCGCATACCCGGCTTCTGGCTGGGCCTCGCCATGATGCAGAACCTGTTCACCCACGAGCACAACGCGATCTGCGACCATCTGCACACCGCCTACCCGTCCTGGGGAGACGAGGAGCTTTTCCAGCGCGCCCGGCTCGTCAATGCCGCGCTGCTCGCCAAGATCCACACCGTGGAGTGGACGCCCGCCGTGATCAGCCACCCCACCACCGTCAAGGCCCTGCGCGCCAACTGGTGGGGCATCGCGGGCGAGCGCGTCCACAATCTCTTCGGCCGGATCAGCGAGAGTGAGGTCATCAGCGGCATCCCCGGCGGCAGGACCGACCACTACGGCATCCCGTACGCCCTCACCGAGGAGTTCGTGGCCGTGTACCGGATGCACCCCCTGATCCGCGACGAGTGGCATCTGCGCTCCGCCGCCGACAACGAGACGCTGAGCGAGTGCACCTTCCGCGATATCGCCGGACCCGCGGCGCTGAAGGTCCTCACGACCACACCCATGGCCGATCTCCTCTACAGCTTCGGCACCCTCCACCCCGGTCTGGTCACCCTGCACAACTTCCCCAAGTTCCTTCAGGAGTACGAGCGTCCCGACGGGCATCTCCAGGACCTCGCCGCCACCGACATCCTGCGCAGCCGGGAGCTGGGCGTCCCGCGCTACAACGATTTCCGGCGGCTGCTGCGGCTGAAGCCCGCGGAGAGCTTCGAGGAGCTGACCGACGACCCGGCGTGGGCCAGGGAGATCGAGCGGCTCTATGAGGGCGACATCGAGAAGGTCGATCTGACGGTCGGGATGTACGCGGAGAAACTTCCGGCCGGCTTCGCCTTCAGCGACACGGCGTTCCGCATCTTCATCCTGATGGCCTCGCGGCGACTGAACAGCGACCGCTTCTTCACCGAGTACTACACGCCGGAGGTCTACTCGAAGGCCGGTATGGCCTGGATCGACGACAACTCCATGGTCACCGTGCTGCTGCGCCACCACCCGGAACTGCGCACGGCCCTCGCGGGCCTGAACAACGCATTCGTCCCGTGGCACACGGCCCGGGGCGGCCCGACCGGGGCCTGAGCACCCGGCCTCGGCCCGCCGCACGCGGCACGGCCGAGGCCGTCGGCTCCGTCAGTCCGGAACGGTGCCGGACGTACGCGAGAGGGTCGCGCGGACCCACTTGCCGCCGTCCGGGCACCGGCCGCAGGACCAGGACTCGGCGAGCGCAGCGATGATCATCATCCCCCGTCCGCAGTCCTCGTCACGGCCGGCCGTACGCTGAACGGGCAGCACCGCGGACCCGTCGCACACCTCGATGTGCAGCGCCTCGGGTTCCAGCGCCAGCCTCAGCGCGACCGCGGCATCGGGCCCTCGTTCGCGCCCGCGTCCGGCGAGCAGGCGCGCGCCGTGCCGAATGGCGTTGGTGGCCAGTTCGCAGACGATCAGCACGGCCGCTTCGATGAATTCCTCGCTCTCCCCCCACCGCCGCAGAGACTCGGTGGTGAAGGTCCGGGCTTGCCTTGCGGAGGGCAGGACTGCCGGCAACGTGAGCGAGACAGAGGGAAGTTCGACATCTCGGGGGATGGCGAATTCAGCCACAGCAGTCATTTCCTTAACCCTTCAAGCAAGCGAGCGCGCCATCAACACGGCCGCAGGTGCAGCTTCCGCTCAACTTTTGCTCAGGTGAGCACTCTCAGCTCATATATGCAATTACTTCCCATTAAAGATTTGCAAAGTGGGATGTCAATGGTTTGGGGAGGCTCTTTTCAAACTTGAGCGAATACTGCTCAGACGAGCAGATACGGCCGGACTTCGTCACGGTACGCACTGGCGCGACGCTTCCCGGTCAGCCGCTCACCGTCATTTCACGGCGCCGAGCGAGAGGCCCTGGACGAGCTTGTCCTGGGCGGCGAACCCGGCGATGAGCACGGGCAGGGAGATGACGGTGGCGGCGGCGCAGACCTTGGCAAGGAACAGGCCCTGGCTGGTGACGAAGCCGGTCAGATAGACCGGCGCGGTGCCGGCGACGACACCGGTGAGTACCCGGGCGAAGAGCAGTTCGTTCCAGCTGAAGATGAAGGAGATCAGCGCCGTTGCGGCGATACCGGGCAGGGCGACCGGGGCGACGATCCGGGTCAGCGTGGTGGTCAGCCCCGCACCGTCGATCGCCGCCGATTCAAGGATCTCCACCGGGATCTCGGCGAGGAACGAGCGCATCATCCACACCGCGATCGGCAGGTTCATCGCGGTGTAGAGGATGACCAGCAGCCAGATGTTGTCGAGCAGCCCGGCGCTCTGTGCGACCAGGTAGATCGGGAGCAGGGCGGCCACCAGCGGCAGCATCTTGGTGGAGAGGAAGAAGAAGAGGACGTCGCGCCACTTGCGCACCGGCTTGATGGCCAGTGCGTAGGCGCACGGGATTGCCAGGGCGAGGACCAGGAGCGTGGAGACCACCGAGGCGGTCAGCGAGTTGAGGAGCGGTGGCCAGGGGCTGGCCCCGCTGCCGGCGCCGAAGAACTCGCGGTAGCCGTGCAGGCTGAGCGGGGCGCCGATGCTCGGCGGGTTGGTCGCGGCGTCCGTCTCGCTGTGGAAGGACGTCAGCACCATCCAGCCGACGGGCACGAAGAAGACCAGCCCGCACAGCCAGGCCAGCAGGCCCAGATACGCGTTCCTGCGACGCCGGCGGCGGGCGGCGGCCGGGAGCCGGTGCGGCGCGCGCATCCTGCGGGTCATCGAAGGCCCTCCTCGCGCAGCAGGGACGAGACGGTGCGCAGCGCGAAGAGGGCCACGACCAGCGAACACAGCACCACGACGACGCCCTGCGCGGCTGCCCGTCCGTAGTCATGGGCCTGGTAGAAGGTCTGGTAGATGGTGTAGGGGAGGTTGGCGGTGCCCAGCCCGCCGGAGGTGATGGTGAACACCGCGTCGAAGTTCTGGACGAGGTAGATCGTGCCGAGCAGGGCGGCGAGTTCCAGGTAGCGGCGCAGATGCGGCAGGGTCAGATAGCGGAAGATGTCGAAGGCGGAGGCACCGTCCACCAGCGCTGCCTCGACGGCGTCGGCGGGCCGGCTCTGGAGCCCCGCGAGCAGGATCAGCATCATGAACGGCGTCCACTGCCAGATGAGCGACACCTCCACGGCGGCCAGCGGGGCACTGGTCAACCAGTCCGGCTGCGGCGGGTTGTCGCTGCCGAACAGGCTCCACAGCCAGGTCAGCCCGCCGTTGAGGAGGCCGTAGGACGGGTTGAACAGGGCGTGCTTCCACAGCAGGGCCGCGGCGACGGGCACGATCAGAAAGGGTGTGATGAGCACGGTGCGGACGATGCCGCGGCCGCGGAAGCTCCGGTCGAGCAGCAGCGCGAGACCGAGGCCGAGCAGCAGGCTGACCAGCACCACGGTCACCGTCAGCACGATCGTGGTCGTCACCGCGCTACGCAGTGCGGGGTCGGTGAAGACCGCCCGGTAGTTGTCGAAGCCGGCGAAGCCGCGGTTCTGGGGTGCGAGCGCGTTCCAGCGGAGGAACGAGATCACCGCCGTCGCCAGGAACGGGAGTTGGGTGACGACGATGAGGAAGACCAGCGCGGGAAGGAGGGGAGCGCGACGGGCCCGCGCCTTGACCCGGTCCATGGCGGCCGCGCGGCTGCGGATCCGGGAATCGTCCGTACCGTGCTCCGAACCCTCAGTGGCCTGTGTAGGCACGAGCCACCTCCTCCGCCAGGCGCTGGCCGAGCCGGAGTGCGGCGGCCACGCTCTGTTTGCCGGCGATGGCCGAGCTGATCTCGTGCGAGACCTTGGTGCCCAGATCGGCGAACTCGGGAATGCCGACGAACTGGATCCCCGGCGCGGGCCGTTGCTGCACGCCCGGGTCGTCGGGCCGGGCGGAGCGGATCGCCTGCTCGGTGGGACCGGCGAAGGCGCGGGCGGACTTGATGTACTGCGGGTTGCGGTAGAGCGAGGCCCGCTTGCCACCGGGCACCCTCGACCAGCCCAACTCCCGCCCCACCAGCCGCTCGTAGGAGGCACTGGAGGCCCAGCGGATGAACTTCCACGCCGCCCCCTGGTGCGTACTGGCCTTCTGCACACCCCACGCCCAGGTGTACAGCCAGCCCGCGTTGCGGGTGCGCTCCACCGGCGCCGGCGCATAGCCGACC
>NZ_JBVIST010000027.1:0-89122 GCF_055575375.1 Streptomyces sp. NPDC034111 | reverse complement strand
TCGCCGCCGGAGACGGGGGCGTCCAGGACGCGGATGCCCTTGTCGGCGGCGGCCTTGGCCAGGTCGATGGAGGTCTGCGGGGTGATGGAGGACATGTCGATCAGCAGGGCGCCGCGCTGGGCGTGGGCCAGGATGCCCTCGGGGCCGTAGGCGATGGCCTCGACGTGGGGGGAGGCGGGCACCATGGTGATGATGACGTCGGCGCCTTGGACGGCTTCGGCGATCGAGCCGGCCGCCTTGCCGCCTGCGGCGGCCAGACGCTGAAGCTTGTCGGTCTCCAGGGTGTAGCCGGTGACGGCGTAGCCGGCCTTGATCAGGTTCTCGGACATGGGCGAGCCCATGATGCCCAGACCGATCCAGGCGATCTTGGGAAGGTTGCTCATCAGTGCCTCTCTCAACTGCCGTGTGACGTCTCTCAACTGCGGGGTAGGGCGATGTCGATGGGTGGCGCTCAGTGGGCGGCGCGGGCCTGGGCGGGCAGCCAGTCGAAGGCCTCAGCGCTGGAGCGCTCACCGGGCTTGTACTCCAGCCCCACCCAGCCCTCATAACCAGCCTTGTGCAGGCGGGCGAGAAGGTCTTCGAGGGGCAGCGTTCCGGTGCCGGGGGCGCCGCGGCCCGGATTGTCGGCGATCTGCACATGCCCGGTCCGCTCCGCGTAGCGGTCGATGACCTGCGCCAGGTCCTCACCGTTCATGGACAGGTGGTAGAGGTCCATCAAAAAGCGGGCGTTGTCCAGCCCGGTCGCGGCATTGACCGCCTCCACCACCTCGACCGCCTTCGGCGCGCTCACCAGCGGACAGCGCGGCGACTCGGGCCGGTTGAGCGCCTCGATCAGCAGCGTGCCGTCGACCTCGGCGACCGCACGCGCAGCCAACGCCAGCATCTCCAGCGCCAGTTCATCCTGCACGGCAGCCTCCACCCCCTCGACGCGGTTGCCGTACAGGGCGTTGAAGGCCGTGCAGCCCAGCGACGCGCCGAAGGCGACCGCCACCGGCACATTCGCAGCAAACCGCGCCGACTCCTCACCCGGCACCGAGAGCGCACCCCGGTCCGGCCCCGGCAACTGCCCCGCATAGAAGTTCAGCCCCACCAGGCGCGTACCGGCATCGTCCAGCGCCGCCCGCAAAGCATCCAGCTCCGCCCGCTCCGGGGTGGGGGCATCCACCCACGGCCACCACAGCTCCACCGCCGTGAAACCCGCCGCCCGCGCGGCCGCCGGCCGCTCCAACAACGGAAGCTCGGTGAACAGCATCGACAGATTGACGTTGAAGCGCATGTCCGAGAAACCCATGAAACCGAGCACTCCTTCCGTATAGTGGATTCTTTTTTCTGTTCTACGGGGCGATATCAGCTCTTGAGGGCCTTGATCGCGGTGGGTGCGTGGCCCGGCTCGGTCGCGAGCTCTTCCCACTCGTTGACGCTGGCGATGTCGGAACCACTCATCGAGATGTTGGTGATCCGCTCGAGGACGGCTTCGACGACGACCGGGACGCGGTACTCGGCGGCCAGCTTCTTGGCCTGCTCGAAGGCCGCGCCCAGCTCGTTCGGGTCGGTGACCCGGATGGCCTTGCAGCCCAGCCCCTCGGCGACCTTGACGTGGTCCACGCCGTAGACGCCGAGCTCCGGCGAGTTGATGTTCTCGAACTCCAGGTTGACCTGGAAGTTGATGTCGAGGTTGCGCTGCGCCTGGCGGATCAGGCCCAAGTACGCGTTGTTCACCAGGACATGGACGTAGGGGATCCGGTGCTGGGCGCCGACCGCCAGCTCCTCGATCATGAACTGGAAGTCGTAGTCGCCGGAGAGGGCGACGACCGGCGTCTCGGGGTCGGCGGTGGCGACGCCCAACGCGGCCGGAATGGTCCAGCCGAGCGGACCGGCCTGACCGCAGTTGATCCAGTGGCGCGGCTTGTAGACGTGCAGCATCTGCGCGCCGGCGATCTGGGAGAGGCCGATGGTGGTGACGTAGCGGGTCTGCGGGCCGAAGGCCTTGTTCATCTCCTCGTAGACGCGCTGCGGTTTCATCGGGATGTTGTCGAAGTGCGTACGGCGCTGCAACTGGGCCTTGCGCTCCTGGGTGGCGGCGGCCCAGTCGCTGCGGTCGGGCAGCTTGCCCGCGGCCTTGAGCTCCTTGGCCACCTCGACGAACAGCTCCAGCGCGGCCTTGGCGTCCGAGGCGATGCCGAAGTCCGGGGCGAAGATCTTGCCGATCTGGGTCGGCTCGATGTCGACGTGGACGAACTTACGCCCCTGGGTGTAGACGTCCAGCTTGCCGGTGTGGCGGTTGGCCCAGCGGTTGCCGATGCCCAGGACGAAGTCGGACTCCAGGAAGTTCGCATTGCCGTAGCGGTGCGAGGTCTGGAGGCCGACCATCCCGGCGTTCAGCTCGTGGTCGTCGGCGATGATGCCCCAGCCCATCAGGGTGGGGACGACCGGAGTGCCGGTCAGTTCGGCGAACTCGACCAGCAGATCGGAGGCGTCGGCGTTGATGATGCCGCCGCCGGCGACGATCAGCGGACGCTCGGACTCCAGCAGGAACCGGAGCGCCTTCTCGATCTGGGCGCGGGTCGCGGTGGGCTTGAAGGCCGGCAGCGGCTCGTATGTCTCGGGGTCGAAGTCGATCTCGGTGAGCTGGACGTCGACGGGGAGGTCGATCAGGACCGGGCCGGGGCGTCCGGAGCGCATCAGATGGAAGGCCTGCTGGAAGACGCCGGGGACCTGGGCGGCCTCCATCACCGTGGTCGCGGCCTTGGTGACCGGCTTGGCGATCGAGGCGATGTCGACGGCCTGGAAGTCCTCCTTCTGGATCACCGCGGTCGGCGCCTGGCCGGTGATGCACAGGATCGGGATCGAGTCACCGATCGCGGAGTAGAGCCCGGTGATCATGTCCGTGCCGGCCGGTCCTGAGGTGCCGATGCAGACGCCGATGTTGCCCGGGTGGGTCCGGGTGTAGCCCTCGGCCATGTGCGACGCGCCCTCGACATGGCGAGCGAGCGTGTGGTCGATCCCGCCGGCGCCCTTGAGCGCCGCATAGAACGGGTTGATCGCGGCGCCGGGCACTCCGAAGGCGTGGGTGACGCCCTCACGCTTGAGGATCTCCACCGCGGCACGGGCGGCTGTCATTCGAGGCATCGAGTACTCCTGCATCGACCTGTCACGGGCAGCTCCAGCCAGGGGCCGGAGGCTCTATATTTTCCACATCGCGGAATCAATGTTTTGCTTTATGGAAGGAAAGTAAGGCTCGGCGTTCCACCCGTCAAGAGGTGCCTGGTGAGCGAGGCGCACGGACCGGCGTACGGGCATGCGGAAGCCGCGTACGGACGGCTGCCCGATACGCAGCGGGGGGCGACTGGGGAGGGCGCCCGTTCAGGCGCACAACAAACCGCCGCCGGTGCCCTCGACATCACCTTGATGTCGTGAGCACCGGCGGCGGTGCGGGGATTGACGGTGCGTCAGCGAATCGGCATCCCCGACAGGGTCCGGGCGATCACCAGCCGCTGGATCTCGCTCGTACCCTCAAAGATCGTGTAGATGGCGGCATCGCGGTGCATCCGCTCGACCGGGTATTCGCGGGTGAAGCCGTTGCCGCCGAGGATCTGTACGGCCTGCGCGGTGACCTTCTTGGCGACCTCGCTGGCGAAGAGCTTGGACATCGAGCCCTCGGCGGAGGTGAAGGGCTTGCCGGTGGTCGCCATCCAGGAGGCGCGCCAGACCAGCAGGCGGGCCGCGTCGACCTGGGTGCGCATATCGGCGAGCTGGAAGGCGACACCCTGGTTGTCGATGATCGGGCGGCCGAACTGTTCGCGGGTCCTGGCGTACTCCAGCGCCTCCTCATAGGCGGCGCGGGCGGTGCCGACGGCCATGGCGCCGACCGCCGGACGGGAGGCCTCGAAGGTGGCCATCGCGGCGTTCTTGACCCTCTCGCCGCCGGCCTTGACCTTCTCGCGGGCCCGGGCCAGGCGCTCGTCGAGCTTCTCCTTGCCGCCGAGCAGGCAGTGGCCGGGAATCCGTACGTCCTCCAGGACCACCTCGGCGGTGTGCGAGGCCCGGATGCCGTGCTTCTTGAACTTCTGCCCCTGGGCGAGGCCGGGGGTGTTCGGGGGGACGATGAAGGAGGCGTGGCCCTTGGAGCCCAGGTCGGGGTCGACGACCGCGACGACGACATGGACGTTGGCGATGCCGCCGTTGGTGGCCCAGGTCTTGGTGCCGTTGAGCACCCACTCGTCCTTGGCCTCGTCGTAGACCGCCCGGGTGCGCATCGAGGCGACGTCGGAGCCCGCGTCCGGCTCGGAGGAGCAGAAGGCGGCGACCTTGACGTCATTCACGTCGCCGTACATCTGCGGCACCCAGGTCCCGATCTGCTCCTCGGTGCCGTTGGCCATGACCCCTACGGCGGCCAGACCGGTACCGACGATGGACAGGGCGATACCCGCGTCGCCCCAGAACAGCTCCTCCATGGCCATCGGGATGCCGAGTCCGGTCGGGTCGAAGAACTGCTGGGCGTAGAAGTCGAGCGAATACAGGCCGATCTTCGCGGCTTCCTGGATCACCGGCCAGGGGGTCTCCTCGCGCTCGTCCCATTCGGCGGCGGCGGGCCGTATGACGTCAGCAGCGAAGCCGTGAACCCAGTCACGGACTTCCTTCTGCTCGTCATTGAGCTCCATGGTGAACTCGGCCATGTCCCCTCCAGTGATGCACAGTGATGCAGGCAGTACAGATGTTACTAGCGGTAACGTGCAGTGTGTTACTGGCCAGTAGGTGATGTCAACTCCCCTGGGGACGAATTCACGGCCAAGAACGGGTGTTACGTTGCGCCAGCGCCACGGATTCACAATGGGTGGGGAGCACGACCATGGAGAGCACACAGCACAGCGGCCGTCGACAATCGGCCACCGAGCGCAGACGACGGGAACTCCTGGAGGCCGCCGAGCGCATTGTGCTGCGCGACGGCCCGGACGCCTCGATGAACGCCATCGCCGCCGAGGCGGGCATCACCAAGCCGATCCTCTACCGGCACTTCGGTGACAAGGGCGGGCTGTACCGGGCGCTGGCCGTACGGCACACCGACGCCCTGCTGGCCAATCTGCGGACCGCGCTGGACGCACCGGTGCTGCGCCGGGACCGGGTCGAGGCCACCCTCGACGCCTACCTGCTCGCGATCGAGGCCCGCCCGCAGGTCTACCGCTTCCTGATGCACCCGTCGGAGGAGGACAACGCCTCGGAGTCCGGCTTCGACGTGGGACGGCACTCCGCCCCGCTGCTGCGGCGGCTCGGCGAGGAGCTGGCCAAGGTCATCACCGACCGGCTCGATCTGGGCCCGGGCGCCGACCTGACGGCACGGGTCTGGGGGCACGGCATCGTCGGCATGATGCACGGCGCCGGCGACTGGTGGCTGCGCGAACGCCCTTGCTCCCGCGAGCAGTTGGTGACGCAGCTGACCGATCTGCTGTGGGGCCAGCTGGCCGCGGTCAAGGACCGGGAGAACGGCCCCGGGTTCTAGCGGGCCTGGGCCTTAAGGGGTGGGCGAACGGATCCCGTAGGGGATGCGAGCGCCCCCTGTGGGGCCACAACGTGGTGGGGCGGGTGGGTATTCCCAGGGTCGTCACGTGACCGAGGGGGCGCTGTCCCCCAGGGCCCGCGCCCACGGGGCCCTGGCCGCCGCGCGCAGCGTCCGCCGGCGGCGCAGTCCGGTGAGCCGGTCCACGTACAGCCCGCCGTCGAGGTGGTCGCACTCGTGCTGGAGGCAGCGGGCGAAGAAGCCGGTGCCGGTCACCGTCCTCGGCTCGCCGGTGACGCTGAAGCCGGTGACCACGGCCTGGTCGTGGCGCGGGGTGCCGGCCTCGAGGCCGGGGAGTGAGAGACAGCCCTCGGGCCCGCGGATGACCGGTCCGTCGGTCTCGACGAGCCGGGGGTTGACCAGATGTCCCAGATGGCGCCGGTCCTCGTCGTCGGGGCAGTCGTAGACGAACACCCGGAGCGGGACGCCGATCTGGTTGGCGGCGAGGCCGACTCCGTGCGCGGCGTACATCGTGGCGTACATGTCCTCGATCAGCCGGGCCAGCCCGTCGTCGAAGGCGGTGACCTCTTGGCAGGGCCCGGTCAAGGCCGGATCGCCGAGCAGACGCAGCGGGCGGGGACGGCCGGAACTGCCGGGGATGGTGCGGGGACGCATGGGGCCAAGCGTACGGTCCGGTGCGCACGGGATGTCGCCGCACGGGTGGCGGGGTTCGGGCCCGAGGCAGGATCTCGATAGGCTGCTCCTCGACCGAAGCCTCCGGCCGGTCATCGGCTGCGGAGGGGGCGTTCCACCGGCAGCCTCACGACAGGCGGGCGCCGGATGCAAGGAGGATCAAGGACGATGGCAGGCAACACGGAGCCGCTGTCGCCGCGGGCCAAGCTGGCCGTGACGGCAGGCAAGGCCGCGGCGGCGGTATCGCGCGCGGCGGGCCGCGGCAGCGGATCGGTGATCGGTGGCCGGGTGGCGCTCAAGCTCGACCCCGACCTGCTGGCACGGCTGGCCGGGCACTTGGACGTCGTCCTGGTGTCGGCGACCAACGGCAAGACGACCACCACCCGGCTGATCGCCGAGGCGCTGCGGGCCAGCGGTCCGGTGGTCTCCAACGCGCTCGGCGCCAACATGCCGGCGGGTATCACCTCCGCGCTGGCCGGCGGCTCGGACGCCAAGTACGGCGTCATCGAGGTGGACGAGAAGTACCTCGCCGGTGTGGCCCGGGACGTGACGCCGAAGGCCATAGCGCTGCTGAACCTCTCGCGCGACCAGCTCGACCGCGCCGCCGAGACCCGCATGCTGGCGGAGAAGTGGCGCGAGGGCCTGGCCGGCTCCAAGGCGCTGATCGTGGCCAACGCGGACGACCCGCTGATCGTCTGGGCGGCCTCGTCGTCCGCGAACGTGGTGTGGGTCGCGGCCGGGCAGGAGTGGAAGGACGACGCCTGGTCGTGCCCCTCGTGCGGTGGTGTGATGCAGCGCCCCGGCGACGACTGGTTCTGCGCCGAGTGCGGTTTCCGCCGCCCCACGCCGAGCTGGGCGCTGTCCGGCGACCATGTCCTCGACCCGCACGGCAGCGCCTGGCCGATCAAGCTCCAGCTGCCGGGCCGCGCCAACAAGGCCAATGCCACCACCTCCGCCGCGGTCGCCGCCGCCTTCGGGGTGCCGCCGCAGGTGGCTCTGGAGCGGATGTTCTCGGTGCAGGCGGTGGCCGGGCGCTATGACGTGGTCACGTTCATGGAGCGGGAGCTGCGGCTGCTGCTGGCGAAGAACCCGGCCGGCTGGCTGGAGACCTTCTCGCTGATCGACCCGCCGCCCACCCCGGTGATCATGTCGGTGAATGCGCGCGGCGCGGACGGCACGGACACCTCCTGGCTGTGGGACGTCGACTACACCCGGCTGGCCGGGCACCCGATCTTCGTGCTCGGCGACCGCAAGCTGGATCTGGCGGTGCGGCTGGAGGTGGCGGGCCTCGACTTCCAGGTGTGCGAGAGCCTCGACGAGGCGGTGCAGCTGGCGCCGCCCGGCCGGATCGAGGTCATCGCCAACTACACCGCCTTCCAGGACCTGCGCCGGCGAGTAGGCAACTGACGTGATGCACGGACAAGGACGAGCGAGAATGAGCGACAACAGCCTGCGCCTGGTGTGGATCTACCCGGATCTGCTGAGCACGTACGGCGACCAGGGCAACGCCCTGGTGGTGGAGCGGCGGGCGCGTCAGCGCGGTCTGGACGTGCAGCGTCTGGACGTACGGTCCGACCAGCAGATCCCCACCTCCGGCGACATCTATCTGATCGGCGGCGGTGAGGACCGGCCGCAGCGGCTGGCCTCGGAGCGGCTGATCCGGGACGGCGGCCTGTCCCGCGCGGTCTCCAACGGCGCGATCGTCTTCTCGGTGTGCGCGGGCTACCAGATCCTCGGTCATGAGTTCATCAACGACCTGGGTGAGCGGCAGCAGGGCCTGGGGCTGCTGGACGTGGTGTCCACCCGTGGCGAGGGCGAGCGCTGCGTCGGTGACGTACTGGCCGATATCGACCCGCAGTTGGGCCTGCCGCCGCTGACCGGCTTCGAGAACCACCAGGGCGTGACGCATCTGGGCAAGACCGCCCGGCCGTTCGCCAAGGTGCGGTTCGGCAAGGGCAACGGCGTCGGTGACGGCTTCGAGGGCGCGTACAACGACACCGTCTTCGGCACGTACATGCACGGTCCGGTGATGGCCCGCAATCCGCACATCGCCGATCTGCTGATCAAGCTGGCGCTGGATGTCAATGCGCTGCCTCCGGTGGACGACCGCTGGTACGAGGCGCTGCGCCAGGAGCGGATCGCGGCGGCCACCCAGCCCGCGTAAGTCGTTTTCACCCTCTTTCTCTGCTTTTCGTACGCCCGCAGTCCCGCACTGCGGGCGTACGTATGCCCAGCGGCCCCGCGCTTGTAGGGTGAGCGGGATCCAACCGGACGACGGGGTCCGGGCCCCCGGTTGAGTTGCAGAGGGTTTTTCGAGCAATGCGTATTGGTGTACTCACCTCCGGCGGCGACTGCCCCGGTCTGAACGCCGTCATCCGCTCCGTCGTCCACCGCGCCACCGCCGATCACGGCGATGAGGTGATCGGCTTCCGCGATGGCTGGAAGGGCCTGCTGGAGGGCGACTACCGCAAGCTCGACCTCGACGCCGTCGGCGGCATCCTGGCGCGCGGCGGCACCATCCTCGGGTCGTCCCGGGTGCAGCCGGCCCATCTGCGCGACGGTGTCGAGCGGGCCCGCGGACACGTCACCGAGCTGGGCCTGGACGCGATCATCCCGATCGGCGGCGAGGGCACGCTGAAGGCGGCGCGGCTGCTGTCGGACGCCGGGCTGCCGATCGTCGGCGTACCGAAGACCATCGACAACGACATCGCGGTCACGGACGTGACCTTCGGTTTCGACACCGCGGTGGGCGTCGCCACCGAGGCGCTGGACCGGCTGAAGACCACCGCCGAATCCCATCAGCGGGTGATGATCGTCGAGGTGATGGGCCGGCACACCGGCTGGATCGCGCTGCACTCGGGCATGGCGGCCGGTGCGCACGCGATCGTGGTGCCGGAGCGGCCCTTCGACATCGACGAGCTCACCGCGCGGGTCTCCGCGCGCTTCGAGGCCGGCAAGAAGTTCGCGATCGTGGTGGTCGCCGAGGGCGCCAAGCCGCGCGAGGGCACCATGTCCTTCGACGTCGGCGGCAAGGACATGTACGGGCACGAGCGGTTCGCCGGCGTCGCCCGCCAGCTCTCCGTCGAGCTGGAGAACCGCCTCGGCAAGGAGGCCCGCCCGGTCATCCTCGGCCATGTCCAGCGCGGCGGTACCCCGACCGCGTACGACCGGGTGCTCGCCACCCGCTTCGGCTGGCACGCCGTCGAGGCCGCACACCGCGGGGAGTTCGGGATGATGACCGCGCTGCGCGGCACCGACATTACGCTGGTCCCGCTGGCCGAGGCCGTGGAGACCCTGAAGACGGTGCCCGCGGAGCGCTACGACGAGGCCGAGTGCGTGCTGTGAGCCGGCGGTAGTTCACCGCTCCACGAACCGCCCCCGGCCACCGCCATGGCCGGGGGCGGTTCTAGTCTTGTCGCCGGAGCATTGGTACGAATCAGGAGCGAGCGGATGGATCACAGCGGGCACGGCATGGACGGCATGAACATGGATCTGCCGCCGTTCACGCTCGCGCGGGGCCTGGAGTTCGGTGGTGATCCGGTCTTTCTCGTCGGCTGCCTGCTGGGTCTCGGGCTGTACGCCTGGGCGGTCGTCCGGCTGCGGCGGCGCGGCGACCAGTGGCCGATGGGCCGGGTCGTCGCCTGGGCGCTGGGAGTCGTGACGGTGGCGCTGGTGATGTGCACCGGGCTCAACGACTACGGCATGGCGATGTTCAGCGTGCACATGGTCCAGCACATGGTCATCAGCATGCTCTCGCCGATCCTGCTGCTGCTCGGCGCGCCGGTGACGCTGGCGCTGCGTGCGCTGCCGGCCGCCGGGCGCGGGCGCAAGGGGCCGCGCGAACTCCTGGTGGCGCTCCTGCACAGCCGTTACATGCGCATCATCACCCACCCCGCCTTCACCATCCCGCTCTTCATCGCGAGCCTCTACGCCCTCTACTTCTCCCCGCTGTTCGACTTCCTGATGGGGTCCCGTGCCGGGCACATCGGGATGATGGTGCACTTCCTCGCGGTCGGCCTGGTCTTCTTCTGGCCGATCATGGGCGTCGACCCGGGGCCGCACCGGCCGGGCTATGTGATGCGGATGCTGGAGCTGTTCGCGGGCATGCCGTTCCATGCGTTCTTCGGCATCGCGCTGATGATGGCCTCGGAGCCGATGGTCGGCACCTTCGTGAACCCGCCGGCCTCGCTCGGCATCGAGGCGCTCGCCGACCAGCAGGCGGCCGGCGGTATCGCCTGGGCGTTCAGCGAGATCCCGTCCGTGGTCGTGCTGATCGCGCTGGTCTACCAGTGGTACAAGTCCGAGGCGCGTCAGTCGCAGCGCGCGGACCGGGCCGCCGACCGCAACGGCGACAAGGACCTTGCCGACTACAACGCCTATCTCGCCTCGCTCAACGCACGGGGGCAGTGACGGCGGTCGACGTCTGGCGGTACGGGCCGTGGCCGGGGACGATGGTCCCATGGCCGCGGCCCGTGGTGTTGGCGCGCGGCCGGCGCAGGAGGAGGTTGCGGGTATGCCTGGATCTGCGAGGACGATGGCCGTGCTGACGGTGAGCGGGCTGGTGGTGGCCACCGCCTACACCGTCGCGATGGGCGCCGATGGCTGGCTCTGGCTCTCCTGGGTGGTGCTGGCGCTGGTGACGATCGGCATCTGGGCGGCGCGCCCGGTCTGACCCGCGGGCGGGAGCGCGGCGGGCACGGTCGGGCGGGAGCGCGGGCGCGCCGATGCGGCGGTGGATGTCCTCAGAAGCGGAAGACCGGGCCCGTGGCGGAGTCCATCACGCAGAGGTTGGGGAACTCCTTGCGCCAGTTCACCTGCCCGCCCCGCCAGGTGCCGGTGGCGCTGACGGTCACCGGGTTGTACTGCTTGGTGCAGGTGTGTGGATCGCCGGGCAGCGCGTCCAGATCGCCGCGCGCCCAGGTCAGCGCGTCACAGGCGGCGAGCGCATGCGGATGTCTGCCATGGGTGTCCGGGCAGCTGAGCCGTACACCACGGACCCAGGTGTCGCGGTCCCCGGACACCGTCAGCAGCAGGCCCTGATCGCTGGTGGGCGGCGGCTGCGGGTCGGTGACGGCCGGCGGCTGGGGCTCGGCGGCGCCTGCCGGGGCGGGGCAGAGCGTACCGGCCAGCGCCACGGACACGGTGGCGAGTACCGCGCCGGGCACGGCGGCACGGGTGAATCGGCGTCGACGGCTGTCGGGCATCGATGTCTCCTGGGAGCGCTGGGTGGCTCCAGGCCACCTCGCATCTCCCCCGCGCACAAGCGGCCACGCCGCACTGTCGCCCGTTCGGGCCGGGTACATACGTGCCCCAGGCGGGCAGTTCCCGGCACATGGAACAGGGTGGCCGGCGACGGAGGAGGCGGCTCCGTCGCCGGCCACCGGACCGGAGCTAACCCACGCGCTCGATGCGGGCGCGGCGGATCAGGAACTTGCCCTCTTCACGTACCTCCTCGAAGGCGGCGTTGTTGAGCAGCACACAGCTGCCGGAGGCCGAGGTCACGGACACGGTTGTCGACTTGTTGTTGTCCAGGTTGGTCACCTTCAGTTTGGTGCCGGTGGGGAACTGGTCGCTGGAGGCGGCCGGTGCTCCGCCTTCGCCGGAGAGGGTCACCGTCGAGCCGGGGCAGACGACATCGCCGTCGGCGGCGGGCGGGGCCCCCGAGGCGGAGGCGTCGCCGGAGCCTGGCGGCTGCTCGGCGGCGGGCGGGGCGCCGGCACCGGAGGCCGGCGGCTCGTTTCCCGCCGGCGGAGCACTGGCGGCCTGACCGCCGCCGGCTCCCTCACTACAGCCGGCGGCCCGCTGCTTGACCTGGATCTCCTTGATCACGGCCTGTCGGTTGGCGATCCGCGCCGCCGACTGCGCGTCCGGATGGGCCTGTTGATCGGCGATGAACTTCTGGTTGTTGCTCAGGGCGGTGGCCAGTCCGTCGCACGCCACCGATGCCTGGCTGGTGCCCGTCGTGACGATCGCGATGCCGCCGACCAGCGCCGCGGCGCTGACCCCGACAATGATCTTCTGCCGACGGGTCACTCTTCTCTTGCGGGACATGTATGGCTCCTGTCCTTCGGCCTGAGAACCCTGGGTGCAGGCTCGGTCGCTGGGCAGTACGGTGCGCCAATGCCGCCTTGTTCAGGGGGAGTTCAAAGTTGTCCGCAGATGCCAAAGGGAGCGTGCCGAGGGGTCCGGGAGTTCCGCGTGTGCCGTCGGCGAACCGTAATCGGGTCGCGAGGGGCGCCGCCCGCCCGTACTTTGATCACTATGAGTGAGTGGATAGGGGGGTACCGACGATGAGTGCCCGGCTGCGTGGAATGGCGCAGGAGACGGAACGGATCGTGGCGGCGGGGACGTACCGTGCGCCCGGTGGACGGCTGGTGGAGATCGGCGGGGCGGTCGAACGGGCGCGGGCCGGGACCCGGATGTACGGGCCGGAGCCGGTGCCCCTCGATGCCCCGGCCACTGCCGGTGCGACGGTGTTCGAGGTGACGGGGGAAGGGAGTCTCACGGCGGGGCGGCGGCTGGCCGAGGCCGGTGGCGGACCGACGGCCGTGCTGAACTTCGCCTCGGCGCGGAATCCCGGCGGCGGCTACCTCAACGGCGCGCAGGCGCAGGAGGAGGCGCTGTGCCGGGGGTCGGCGCTCTACAGCTGTGTGCGCGAGGTGCCGGAGTTCTATGCGGCCCACCGGGCCGATCCCAGCCCGTTCTACAGCGACCGGGTGATCCTCTCCCCCGGTGTGCCGGTGTTCCGTGACGACCGGGGTGTGCTGCTCGACGTCCCGTACGAGGCGGGCTTCTTGACGGCCGCGGCGCCCAATGCGGGGGTGATCGCACGACAGCGTCCGGCCGAGGCGGGACGGGTGCCGGCGGCGCTGACCGCGCGGGCCGAGCGGGTGCTGGAGGTCGCGGCGGTGAGCGGGCACCGTCAGGTGGTGCTCGGCGCCTGGGGCTGCGGAGTGTTCCGTAATGAACCGTCCGATGTGGCACGGGCGTTCGCCACCGCCCTGCTGGACGGGGGCCGGTGCGCGGGCTGGTTCGACCGTGTGGTGTTCGCCGTGCTGGACCGCCGGGAGGACTCCCCGACCAGGGCGGCCTTCACCGAGGTGTTCTGCTGAGAAGACGGCGGGGCGGCCGGGATCCCGAGGGATTCCGGCCGCCCCTGTTCCTGTTGGTGCCCGGTGTTACCGCACGGACGGGAGGTCGGCGGCGGCCTTGGCGGTGGCCTTGGCCGTCGACTTCGCCGGCTGCGGCGTGGCGTGCGGAGCGCACGTCACGTCCTTGGCGTCGATCTTGCCGTCGACGAAGTACGCGTCGACCCGGTCGTTGATGCAGGGGTTGACCTGGCCGGTGACACCGTGCGAACCGGCGTCCCGCTCGGTGATCAGGCGGGAGCCCTGGAAGCGCTTGTGCAGCTCGACGGCGCCGCCGTACGGAGTCGCGGCGTCACGGGTGCTCTGCACGATCAGCACGCTCGGCAGGCCCTTGCCGGTCTTGACCTCGACCGGTCGCTGCTGCTTGACCGGCCAGGTGGCGCAGGGCAGGTTCATCCAGGCGTTGGACCAGGTCATGAACGGCGCACGCTGGTGGATGCGGGTGTTGTCACGGTCCCACTTCTGCCAGCTGGTGGGCCACTTGGTGTCGGTGCACTCGACGGCCGTGTAGACCGCGTTGCCGTTCTCCGAGGCGATGTTGCCGGCGGTGTCCTTGAGGTTCGGTCCGGCGTTCTCCACCAGCGGCTTGCTGTCCCCGGAGCGGTACGCGCTCCAGACCTCGGCGACGGTGGTCCACATCGAGTCGTAGTAGGGCGCGTTCTGGAAGAAGCCGGTCAGCTCGGCGGGGCCGACGACGCCGCCGATGGGGTTCTTCTTGGCGGTCGCCCGCAGCTGCTCCCAGGCCGCCTGGACCTTCTTGGTGGTGTCACCGATGTGGTACGTGGCGTCGTTCTTGGCGACCCACTTCTTCCAGTCGCCCCAGCGGGTCTCGAAGGCGATGTCCTGGTCGAGGTTGGCCTGGTACCAGATCTTCTCCCGGGACGGGTCGACGACGCTGTCGACGAGCATCCGGCGGACATGGTTCGGGAAGAGCGTTCCGTAGACGGCGCCCAGGTAGGTGCCGTAGGAGACGCCCAGGTAGTTGAGCTTCTTCTCACCGAGCGCGGCGCGGATGACGTCGAGGTCGCGGGCGGTGTTCGCGGTGGTCATGTACGGCAGGAGGGCGCCGCTGCGCTCGGCGCAGCCGTTCGCGTACTCCTTGGCGAGCTTGCGCTGGGCACGCTTGTCGGCCTCGCTGTCCGGCACCGGGTCGGCCTTGGGGGCCTTGACGAACTCCTGCGGGTCCATGCAGGAGATGGGCGCCGAGTGGCCCACGCCGCGGGGGTCGAACCCCACGAAGTCGTACGCCTTGGCGGTCTTGGCCCACAGCGGGTTCTTGTTGGTGATGCGGGTCGGGAACCGCATGCCCGAACCGCCGGGACCACCGGGGTTGTAGAGCAGGGCGCCCTGGCGCTCCTGCTTGCTGCCGGTGCTGACCGCCCGGTCGACGGCGATCTTGATGGTACGGCCGTTGGGCCGGGCGTAGTCGACCGGGACGGTGACGTAGCCGCACTGGACGGGCGGCTTGAGGCCCCAGTCCGCGGGGCAGTTCTGCCAGTCGATGCCCTTCTTGGCCGCGCGTGCGGCGGCGGTCTGGACACCGCGCGCTTCGGCCTTTCCGCTCTTCGGGTGCTCGCCCGCGCTGGCGGGCGTGGCGGCTATCGCTCCGGTGAGGAGCGCGCCGGTCACCAGGGTGCCGGCGGCGCCGAGCGCTGTTTTTCTTCTCACGTGGTTGTTTCCCCCTGCTTGGGCGCCACTTGTGGCGGCGGTGATCACAGGCCTACGGGGGGATCCTGTCGTCTGTCGTCCCCTCCTGAACAGGTTTGACCGGCAATTCTTTACCAAGCTGTAGGTTTTGGGGCGTTGGGGTTGCGGGTGGGGAACGGCCGGACATCGCGGTGGAACCTCCTTCTTTCAGCCAAACCGAGCGATCGGCGGCCGCAGGTGTTGCGCCGGGTCGCGCCGATGCTGCGGGACTCTCAACGCGGGGCGGCCAAACGGCAGTTGACGAGCAACGCAGCCGTTCAGCGCGACGTCGTGGCGCGGGCCGGCAGAGGGTGGCCCGAGGGGGCGCGACGCCGCCCCGTTGGCTTCCCGAGCACCATCGAGGGGCGAGAACACGTCAATTGCCGTGGACCTGCCCAGGAGGCATGTGCCAGTCGCACACCTTCAGTAACCTTCCGTGAAGGCTCTCCCACGCGCTGCCACAGGGGAGGGCTTCGGCGTTTTCACGCCCCGTCCAAGCCGCCGCGAAGGAGTACCGAAGTGCCGGGTATCGATCAGGTGTTGTCCCAAGCCATGGGGATCCCGGGCGTGTTGGGCGCCGGACTGATCGACTGGACCAGCGGCCTCACGCTCGGCACCGCAGGACAGGCACCGCACGGCGACCATGACGCGACCGCCGCGGACACCGCCGATGTCGTCCAGGCGGTGGCCCGCAACGCCACCTTCGACACCACGGGCGCCGGCGGCCCCGCGCTGGAGGACCTGATCATCACGGCTGCCGACAGCTACCACCTGATCCGTTTCGTGCACACCGCCTTCGACAGCCAGACCTACCTCTACCTGTGGCTGGACCGTACGCAGGCGAATCTCGCCGTGGCCCGGCTGCGGCTGCGCGAGCTGGCCGCGGAGCTGGTCGCACCCTGACCGCCACGGCTCCGCCACCTCGCACCAACGGTTAGGGAACCGCCATGGGCCTGCCCATATCTCCTCCCCCGCCCTCCCCGGCGGGACTGCTCGACCGGCTCGCCGCCGAGCGCGTCACCGGCGCCCTGCGCGGCCCGCACGGCTGTATCTACCTTCTCGACGGCGCGGTGACCTGCGTCGAGGGTGCTGCCGCACCCGGGCTCGACATACGGCTCAGCGCGGCCGGAAAGATACCGCCGCAGGGCTGGCGGTGCGCCGTCGAAACCGCGGGGCCGCAGCGGCGGGGCGGCCAGTTCCTGGTCAGCGAGGGCTGGCTGACCCAGGGCGAGTTGGAGGTCTGCCATCTCGCGGCGCTGCTCGACGCCGCCTTCTTCACCCTGCCGCTGCCGCCCGAGGCCACCTCCTTCACCCCCGGGACCGGGCACTGGCTGGGCGTGGTGCGCCCGATCAGCGCCGCCGCCCTCCAGCAGGCGACGGCCCGCCGCCGCGCACTGCTGGACCGGCTGCGCCCCTGGGCGGCGGTCGACACCTCCCCCGTCATCCCCGTCCCCGCGGGCGACGAGGCCCCTACCACGGGCCGGCAACGCCGGCTGCTGGCCCACGCCGACGGACGGCACACCCCGTACGAACTCGCCCGGGTACTGGGCCAGTCCGCGTTCCTGACGCTGCTCGACGTCCGCCGGCTGGCCGCGGCCGGTCTGGTCCGTATGCCGGCAGCGGCGGGCGGGCTCCCCCGGCGGCGGCCCGGCGCCAGTCTGGACGGCGACCCCCCGCCCGCCGCCGAAGGGCGCCGTCCCCCGACCTGGCACCTACCGGTACCGGGACTGCTCGATACCGCCGACCCGGACATCGCCCTCCTCATCCGCCTGCGTACGGCTCTGGAGGAAAACCTGTGAACCCTTGCGTGCGAACACCGTGCACGGCATGAGGCGCGCCATCAGAAGGCGCATGGCAAAAAGGAGACTGATGACGATCGAACCCCGGATACGGGATGAATTACATGCGCTGCGCGATCAGATACGGCAGTTCCAGGGCGGGATGGTGGCGAGCGTGGACGGCATGGTGATCGCCCACGATCTGCCGGATATCGAACCGGACGGTCTGGCCGCCCTCACCGCGGCGGCCATCGGGGTCGCCAAGCGCCTCACCGAGGCGACCGGGCAGGGCGCCTTCGAGGAATCCCTGACCCGCGGCACCCACGGCTATATCGCGGCGTACTCGGCCGGCCGCCGGGCGGTCCTCACGGCCGTGACCGGCCCCGATACCAATGTGGGGCGGCTCCATCTCCAGGCCAGGCGGGCGGCCGAGCGCATCGGCGCGCTCGTCGACGCACCCCCGCGCCAGTAATTCAGCGTCCGCCCGCACCGGGAATTCCCGGCCCCAGCGGCATCTGCCACTCAGAAATATCTGCGAAGAACCGAAAGGTCTGAACCGTCATGGCTCAAATGGAAACCGCCCTCGCCGACGCGATGTCCACCATCGAAGGCGCCGTCGGCGTCGCCCTGGTCGATTACACCAGCGGTATGGCACTGGCCACCCTCGGCGACAACCAGGCGCTGGATCTGAATATCGCCGCGGCCGGCAATACCGACGTCGTACGGGCGAAGATGCGCACCATGGAGATGCTGGAACTCCAGGGCGCCATTGAGGACATGCTTATCACCCTGACCGCGCAGTACCACATCATTCGTCCGGTGACCGGCAAGGGCAACAGCGGCCTCTTCCTCTACCTGGTGCTGGACCGCAAGCGCGCCAACCTCGCACTGGCGCGCCACCGCCTGGCGCGGGTGGAGGCCGAGCTGGAGGTCTGAGCCTCATCCGGCGGCGGCGCCGCGGGCGGCCTCGTCCAGCAGGCGCCGCAGCCGCAGGGCGTCCGGTGCGACGGCGGTGGCCAGGGCCGCGGGGCCGGTGAGCGGGGCCAGTACGCCCTGCCCCTCGCCGTCGCCGGACCGCCCGGCCGCCGCCCCGCCGAGCAGCACCACCTCGGTCGGCACCTCCTCGAACTGCGGGTCGATGACGAGGAGTTGACCGACCGCTCGGTGGCCGTCCAGCACCGCGGAGGTGTCCCAGCCGGGGGCGCCTGGCCCGTATGCCGTCTCCTGGTCGAGCAGGGTGCGGCCGGCACGGCGTACGGTGAGCCGGCTGCGCAGCGCGCCCGGCTGCTCACCGGTGCGGCCCAGGACCTGCTCCTCGCGCAGCACCAGGCGTGCGGTGGGGGCCAGTTCGACGGTCGTGGTCATCCGCAGATCACTGCCCGCGGCGGAGATCAGCGGTTCCGGCAGCCAGTCGAGGCGTGCCCCGTCGCCGACCGTCAGCCGTACGTCGTAGGTGGCGGGCCCGCCGCACCGGCCGGGCAGCGCGACGGTCGCCGCGGCGGTCGTGAAACGCAGTGCGGCACCTGCCTCGGCGGTGACCTCGATGGCCAGCCGGTCGCCGCCGAGCGGGCCGCTCATGGCGCCCACCAGGCAGACCCGGGCCTGCTGTCCATGGGCGCGGAGACGGCGCAGTGCAAACGGGCCGTCGCCGTCGAGGACCGGCAGCCGGGTGGTGCCCGTGGCGTCGGTCCGCCCGACGATCCGGGCGGTGGCGTGTACGCCCGCGGCGGTGGGTCCGGGGTGCTCCGGGGTGGTTTCCGGGGGTGCGAGGGTCATACGGGGCCCGTGGTCCAGTCGGTCAGGCGGGCCAGGACCCAGTCGGCGACGGGCTGGACGCCGCCTTCGGTCTTCAGGCTGGTGAAGGCGACCGGCAACTCGCCGCGCTGGGCCTTGGCATCGCGGGCCATGCCCTCCAGGTCGGAGCCGACGTAGGGCGCGAGGTCGGTCTTGTTGATGACCAGGAGGTCGGCGGTGGTGACGCCGGGGCCGCCCTTACGGGGGATGTCATCGCCGCCGGCGACGTCGATGACGAAGATCTGGGCGTCGACCAGGCCCTTGGAGAAGGTGGCGGTGAGGTTGTCGCCACCGGACTCGACCAGGACCAGGTCGAGGGGACCGACAGCCTCCTCCAGGTCCTCGACGGCCTCGAGGTTGGCGGAGATGTCGTCGCGGATGGCGGTGTGCGGGCAGGCGCCGGTCTCCACCGCGGTGATCCGCTCGGCGGGCAGGACCGCCTCGCGGAGCAGGTATGCGGCGTCCTCGCGGGTGTAGATGTCATTGGTGACCACCGCGAGGGACAGCTCCTCGCGCAGCGCACGGCACAGCGCGGCGACGGTGGCGGTCTTGCCCGAGCCGACCGGCCCGCCCAGCCCGATGCGCAGGGCACGCCGGGTGCCGTCCGAACGGACCGGCGCGGCCGCGCTGTAGGTGTACCGCTCGGGGAAGGTGTCCTGGTGATCGAGGTGCATACGGGCTCCGTGGTGTGCGTGGGAGGTGTGCGGGTCAGGAGGCGAAGAGGCGGACCGGCCAGGCCGCGTGCTGCTGCGCGGTGATGTCGAGCAGCGGCGCCGAAACGGCGGGCAGTACGCCCACCCCTTCGGCGGCCACCCGCTGCGCGGCCTCGGCGCCCTGCTGCGCGACCTGTTCGACGTCACTGGCAAGGCGGGCCAGTACGGCGGTGGCGTCGAACGGGTCCAGGCTCAGCAGTCGGACGGCGGCGGTGGCCGGGCCGCTGATGTTCTCGTACGCCACCGCATACGCGGCATCCAGCGGCACCAGCCCGGCCGACCGCGCGGCCAGGCCCAGCACCACCGGCTGATGCGCACCCCGCGGGCGGGCCGCCGCCAGCGCCTCCAGCTCCGCCGACGGCCAGGTCGCGCGGGCCGCCCGCATCATCTGCCGGCCCAGCCGCCGGGCGACCTGCCGCAGCGCGGGCACCGGCGTACGCGCATCCGCGGCCTCGTCCAGGAGCAGCGGATCGCAGCCGGCCGTCGCAGCGGCGGCGAGCCCCGCCGCGACCAGCCCCGCGGTGTGCAGCCGCCCCCGGCAGAAGTCCTCCAGCGAGGCGGCGTCCTTGATACGTCCCGCCGCGACGGCCGGTTCGGCACCGCCGGAGTGGGCGTGCCCTCCGGCGGGGAACCGGCCGTCGGCCAGGACGAGCAGCGCGGCGCGGCTCATCGGCGGTCCGGGGTGTGCGTCGGGGTGTTCATCGGCGGCCGTCAGAAGAGGAAGTACCGCTGGGCCATGGGGAGTTCGGCGACCGGTGCGGGTTCGACCAGCTCGCCGTCGATGGTCACCGTGAAGCTGTCGGGATCGACCTGGACCCGGGGCAGGGCGTCGTTGTTCCGCATGTCCGCCTTGGTGAGGCCGCGGGTGGAGCGGATCGCCTCGTACGGCTTCGCCAGCGGAAGACGCTCGGGGAGATCGTCCTCGATGGCCTGCTGGGAGACGAAGTTGACCGAGTTGCTGCCGGGGGCCCGGCCGGTGGCGCCGAACATCGGGCGGGGCAGGACCGGCTGTGGGGTGGGGATGGACGCATTGGCGTCGCCCATCTGCGCATAGGCGATCTGGCCGCCCTTGATAACGAGCTGCGGCTTGACGCCGAAGAACGCGGGGTCCCACAGGACGAGGTCGGCGAGCTTGCCGTCCTCGACGGAGCCGACGAGGTGGTCGATGCCCTGGGCGAGCGCGGCGTTGATGGTGTACTTCGCGACATAGCGGCGGGCACGGTGGTTGTCCGCGCCGCCGTCGCCGGCCAGGCTGCCCCGGCGTCGCTTCATGACGTGCGCGGTCTGCCACGTACGCATGACCACCTCGCCGATCCGGCCCATGGCCTGGGCGTCGGAGGCCATGATCGAGATGGCGCCGAGGTCGTGCAGGATGTCCTCGGCCGCGATGGTGGAGGGCCGGATCCGGGACTCGGCGAACGCCAGGTCCTCGGGGACGGCGGGGTTGAGGTGGTGACAGACCATCAGCATGTCGAGGTGTTCCTCGACGGTGTTGACGGTGTGCGGCCGCGTCGGGTTGGTGGAGGCGGGCAGCACATTCGGCTCGGAGACCATCGCGATCATGTCGGGCGCGTGGCCGCCGCCGGCGCCTTCGACATGGAAGGCGTGGAGGGTGCGGCCGGCGATGGCGGCCAGGGTGTCGCCGAGGAATCCGGCCTCGTTGAGGGTGTCGGTGTGGATCGCGAGCTGGGCGCCGCTCTCCTCACAGACGTTCAGGCAGGCGTCGAGGACGGCGGGGGTCGCGCCCCAGTCCTCGTGGATCTTGAAGCCGAGGATGCCGGCCCGCAGCTGGTCGCGCATCGAGGCGAGCGAGGTGGTGTTGCCCTTGCCGAGCAGCCCCACGTTCACCGGCAGGGAGTCCATCGCCTCGAACATCCGGGCCACATGCCAGGCCCCGGGCGTGATGGTGGTGGCCTTGCTGCCCTCGGCCGGTCCGGTGCCGCCGCCGATCAGGGTGGTGACGCCGGAGGCCAGCGCCTCGTCCGCCTGCTGGGGGCAGATGAAGTGGACATGGGTGTCGATGGCGCCGGCGGTGAGGATCTTGCCGTTGCCGGCGATGACCTCGGTCTCGGGGCCGATGACCAGGTCGGGGTGGACCCCGTCCATGGTGTCGGGGTTGCCGGCCTTGCCGAGGGCGGTGATCCGGCCGTCGCGGATGCCGACGTCGGCCTTGACGATGCCCCAGTGGTCGAGCACCACGGCGCCGGTGATCACAGTGTCGGGGGTGCCCTCGGCGCGGGTGGCGCGGGACTGCCCCATCGACTCCCGGATCACCTTGCCGCCGCCGAAGACGGCCTCGTCGCCGGCCCGGCCGGGGCCGCCCGAGCGGTCCTCGGTGATCTCGATGACCAGGTCGGTGTCGGCGAGCCGGATCCGGTCGCCCGCGGTGGGGCCGAAGAGGTCGGCGTACGCCTGGCGGGTCAGCTCAGCCATCTAGGGTGCCTCCGGTCTCGCCCCGCAGCCCCGCGACGATCCGCTTGCCCCCGATGGGGACGAGCTCGACCTCGGTGGGGATACCGGGCTCGAAGCGCACGGCGGAGCCGGCCGGGACGTTCAGCCGCTTGCCGTGCGCGGCCGCGCGGTCGAAGTCGAGGCCGGGGTTGGCCTCGGCGAAGTGGTAGTGGGAGCCGACCTGGACGGGGCGGTCGGCGGCGTTGAGGACGGTCAGACGCGTGCGGGGGAGGCCTTCGTTGAGGCGCACCGGCTCGTCGACGTGGAGGATCTGTCCCGGGATCATCGTGTGCTCTCCCGCCGTCAGTTGATGGGTTCGTGGACGGTGACGAGTTTGGTGCCGTCGGGGAAGGTGGCTTCGACCTGTACGTCGTGGATCATTTCGGGCACGCCCTCCATGACCTCGTCGCGGGTGAGGACCTTGCGGCCGGAGGACATCAGCTCGGCGACGGTACGGCCGTCCCGGGCGCCTTCGAGGATGTGCACGGTCAGCAGCGCAATCGATTCGGGGTGGTTGAGCTTCAGCCCCCGGGACCGTCGCTTTTCGGCCACATCTGCCGCCACATGAATCAACAAGCGTTCTTGTTCATGCGGGGTCAGTTGCATACGTTCCACCTCACAGTCTTCCCGCCCGGGACGCATTTGCCCAGGTCACGGGCGTGGGCACACCCGTGACGATAGGTGTACCACGCAGTAATTAAAGGAGGAGCAAACCGGCTTCCAGCACTTGGCCATCAAGCGCCCCACACCTGGAGGCTAGTTCGGCGGGATTTCGGCGACGTTACAGCCAGGGACCCGTCCACCCCGGTTTTTGCACTTCATGTAACACGGCGCCGCCACCGCGCGTTACGGCCCGGCAATGCGATTCCCCGGGTCATCCCATGCGCCACAACTCCTCGGCCGCGCACGGAGAAGCCTGGCGAATTCCGCACCCTCATGGCGCACGCGCACCGCAGAGCGGACAGCCCACCTCGCGGCCACTTCACCACATTTGCCGCAAACAGGACGTACTCCACTGGGCGAACACACCTGTCCGATATGGGCTCTTGACGATCTTCAGAGTGATCGCAATCCTCATGGGCGCGTCAAATCAGCTCCGCACAATCCCCCCACACCAGTATCGGAGCCATACTGTGTCTCGTTCTGCACGAATACGCCGGGCCGCGCTGGCCACCGGCGCCGTCACCGCCCTGGCCGCCACCCTCTTCACCGCGGCCGGCGCCCACGCCGACCCCGCGCCGGCGGCCGCCCCGGACATCGACGTCAAGGCCGTCAAGGCCCATCTGGACCAGCTCCAGTCGATCGCCGACGCCAACGGCGGCAACCGCGCCCACGGAAAGCCCGGCTACAAGGCGTCCGTCGACTTCATCAAGGGCAAGCTGGACCAGGCCGGATTCACCACCCAGGTCCAGGAGTTCGACAGCAACGGCGCCAAGGGCTACAACCTCATCGCCGACTGGAAGGGCGGCGACGAGGGCAAGACCGTGATGGCCGGCGCCCATCTGGACTCGGTCGCCGAGGGGCCGGGCATCAACGACAACGGTTCCGGCTCGGCCGGCATCCTCGAGGTCGCACTCGCGGTCGCCAAGTCCGACCTCAAGCCCACCAAGCACCTGCGCTTCGCCTGGTTCGGCGACGAAGAGGACGGCATGGTCGGCTCGCAGGCCTATGTCGACAAGCTCGGCGCCGACAAGTCGAAGATCGACTCGTATCTGAACTTCGACATGATCGGGTCGCCGAACCCGGGCTACTTCGTCTACGACGACGATGAGCGCCTGGAGAAGGTCTTCAAGGACTGGTTCGCCACCAAGAACATCGCCACCGAGAAGGAGACCGAGGGCGACGGACGCTCCGACCACGCCTCCTTCAAGGAGGTCGGCATCCCGGTCGGCGGCCTCTTCTCGGGTGCGGACTACGTCAAGACCGAGGAGCAGGCGAAGAACTGGGGCGGCGAGGCGGGCAAGCCGTTCGACGCCTGCTACCACCAGTCCTGCGACACCTCGAAGAACATCGACGACAAGGCGCTGGACAACAACACCGACGCCATCGCCAACGCGGTGTGGCAGCTCAGCTCCTGACCGCCCCGCTCCCTCGTACGGTCAGCGCGCGCTGACCGTCACCTCTCGCGACCCGGTCGCCGGTCCCCGGCGGCCGGGTCGCGGTGTTCTGCGGCGATCCCGAACCGCCGGCGTTCGCCCGCAGCTGACGGCAGCTGCCGCACGGTGGAGACCGTGCTGATCACCTGCTCGTCCTCAACACCTTCCTCACGCCGCCCCAGCTCTTCGAGTAGCTGCAGGTCAGCGGCGGAAACCAGCGCCACCAGCGGCTTTCCGTGGCGGGTGACGACCACCCGTTCGCTGCCGTAGACGACGCGGTTGATCAGATCCGCCAGCTCGGCCCGGGCTTGCGTCACCGGAATTTCGTAGGCCATGCTCCCATTCTAACTGGACGTACATCCTGTACATTTTTTACCGAGGAGAGGAGCGGTCATGCTGCCACCGACGGCCCGCTATGTCCTGCCCGAGTTCACCGAGCGCACCTCCCTGGGGACGCACACGATGGACCCGTACTCGAAGCTGCTGAGCGAGCGCATCATCTTCCTGGGCACCCCGATCGACGACGCCTCCGCCAACGACGTGATGGCACAGCTCATCCACCTCGAACACGCCGCGCCCGAGCGGGACATCTCGCTGTACATCAACTCCCCCGGCGGCTCGCTCACCGCGATGGCCGCCATCTACGACACGATGCGCTTTGTGTCCTGCGACGTGGAGACGGTCTGTCTCGGGCAGGCCGCCTCCTCCGCCGCGGTGCTGCTGGCCGCCGGCACCCCCGGCAAACGATTGGCACTGCCCGGCGCCCGGATCCTGATCCACCAGCCGTCGCTCAGCGAACCCGTCGAAGGCCAGGCCACCGACCTGCAGATCCAGGCCGAGGAGCTGCTGCGCAGCCGCGACATGCTGGAGGAGATGCTGGCCCGGCACACCGGACAGCCGCGGGAGCGGATCGCCGCGGACATCGAGCGCGACAAGATCTTCGACGCCCCGGCCGCCCAGGCGTACGGCCTGATCGACGGGCTCACCCGCAGCCGTAAGCCGTCGGCCCTCCAGCCCGTCGCGCGGTGAGCCCGATGCTGCCGCCCGAGCCGCCGCCGCTGCCTGCCCTGACCCGCGCCGAGGGGGAGCTGATCGACTGTTATCTGGGGGTGCTCGACCTGCTCGGCCGGATCAACCCGGCCCGCGGCGGCCACACCTACAGCGGTCTGCGCGCCGCCCAGGCGCTGGTCGGCAAGGCGACCGAACTGCGCGACGCGCTGACGCTGATGCACAACCGGGGCGAGAGCGAGTTCCACCGCGAGACGCTGGCCAAGGCCCTGCGGGTGCTGGACGGGGAGCGGCGGGCCGAGCTGGTGACGATGCCGCCGCCAAGGTCATCCTGACGCGACACGCGCGCCGTCGGCTGCCCGGACGGCGTAGCGTCCACGCCCGTTGTGAGGAGGCGACGAATTGCGCGGGGCGGACAGAATTCCTGGGGGCCTTGATGTTTCGCCCCAGGTCCCAGGGCCGCGACACCCCCCGCCCCGCCACCTGAAGGAACAAATCTAACCATTCAGACCAAATGTGGCGCATGTCACATACGGCATTTTCAGCTCGGAATTCGGGCGGTGGGTGCGTGACGATCCCTTCGACGACAAGACCCCGCCAAAGAGACGGGGCGGTCCGGACGGGCGCCCAATCCCGCCGCCGTGCCGGATGTCCGGTCGACGTGGTGGATCGGCGGGAGCGGAGGACCCGAGCACGACGGGGTCCGGGCCCGCAAGGTCACGGACTCCTTGGGGTGAAGCCGTACGTACGGCCGGGCATCTTCGCCTGCCCGAACCCGACAGGTCTTCCTTCGCAGGCGGCTGACGAAGGGTCTGCGCATGACCGTGCGCATGCATACACCGAGTCTGCTGGCGCGCGCCGGCACCGTCTCCGTTCTGACACTGGCCACGCTCGGCGCGGCCACTCTCACCCCAGGAGCGTCCCCGGACGCCGAGGCCGTGTCCGTCGCCGCCCATGCGCTGCGGGTCGCGGCCTCCAAGCAGGGTGCGCCCTACGAGTACGGCGCACAGGGCCCGCACCGCTTCGACTGCTCGGGCCTGACGCTGTACTCGTTCAAACGCGCCGGGCGGGCCCTGCCCCGCAGCGCCGCAGCGCAGTACGGCCACACCCGCCATGTGCCCCCGGCCGCCCGCAAACGCGGCGACCTGGTCTTCTTCCACTCCCCCGGCGGGATCTACCACGTCGGTATCTACGCGGGCCGCGACCTCATGTGGCACGCACCCAAGACCGGCGAGGTCGTCCGCCTGGACAAGATCTGGACCCGCACGGTCTTGTACGGCCGGGTGCGCTGACCTGCGCCCCGCGTGCGGAACCAGGGGACCTCCCTGCCCGGTCAATTGTCAGTGGCGCACGGTAATTTGACGGAGTGACTTCGCAACCGGGCAAGCGGCTGACGGCCGCGGCGCGGGGAAGTTTTCATCTGATACCTGCGGGCGAGCTGCTGTGGGCGCAGGTGGCACCGGGCAATGCCCGCAGTGTGCGCGGGATGCTGGCCGCCGGGTTCGTGCCGGTGGGCGCCGAGGTGCTGATGGTGCCGTACGGCGGCCGTGGCTGAGCACCGTACGGCGCTCACCGCCGGGTCCGGCGGGGCTCCTCGGGGCCCGCGCTCAGGCGAGCAGCAGTTCGACGAGCAGCACGCCGCCCAGGGCGGTGAGCAGGCCGCCGGTGGTGGCCTCCAGGGCCCGTGCGACCCGTGGGCGGCGCAGCCAGGTACCCAGCCGGTCGACGAGCAGCGCAACCGCGGGGAACCACACCAGCGCCATCGCCACGATCATCGTGGCGAGCAGCAGCGTACGGGGCAGTGCGGGTTGACCGGCCGGCACGAACTGCGGCAGCAGACTGAGGAAGAGAACGGGGGCCTTGGGGTTGAGCGCATTGGTCAGAAAGCCCTGGCGCAGCCCCTGGGCGGTGCCCACGACGGTGGCCGGTCGGGCGCTGTCATGGGCGGCGGTCCCGTCGGGTGCGGCGGCCGGGTCGGTCGTGGGCCGCGCGGGGGCGGGGGCCGGCCGGCGGACCGCGAGGAGGGCACGGGCACCGAGGTACAGCAGATAGCCGCCGCCGAGGAGTTGGACGGCGCCGAAGAGCGCGGGGACGGCGACCAGCACGGCCGCGAGCCCGGCCACCGCCAGCGCGGTGTGCACCAGCAGTCCGCCCGCGACCCCGACGGCGGTCGCCACCCCCGCCCGGCGCGAGTCGAGGGCGTTGCGCACCACGACCGCGAAGTCCGCGCCCGGCAGGGTGACCATGCCCGCGGCGACCCCGGTGAAGGCCATCAGCTGTCCGTCCATGGCAGCAGCTTCGCTGGTCAGAGCCTTTAATGGGTATTGGCAATCTTCTTGGGCGGCCTAAAGAGGTGGTGAATGTACGACCCGACGCGGCTGGCCGCTCTGGTGGCGGTGGCGGAGGCCGGTTCGATCACCCGGGCCGCCGCCCGGCTGGGCTACACCGCGCCCGCGCTCTCCCAGCAGCTCGCCAAGCTGGAGCGGGAGGCCGGGGCGGCGCTCCTGGTGCGCCACCACCGCGGAGCGCGGCTGACGGCGGCCGGTGAGCTGCTGCTCGTACGGGCGCGACGGGTGCTCGACGAGCTGGAGCAGGCCCGCCATGAGCTGTCCCAGCTGGCCGGGCTCTCCGGCGGCCGGCTGCGGATCGGCACCTTCATGACCGCTGGTACGCATCTGCTGCCGCCCGCCCTCAGCGCGTTCCGCCGTGCGCACCCGGATGTGGAGCTGAGCGTGACGGAGTACGTACCGCCGCAGGCCGCCGAGGCGGTGGCGGTGGGTGAGGTCGATCTGGCGCTGACGCACGAGTACGTACCGGGTGAGGCGATGCCGGCGCCGGACGGGGTGGCGCTGGAGCCGTTGCTGTCCGAGGAGCTGGTACTGGTCACGGCGCCCGGCCATGCGCTGTCCGCGGCCGCCGGCCGGCTGCCGCTGGCCGGACTGGCCGGTCAGCCGCTGGTCAGCATGGCCCCGGCGAACCCGAACCGGCGAGCGGTGGAGGCGGCGCTGGCAGCCGCGGGGGCGAGTGTCGCGGTGCGCTGTGAGTCGCCGAGCTATGCGGTGGTGTGTGCGCTGGTGAGCGCGGGGCTGGGGGTGGCGGTGGTACCGGAGATGGTGGCGGAGGGCTCGGTGACCCCGCTGGGCGTCCGCCGGCTCGATCCGCCGGAGCTGCGCCGCCGGATCGCGGTGGCCTATCGTCCCGGCGGCGGCACCCCGGCCGCGGACACCCTGCGCGCGCTGTTGCGCGGTGCCTTCGCCCGCCACTCCCCGCCCCGTGACGAGCCGGGATGAAAGGTTCCTGTAACGGGCCGTCAGCCGACCGCGACCTTCCACGGGATGGTGATCCGGACGGTCTTGCCGCCGGACGCGGTGGGCACGACCGACAGTCTGCCGCCGGCCTCGGCGGCGAGGAAGCGGATGATCACCATGCCCCGGCCGTTGTCCTGCTGGACCGCCGCGGGCAGCCGGCGCGGGCGGCGCGGATGGCTGTCGGTGACGCCGACGGCCAGCACCTCGTCGCGGTCGAGCCGTAGCTCGACGGTGAACGTCGGGGACTGGCCGAAGGTGTGCTGGACGGCGTTGGTGGCGAGTTCGGAGACGATCAGGCGGATCGCGTCGGCGAGTTCGGTATCGGTGGGCAGACCCCATGCGGCAAGCACGGCGAGGGCGTGTCTGCGGGCGAGGACGACCGAGGCGGGGTCGGTCGGCAGAGTGAGTGAGGATTCCTGGTGGTCTGCCATCGCGACGCCGTCCCTTTCCCACCGAGGCCGGCTCCGGTCCGGTGGCCTGGAGCCGGGCATGCCGCCCGGGAACCCGATACGGCCTCGGACTTCTGCTGTGCGTCAGAGTGCCACTGATGCTGCCGGTGTGGCGCTCGATCCACCAACATATACAGATATGTATCGCCCGATGCGGTGAACTCTGCGACGCGAGACCGGATTTGGGGCGAACGGGGTCGTGGCGGTGGGCAGCCAAGGGGGGCACCCCGGCCGCCCCGCCACGTCAGTCCGTCGGGGCGGTGGCGACGATCGTCCCGACCGCACGGTCGAGCTGGCTATCCGTCAGATCGGCCCGGGCGGTGAGCCGCAGGCGGGAGATCCCGTCGGGTACGGAGGGCGGCCGGAAGCAGCCGACCGCGAGTCCGGCCGCGCGGCAGTCGGCGGCCCAGCGGACCGCCGCTTCCGGCGAGGGCGCCCGTACGGAGACCACCGCGGCGTCCGGCCGTACCGCCGCCAGGCCCGCCGCGGTGAGCCGGGCGTGCAGTTCGCGGGCGATCTGTCCGGCACGGTCGGCGCGCCGGGGTTCGCGGCGCAGCAGCCGTAGCGCGGCGAGCGCGCCGCCGGCCGCCGCCGGGGCGAGACCGGTGTCGAAGATGAACGACCGGGCGGTGTTGACCAGATGCTCGATGACCCGGGCCGGGCCGAGCACCGCACCGCCCTGGGAGCCGAGCGACTTGGAGAGCGTCACGGTGGCCACCACGTCCTCGTCACCGGCCAGTCCGGCAGCCGCGAGCGCACCGCGGCCCCCCTCGCCCAGGACGCCCAGGCCATGTGCATCGTCGACGAGCAGCGCGGCACCCCGGCTCCGGCAGGCCGCGGCGAGGGCCGGCAGCGGTGCGGCATCGCCGTCGACCGAGAACACCGAGTCGGTGACCGCGACCGCCCGGCCGTCGTGGCCGGTCAGCGCGGCGCGTACGGCCTCCGGGTCGGCGTGCGGGGCGACTTCGGTACGGGCCCGGGAGAGGCGACAGCCGTCTATGAGGGAGGCGTGGTTGCCGGAGTCGGAGACGATGAGGGTCGCGCGGTCCGTGAGCGCGGTGACGGCGGCGAGATTTGCGGCATATCCGGACGACAGCACCAAAGCGGCCTCGAAGCCGCAGAAGGCGGCGAGTTCCGCCTCCAGATGGGCGTGCAGTTCGGTGCTGCCGGTGACCAGGCGGGAGCCGGTCGCACCCGCGCCCCAGCAGTGTGCGGCCTCGGCGGCGCCGTGGGTGACCTCGGGGTGCCGGGCGAGTCCCAGGTAGTCGTTGCTGGCCAGATCGAGCAGCGGGGAGACGGCCGGGCGGGGGCGCAGGGCGCGGACGAGGCCCGCCCGTTGGCGCTCGGCCCGGGCCGCGTCGATCCAGTCGAAGGCCGCGCGGTGCGTCTTCGGTGAGGGGGCGGCCGAGGGCTCCGCCGGGGGCGCGGGCGGGGCGTCGCGGAGCAGCGGCGGGGCGGAGTCCTGCGGCATCGGCGTCCTTCGTCGGTCGGCCTCGGGTGCGGGCTGATTTCGGCCACGATTGTGGGCTGTCGATAGACGTTAGCGGTCGTTCCGCCCGGTCACGGTGTGGCGATACACACACCCCGATCGGCGCTCGTTGTGGGAATCCTCCTTGGCCGGGGGCGGTGGCGTAGGACAGGATCAACGCCATGGACCTGCTGAACACACTGGTGGACAAGGGACTGCGGCGCGAGTTGCCGACCCGTGAAGAGGCGCTGGCCGTGCTGGCGACTTCCGATGACGAACTGCTCGATGTCGTGGCCGCGGCCGGAAAGGTGCGCCGCCAGTGGTTCGGGCGACGGGTCAAGCTCAACTATCTGGTCAACCTCAAGTCCGGTCTGTGTCCCGAGGACTGCTCGTACTGTTCCCAGCGGCTGGGGTCGAAGGCCGAGATCCTCAAGTACACCTGGCTCAAGCCCGATGACGCCTCCAAGGCAGCGGCCGCCGGGGTGGCCGGTGGCGCCAAGCGGGTCTGTCTGGTGGCCAGCGGCCGCGGCCCGACCGACAAGGACGTGGACCGGGTCTCGGAGACCATCTCCGCCATCAAGGAGCAGAACGAGGGCGTGGAGGTCTGCGCCTGCCTCGGACTGCTCTCCGACGGACAGGCCGAGCGGCTGCGCACGGCGGGCGCCGATGCGTACAACCACAACCTCAATACCTCAGAAGCCACATACGGCGATATATGCACCACTCATGACTTCTCGGACCGGGTCGCGACCGTGCAGCAGGCCCAGGCGGCGGGCATGTCCGCCTGCTCGGGCCTGATCGCCGGTATGGGCGAGACCGATGCCGACCTGGTCGATGTGGTCTTCGCACTGCGCGAGCTGGACCCCGACTCCGTCCCGGTCAACTTCCTGATCCCCTTCGAGGGCACCCCGCTCGCGAAGGAGTGGAACCTCACCCCGCAGCGCGCGCTGCGCATCCTGGCGATGGTCCGGTTCGTCTGCCCGGACATCGAGGTACGGCTGGCCGGCGGCCGCGAGGTCCATCTGCGCAGCCTCCAGCCGCTCGCCCTGCACCTGGTCAACTCCATCTTCCTCGGCGACTATCTGACCAGCGAGGGCCAGGCCGGCAAGGACGATCTGGCGATGATCGCGGACGCCGGCTTCGAGGTCGAGGGCGCGGAGACCACGACGCTGCCCGAGCACCGCAGGCAGGGCTGCGGCGGTGCGCAGACGGCGGAAGACACAGCCGGCGGCTGTGCGGCACCCGCCGCCACCGTCCCCGCGCCGTCCGACGAGTCCCACCGCGACCTGGTCGCGGTGCGCCGCCGGGGCGCCGGTACCGACCTGCCGCCCAATGCCTGAGCCGCTTGCGCCGCGCGAACTGCTCGCGCTCGACCGGCAGCACGTCTGGCACCCGTACGGCCCGATGCCCGGCACCGCCGCGCCGCTGCTGGTCGAGTCGGCGTCCGGCGTCCGGCTGCGGCTGGCCGAACCGGCCGAGGGCCGGGACGAGTTGGTGGACGGCATGTCGTCCTGGTGGTCGGCGGTGCACGGCTACAACCACCCGGTGCTCAACGACGCCGCGCGCGGCCAGCTGGAGCGGATGAGCCATGTGATGTTCGGCGGGCTCACTCATGAGCCCGCCGTGCGCCTGGCGAAGCGCCTGGTCGACATCACCCCGGAGCCGCTGCGGCATGTCTTCCTCGCCGACTCCGGTTCGGTCTCGGTCGAGGTCGCCGTCAAGATGTGCCTCCAGTACTGGCGCTCGGTCGGAAAGCCCCGCAAACAGCGGCTGTTGACCTGGCGGGGCGGCTACCACGGCGACACCTGGCAGCCGATGTCGGTCTGTGATCCGGACGGCGGGATGCATGAGCTGTGGCAGGGGGTGCTGCCGCGGCAGATCTTCGCGGACGCGCCGCCGGCCGGCTTCGAGGCCGCGCCCGACGAGGCGTATGCGGCGCATCTGCGTGAGCTGATCGGCCGGCACGCCGATGAGCTGGCCGCGGTGATCGTGGAGCCGGTGGTGCAGGGTGCGGGCGGGATGTCGTTCCACTCCCCCGGCTATCTGCGGGTGCTGCGGGAAGCCTGCGATGCGCATGACGTCCTGCTCGTCCTCGATGAGATCGCCACCGGCTTCGGCCGTACGGGCGCCCTCTTCGCCGCGGAGCACGCGGGCATCGCCCCCGATGTGATGTGTCTCGGCAAGGCGCTGACCGGCGGCTATCTGACCCTGGCGGCGACGCTGTGCACGACGGAGGTTGCCGACGGGATCTCCCGCGGGGAGCTGCCGGTGCTGGCCCACGGGCCCACGTTCATGGGCAACCCGCTCGCCGCGGCCGTCGCCGAGGCCTCGATCGGGCTGCTGCTGTCGCAGGACTGGGCGCAGGAGGTCAAGCGGATCGAGACCGGACTGCGGACGGGGCTGGCTGCGGCCGCGGACCTCCCCGGGGTGCGCGAGGTGCGCGTCCTCGGAGCGATCGGTGTCGTCCAGCTCGACCACCCGGTGGACATGGCCGCCGCGAGCCGGGCCGCGGTCCGGGAGGGCGTCTGGCTGCGTCCGTTCCGGGATCTGATCTACACGATGCCGCCGTACATCACCGGCGACGACGATGTGGCGCGTATCTGCGCCGCGGTGTGCGCGGCGGCGCGCGCCGGCTGAGGGGAGCGAAGCGATGTCGGTGCTGTTCGTGACGGGCACGGGCACGGAGATCGGCAAGACGGTGACCACGGCCGCGCTCGCCGCGGCCGCGCTCGCCCAGGGCCGTTCGGTGGCGGTGCTCAAGCCTGCCCAGACCGGCGTCACGGCGCACGAGAGGGGCGATGCGGCGGAGGTGGAGCGGCTGGCCGGAGCGGTCACCACCGCCGAACTCGCCCGCTATCCCGAGCCGTTGGCGCCCGCGACGGCCGCGCTGCGGGCCGGTCTGCCGCCGGTGGGCCCACAGGAGATCGCCGAGGCCGCGGCGAAGCTGGCCGCCTCGCACGACCTGGTGCTGGTCGAGGGCGCGGGCGGGCTGCTCGTACGCTTCGATGCGGACGGCCATACGCTCGCCGATGCCGCGCGGCTGGCGGACGCCGCGGTCCTGGTGGTCGCCCAGGCCGGTCTCGGCACGCTCAACGCCACCGCGCTGACCGCGCTGGCGCTGCGGACCTATGGCCTCGACTGCCCGGGCGTCGTCGTCGGCAGCTGGCCGTCCGCACCCGATCTGGCGTCCCGCTGCAATCTGACGGACCTTCCGGAGGCCGCGGGCGCGCCGCTCCTCGGCCTGATCCCGGAAGGCTCCGGCGGACTGCCGCCGAGCGCCTTCCGGGCCGCGGCCCCTGGCTGGCTGGCGCCGGCACTCGGCGGCTCGGGGGCGTTCACCCTGCCGTCGTGAGCCGGCCCGGCCAGGGCCTGCCGGTGGACCGGCACCCGGTCCACCGGACAGGCCACGGCCAGGCTCCGGCCCGGCCCCGGAGGGGATCTAGAGAACGGCGACGGTCTCCTGGTTGGCGTAGCTGAACCCGTCCTCGTCGAAGTAGAAGACGGTGACCTTCACCTTGTCGCCCTTGGCGAAGTGCGATCCGGTGGCCGTGCGCAGGGTCAGCTGCGCCGCATGGTCGTTGTAGTCACAGGTGAGCTTGGCGTTCTTGATGGTGCCGGCCGCGATCGACTCCTCGTGGCCGGTCGTGTTGAGCTTGGTGGCGTTGGCGACCAGCTGGTGGTTCATGCCGGTGTCGCAGGAGTAGGTGAGCTTCACCTGGAGGCCCGTGTCGTGGAGCGAGACCTTGCCGATGTTCAGCAGGTTGGCCTTGGCGGCGGCCGACGGCGCGGTGGCCAGCGCTCCGGCACCCACGAGGAGAGCGGCAGCGGCGGTGCCGGCGAGACGGCGCCGGAGATGGGTGGACTTCATCGAGTGTTCCTTCCCCCCTGTGCGGTCACCTTGGTCGGTACGGCGGAGGTTTCTCCGCATGCGCGGTGACTGCGACAGTTGTTCGGTTTGACTGGCGATCATACGTGATCTTCCGGGGGAAATCCGGAGGTTGAGCTGTCGTGGTTGCTGACACACTGCCGGGATGGTGGATCACGCGTACGGCAATCGCGGCCTCGCCAAGTGGTACGACCTCCTCAACCCCTGGGGCCCGGGCGACGACTTCATGCTGGGACTCGTGAGGGCCGCGGACTCCGTCCTCGATGTCGGCTGCGGTACGGGCGCGTTGCTGCACCGCGCCCGGGAGCGCGGTCACCGCGGACGGCTGTGCGGCCTCGATCCGGCGGGGCCGATGCTCGCCCGCGCCCGGCGGCGCACCGACATCGAGTGGGTGCGCGGCGACGCCGTCTCCCTCGACGGCGACGCGCGGTTCCGGGCCGCCTTCGACCTGGTCGTCATGACCGGTCATGCCTTCCAGTGCCTCGTCGGGGACGAGGTGCTGCGCGGCTCGCTCGCCGCGATCCGCTCGGCGCTGGCGGACGGCGGCCGGTTCGCCTTCGAGACCCGTAATCCGCTGGTCCGGCCGTGGGAGCGGTGGACGCCGGACCGGGCGGTCGAGGTGACCGACGCGGCCGGGGTCACGGTGCGCGTCGCCCATCAGGTCGCGCCGCCGGTATGTGGGGACGTCGTCCGCTTCTCGGAGACCTTCAGCGGGCCGGACGGGGAGCGACCGCAGGTGAGCTGGAGCAGTCTGCGGTTCCTCGACGCACCGTCGCTGGCCCGCCGGCTGCACGAGGCCGGTCTGACGGTCGAGGAGCAGTACGGCGACTGGGACCGCAGCCCGCTCACGGCGGACAGCCCGGAGATCATCACCCTCGCGGGAGTGGCGCGCCCTCCCCGGTGGGGAGACTGACAGCACCAGGGGCATCGGGCAGCAGGGCGAAAGGGGTCCGTCATGTGGCGGCGCAGAGGAGTTCCGCAGGACACCGTGCACCACCCCGTGTTCGCCCGCTTCTATGCGAACTGCTGCGGGCCGGCCGCGGACGCGCGGGCGGGGGTCGCGCGGCTGCGCAAGGAGTTGCTGACCGGCGCCTCCGGCCGGGTCATCGAGGTCGGTGCGGGCACCGGGCTGAACTTCCGGCACTATCCGGGCTCGGTGTCGGAGGTGGTGGCGATCGAACCGGAGGCCACGCTGCGGGAGGTGGCCCGGTCCGCGGGGGCGCACGCCGGGGTGCCGGTGGATGTGGTGCCGGGGGTGGCCGAGGCGCTGCCGGTCAAGAGTGAGGCGTTCGATACCGCGGTGGCCTCGCTGGTGCTCTGTTCGGTACGCGATCCCCGGCGGGCGCTGGCGGAGCTGCGGCGGGTCCTGCGCCCCGGCGGTGAGCTGCTGTTCTTCGAGCACGGGCGGGCCGCGGGGCGCGGGCTGGCGGCGGTGCAGTGGTCACTGGACCGTACGGTCTGGCCGCTGCTGATGGGCGGCTGTCACACCTGGCGGGATCCGCTGGGCGAGATCCGCACGGCCGGGTTCGAGGTGCTGCGGGTCCGGCGGCTGAAGGTCCCGGAGCGCGGACCGACGCTGCCGACGTCCCCGGCGGTGCTGGGTACGGCGCTGCGCCCGGCCGACTGAGCGGTGGGGCGCCGCGCCGCCCGGCCGGTCAGACCGTCCAGGTGCGCAGTTCGTCGGCGATCGCGTGGACGTCCGTCGTGCCTTCCTTGACGAGGCGGGCGAGGTCGCGGACCTGTTCGGGTGAGGTGGCGAGCTTCAGGCCGCTGGCGACGAGGTAGCCGTAGGCGACGGCGGTGGCGAACATCGCGTTCGAGCGCTCCAACGCCGGTACCTGGAGCAGGAGTTGGAGCAGGGCGGCGGCGCGCTCCTGGGGGTCGGGGTAGACGGGGACGCCGAATATCTCGGCTTCATGGCGGCTGACCGCGGCCACCAGGGCACCCCAGTCGGTGACCTGGGGGTCTCCTGGGGTGTGCTGTTCGGCGATCAGTAGGAGCCAGGCGAGGTCGATACGCAGCGTCACGTCGCGCCCGGCAGTCCTTCGTGGTTGCCGGTGGGGGCGGTACGGGCGGGGGTGCCGCCCTTTTCCAGGCCGAATTCCTCGGCGAAGACCCGCTCGTACTGCTTCATGAAGTCCGAGGCGGCCTCGACGAAGGTCTGTCCGACCTCGCCGGCGTCCTTCAGGACGAGCTCCTCGATATAGCGGTTCATGCTCACTCCCCGCTGGAGGGCGCGCTCCCGCGCCGCTTCGGCGGTGGCCTCGTCCACCCGGACGTTCAGCTGTGTCTTCGCCACCCCTCCAAGCTAGCGCGCGGCCGCTAGCACCGGCAAGCAGCGCCGTCCGGATCACGGACGCGGGGCCCGCGCGCCGCTGCCGGTGCCGCCGGAGCGGATGCCGCACGATGTGATCCGTCCTGAGAGGAGGACCACCGCGGTGTCCGTCCCTGCCGTCGTTCCTGCCGCCGTCCCGAATCTGAGGCGCAGTCTGCGCCGCTTCGACATCATGGCGATGGGCGTCGCCGCCGTGATCTCCTTCGACGTGATCGGGCAGATCGCCGCCGGCGGCGGTCAGGCGGTCACCTGGATCGCGGTCCTCGCGGTGGCGTTTCTGCTGCCGTACGCCCTGATGTTCGCCGAGACCGGAGCCGCGTTCCCGCAGGAGGGCGGCCCGTATGTGTGGGTCGAGGTGGCGTTCGGCCGGCCGGCGGCGGCACTGACCACGATGTTCTACTGGGTCACCAATCCGGTCTGGCTCGGTGGCTCGCTGGTGTTCCTGGCGGCGGAGGCCTGGGACCGGTTCGTCTTCCCGCTCGGTGCGGGGACGGTGGCCGACTACGCCTTCAAACTGGTCTTCATCTGGGCCGCGATCCTGACCGCGGTGGTCTCGCTGCGGCGCGGCAAGTGGATCACCACGGCAGGGGCCGGGGCGAAGGTCCTGGCGCTGGCCTTCTTCACCGCCACGGCGCTGGCGTACGGCATCCAGCACGGCTTCCGCGGCCTGGAGAGCGCCGCGTTCGCACCGTCCGGCGCCGGGTTCCTGTCACTGGTGCCGGTCCTGCTGTTCGCGTTCGTCGGGTTCGAGGCGCCCAACGCCGCGGGCGACGAGATGCTCGATCCGCAGCGCGATGTGCCGGTGGCGATCGCGGTGTCCGGTGCCGTCGCCACCTGTTGCTATCTGCTGCCGGTGGCGGCCATCCTCTCGGTCGCCCCGGGAGGGCGGATCACCGGCGTCGGCGGTTTCATGGATGCCGCCCGGCTGGTCTTCGGGATCTACGGGAGCTGGCGCGGACCGCTGCTGACCTTCGTCGCCGTGCTGTTCGCGGTGGCGCTGCTGACTCAGGGCAGCGCCTGGATGATCGTCGCGGACCGGATGCAGGCGATGGCGGCCGCCGACGGCGGGTTCTTCAGCCGGGGCCTGGGCGTCTTCCACCGGCGACTGGGCACACCGGTCCGGATGAATCTGCTCTCCGGCATCACCGCGACCGTCTTCATGGCCGCCGCGATGAATCTGGCGAGCGGTGACGCCTCGGCCGTCTTCGGTGTGGTCCTGACGGTCGCAATCACCACGCTGCTGCTGTCCTATATCGCCGTGATCCCCTCGCTGCTGGCACTGCGGCTGCGCCACCGGGAGGTGCCCCGCCCCTACCGGGTCCCCTTCGGCGCCTGGGGTTTCATCTGCGCGAACCTGCTCGTCTACGCGTGGATCCTGCTCGGCTCCTGGGTGGCGCTGTTCCCCGGCACGCTGGAGCAGTCCGTCGGCATCGCGTACGACTTCCGGGCGACCTGGGGCGTCTCCCGGTTCACCTTCGAGACGTTCACGCTGGGCACGGTCGTCCTGCTGCTGGCGATCGCCGCCGCCGGATATCTGACCCAGCGCAGGCGCACCCAGCCACCACACGACCAGCCCGGGCCGCCCCTGTAGTCAGCCACCACAGCGGCCCCTCGGGAGCGGTCCGCACGGAACAGTCGCTGGGGAGAAGGCCGTTGCGGGAATGCGGCGCCGGCCACGGGTGTTCGGATGGATCATGGTTGCGGGGGCGGAGACCGGCCACGGTGCGAGACCGGCCGGCATCGACACCGACCTCGCGTTCTTCAAGGGGGCCTCATGGCACGTCCGTTCCGCTTCGGCATCAATATGCTCACCATCGATACGGGGGCCGCATGGCGCGAGAAGTGCCGGCGCGCCGAGGCGCTGGGCTATGACGTCCTGCTGGTCCCGGACCATCTGGGGATGCCGGCGCCGTTCCCCGCGCTGATCGCCGCGGCGGAGGCGACCGAGCGCCCGCGGGTGGGCACCTTCGTGCTCAACGCCGGGTTCTTCAACCCGGCGTTGCTGGCCCGCGAGGTGGCCACCACCGACGCGCTCACCGGCGGACGGCTGGAGCTCGGACTGGGAACGGGCTACGTCCGTGCCGAACACGAGACGGCCGGGCTCCCCTGGGGCTCGCCCGGTGAGCGGGTGGACCATCTCGCCCGCACCGTCGAGGAGTTGGACCGGCTGCTGGGCGATCCCGGTCATCTGCCGCAGCCTGCGCAGCGGCCGCGGCCACCGCTGTTGATCGGCGGCAACGGCCCGCGGATGCTGCGGTTGGCGGCCCGGCACGCCGAGATCGCGGCGTTCACCGGCGGCCGGCAGGTGCCCGGAAAGCCGGAGGGCACCCTGGAGCTGCTGCCCGCCGACGAGCTGGCGGCCTCGGTGGCCAGGTACCAGGAGTACGCGGCCGACCGCCCGGCGCCCGCCGAGCTGAACATCCTGGTCCAGCAGGTGCTGGTGACCGACGACCGGCGGGCGGTCGCCGCGGAACTCGCCGCGCGGGGCATCGGGCTGGACGAGGAGCAGGTGCTGGACGCGCCGACGCTGCTGATCGGCACGCCGCAGCAGATGGCCGAGCAGCTGCGGGAGCGCCGTGAGCGGTTCGGGTTCTCGTACATCACCGTGCTGGACCCGTTCCTGGAGGCGTTCGCGCCGGTGCTGGAGGAGCTGAAGGGCAGCTGACGGCGGCGTGGTGGCGTCCGGCGGGAAACCGTTCGACATGGCGTTCGGCCCGGTGGTGGGATCGCGGCATGAGCGATCTTCAGGTCCGGGCCGGGACGCCGGCCGATCTCGATGCCGTACTCGCCTTCTGGAAGACCGCCGCGGAGGGCACCAGCATCAGCGATGACAGCGACGGTGTGGCGCGCCTCGTGGCCCACGACCCCGCCTCACTGCTGCTGGCCGAGCGGGACGGGGAACTGGTGGGCACGGTGATCGCCGGCTTCGACGGCTGGCGCTGCCATCTCTACCGGTTGGCGGTCCACCCCGACCGCCGCCGGCAGGGCATCGGCAGCGCCCTGCTGGCCGCCGCCGAGGAGCGGTTCCGCGGGCTGGGCGGCCGGCGCGGTGATGCGATGGTGCTGGACCGCAATGAGCCTGCGCACCATGCGTGGCGGGCGGCGGGCTATGCGCCCGAGCCGCAGTGGAGCCGCTGGGTGAAGCACCTCGGCTGAACCGAGCGCGGCAGCCGTTGGCCGGCGCGGCGCCCGCCGCAACCCGAGAGCCCGTCCCTTTACTGGGCGGGCTCTTCCCTTACCCGCAACTTTGCTGATCCTTTACCATGGTGTCTCCGCCAACCAAGTGAAAGGTGTGTGAGCGTCCAGCCATGGGCGAGCCTCCCAGTTGTCGAACCGTGCGACGACATAGCGCGAACCTCCCGATCCTGTTCGATCATGGGACGGAGGTGACTCGATGACCGACCTGCTCTTCCTGGGCGTGGCGCTCCTCCTGACCCTGGCCTGTGGTGTCTTCGTCGCGGCGGAGTTCTCGCTGACGACGGTCGAGCGCAGTGACCTCGAACGCGCCGCCGAGCGCGGCGAACGGGGCGCGGACAGCGCCCTCAAGGCGGTCCGCGGTCTCACTTTCCAGCTCTCCGGCGCCCAGCTCGGCATCACCGTCACCGGCCTGGTCATCGGCATGCTCTCCAAGCCGGCCATCGCCACCCTGCTGGCCGGACCGTTCACGGCGATGGGCCTGCCGCATTCGGCGGCGGAGTCGCTGGCCCTGGTCCTCGGTACGGTGCTCTCCACGGTCGTCCTGATGGTCGTCGGTGAGCTGGTCCCGAAGAACTGGGCCATCTCCAACCCGCTGGTCATCGCCAAGAAGGTCGCCACCGCCCAGCGCGGCTTCAGTGCCGCCTTCAGGCCGTTCATCCGGCATCTCAACAACACCGCGAACCACACGGTCCGCCGGATGGGGCTGGAGCCCGCCGAGGAGCTGGCCTCGGCGCGCGGCCCCCAGGAGCTGGTGGCGCTGGCCCGGCACTCCGCCAAGGAGGGCGCGCTGGAGGCCGACACCGCCGAACTGTTCGTCCGCACCCTCAACCTCGCCGATCTGACCGCGGAGAACGTCATGACGCCGCGGGTGCAGGTGATCGCGCTGGAGGTGCAGTCCACCGCCGAGGACGTCGCCAACGCCACCCGGGCGACCGGGCTGTCCCGCTTCCCCGTCTACCGCGGCAGCCTGGACAGCGTCGTCGGCGTGGCCCATATCAAGGACGTGCTGACCGTCCCGGCCGAGCGCCGCCCCCGGCACCCGGTCTCCGAGCTGCTGCGCGAACCGCTGCTGGTCCCCACCACCCTGACCGTGGACCGGCTGCTGGACCGGCTGTCCGGCAAGCGCACCATGGCCGTGGTCATCGACGAGTACGGCGGTACGGCCGGTGTCGCGACGCTGGAGGACATCGTCGAGGAGGTGGTCGGCGAGGTCCGTGACGAACACGATCCGCTGGAGAACCCGGACCTGGCGCCGGCCGGCGCGGACGCCGAGGGCCGCGAGGTCTATCAGGCCGACGGCGCGGCGCGCACCGACCAGCTGGAGCGGATCGGCCTGCGGCTGCCGGAGGGCCCGTACGAGACGCTTGCCGGTCTGATCGCCACCGAGCTGGGCCGAATACCGGCCGCCGGTGACCGGCTGGAGCTGGCCGGCTGGTCGATGGATGTGCTGGACGCCTCCGGCCATCGTGCGGCGCGGGTGCTGCTGCACGCCCCGCTGCCGGGCAGCTCCGCCGAGCGGGAGACGGGGGCCGGCCGATGATCGCTCTCCAGCTGTTCGTGGGCCTGCTGACGCTGGTCGTCAACGCCTTCTTCGTCGGCGCCGAGTTCGCGCTGATCTCGGTGCGCCGCAGCCAGATCGAGCCGTACGCCGAGCGCGGGGACCGCCGGGCGGGCAGTGTGCTGTGGGGTCTGCAACATGTCTCGGCCCTGCTGGCGGCCGCGCAGCTGGGCATCACGCTGTGCACGCTGGTGCTGGGCGCGGTTGCCGAGCCGGCCATCGCGCACCTCCTGGAGCCGGTGTTCCATGCGGTAGGCATCTCGGAGGCGCTGATCCACCCGATCTCGTTCGTGATCGCGCTGTCCCTGGCCACGTATCTGCACATGCTGTTCGGCGAGATGGTGCCGAAGAACGTCGCCCTCGCCGAGCCGGTCCGCACCGCCCTGGTCCTCGGACCGCCGCTGGTCGCGCTGGCCAAGGCGCTGCGCCCGGTGATCTTCACGGTCAATGCCTTCGCCAACGGACTGCTCAGGCTGCTGCGGGTGGAGACCAGGGACGAGGTGGCCTCGACCTTCTCGCACGCCCAGCTCGCGAAGATGGTCGAGGACTCCCGGGAGGCCGGTCTGCTGGACGAGCGGGCTCAGGAACGGCTGCGGGACGCCCTGGAGCTGGGCCGCCGCCCGGTGCGGGATGTGGTGCTGCCGGTCGAGAACGTCGTCTCGGCGCGGATGGGGATCACCCCCGAGGGGCTGGAGCAACTGGCCGCCGAATCCGGCTTCTCCCGGTTCCCCGTCGTCGACGAAACCCGTCGCATCCTGGGCTATCTGCACGTCAAGGACGCCCTGGACGCCACCCCGCGCCAGGTGCCGTTCCCGGTGGCGGCGCTGCGCCCGATCGCCCGCGTCAAGGCCGCCACACCGCTGGACGACGTGCTGACGGCGATGCGCGGATCGAGTACGCATCTGGCCGCGGCGATCGGTGACGACGGCCGGCTGGCCGGGCTGGTGACGATGGAGGACGTACTGACGGAGCTGGTGCTCCAGCGGCCCGCGGCCTGACGAGGGGGCGCCGCCCCAGGCGTATGACCGATCGGTTAGATTGCTGACCGATCGGTCAGACACGTCTGAGGGGGCAGAGACATGGACCGCACAACGTGCTGCATCGCCGGGGGCGGACCCGCGGGGATGATGCTCGGGCTGCTGCTGGCGAGGGCCGGTGTCGAGGTGACCGTCCTGGAGAAGCACGGCGACTTCCTGCGCGACTTCCGCGGGGACACCGTCCATCCCTCGACGCTGCGCCTGCTGGACGAGCTCGGCCTCGGGGAGGAGTTCGCGCGGCTGCCGTTCGCCGAGCTGAAGGAGATGCGGGCGCAGATCGGCGGCACAACGGTCGTACTGGCCGACATGCGGCGCCTCCCGGGCCGGCACAAGTACTTCGCCATGGTCCCGCAGTGGGACTTCCTCAATCTGCTGGCCGGCGCGGCCGCACAAGAGCCGGGCTTCACGCTGCGGATGCGGACCGAGGTCACCGGGCTGCGCACCGAGGCGGGCCGGGTGACGGGCGTGCGCTATGTGGACGAGCACGGTACGCCCGGCGAGCTGGCCGCCGATCTGACGGTCGCCTGCGACGGCCGGGACTCGGTGGTGCGGCAGGCGGCCGGGCTGCACCAGCGGCAGTTCGAGGTGCCGATGGACGTCTGGCAGGTGCGGGTGGAAGCTCCCGCTGACGACCTCAAGGACGGCCGGGTCTTCGCCCGCTTCGACGGCGGCCAGGTCGCGGTCACCATGGACCGCGGCACGTACTACCAGACCTCCTACCTGATCGGGAAGGGCCGGGACCAGGAGCTGCGCGGCCGGGACATCCAGTGGCTGCGGGACCGGCTCGGCGCGCTGTTCGGCTGGGACGACCAAGTGACCGGCGCCATCGCGTCCTGGGACGACGTCAAACTGCTGGAGGTGACGTTCGGCCGGCTGCGGCGCTGGTACCGGCCGGGCCTGCTGTGCATCGGCGACTCGGCGCACACCATGTCGCCGGTCGGCGGCGTCGGGGTCAACCTGGCGCTCCAGGACGCGGTCGCCGCGGCCCGCATCCTGGCCGGGCCGCTGCGCCACGGCACCGTCACGGAGGCGGACCTGGCGCGGGTGCAGAAGCGGCGGGAGCTGCCGATGACCCTCGTGCAGCAGTCCCAGCAGGCCGAGCACCGCATGATCCGCTCCGCACTGGACGGCACCCTCGACGGCAACCGCCTCCCGATCCCCGTACGCCTGCTGCGGCACCTGCCACCTCTCCGGACCGTCGCCGGCTACCTGGGCGGCATAGGCGTCCGCCCGGAGCGCGCACCGTCGTTCGCCCGGAGGGACCGGGCCCTTCCTCGCTGAACCGTCTCAGCAGGCGTCGACATACCCACACAGGTGCGACGGCATCCCCCAAGAGATGATCCACCCATGGAAAGAGTCGTTGATCTTGACCAGGCGGCGGAAGCGGTGGCCGAGCGGGTCCCGCGCTGGCTGTCGGCCGGCCTCACGGTGGGGCAGGTGACCTGGCGCGACGAGACCGCGCCGTGGCCACAGCGGCTCGAAACCGACAGATCACTGGTGCGTGACCCGGACTCGATCGGCGTGATCGTCTCAGGGCCGGCGGACACCGAACTGTCCGTGGTGCTGTTCCGGGGCGGCTGGGCCGATGTGGACTACATGGCGAGCCTCGAAGACACCGGAACGCTTCCGGCATCAGAGATCGGTTCAGCGACGGACTTCGGCATCCGGCTCGATCAGTGGGTGCAGTGCGTCTTCGGGAATCTCGACGACAGGCAGAGCCATCCCCGGGTGGCGAAACCGAGTTGACCACCCGGCCGGAGGCGGGAGGGTGCAGCTCGCACGCGACGGCCCAGGGCAAGCGTGGTGCGGCTGCCGTGCGAGCATGAGTGGCCATGATCAGGACGCGGACGGTCGCCGAGGAGCCAGTGTGAGACGGAACGTCGGATGGGCGATCCCCCTGGCGGCTCTGACGCTGCTGACCGCATGCGGGACTTCCGTGAACGGCACCCATCTCTGCACCCTGAGGGACGCGCCCGCCGGGATCCGGGTCACGGTCCACCCGGAACTCGCGAAGAGGGTGGCCGACGCGACCCTTACGGCCTGCTGGAACGGCACCTGCCGCAAGCGCACCCTGCAACTGCGGGAGACCTGGTCACAGCAACCGGCAACGCCAGGGAACCCCGTGATGACCACGGAGTCCCCTACCGCCGCAGAAAGCCCGGCAGCGAGCACCCACCGAACCCCCAAGCCCCTTGGCCGGCCTGGCTTCGTGGACGTACGCGGCCTCCCGGGCAAGCCGGTCCACGTCACGCTGGTGTTCAAGAACCGGCGGGGCACCACCGTCCTCGACCGACAGATCGATCTCACCCCGCAGCCCACCTATCCCAACGGCCGCGCCTGCTCGCCGGGCGGCCACCAGGCGCGCCTGACGGTCACGGAAGAGGGCTCGCTGCTCCCTCGCTGACCCGTTGCTCAGGCGCCTCTCAGCACCTCGATCACGCTCGCGTAGCTGGCGTGGCCGTGGCCGGCGGCCTTGGCGCGTTCCATGGTGGCCTTCAGGAGTTCCGGCAGTGCGTTGTCGATGCCGCGTGCCGATGCGGCGTGGATGAGGTGGTCGATGGCCGCGATCTGTACGTCGACGGTGGCGTCATCGCCCGGGTAGTGACCGGCGTCGACCTGGGGTGCGTACGTGGTGAGGAAACCGGCCACGGCCGTCAGCCAGCGGATGGCGAGGGGGGTGAAGGCCGTGGCCGGTGTCTGCTCCGCGCCGACCAGGGCGGTGCCGTGCAGCCAGCCGGTCATGGTGGACCACATCAGGCCGAGCAGGGCGGAGTCGTAGAGGGAGGCCAGGCCGGGGTCGGTGCCCAGGTACAGGGGGTCTCCCAGGGCTGCCAGGGTCGGCCGGTGGTCCTCGAAGACGGCGCCGGAACCGCTGTAGAGGAGCATCATCTCCGGGTTTCCGACGCCCGGCGGGGTGGTCATGATCGCGCCGTCGAGGTAGTCGGCGCCGTGCGACCGGGCCCATGCGGTCGCCTCGTGGGCCTGTTCCGGGGAGCCGGAGGTGAGGTTGACCAGGACCTTGCCGGCGAGGGATCCGGCGACGGGGTCGAGGACGGAGCGCAGCGCCTCGTAGTCCAGTACGCAGGCGATGATGAGCGGGCCCGCGGCGAGGGCCTCTTCGGGTGTCGCGGCCAGGTGGGCGCCCCGGGCGACCAGTGGCTCGGCCTTGTGCGCCGAGCGGTTCCACACGGTGGTCGGGTGGCCGCGCTCCAGCAATGCGGTGGCGAGCGCCGAACCCATCGAACCCAGTCCGAGGACGGTGACGGGCTGGTGACGTGTACTCAGGGCGTTCATGGCGCAACTCCTTGTCCGCCGCCTGCGGTTGACTCCCGCGGCGGTTGTCGATCACGTACGGACCACGCTCGCAGCCGGCGGCAGCCGGAAGAAGTGACAGCGGTGACGGCCGGCACCAAATTCCTGCCATACCCTTCAGGCATGAGCGCTGGTTCCGTCGCCGTGGTGGTGCCCACCGATATCGGGGTTCCCTCGTGGGACCTCTACGAGTTGAGCATCCCGTGCACCGTCTTCGGCAAGCGCCAGCCCGACCTGGCGAACCCGTGGTACGACCTGCGGTTGTGCGGAACGGGCGAGCAGCAGGACGCCGCGGACGGCACGGGGCTGGAACTGCGGACCCGCTATGGGCTGGATGATCTCGTGGGTGCCGACACCGTCATCGTGCCGTCGGTGCCCGACCCCTGTGTCGAGGACGGCAGGCCGATACCACCGGACCTGATCGGCGCGCTGCGTCGCGCCTACGACGCGGGCGCCCGCATGGTCTCCCTGTGCACGGGCGCCTTCGCGCTCGCCGAAGCGGGGCTGCTCGACGGACGCCGTGCCACCGCCCACTGGATGCACACCGCCCAACTGGCCGAGCGCTACCCGAAGGTGCAGGTCGACGACTCGGTTCTGTATGTGGACGACGGCGATGTGCTGACCAGCGCCGGACTGACCGCCGGCCTCGACCTCTGCCTCCATCTCGTACGCCGCGACCTGGGCGCACATGTCGCCAACCAGCTGGCACGGCGGATGGTCGTTCCCGCACACCGTCCCGGCGGGCAGGCGCAGTTCATCGATCTGTCCGTGCCCGTTACCGACGACCAGGGCCTTGGTCCCGTACTGGAATGGGCTCGCGCGCACCTGGATCAGCCGCTGTCGGTCGACGACCTGGCGCGGAGAGCGGCGATGAGCCCTCGCACGTTCTACCGTCGGCTCCAGGCGGCCACCGGGACCACGCCCCTCCAGTGGCTCCTCAACCAGCGCCTGGGCCGCGCCCAGAGCCTTCTGGAAGCCACCGACCTGCCGATCGACAAGATCGGGGAACTGAGCGGACTGGGCACGGCGAACAATCTGCGGCATCACTTCGTCAAGCAGGTGGGGGTGTCGCCGGGCGAGTACCGGCGGGCGTTTCCGAGAGGGGTGACCGGGGGGCCGGCGTGAGGGCCCGGGCGCCGATGAGGCCTTCACGGCCTCGTACTGTCTCGGTAAGGCCTATTGCAGCAGCTCGGTCAATGTGCGCGTGGCGTCCGTTTACGCCTACGTGAACATCAACACGAAGGGCCCGGCCCCGGCCGATGTCAAGCTCCTGAACTCTGTGACCCGCATGTTCGTCCAGCGCATCCGGCAGGCGCTGGACGGCCGGGCGCCGTCGGCGAAGGCAGGCTGAGGCGGCCGGCCGTGGCCCGGTAGGTGTTCAGGTCCGGCGCTCGATGGCGTTGAGGGTGAAGCGCTCCAGCTCCGCTGCCGCGGCGTCCAGGTCGAGGTCCGGGTGGGCCAGCCAGTGCGAGATCACCCCGTCGATCGACCCACCGATCGCCAGGGCGACCGTCTGCGGGTCGAACTCCCGGAAGTCCCCCACCTTCTGACCTTCCGTCAGGAGGGCCGCGAGGGTCTGCCAGCGGTTGTGGGTGTCGTGCGAGCCCGGCGTCTTGAGCCGGGTGCCTCCCGCGTCGTCGAGCAGCATCTCGGTGATCACGCGGACATGGCGGCGGTTGGCCTGCTGATAGCCGATCATCGCCCGTACGTAGGCGATCAACGCGTCCCGGGGGCCGGACGCCTGCGCCAGCCGCTCGGTGACGTAGGCGCTGAACTGCTCCAGCACCTGCTCCAGGGCCGCGCGGGTCAGGTTGTCCTTCGACGAGAAGTGGTAGAGCACCGCGGCCTTGGACAGTCCGGCCCGCTCGGCGATCGCCGACAGGGAGGTCGCCGGGTAGCCGCGGGTGGAGACCAGGTCGATGGTGGCCTCGATCAGCTGTTGCCGGCGGGCCCGTTCGGTGAAGGTCGGCTCGTCGGCTCCGTCGCCCCGGCGGGGAGTCATCGCGCGGCCACCTGTACCTTTCCTCGCCCTGCGAACGACATCAGACCGTACACCGCGAGGGCACGGCGGTGCGGGGACCGGAGGTGGACGTACCGACCGGTATGGCGGGCGGTAGGATCTCCGCGCCATGGAGATGAATGCCCATTACACCAGTTTCGTCGCGGTCGGCGACAGCTTCACCGAAGGCATGTCGGACGGCCTCCCGGACGGCTCGTACCGCGGCTGGGCGGATCTGCTCGCCGCCCGGCTGGCGGCCCTCCCCCAGCCTTCGGCCGGGGGTACCCCCACCTCGCTTCGCTCGCCCGGCTTCCGGTACGCCAACCTCGCGGTGCGCGGCAAGCTCATCCGGCAGATCGCCGACGAGCAGTGCGGGCCGGCCGCGTCCATGGGCGCCGACCTGGTGACCCTGGTCGGCGGGCTCAATGACGTACTGCGCCCCAAGTGCGACGTGGAGCAGGTGTGCGCCACCCTGGAGGACGCGGCCGGGCTGCTGGCCAGGGGTGGCGGTCAGCTGGTGCTGATGCGCAGTCCGGGGCGGGAGGGGCCGGTGCTGGAGCGCTTCCGGCCGCGCATGGAGCAGCTGTTCGCGCGGATCGACGAGCTGGCCGTGCGGCACGGGGCGGTGGTGGTGGATCTCTACGCGTCCCGGGCGCTGTCCGATCCCCGGCTGTGGGCGGACGACCGGCTGCATCTGAACGCCGACGGGCACCGCCGGGTGGCGGAGGCCGTCTGGCAGGCGCTCGGTCTGCCGGCCGCGTCGGACTGGGACGCCCCGCTGCCGGCCGCCGTACCGCCGGGCTGGAGAGCACGGCGCGCCGCGGACCTCCGGTTCGCGCGCGAACATCTGGCGCCCTGGATAGGACGGCGGCTGACCGGCCGATCCTCGGGGGACGGCCGCCCGGCCAAACGCCCGGAGCTGCTGCCGTACGAGGCGTGAGGGCCCGCTGGGCGGCCTGTAGGAAAGTACAGCCCGGGGCGGGGCGCTGGCCTGCGCAAACCGCCAGTAGACTCTGACCACGTGACTGCTGTGTCTGCGAAGCCTCGCATCCCCAATGTTCTGGCCGGCCGCTACGCCTCCTCGGAGCTGGCCGTGCTGTGGTCCCCCGAGTACAAGGTCAAGCTGGAGCGGAAGCTGTGGCTCGCCGTGCTGCGCGCACAGAAGGACCTGGGGGTGGAGGTCCCCGAGCAGGCGCTGGCCGACTACGAGCGGGTCCTGGACACGGTCGACCTGGCCTCGATCGCCGAGCGCGAGAAGGTCACCCGGCACGACGTCAAGGCGCGTATCGAGGAGTTCAACGCGCTGGCCGGCCATGAGCAGGTCCACAAGGGCATGACCTCCCGCGATCTGACGGAGAACGTCGAGCAGCTCCAGGTGCGGCTGTCGCTGGAGCTGATGCGGGACCGTACGGTCGCCGTGCTGGCCCGCCTGGGCTCGCTGGCCGCCCAGCACGCCGAGCTGGTGATGGCCGGCCGCTCGCACAACGTCGCCGCGCAGGCCACCACGCTGGGCAAGCGCTTCGCGACCGCGGCGGACGAGCTGCTGGTGGCGTACGCACGCCTGGAAGACCTGCTCTCCCGTTACCCGCTGCGCGGCATCAAGGGCCCCGTCGGCACCGCCCAGGACATGCTCGACCTGCTGGGCGGCGACACCGCCAAGCTCGCCGAGCTGGAGCAGCGGATCGCCGCGCACCTCGGCTTCGGCCAGGCCTTCACCTCCGTCGGCCAGGTCTACCCGCGCTCGCTGGACTACGACGTGGTGACGTCGCTGGTGCAGATCGCCGCCGCCCCGTCCTCGCTGGCCAAGACGATCCGGCTGATGGCCGGGCACGAGCTGGTCACCGAGGGCTTCAAGCCCGGCCAGGTCGGCTCCTCGGCGATGCCGCACAAGATGAACACCCGCTCCTGCGAGCGCGTCAACGGCCTGATGGTGATTCTGCGCGGCTACGCCTCGATGGCCGGTGAGCTCTCCGGCGACCAGTGGAACGAGGGCGATGTGTCCTGCTCCGTGGTGCGCCGGGTCGCCCTGCCGGACTCCTTCTTCGCGCTGGACGGCCTGCTGGAGACGTTCCTGACCGTGCTCGACGAGTTCGGGGCCTTCCCGGCCGTCGTCGCTCGCGAGCTGGACCGCTATCTGCCGTTCCTCGCCACGACGAAGGTGCTGATGGGTGCCGTACGCGCCGGTGTGGGCCGGGAGGAGGCGCACGAGGCGATCAAGGAGAACGCGGTCGCCTCGGCGCTGGCCATGCGCGAGCAGGGTGCCGAGCGCAACGAGCTGCTGGACAAGCTGGCCGCCGATGCCCGGATCCCGCTGGGCAAGGCGCAGCTCGACGCGCTGATGGCGGACAAGCTGTCCTTCACGGGTGCGGCGGCCGACCAGGTGGCGTCCGTCGTCGCCCGGATCGAGGAGATCGCCAAGCAGCACCCGGAGGCCGCGGCATACACCCCGGGCGCCATCCTCTGACGCGGCCTGCCGTGCGCTTCACCCCCGAAGAGCTGGAAGCCGCTCGCGACCGCCTCGTCCCCGACGTGGCCGCGAGCGGCCTTCGCGTGCTCTTCTGCGGGATCAACCCCGGGCTGATGACGGCGGCGACCGGCCACCACTTCGCCCGGCCCGGCAACCGCTTCTGGCCGGTGCTGCACGCGGCCGGTTTCACTCCGCGGCGGTTCCGTCCCGATGAGCAGGAGGAGCTGCTCAGCCATGGCGTCGGCATCACCAATGTCGTGGCCCGGGCGACCGCCAAGGCCGATGAGCTGACGGCGGCGGAGTACCGCGAGGGCGGCCGATTGCTGGCCGCGAAGGTGGCCCGGCTGCGGCCCCGCTGGCTGGCCGTCGCCGGTGTCACGGCGTACCGCATCGCCTTCGACGACAAGCACGCCACGATCGGCCCCCAGGAGCGCACCCTTGGTGGCACCCGCATCTGGGCGCTGCCCAATCCCAGCGGTCTGAACGCCCATTGGACGCTCCAGACGATGGCGGAGGAGTACGGGCGACTGCGGGCGGCGGCGTTCGCGGGGGATGACGGTATCGGCGGCGGGGGCCGGGCTTCTTACTGACGGTTTCGCAATGAGTCGTAGTGCACGGCTGCCTCTCACCCACCGTGCACTACAAGGTTTTTGGCGACGTCGGGCGGGGGTTGGCGGCACGAGCGCGCCGTCCCGTGTCGGGCAGGAAGGCTGTGCCGCCCGGTCCTCCGCGGCGACTGACCGTTTCGCTACTGCTTGTCGCGCGCGGCGGACCGTTCGGTGATCTCGGTCTTGATCGTCTCGCGCAGCCCGTCCGACGTGAAGCCGAGGTTGCGCAGGATCTGCGCGGCTGGGCTCTCCTCGGCGCGGATCAGGCCCAGTAGTGCGTGTTCCGTGCCGACCCAGTCGTGGCCGAGGTCGGCCGACGCGCGGCGTGCCTGCTCGATGGCCTCCTTGCTCTCCGGCCGGAACGCGATGTGACCCCGCAGCGCCTTCTCCCCGGCCGGCGGCATCGCTTCCTCGATTGCGTCGCGGATGCGTTGCTCCGACCCGGTTTTCGCGATCAGCACCTCGTATGCCAGGCCCCGCGGTTCGCCGAGCAGGCCGAGCAGGAGGTGTTCGGTGCCGATGAAGTCATGCTTGTGCGTTCGGGCGGCCTCCTGCGCCAGCACGATGCTGTGCCGGTTCAGGTCGGTGTACCGCTCGAAAGGGCCGGGTGCGTGGCGTTGCTGGGCGGCCTGCTTGGACACCCCGATGGCGTCGCCGATTTCGGTCCACGACGCTCCGCTCTGCTTGGCCTTGCTGACGTAGTGGTCGATGAGCTGGTCACCGAGGTCGGACAGGGTCTGGGCGCGCAGTCGCGCCTCGCTGATGCGGGCCAGTTCGCCTGCGTCGGGGAGTTCCTCGTCGAGACGGGCGATCAGGTCCGCGAGACTGATGTCGAGTGGGCTCATGCGTCAATCTTAAGTTGACGATTGAGGGGTCGTCAACTTCTAATTGACGCTCATTCCGGGTCTGCTCCCGCAGTTTCGTGTGATGGTCCGGTGCTGCTTGGGCCCGATCGCGACCCACTGGACCGCTTCGGAATTGCGTTGTGGAGCTTGGCAGTTGGGGTCGCGACGGCACGATTCTTCGTGTGCCTGCCGACCTGGCGCCTGATGATCTGCGGGAACGCCTGGCGCCGTTGCTGCCTGTCCGTCCGCCGAGGCGATAGCGGTAGGGGCGGGACTTCCCAGGGGCGGGGCCGGATGGGCCTCCGGGGGCTGGGCCGCGGGCGACCTAGGGGCTGGGCCGGGGAGACCTAGGGAGCGTGGGAACAGATCCCGTAGGGGATGACTGCGCCCCCTGTGGGGCCATAACGGGGGCGGGGGCAAGTGGTATTCCCAGGCTCACCACCCGTTTGGCAATACGTCACCTTGAAGGCGTGTACATGCCACCGCCGGGGCTCTACTCTGGCGCCGCCCGTGCACCCCCACACACCGTACGGAGGCCCCCGTGCCTGCTGCGCCCTCCCCCTCCCCCTCCTCCGAGCCCGCCGCGACCCCGCCGGCCGACTCCGCCCCCTCCTCCCACCGTGAGCGACGCTCGCGCCGCCGTCAACTCACCGCGCTCGCCGGGGCGTTCGGCCTCGCCGTGACCGGCCTGGGCATCTGGGCCGGCAACGGCTTCGGCGCCGAGGCGACCGCGGCCGCCGTGCCCACCCCCGACCATGTGGTCGTGGTGGTCTTCGAGAACCACGCCTACAGCCAGGTGATCGGCAGCTCCAGCGCCCCGTACATCAACTCCCTGGCCTCCGACGGCGCGAACCTCACCGCCTCGTACGCCGAGACCCACCCCAGCCAGCCCAACTACTACGCCTTCTTCTCCGGCGACACCCAGGGCGTCACCGACGACAGCTGTGTCACGCCGGGCTTCAGCGACGCCCCCAACCTCGCCTCCGAGCTGACGGCGGCCGGCAAGTCCTGGGCCAGCTACAACGAGTCGCTGCCCGCCGAGGGCTCCACCACCTGCAAGAGCGGCGACTACGCGCAGAAGCACAACCCATGGTTCGGCTTCAGCAACGTGCCCACCGACACGGCGCACACCCTCGACGTCTTCCCCACCGACTTCACCAAGCTGCCCACCGTCTCCTTCGTCGTACCGAACCTCTGCAGCGATATGCACGACTGCTCGGTCTCGACCGGCGACACCTGGCTGAAGGACCACCTCAAGGACTACGCGGACTGGGCCAAGACCCACAACAGCCTGCTGCTGCTCACCTTCGACGAGGACAACCGGCTCAGCGGCAACCGCATCCCGACCGTGCTCTACGGCCAGCCGGTGCAGCCCGGCTCCACCTCGGACACCACCTACAACCACTACGACGTGCTGCGCACCCTCGAGGACATGTACGGCACCGCACACGCCGGCAAGGCCGCCAACGCCAAGGACATCAGCGGCATCTGGGCGAGCTGACGTGTACCTCGCAGACAGCCGCGCCACCCCCGCGGCCGCCGGTCCGGGCGCGCGCCCGGGCCGGCCGGTCCGGGGCGCCGTGCCCGGCACCGTCCTCGTGCTGGGCACCGTCAGCCTGATCACCGACGTCTCCTCGGAGATGGTCACCGCCGTCCTGCCGCTGTACCTCGTCGCCGAACTCGGGCTGTCACCACTCGGGTTCGGGCTGCTGGACGGCGTGTACAACGGCGTGAGCGCGCTGGTACGGCTGATCGGCGGGCGGGCCTCGGACCGCGGCCGGGGCGGTGGCCACAAGACGGTCGCCGCCCTCGGCTACGGGCTGTCCGCCCTGTGCAAGCCGCTGCTGCTGATGGTCCACACCCTGCCGCTGATCGGTGCGGTGCTGGCCGCGGACCGCACCGGCAAGGGGCTGCGCACCGCACCGCGTGACGCGATGATCTCGCTCGCCTGCGAACCGGCCACCCGTGGGCGGGCGTTCGGGGTGCACCGGGCGATGGACACCGCGGGCGCGCTGCTCGGCCCGCTGGTCGCCTTCCTCGTGCTGCGTGCCGCGGCCGACGGCTATGACGCGGTGTTCACCGTCAGCGGCTGTGTGGCCACGCTCGGCGTGGTCGTCCTGCTGCTCTTCGTCCCCGGCCGAGCGCGGACCTCTGCTCCGCCGCGGGGCACGGAGTCCGGTGCCGGACTACGGACCCTGCTCCATCGCCCCGCGGTGCGCCGCCTCACCTGCTGCGCCGTCCTGCTCGGCCTGACCACCGTCAGCGACTCCTTCCTCTACCTCACCCTGCAACGCCGACTCGACCTGTCCGAGGCGTGGTTCCCGCTGTTGCCGCTGGGCACCGCCGCGGCCTTCCTGCTGCTGGCCGTGCCGCTGGGCGTGCTCGCCGACCGGGTCGGCCGCCGTCGGCTGTTCCTGCTCGGCCACCTCGCGCTGCTGTGCGCCTACGGCCTGCTGCTCGCCCCGCTCGGCGCGTCCCTGGCGCTCACCTGCCTCGTGCTGGCCCTGCACGGCGCGTTCTACGCGTCCACGGACGGTGTGCTGGCCGCGGCCACCGCCGACGCCGTGCCCGAGGAGCTGCGCGGCAGCGGGCTGGCGGTCGTACAGACCGGCCAGGCCGCGGCCCGCTTCGCGTGCTCGCTCGCCTTCGGCGCGGCCTGGACCGCCTGGGGCGACCGCTGGGCACTGGGCCTGGCCGCCGCCGGCCTCGCGCTCGCCGCCGCCCTCAGCGTCCGGCTGCTCGGCCGCCTCCCGGCGGGCCACGCGACCCCTCCGGAGCCCGTCGTATGAACCGCACCCACCGCTTCGCGGTCCTGGTCGTCACCGTCCTCGTCCTCGGCGGGATCGCCATCGGCGCGACCCTGCACGCCGCCGGGCGCGCCGCCCGGAAGGACCAGACCCAGGCCGGCGGGCCCCCGGTGGCCTCCGGGCCGGTACGCCTCAACGCCCCGCACCGCGCCCTGTTCCGCAATATGGCCTGGGGCCCGCACCGCGACGAGATCACCGCCGTTCCGGCCGGCCGGCCCGCCGGTCCGCGCACCGCGTCCGGCGTCCGCTGTCTGCGCTTCCACGCAGCCGCCGGCACCGGTATCTGTCTCCAGGCCGTGCACGGTGAACTCCGCGACACCTACCGCGCCGTCGTCCTCGACAACCGGCTGCACGAGCTGCGCCACTACGACCTGGCCGGCACCCCCACCCGCGCCCGGGTCTCGCCGAGCGGCCGCACCGTCGCCTGGACCGTGTTCGTCAGCGGCGACTCCTACGCCGGAACCGCCTTCTCCACGCGTACCGCCGTCCTCGACACCCGCACCTGGCATCTGGACGCCAACCTGGAGCGCTATGCGCTGATCGTCGACGGGCGCCAGGTGCACGCGGCCGACATCAACGTCTGGGGCGTCACCTTCGCCGATGACACCCACTTCTACGCCACCGCCGCGACCGGCGGCGAAACTTACCTCGTCCACGGCGACCGCACCGCCAGAACCCTCCGGGCGCTGCACCGAAACGTCGAATGCCCCTCGCTCTCCCCCGACGGCACCCGTCTCGCCTACAAAAAGCGGGTCGCGGGCGCTGATCCGGACGCCCCCTGGCGTCTGTACGTCCTCGATCTGCGCACCCGCCACGAGACCGCGACCGGAGAACACCGCAACATCGACGACCAGGCCGTCTGGCGCAACCGCCACACGCTGGTCTACTCCCTGCCGGGCGACTACGGCTCCGACCTGTGGACCGTCCCCGCCGACGGCACCGGCACCCCACACCGCCTGCTCAGCGCGGCCCTCGCGCCTGCCTTCAACGATTAGGCCTGTCGCCGGTCACCAGGCGCTGTGCACGGCCCACCATCGCCGGTGCCTTCCGCACGCCGGGGACCTCGCCCACGGTGAAGTCGCGTTCGACGACACCGTTGGACGATGACTCCGCAGTGAAATCCACAGAATGCATAGGTTGTTGCCTTTCGGGAGTGCCTTGTTGTTGAGGCGCTCCCGGCGACACCTACGTCATTCGCCCGACCGTGACGAAGAGGGGGAGCACCCAGGTTGAGTTGATCCCTTGGCGGTTGAGTTGGTCCGCCACCTGGTGCGCTGCGGCAGTGACCGGTCAGCGCGCGACGGCCGGCCCGCAGTGCGTCGGGGCGACGCTCGTGGTGGACGCGGTGGTGTCCGGTCGGCCGGAGCGGCGGTTGGAGACGTGCAGGTGCACTGGGGCCGGGCTCAGCTGGTGTGAGCAGTGCGCGAGTCAGGGACGGCGCTGGCCCGCCAGAGGGTGTCGGGGAAGGCGGCGTCGTCGGAGTCGGTGTCAGGCATGAGGGTGGTGAGCATCTGCTGGGCGGTCTTCGCGTTGTCGGTGGCGCGGGGCAGCATGACGCTTTCGTAGGCGTCGAGCGCCTCGTCGAGGGTGGAGTGGCCGATGACGGCTTGGGCGAGTTCGGCGCCGTCGAGCAGGGCGAGGTTGGCGCCGACGCCGACGGGTGGCATCAGGTGGGCGGCGTCGCCGAGCAGGGTGATGCCGGGGACGCGCTGCCACGAGTGGGGAACGGGAAGGACGAACATGGGCCGGTTGATGAAACCGCCCTCGTTCTCGCGCAGGATGTCCAGCAGGGTCTCGTGCCAGCCCTGGTACTGGGCAAGGAGGCGCGCGCGTACTGCTTCGGTATCGGCGAGGTCGAGGCCGGCGTGCCAGTCCTGGGGGCCGCGGAAGTTGATGTAGGCGCGGACGTGTCCGTTGCTGTTGCGCTGCAACACCAGGCTGCGGCGGCCCGCCTTGGCCGACATGGTGCCGCGACCGACCAGGCGCGCGATGCCGGGGTGACGGTGGTCGACATCGTCGAAGTGGGCTTCCACCAACGTGACACCGGCGTAGGAGGGTTGAGCGTCGGAGAGCGCGGGGCGTACTCGGGACCAGGCGCCATCGGCGCCGATAATCAGGTCGAAGTCCTCGCTGGCGCGGTCGTGGTGGTGCAGCCGTGCGGTGCCGTGGGGCAGCGGGGTGACGGCCTTTACGGAGTGGCTCCAGCGGACCGTGCCGGGGGCGAGGGACTCCAGCAGGAGCGCGCGCAGCTGGCCGCGGTCGATCTCGGGCCTGCTCAGATCGTCCTCGTCGGCCTGGTCATGGCGTATCAGGGTCGCGTGGCGGTCGTACAGGCGCCACTCCTGGGCTTCGGGGCGGGAGAGGGCGAGGAACTGGTCGAACAGTCCGGCCGCGCGCAGGGCTTCCTGACCGGTGTCTTCGTGGATGTCGAGAGTGCCGCCCTGCGAGCGGGAGTTGGGGGCGCTCTCCCGCTCGAAGACCGTGACCGGCACGCCGTGCTGCTGTAGGACGCGCGCGCAGACGAGGCCGCCGGGGCCGGCGCCGACGATCGCGATGCGAGGGGTGGTGGACATAAGAGTCACGCTCCGTTCTACGGATCGAGAGAGTGCTGGTGTCTTGTGGTGCTGCCCGGGGAATCGCGCGGGGAGGCCGACGAGATGGTGGTGGCAGGCCGGCCGCTCCGTGAGGAGCTGACTCCTCTTCGGCCTTGGGCTGGAGGGGGTCCACGGCGACAGGCAGGTCGGTCAGGGCAACGGTCCATCGGGCATGGCAGATCAGTCGTTCGGGTGCGGGGACGCGCCCCGGGTTTCGGCAGCGAGCCCCCGTGGGGCTCACTTCACCCACAGAAACACAGCAGCTCCAAAAGTACAACTAATTCGACTTTCCATCCGATTGCCTTTGCGATCGGATCGTCTCAAGTGGGGTAGGGTGGGGGCATGGCCGAGACGACGACAGGGCGCCGCGAGCGCAAGAAGGCTCAGACCAGACAGGCCCTGGCAGATGCCGCAATGCGACTGTTCAGCGAACGCGGCTTCGACAACGTCGGCGTCCGCGACGTGGCGGAGGCGGCCGACGTCTCACTGAGCACGCTCTTCAAGCACTTCCCCAGCAAGGAAGCCCTCGTCTTCGACCTGGACGCGGACGTCGAAAGCGCCCTGGTCGCCGCCGTTCGCGACCGGGCCCCCGGTCAGCCCGTCCTGCACGCCCTGCGTGACCACCTCGTGCATACCCGTACCGGCGTGCGGACCGACGACCCCACTTTCGTCCTCGTTGAATCCACCCCCGCGTTGCGGGATTACGCCCGGCGCATGTGGTCGCGCCACGAGAAGGCACTGGCCGCCACTCTCGCCGATGCAACCGGGCTGGCCCCGGACGACCTGGCCATCACCGGCCTGGCACGCTTCGCCCTGGAGGCCCCCAGCCTCGCCCGCGCAAGCGACGACCCGGCCCGGGCCATACGCGACCTGTTCACCCTGCTGGAACGAGGCTGGGCCACCACCCCCCTGGCACGCCCAGCAGACCGCCCCGGTCAGGACGGATAACCGCGACCGGATGCCGCACCACGGCGCCACCGGCAGCCCACTCGAAGGCTTACTCGCTTCGCCGCCCACGGCGGGACAGCCCGTCGTTCTGGAGCGCAACCACTGCTTCACGACCATCGGCTCTCGGCTGCGCAAGGCCAACGGAACCCTGGACGCCCGCGAGCGTCGCAACGCCCCCAAGGTCGGCTGGTGCTGGGCGGGCGACCGGCACACCTGGTTGGGCTTCGCCTCGGCAATGGGCCGCCGGGTCAAGGGCCTGTAGGGAGTCGTGATCATGTGGCGGGGTGGAGGCTGTGGAGCCAGATGGTCGAGCCGCGCAGATGAAGCCCCGCCCGACCTCCCTGATCTTCCGTTTGCGCAGGTAAGCGCGGTTGGCTCGCGAGGAGTACACCTTGTCGGCGGCGACGGCGTCGGGCGGGTATCGGGGTGCCCGACGGGGTCGCGAACGTTGATCTTCTCCAGTACCGGGATGAACTGGGGCGGGCTGTCGGCGGCCTGCTCGGGGGTGAGTACGAACGCCAGCAGGTGGCAGCGGATGGCCCCGCGAGGTGGACCACGTCCGATCGGCAGAAAAGGCCCGATCCTGCCTGGTCAACTCCCACTCATTGTCACGGAGTTCATGTCGCGCCCTCCAGGCGCTCTACCAGTACGCAGAGCAGCCGGAACCGGATCCCCCACCATTGATCACGACTCCGTGCAGGCCCCTAGTCGGCGCGCCCCGTCGCCGCCACCGTCACGCCGAGGCCGATCATCGCGAAGCCGCCCGCCCCGCCGATCATCGACAGGCGGCGGTCCGAGCGGGCGAACCAGGTACGGGCCGCCGAGGCGCCCAGGCCCCACAGGGTGTCCGTGATCAGGCCAATGGCGACGGGGACCAGGCCCAGCACCATCATCTGGAGGGGGACATGGCCCGCCGCCTGGTCCACGAACTGTGGCAGCACCGCCGCGAAGAAGACGATGCCCTTCGGGTTGGTGACGCCCACGAAAATGCCGTCCAGGATCGTGCGCAGATCGCCGCGCCGCTCGCCCACGGGGGCCTGCATGTCGGCCGCGCGCATCTCCTTGCGGTGCCGGAACGCCTGCACGCCGAGGTAGACGAGGTACGCGGCGCCGGCCAGCTTCACGCCCATGAATATCGCCGCCGAGCTCTCCACCAGGGCGCCTAGGCCCCAGGCCACGGCGATCACCAGGGCGTACGAACCGACGAGGTTGCCGAGGACCGTCGCGAGGGCCGTGCGGCGGCCGTGCGCGAGGGCTCTGCCGATCACGAACAGCACGCTCGGGCCCGGAATCACGATCACCAGTAGGGACATCGCCGCGAAGGCGAGAATGCTGTGGGTGGACACCATGTGTCCGTCACCTCCTGAATTGCTTTCCGGGGGTCATACAAACAGAGAGCGGACCATTCGCTCCAGGCTCGTCCACATACCGATGTGGCTGGGCATCGGCGGCCGCTGTGCTTGCGTGCACCCCGTCGGGGCGGGCCCGGGCCGCTCATCTTGTGCCGCCGCCACCGTCCTGCGCGATATCTCCCTCGCCGACCGCCACCAGCAGCTGAAGCGGCAGCTCGCGGCCGCCCTGCCCCACTCCCACACCGATCCAGCGGCCCTGTACCCGCCAGCCGTACATCCGCGGGACATGGCCGCACAGCGAGTCCAGCGGCGGCCGGACCGGCTCCCCCCTCGCCATCCGCTCCAATGAGGGGGTGAGATCGAGGACTTCGGGATCGCCCCACCGTAAGGACAGCGCCTGCACCAGTGCCGTCAGCCCGGCCTCGAACTCCTCCTCGGCCTCCGCCACCTCGGCGACGTCCGCGTCCCAGAATTCGCCGCTGATCCGCAGACCGGCTATGTGGAAGCCCGGCCCGCTCTCGGTCAGGGCGGAGCGGTCCCGCTGCGCCGGGAAGTCCCGCAGGCGCATCAGGTCGATGGCGGTCAGCTGCTCGTCAAGCGTCATGTCCTCAGTAAACCGCCAGGGTCTGACAATTGACTCTCGATCGGCTCCTCCCGTGCCGGCGCTCGGACGTCCCTGCTCAGAAGCGACCGCAGCCCCGCCGCCGCGTCGAGCAGCGCCCGGCCGGCCATGACCGTGATGCCGGGTCGTGCCCCCGGTGACCCCTCGGGCGCGAGGGGCAGGATCTGCTGCCCTGCACGGTCCGGCAGGAACTGGGGCGCTTCCTTAGCCGCCGATGTCGTGCCGGGGTAGCCGCCCGCGGGACTCGCCGCCCACCCCCTGACCGGCTACGATCCGCCACACACGGAAAGCTAGGGAGACGGACGTTGGGGCGGCTCACCGGCGGGGATCCGTCCCTGCTGCGACGGATCAACTCCGCGGTGGTGCTGCATGCACTGCGCGCCGCGGACTGCCCCACGCTGACCCAGCTCGTCCAGGTGACGGGGCTGTCCAGGCCGACGGTCGAGGGCGTGGTCGAGGGGCTCATCGAAACGGGTCTGGTGGTCGAGGCGCCTGCCGAGGAGGGGGAGGCCCGCCGCCAGGGACGGCCGGCCCGCCGCTTCCGGTTCCGTACCGAGGCCGGGCATCTGCTGGGCATCGAGATCGGCCCGCACCGCGTCACGGCGCTGCTGTCCGATCTGAGCGGGCGGGTGCGGGACACCGGGCAGCGCACCGTGGAGGAGACCGCGCCGGCGGATGAGCGGCTGGAGCGGGTCCGTGCCGTGGTGGCCGATCTGCTGCGCCGCACCGGCGTCCCGCGCAGTTCCCTGCGGGCCGTCGGGGTGGCCACCCCCGGCATCGTGGAGGCGGACGGCACGGTACGGCTGGGCACCGCGCTGCCCGGCTGGACGGGGCTCCGGCTCGGTGAGCGGCTGCGGCGCTCGTTCCGCTGCCCGGTGCTGGTGGAGAACGACGCCAACGCCGCTGCGGTGGCCGAGCACTGGCAGGGGGCGGCGGCCGGCTCCGACGACATCGTGTTCGTCCTCGCCGGGCTGAGCCCGGGAGCCGGCTCGCTGATCGGCGGCCGGCTGCACCGTGGTTTCGGCGGGGCGGCCGGTGAGATCGGCGCGCTGCATCTGCTCGGCCGCGAGGCGACCCCCGAGAAGCTGCTGTCGACGACCGGGGAGCCGCTTCAGCCCCTGGACGAGGCACAGGTCGCCGCGGTCTTCGCGGCGGCGCGGGACGGCGACGCCCGCGCCCGGGAGGCGGTGGACCGCTTCATCCGGCGGCTGGTGCACGATGTGGCGGCGCTGGTGCTGGCGCTCGACCCCGAACTGGTGGTGATCGGCGGCTGGGCGGCGGGACTGGCCGGCGTCCTTGCGCCGCTGCGCGAGGAGTTGGCGCGCTACTGCCTGCGGCCCCCGCAGGTCGCGCTCTCGCAGCTGGGCGAGGCGGCGGTCGCGACCGGCGCGCTGCGGCTGGCGCTGGACCATGTGGAGGGTGAACTCTTCGCGGTGGAGGGCACGGTGACGGCCCGCCGGTGAACCGGCCGGTGACCACGGCGCAGCGGGCCCGCCCGGAGACGCTGCCCCGGCGGGCCCGTTGACGGCTCTTCGGCGGCTCAGCCTGCCAGCAGCGCCACCGTGTCGGTCGCGCCGAAGGTCAGCCGGCAGGTGTCCGCGCGGTACGTCGAGACCGCAACCGCGGCCGGGCGTCCGGCCGAGACATAGCGGGTCGTCACCACGAGCACGGGCGCGCCGGGCAGCCGGTCCAGTTGCTTGGCGTCCTCCGCGCGGGCCGAGCCGAGCTCGACGGTGCGGTCCTGGCTGTCCAGCGTCAGCTCGTGCAGCGCGCGGAGTACGGCCCGGGCTCGGTCCGGTTCGCCGAGCGAGGCCGGCACGGCGCAGCCGGGGATCACGGCCGACGGCACGTACAGCAGCTCGGCGGCGACCGGCTGGCCGTGGGTGACCCGGCTGCGGCGCACGATGTGCACCCGCTCGCCTTGGGCGGTCTCCAGCAGATGGCCCACCGCCGCGGGCACGGTGTCGCTCTCGACGGCGTCGGCCGGCTGCCAGTCGTCCCCGGGGGCGCCGGGCCAGGTGTGCCGGACGGGGTCGACGGCGACGCCGACGCGCGGCGGAGCGACCGTGGTGCCCACTCCGCGGCGGCGCTGGAGTCTGCCTTCCAGCTCCAGCTGTTCGAGCGCCTGCCGCAGCGTGGCCCGGGCGACGCCGAACCGCGCTGCCAGCTCACGTTCGTTGGGCAGAATCTCGCCGACCGCGAACTCCGAGTCCAGCGCCTCGCTGAGCACGTTCTTGAGGTGCCAGTACTTCGGCTCCGGCACCGTTTCGAGTTGCGTGGTCCCCACCCTGTCCTCCGCACTGGCCTTGCCCCGCGGGGCAGCGCCGCTGGAACCCGGGCCCGCACACAGGGCCCTTCGGACGGGGCCGCGCGTACGCGCCCGTTTATGAGCGCTTCTTTATTAAAGGTTGTTGCAGTATCCCGACGATATGGCCGGCCCCACCCTTGGTCAAGACCAATCCCGTATCCGGTTGGTTATGCTCACCGCCATGCTCGCTTTGCTGCACACCTCCCCCGTCCACGTCCCGGTCTTCGACGCGCTGCGCGACGAGGAGGCACCCGGCCTGGCGCTGCATCACCTCGTACGACCCGAACTCCTGGAAGCGGCACGGGTGTTGGAACACGATGTGGTGGCGGAGGGTGTGTCGGCGGCGCTCGCGGCGGCGGTGCGCGACGGGGCCCGGGCGGCGCTGTGCACCTGCTCCTCGCTCGGCGCGGTCGCCGAGCGGGCCGGCGCCGCGCTCGGTCTGCCCGTCCTGCGGGGGGACCGGCCGATGGCCGCTGCCGCGGTCGCCGCGGGCCCCCGCGTCACCGTGCTCGCCACCGTGGAGAGCACCCTTGCGCCCACCGAGGCGCTGCTCGCCGAGGAGGCGGACCGGGCCGGTCGCGCGACCGAGGTGCGGACGGTGCTGGTGCCGGGCGCCTGGGAGCGGTTCGAGGCGGGCGACGGCGAGGGGTACCTCGCCGCGGTGACCGCCGCGGCGCGAGGGGTGCGGGACGCCGATGTGCTCGTCCTGGCGCAGGCCTCCATGGCACCCGCCGCGGAGCGGCTGCGCGGCGGGGTGCCGGTACTGTCCAGCCCGCGGCCCGGTCTGCGGGCCGCGGCTCAACTGGCCGCCAGCGCCCCGAGCTTGTCCGGGTTGCGCACGATGTAGACGGTCTGGATCCTGCCGTCCTGGATGCCGAGCTGGATGACGGAGTCCGGTACGCCGTCGGTGTGCACCAACAGGCCGATGCCGCCGTTGAGTTCGAGGACACGGTAGTCCAGGCCGGCCGGCGCGGACCTGGCGACACCGACGAGGAAGCGGGCGACCTTGTCCGCGGACTCGATGATCCGCAGCGGCGCCTTGGCCTTGCCGCCGCTGTCGCCGACCAGCCGCGCGTCCGCCGCCAGCAGGTTCAGCAGGCCCGCCAGATCGTCGCCGGCCGCCGCGGCCATGAACCGCTCCGTCAGATCGCGCTGCCGCTCCGGATCGACCTCGAAGCGCGGTCTGCGCTCCTCGACGTGCCGCCGTGCACGGCCCGCCAGTTGGCGCACCGCGGCCTCACTGCGCTCCAGGACGGTGGCGATCTCCGCGTAGGGATAGCCGAAGGCTTCGCGCAGCACGAACACGGCGCGCTCCAGAGGCGAGAGCGACTCCATGACGACGAGCACGGCGAGGGTGACGGACTCCGTGAACACCGTGCGCTCCGCGCTGTCCGGCACCGTACCGGCGACGTCGGTGGCCAGCGGCTCGGGCAGCCAGGGTCCCACATACGACTCGCGGCGCGTCTGGACCTGCCGCAGCCGGTCGATGGCGAGCCGGGTGGTGATCCGTACGAGGAAGGCCCGCGGCTCACGCACCTGCGAACGGTCCGCACCGGTCCAGCGCAGCCAGGCGTCCTGGACGACGTCCTCGGCATCGGCCACCCGGCCGAGCATGCGGTAGGCCACCCCGAACAGGACGGGCCGGTGTTCTTCGAAGACGTCGGTCGCGGTTTCCTTCAGCACTCTGCCATCCCACCGGGCCGTCCCCGCGTTGTCCAGCGGAAACGGCGCGATGCGACGCGCGCCACGACGGCGGCGGGCGGGCGGCCGCAGCGGCACGCCGGAGCCGAGGAGCACGCCCGCGCCGACCAGGGCGCTGCCGCCCGCCTGGGCGGGGCCGTAGCCGCCGGTTCCGGCCAACGGGGCGGTGACCGCGGCGAAGACGGGGATCAGCCCGGAGAAGAGCGTGGCCCGTTCGGGCCCGACGCGTGCGATGCCCGCGTACCAGCACACAAAGCCGACGACGGTGACGACCACGGCCTGCCAGCCGAGTGCCACCGCCTCCACCGCATCCGGCATCCGCGGCCCTCCCCCGCCGGTCAGCACGCCGAGCGCGGCGGCCTCGGCGGCCGCGAGCGCGCAGACCACCGCCGACAGCAGTCGGGGCCCGAGCGGCGCGAGGACGGGCACCGCCAGCACCGCGAAGCCGACCTCGCCGCACAATGCCGCCACCGACCAGAGCAGTCCCGTCCCGTCCGTACGCCCCCAGCCCTGTACGACGAAGGCCCCGGCGGCGACCAGCAGCGCGCCCCGCACCACGGCCGGGCGGGGGCGACGCCCTTCCAAGGCGGGCACCAGCACCGCGACGACGACGGGGGCGCAGCCGACGAACACTCCTGGAACGGCCGGTTCCGCGGTGCGTTCCGCCGCGAGGATCGCCAGGTTGAAGCCGAGCATGCCAACGGCGGCGAGCAGGGCCAGCCGTGCCCACCGGCGCGCGGTCAGGGCGCGCAGCGGGGCGACGGCGCGGCGGCCGGTGAGCGCGAACAGGATCGCGGCGGCCAGGGCGTAGCGCAGGGCCTGGCCGTCCGCGTAGGGGTAGTCACCGAGCAGGCTGTTGGCGGTGAACGAGCCGCCGACAAGGAAGCAGGCGAAGGCGGCGAGCAGCACGCCGTGCAGAGAGGTCCGGTTCATGAGACGGACGCTAGGCAGGCGGGCTGCCCGTCTTAAGGTCCACTTCTGCGGCGCTGTGGAGGACCACTTGGCGCCTAGGGCCTGTCCGATGGGTCGGTGTGACTGACCTGTCAGCTGATCGTTCCGGTCAGCATGGGGCGGGGTGATTTATCCGATGTGGAATGGGCTCGCTTGGAGCCGCACTTACCCAAGAACGTGGGGCGAGGTGGCCGTTGGAAGAGTCACCGCAGAGTGATCAACGGCATCCTCTTCCGGCAGCGGACCGGCCTTCCATGGCGGGACCTGCCGGCACGGTTCGGGAGGTGGAAGACCTGCCATGACCGGCACCGCAGATGGTCAGCGGACGTCACGTGGGAAAAGATCCTGCGGGCCGTCCAGGCCGACGCCGATGCAGAAGGCCGGATCGACTGGAGCATCGTCAGCATGGATTCGACGTCCTGCCGTGCCCATCAGCACTCCGCAGGTGCCCGAAGGCACAACCCACGCATCCGGGGCAGACGCGGTCGGCCCGTCCACCACCGCCCAGACGAAGCTCTGGGCCGCTCCCGGGGCGGCCTGACCTGCAAGATCCACCTGGCCTGTGAGGGCGGACGCCGTCCACTTGCGTTGCTGATCACGCCGGGTCAGTGGGGTGATGCCCGCAGCTGATCCCAGTGCTGGACCGCATCCGCGTTCCTCGCCGGGGAGGCGGACACCCCGCACCCGGCCTGACCACCTCGGCGGCGACAAGGCGTATTCGTCCCGCCGCAACCGCCGCTACCTCCGGCGGCGGCAGATCAAGCACACCATCCCGGAGCCAAAGGACCAGCGTGCCAACCGTCAACGCAGAGGCAGCAGGAGCGGCCGGCCCGCCGGCTTCGACAAGATGCTCTACAAGCGTCGCAACGAAGTTGAACGAACCATCAATCGACTCAAGAACTTCCGGGCTGTGGCGACGGGTTACGACAAGAGGGCCTACATCTTCCATGGCACTGTGACCGTCGCCGCGATCTGACTGTGGCTTCGCCCCTGACCCGCCAGACAGTGCCTAGTCCGCCGCCCCCGGGGCCGTCCGCAGCGGCACCTCGCGGATCAGCCAGGCGGCCGCGAAGGCGACGGCACACAGCGCGGCCGTGCCGATCATGACGCTGTGCAGTCCGCCGGTGACCCCGGCACGGAAGGCGTCCCGCACGCCGTCGGGCAGCCCGAGCAGCACCGCGGGGGTCACTTCGTGCCCGCCGGCGAGCCGCTCCCCGTCCCGGCCGAGCCGGTCCGTGAGGGTGGCGGCCATGCGGCCGGTGTAGACGGAGCCGAGCACGGCGACGCCGAGCGAGCCACCGATGGTCCGTAGCAGCGTGGTGGTGCCGCTGGCCGCGCCCATGTCGCGGGGCTCCGCGCTGTTCATGGTGATGAGCATCGCGGGCTGCATCAGACAGCCGAGGCCCAGGCCGAGGACGAGCGTCAGCGCGGAGGCCACCGCCGTGGCGGTGTCCGCGCCGACCATGAGCAGGGCCAGGGCGCCTGCCGTGGCGACCGCGCCGCCCGCGATGGGGTACCCGCGGTACCCGCCGCCGTTGGCCACCGCCCGCCCGATGAACAGCTGCGCGCCCATCATGCCGAGCATCAGTGGGAGCAGCAGCAGCCCACTTTCCGTCGACGACATGCCCCGTACGAACTGCATGTACTGCGGCAGATAGCTCGCCGCGGCCAGCATCGCCGCGCCCACCAGGAAGCTCAGCACCTGGGCGAGCGTGAAGTTGCGGTCGCGGAACAGGCGCGGCGGGATGATGGGTTCGGGTGCTCGTCGCTCCACGTGGACGAACCAGCCCAGGGCGCCCACCGAGAGTGCGGCGAGCCCCGCGATCTGCGGTGAGATCCAGTCGTACGCCGCGCCGGCCCAGGTCCCGATCAGGGAGAGCGCCAGAACGCCCGCCGTGAGGAGTGCGGCGCCCAGGAAGTCGATGCGGGCCGGGCCGCGCTCGCCGCGCAGTCGGATGCAGAGCCCGACGATCAGGAGTGCGGCGGCGCCGACGGGCACGTTGACGTAGAAGACCCAGCGCCAGTCCAGCTGGTCGGTGAGGAAGCCGCCGAGCAGCGGGCCGCCGATCATGGCGACCGGCAGCAGTACGCCGATCATCGACTGGGAGCGCCCCGCCTGCGCGGGCGGCAGGAGCGTCCCGAGGAGGGAGAGCGCACCCACGAAGAGGCCGCCCGCGCCGAGCCCCTGGAGTGCCCGGAAAGCGATCAACTGCCCCATGTCCTGGGCGAGTCCACAGAGCACCGACCCGACGAGGAAGACCGCGATCGAGGTCAGGTAGCTGCCCTTGCGGCCGTACAGGTCGCCGGCCTTTCCCCAGATCGGGGTGGAGGCGGCGGTGGTGAGCAGATAGGCAGTCACCACCCAGGAGAAGTGGTCCAGGCCGCCCAGGTCGCCGACGATCGTGGGCAGGGCGGTACCGACGATCGTGCCGTCGAGTGTCGCCAGGATGATGCCGAGCAGCAGTCCCAGGATGGCGAGGCGCGACGGTGGCGCCATGGCCGGCGCCGCGGTCGGCGACTGGTCGGCACCGGGCTCCGCTGTCTTGTGCGCGGCTTCTCCCATACGCTGATTCATGGTTTCCCCCAGTGTTGTTGACGCTGCATCAGGCGGAGTAGGGGCGGGCGTTCCTGGCGTCCCGCAGCGCCTGGGCCCACCAGGCGAGTTGGTCGAGCATCGTCTTGGCCGCGGCGTCGCTCTGCGTGTCCTTCATCGCGTACTCCTCGTCGAACAGGCCCCAGGCGTTGTGCAGGCTGACCGTGTTGCGGATGGTGGTCGCATGCAACTCCGCCATGACGAGCCGGAGTTGCTCGACCGCGCGCAGGCCGCCCGAGATGCCGCCGTAGGAGACGAAGCCGATCGGCTTGGCGTGCCACTGCTCGTTGTGCCAGTCGATGGCGTTCTTCAGGGACGCGGGGAAGCTGTGGTTGTACTCCGGCGTGACGAACACGAACGCGTCGGCGGCCGCCAGGCGCGGTGAGACCTCGGCGAGGGCCTCTTCGGTGCCGGGCGCGGGCGGCTGGCCGAAGGCCGGGAAGACGGTGGGCAGCGGGGTCTCGGCCAGGTCGACGACGTCGACGCTCATGTCGTCGCGCTGGTCGAGGTGGCTCTTGATCCACCGTGCGACGACAGGTGCGAAGCGGCCCTCCCGGGTGCTGCCGACGACGACCGCTACGCGGAGCTGCTGCGGCTGCTCGCTCATGGGAAATCCCCCTGATGTGTACGACGTATTGGGATGCGTACAACGTACACGTCACTGTGTACGCCGTCTACTGGCGATACGCTGTACACGAACGGTCAGCCGGAGAGGAGCCCACTCGTGGCAGCCAAGAAGAAGAGCAGAGATGCGGATGTGCCCGTGCTGTGGGAGCGCATGGAGCGCCCCGCCGCCGCGCCTCGCGCCTCACTGACGCCGCAGAAGATCGCCGCTGTGGCGGTGCAGGTCGCCGACGCCGAGGGCTTCGCCGCCGTCACCATGCGCCGCCTCGCCATCGAACTGGGCGTCGCACCCATGGCCGCGTACCGCCATGTCTCGGGCAAGGACGACCTGTGGGCGCTGATGGTCGACCAGGTCACGGCCGAACTCGCCGTACCCGACGAGGTGACCGGCTGGCGCGACATCCTGCGCGCCTACGCACTGGCCAGTCGCGCCATGATGCTGCGGCATCCCTGGCTGGCCCAGCTGCCCACACCGCACTTCGTGCTGACGCCGAACCGGATGGCGGTCGCGGAACGCCAGCTTGCCGCGCTCGACGGCCACGGCATGGACACCGACTCGATGATGGCCGCCTTCCGCGCGGTCAACGCCTATGTGCACGGCGCGGCGCAGTCCGAGGTGGCGCTACGCCAGTACATGGAGGACAACGGCTGGGCCAGCGGCGACGAAACACGCCGCGCGCTCGCACCCCAGATGACCTATCTGATGGAGACCGGCCGCTATCCGACCTACCGGCGCTACGCCCTCGGGGCCGGGCGCAAGGACGACGCGGCCTGGCAGTTCGAGACGGGACTCGACTGCGTACTCGACGGCATCGCGGTCAGGATCGACAGCTAGGGTCTGTCAGATGGGTCAGGGCCAGGCCCGGCCCTGACCCATCGGACAGACCCTAGTTCCGACCGGGGGGAGTCCCATCCATGCCGAACGACGGCGCCGGAGACGGCACCGGACAGTGGACGGCCGCCTGGGAACTGCTCCTGCCGACGGCCTCGGCCCCGCCCCGTCAGCGCGGCCGTGCCCTCCAGGAGGCGCTGCGCGACGCGGTCCGCTCGGGACGCCTCGTACCCGGCACCCGGCTGCCGTCGGGCCGGGCGCTGGCGGCCGACCTCGGGGTGTCACGGGGTCTGGTGACCGAGGCGTACGAGCAGTTGACCGCCGAGGGCTATCTGCGCAGCCGGCGCGGCTCGGGCACCTGGGTCGGCGGGGCCGTACGCGCCACGCCGTCCCCGCCGGCCGCCGCCGTGCCCCCGGCCGGCACGCCGCTCGTCGATTTCACCCCCGGCACGCCCGATCTGTCGCTGTTCCCGCGCGCGGCCTGGTCGGCCGCCCACCGCCGGGCCCTGGGCGGGCTGCCGCACCGCGCCCTCGGCTACCCCGATCCGTGCGGGCTGCCCGAACTCCGTGCGGAGCTGGCGCAGTTGCTTGCCCGGCGCCGTGGTGTGGCGGCCGACCCCGCCCGGGTGGTGGTGTGTTCGGGGGTGGCCCAGGCGCTGACCCTGCTGGGGTTCGCGCTGCGTGCGGCCGGGCACCGGGCGGTGGCCGTGGAGGATCCGGGCAGCCCCGAGCACGGTGAGCTGTTCGCCGCCACCGGACTGGCGACCGCACCGGTGCCGCTGGACGACGAGGGGCCCGACCTCGCCGCCCTGGCCACCACCGGGGCCAGGGCCCTGGTGCTGACCCCCTCCCATCAATTCCCGTCAGGCACGGCCGTCTCGGCCGCCCGCAGGGCCGAGTTGCTGCGCTGGGCGCGGGCGGCTGACGGTCTGCTGATCGAGGACGACTACGACGGCGACTTCCGCTACGACCGGGCACCGGTCGGTGCCCTCCAGGGCCTGGATCCGGACCGGGTGGCCTACACCGGATCGGTGAGCAAGTCGCTGGCGCCGGGGCTGCGGCTGGGGTGGCTGGTGGTGCCAGGGTGGCTGGCGGCGGACGTGGTGGCCCGTAAGCGCACGATGGATCTGGGCAATCCGGTGCTGGACCAGGCGCTGTTGGCCGCCTTCATCGCCCGCGGCGACTACGACCGTCAGCTGCGCCGCTGCCAGCGCGTCTACCGGGAGCGACGGGACGCGCTGACCACGGCGCTGGCCGCGTACTGCCCCGGCGCGGAGGTGAACGGGATCGCCGCCGGGCTGCACGCCATCGTGACGCTGCCCGCGCGCTACGGCCCCGAGAGCGCCTTCCTGGCCCGGGCCCGGCGCGCGGGGGTGGCGCTGCGGCCGCTGTCCGCCTACGGGAGCGCGGACCGCGCGGGCGACGGGGACGGGCGCGTACGTCTCGTGCTCGGGTACGCGCATCTGCCGCCGGCGGACCTCGTCCGCGGGGTACGGCTGCTGGCCGGGTCATGAGGCGACGGAGCATGCCGGAACCAGGACCGTAGGCGTCCCGGCCGCGTCCTGGCGATCGGCCGGTGGTCTTGCGATCATGGCTCGGGCCCGGTGGGCCGCTGGGACCGTGACCCGGGTCCCGCGCCGGCCGAACGGGCCTGTGTTCACCGTCCGTTCCACCACGCGGCACCGCACACCGATACGAACAAGTCAGTACCGAACTCGGTCGAGGCATGGAGGTTTCAGATGGCGCAGGGATCCGGCGGCTTCGGACGACGGTCGTTGCTTCGGGGCGCGGCGGCGGGTTCCGCGGCCATGGCGCTGCCCGCGCTCTCCTGCGCCGCACCGGCGCAGGCCCGCAGCGGCCGGCCGAGCGCGGACTGGGGCGTGCAGGTCGGGGATGTGACCACGTCCTCGGGGCTGGTGTGGGTGCGGTCCGACCGGCCGGCCCGGATGGTGGTGCAGACCGCGGCGACCGAGTCGTTCCGTAACGCCAGAACCTGGCGCGGTCCGGTGCTCGGCGCGGGCACCGACTTCACCGGCGTCACCTCGCTGCACGGACTGCCGGCCGGTGAGCAGATCCACTACCGGGTGCTGCTGGCCGACCCGGACGACCCCCGGCGCACCGGCGAGCCGGTCGCGGGGACCTTCCGTACGGCCCCCGAGGGGCGGCACGCGGACATCCGGTTCCACTGGTCCGGCGACCTCGCGGGCCAGGGCTGGGGCATCAATCCGGACCACGGCGGCTACCGCATCTACGAGGACATGCGGCGCCGCAATCCGGACTTCTTCCTGTGCAGCGGCGACAACATCTACGCGGACAACCCGATCCCGGACAAGGTGACGTTGCCGGACGGCCGGATCTGGCGGAATGTGACGACCGAGGAGAAGGCGAAGGTCGCCGAGACGCTGGCGGAGTTCCGTGGCGCGTTCCGGTACAACCTGCTGGACGAGAATCTGCGCCGGTTCAACGCCCAGGTGCCGACGATCACGCAGTGGGACGACCACGAGGTGCACAACAACTGGTACCCGGGGCAGCTGCTCGACGACGACAGGTACACGGAGAAGGACGCGGATGTGCTGTCGGCGCGGTCGCTGCGCGCCTTCAGCGAGTACTTCCCGATCCGCACGCTGCGGCCGGACCGGGGCGGCCGGGTCTACCGCGTGGTGCACCACGGTCCGCTGCTCGATGTGTTCGTGCTGGACATGCGCCGCTACCGCGACGCGAATTCACCCGGCCGGCAGACCGACGACCCGCAGGGCATCCTCGGGGCCGAGCAGCTGCGCTGGCTCAAGCGAGAGCTGTCCCGCTCGCGTGCGGTGTGGAAGGTGATCGCCTCCGACATGCCGCTGGGGCTGGTCGTACCGGACGGCAAGACGAATTTCGAGGCGGTGGCACAGGGCGATCCGGGTGCTCCCCTGGGGCGCGAGCTACAACTGGCCGAGCTGCTACGGCACATCAAGCACGCCCGGATCACCGGCACCGTATGGCTGACGACGGACGTTCACTACACCTCGGCGCAGCACTACGCACCGGAGCGGGCCGCGTTCAAGGACTTCGAGCCGTTCTGGGAGTTCGTGTCGGGGCCGCTGAACGCGGGCGGGTTCCAGGCGCTGAAGCTCGATGGAACGTTCGGGCCCGCGCAGCCGTTCATCAAGGCGCCGGACCGTGCGAACACCTCCCCCGCGGAGAGTCCGCAGAACTTCGGCGAGATCGACATCGACGGGGGCAGCGGGGAGCTGACGGTGCGGCTGCGTCAGGAAGGGGGCAAGGTGTTGTTCAGCAAGGTGCTCCAACCGGGACGGGTAGGACAGTAGGGGCCAATGCATCGATTGCACCTTTTACCCGTCGGACACAATGTGTTGGCGATCAGGCAACACCTGTCGGCGAGGCTGGATGCATGACTGAAGCATCCTCTGCCAACTCCGCCCGCCGCCACCACTGGCGGCGGGACGTTGTCGAGCTGGCCGCGCTGTTCACGGCCGTCGCGGTGGCCGACGCGGTCGCCAACACCGTCGCCCACGGCCCCTCCGGGCCGGTGCTGCTGTGCGCCGCGGCGGTGGCCCTGCTGGCCACGGCGGTCTTCCACGTCTGGTGGTCAAGGCGCCACGAAAACGCCCCGCCGCCGACCGATACCGGCGCCACGGCGGCGTCCCTCGCCGAGCGGGCCTCCGGGCCCGGCGGTCAGGAGACGACGCTGTGGCGGATGCGGACCACGGTCCGGGACGAACCGGGCAGCCTGGCCGCGCTGTGCACGGCGCTGGCCGCCCGGCGTGTGGACATACTCAGCCTCCAGACCCACCCGCTGTCCAACGGCACGGTCGACGAGTTCCTGCTGCGCGCCCCCGCCTCGCTGACGCCCGGGGACGTCACCCGTACGGTGGCCGGCGCGGGCGGCCGGCACAGCTGGCTGGAGCGCGCCGATGCACACGACCTCGTCGATGCGCCGACCCGCATGCTGGGCCTGGCCACCCGCACGGCCCTCGATTCCGCCGAACTACCCCTGGCCCTGCGTCAGTTGCTGGGCCGCTGCACGATCCACTCGGTACCGGCCCGCTCGCTGACCGGTCAGCCGCTCGCTGAGAAGGTGCCCGGCGAGGGCGTGCTGGAGGACCATGTGATGAAGTTCCGCGACCCCTCCGGGGGCTCGCTCACCATCGAAAGGCCGCAGTTGCCGTTCACCCCCACCGAGTTCGCGCGGGTCCGCGCGCTGGTCGAGCTGGACGCCCGGCTCGGTCAGCGGGTGCCGCCGCGGCGTGACGTCCTGACGCTGCCGGAGGGCAACGAGATCACCGTCCGCCGGGCCGACACCTCCGACCTGGCCGCGGCCCGCGAGATGCACGACCGCTGCTCGTCGAAGACCCTCGCCCTGCGCTACCACGGCCCGGTCGGTGACGCGGACCGCTACCTGGGGCATCTGCTCAGCCCGCGCTTCGGCCGCACCCTGGCGGTGGAGACCGCGTCCGGCCGGCTGGTGGCGCTCGGCCATCTGCTGTGGGACGGCGAGGAGACCGAGGTGGCGCTGCTGGTCGAGGACGCCTGGCAGCAGCGCGGCATCGGCGCGGAGCTGCTGCGTCGCCTGGTGGCGATGGCGGACGAGGCCGGCTGCGAGAGCATCTACGCCATCACCCAGGCCTCCAACACGGGGATGGTGGCGGCGATGCGCGGCCTCGGGCTGCCGCTCGACTACCAGATAGAGGAGGGCACGCTGGTGATCACGGCCCGCCCGACGGGTCTGTCCGCCCGCCCCGAGCCCCGGGAGAGCGTGCGCATCCAGGACGGCACCGGCCGCCGCTGAGCACCGGACCGCACACCCACCCGAAACCCCATCGGGGAGCGAGACCCACGGCCGGCCGGGCGCAACATCGCCCGGCCGGCCGCGCCCGTTGGAACCGCCCTGGTTGGCCCGCCCCAGTTGGCAATGGCGTCGTAAAGCGACAGGAACGTCCGGCCTATTGATGGTGACGCGGCGGATGATCCGTTGGAGGATGGCCGGTATGCCCAACACCACTACTCCCGCGGGCGGTCCACTGCCCCGCCAGGTCGCTGACGCCTATGTCGACGCCCTCGTCGACCTGGACCCCATCACCGGCACCTTCCTCGGCATCCCCGAGAGCTCCGGCAAGCTCCCCGACTTCTCACCGACGGGCCAGGAAGCCGTGGCCCAGCTCGCCCGTACGACACTGGAGAAGCTCACCGAGGCCGAGACCCGGCCGGGCGCGGACAGCCCCGCCGAGAAGATCTGTGCACGGCTGCTGCGCGAGCGGCTGACCGCCGAGCTCGCGGTGCACGAGGCGGGCGAGGGCCTGCGCACGGTCAGCAACCTCAGCTCGCCGCTGCACCAGGTCCGGGAGGTCTTCACGGTCACCCCCGCCGAGACCGAGGCGGACTGGGCGGCGATCGCCCAGCGGCTGCGGGCCGTACCGGCCGCGCTGGAGGGCTACCGTGCCGCGCTGGACGCCGGCCGCAAGCGCGACCTGCCCGCCGGCCCGCTCCAAGTCGCGACCGTCATCGGTCAGTTGGGCGAGTGGATCGGTACCGACCGCAGCTGGTTCGCGGAGTTCACCGACCCGGGCCCCGAGGCGCTGCGCGCCGAGCTGACCGAGGCCGCCGAGGTGGCCACCGGCGCCCTGGTGGAGCTGCGCGACTGGTTCCGGGACAGCTACGCCCCGGCCATCGAGGGCGCCCCTGACGTGGTGGGCCGGGAGCGCTACGCCCGCCTCTCCCGCTACTACAACGGCGCCGACCTCGACGCGGACGAGGCGTATGCGTACGGCTGGTCCGAATTCCACCGGCTGCTGGCCGAGATGGAGACCGAGGCGCAGAAGGTCCTGCCCGGTGCGAAGACCCCGTGGGAGGCGCTGGCCTGGTGCGATGAGCACGGTGAGGCGGTCGAGGGCGTCGAGGAGACCCGTCAGTGGCTCCAGTCCCTCATGGACGAGGCCATCGAGGCGCTGGACGGCACCCACTTCGAGCTGGCCGAGCGGGTGCGCCGGGTGGAGTCGCGGATCGCGCCGCCCGGCAGCGCCGCCGCGCCGTACTACACCCAGCCGTCGCTGGACTTCTCCCGGCCCGGCCGCACCTGGCTGCCGACCATGGGCGAGACCCGCTTCCCGGCGTACGACCTGGTCTCGACCTGGTACCACGAGGGGGTGCCCGGCCATCACCTCCAGCTGGCGCAGTGGGTCCATGTCGCCGACCGGCTCTCGCGGTACCAGACGACGGTGGGCATCGTCAGCGCCAACGCCGAGGGCTGGGCGCTGTACGCCGAGCGCCTGATGGACGAACTGGGCTTCCTGACGAACGCCGAGCGGCGGCTGGGCTATCTGGACGCGCAGATGATGCGGGCCATCCGGGTCATCATCGACATCGGTATGCACCTGGAGCTGGAGATCCCGGCGGACTCCCCCTTCCACCCGGGTGAACGCTGGACCCCGCGGCTGGCGCACGCGTTCCTGGCGAGCCATTGCAGTCGCCCGGCCGACTTCGTCGAGAGCGAGATCATCCGCTATCAGGGCATGGCCGGGCAGGCGATCGGCTACAAGCTCGGCGAGCGGGTGTGGCTCAAGGGCCGGGAGGCAGCCCGCGCCCGGCACGGCGCGGACTTCGACCTCAAGGCCTGGCACATGGCCGCCCTCTCGCAGGGCTCGCTCGGCCTGGACGATCTGCTGAGCGAGCTGTCGGCGCTCTGACCAGGGCTCCTGGGGCGGCGGCCGGGCGGTCCGGCATGGTGTTGTGGCAGGCCGCCGCCGTCCGTAGGGTCCGCGACATGACCGTGGACCTTGCGGCCGGCCGGCCGCTCCTGCTGTTCTCCGGCGATCCGCTGCGCCCCCGGCGTGCCGATCCGCACTTCGCGGGCGAGGCCGCGGCGGCCCGGTCGGCCGGTGCCGCGACCGCGGTGCTCGACCACGAGGCGCTGCTGTCCGGCGACGCGCCGGCGGCGGTCGTACGGGTGCCGCGCGAGGCCGGACCGGTCTGGTACCGCGGCTGGATGCTGCCCGCCGACCGCTATGCCGCCCTCGCCGGCGCGCTGGCCGCCCGCGGCTGCCGGCTGCTGACCTCGCCCGCCGCCTACCGCACCGCCCATGAACTCCCCGGCTGGTACGAGACCTTCCGCGCGCTCACCCCGCGCAGCGCCTGGCTGCCCTGCGCACCAGGCCGGCCCCCGGGGCGCGCGGCGCTCGCCCGGCTAGCGGCTCCGTTCGCCGGGCCCGGGCGGCGCTGCCCGCTTGTCGTCAAGGACTGGGTGAAGTCCCGTAAGCACGAATGGGAGGAGGCGGCCTATGTCCCGGACGCCTCCGACACCGGACGGCTGGCCTCCGTCGTCGGCCGCTTCGTCGCGCTCCAGGAGGAGTTCCTGACCGGTGGGGTGGTGCTGCGCGCCTTCGAGGACTTCGACCGGACGGTGGGCGAGGCGCGGGTGTGGTGGGTGGACGGTGAGCCGGTGCTGACCGGCCCGCACCCCGACACCCCGGGCCTGCGCCCCCGCCCCGACCTCACTCATGTGGCGCCTGCCGTAAGGGAGTTGGGGGCGCGCTTCGTCACCACGGATCTGGCGCTGCGCCGGGACGGCGTGTGGCGGGTGGTGGAGGCCGGTGACGGTCAGGTCAGCGGGCTGCCCGCGGGCGGGGACCACCGTCCGCTGTTCGAGGCGCTGGTCACGGCGGGCGCAGGCTATCCGCTGACGCTCACCGCCGGCCGGGTGGTGCTGCGCGCCCTGCTGCCGGCCACCGCCGCCCGGGTCGCCGACGGTGAGGCCGCCGGCTACGACTGGATCGACGGCGGGCCGCCCGAGACGACCAAGGGCGGCGCGGGGATCGCCGTGCGCGCCGCCGCGGCCGGCACCTACCGACCCGGCTGGGGCGTCTTCGTGCTGACCGATGCGGCCACCGGCCGGGCCCTGGGCAGCATCGGTTTCCACGGCCCGCCGGACGACACCGGCTTCGTGGAGCTCGGCTATGACCTCTCGCCGTCCGCCCGCGGCGCCGGATGGGCCACCGACGCGACCCGGCTGCTGGCCGGCTGGGCGGCGTCCCGCCCCGAGGTACGGACGGTGTGCGCGCTCACCGAGCCGGAGAATGTCGCCTCGCAGCGGGTGCTGGCACGGGCCGGCTTCCGTTTCGTCGAGGAGCGCGAGGGCCTGCGCGCCTACGAGATCGACGGCACCGCCGGCGCCCCGCCCGTCATCGGGGTCAACGCCGGAAGCCGCCCTCGGAGTTGATGACCTCACCGGTGATCCAGGCCGCCTCGTCGGTGGCGAGCCAGGCGATCAGCCGGGCCGGGTCGTCCGGCGCTCCCCACCGTCCGCCGGGGAAGCACCGGGCGACCCGCTCGTGCAGCTCGCCGTCCGCGTAACCGGTGTCCACGGGGCCCGGGTTGACGGTGTTGACGGTCACCCCGAGGCCGGCGAGGGCGGTGGCGAGGCTACGGGTCGCCGAGGCCAGCGCGCCCTTGGCGAGGCCGTAGGCGATCTCGTCCGGCATGCCGCCGCCCAGGTCCTGGCCGGAGGTCAGCAACACGATCCGCCCGCCGTCCAGTCCCTCGGCGCGCCGGCGGGCGTAGGCCTGGACGAGGAGGATCACCGAGCGGGCGTCGGTCGCCCAGTGGGCGTCGAGCATCGCCGTATCGATCGCGTCAAGGGTGCCGTCGCTTCCGCTGAGCGCATGGTTGGCGACGAGGATGTCCAGCCGGCCGCCGAGCGCGCCGGCTGCGGTGTCCAGGAGCCGGGCGGGGGTGTCGGGCCGGGCCAGATCGGCCGGCCCGTGGGCCACCACCGCGGTGGGGACGGCGGCTTCGCGCACCCCCGCGGCGACCGCTTCCGGACCGCCCGGGTCGGCACCCCAGGGCTGCCCGGCATCGTGCGGCACATGGTGGTGCAGATAGACGCTCGCGCCGTACGCGGCGAGCCGCCGGGCGACGGCGTAGCCGATGCCACTGCGCCGGCTGGCTCCGGTGACGAGCGCGGTACGGCCGAGCAGGGGCAGCGGATCGCGGCGCAGCGCGTCGGCGTCCGCGGCGGGTGGAACGGGCGGCGGGCTTACGGTGGGCGGGCGGTCGTCGGTGGGCGGGTTGCTGTGGTGGGTCATGACGCACCAGCGTCCCCTCGGCCCTGGTCCGTCGTCACCCGGTTTTCGACCCGGCCGCCCCGGCCCTGGGCGGTTCAGCAGCCGCAGTCCCCGGCGCCGACGGGCGCCGTCAGCGGGTCGGCGGGGCGGCGTTGGGTGCCTTCCCAGGTCTCGACCTCGTACCCCTCCCGGATCCAGTACTCGATGCCGCCGAGCATCTCCTTGACGCGGTAGCCGAGCCGGGCCAGTGCCAGGGCGGCGCGGGTGGCGCCGTCACAGCCGGGGCCCCAGCAGTGGACGACGACCGGGACCGCAGGGTCCAGGAGCTCCGCGGCGTCCTCGGGGATCCGGGCGGTGGGCAGATGTACGGCGCCGGGGACATGCCCCTGGTCCCAGGCCGCCGTGCTGCGGGAGTCCACGAGGACGAAGTCCTTCGCGCCGGCCGCGAGGGCGGTGTGTACATCGGCGACGTCGGTGTGGAAGGCGAGACGGGCGGCGAAGTACGCGGCGGCGTCGGCGGGCGCGGCGAGCCCGGTGGCCGGTACGGAACCGGGGACGGCTGCGGGCTGCGCCTTCTGTGTGATCATGGTCGATAATTTACGGTTTGCCACCCGGGCCGAGAAGTGACGATCACCGGTAAAACCCTTGATCCTCCGGTGATTTCACTGCTAGACAGCGGAGATGACCGGTTATTCCCCTGACGCCACCGACTGGCGCATCCTCGACGTCCTCCAGCACAACGGCCGCGCGGGCTACGCCGAGCTGGCCCGCGCCGTCAACATGTCCGCCAGCGCCGTCACCGAACGCGTCCGCCGGCTGGAGGAGGCCGGGGTGATCTCGGGCTACGCGGCGGTGATCGACCCCGAGCGGATCGGGCTGCCGGTCCTGGCCTTCGTACGGCTGCGGTATCCGAACGGCAACTACAAGCCGTTCCACGACCTGCTGGAGAGCACTCCGGAGGTCCTGGAGGCGCACCACGTCACCGGCGACGACTGCTTCGTCCTCAAGGTCGCGGCGCGGTCGATGAAGCATCTGGAGGAGGTGTCCGGCCGGATCGGCGCGCTCGGCTCGGTGACGACCAGCGTCGTCTACTCCTCACCGCTCCCCCGCCGCCCGGTCGGCCGGTGACCCGCGGCGGCCCGCCGCCCCGGGGTACCGCCACGCTCAGCTCGGTACGCGGTGCCGCACCGTCGAGCCCGACCGGTCCTTGACGACCTCCAGTTGGGACGGGATCCGCGCCTTGAGGTCGGCGACATGGCTGACGATCCCGACGCTGCGGTCGCGTTCGCGCAGCGAGTCCAGGACGTCCAGCACCTCGTCGAGGGTCTGTTCGTCCAGGCTGCCGAAGCCCTCGTCGATGAAGAGGGTGTCCAGCCGGGTGCCGCCTGCCTCGTCGGTGACGACATCGGCGAGGCCGAGGGCGAGCGCGAGGGAAGCGAAGAAGGTCTCCCCGCCGGAGAGGCTGGCGGTGTCCCGTTCGTGGCCGGTCCAGGCGTCGATGACATGCAGACCGAGGCCGGAGCGCCGGGCGCCGCCGGACCGTTCGTCGGAGTGCACGAGCGTGTAGCGGCCGGCCGACATCCGCTGGAGCCGGGTGCTGGCGGCGGCCGCGACCTGTTCCAGCCGGGCGGCGAGGACGTACGACTCCAGGCGCATCCGGCGCTCGTTCTCGGGGGAGGTGCCGGCGGCCAGCGCGGCGAGCCGGGCGATGCGGTCGTGGTCGGCGCGCAGCGGGGCCAGTTGGCGGGCGTCGTCCTCGGCGCGGGCGGAGAGCCGGTCGAGCGCGGCGCAGCGTTCCCGGGCCGCGTCCTGTGCCGTCGCGGCGGTGCGCAGCCGCGCCGCGGCCGACTGGTGCGCGGCGTACGCGGCATCCGGATCGGCGGGCGGCAGCGCGGCCGCGGCGCACGCCTCGGGGTCGGCCAGCTCCGCCTCGACCGCGGCCGCTTCGCGCTGCCAGTCGTCGAGCCGCTGCTGCAACGCCCGCCACTCCTCGTCCCGCAGCTGCGCGTCGGCGGCGGCCTGCGGGGTGTCGAAACCGGCCCGGTAGGCGGCGTCGGAGGCCTGGGCGTCGGCCTCCTTGAGCCGCTGGGCGCAGGAGTCGGCGGTACGGGACGCCTCGGCCGCCGAGGCGAGCAGCGCCACCTGCCGCTCCAGTCGTCCGGCCCGCTCGGCCACGCTGGCGCAGTCGCCGCGGGCCCGGTTCAGCTCCTCGTCCAGTGCGTCCCGTTCACGCTCCAGCGCCTCGCGGTGCGAGGTACGGGCGGCGGCCCGGCGTTCGGCCTGCTGCTGCTCGGCGCGCCGCTGTTCGTACTCCCGCTCGGCCCGCCCCAGCGCCTCGCGGGCGGCGTGCAGGTCGGCGCCGAGCCGATGGTCGCGGGCGAGGTCGACACGCAACTCATCGACGTGCGCGGCGAGTTCGGCGGTCGGGGTGTCCCCGGCCGCGGCCGTCGCGGCGGCCAGGGACTCCTTGACCGACTGGCGGTCGGCCTCCGCCCGCTGTCGCGCCTCCTCGGCCCGGCGGTAGGCAGCGAGCGCGGTCTCCTCGGCCGCCCGGTCCACGTGCCCGGCCCCGGCCCTGGCCGGCTCCGGGTGCTCGGTCGCCCCGCACACCGCGCACGCCTGGCCGTCGCGCAGCCCGTCGGCGAGCTCGGCGGCGATCCCGCGCAGCCGCCGCTCCTTGAGGTCGAGCCAGTGCTCATGGGCGGCGGTGGACCGCTCCCTGGCGGTCAGCAACTCCCCTTCTGCGGACCGTACTTCACCGTCCAGCCGGTCGCGTCGGCGGGCCGCCGCGAGCCGTTCCTCGGCCGGTCCGATCCGGCTCCCGAGTTGCTCGGCCCGGATCGCGGCCTCCTGCGCGGTCTCGATGCGCTGCTGGTGGGCGCGGCGGACGCCGTCCCAGGCGGCGAGCCACTCCGCGGCGTCCAGCAGTGTCTGCTCGTCGGCGCGCGCCTCGCGGTCGAGGGCGGCGCGCTCCAGGCCGATGTCGGCGGCCCGCCGCTCGGACCGCCGGGCCGCGGCAAGCGACCCCAGGTCCTCCCTCAGCTTCCGCTCTGCCGCGCCGAGTTGATCGGCACCGGCGGCCGCGAGGTCGGGCGGCAGCGGGCTGCGGTGGTCCCGCTCGGCGCGCTGCGCGGCGTCCAGTTCGCGCCATGCGGCGTCCCGCAGGGCGAGCGCGGGCGCGACCTCCGCGGCCGCGCGGGCCCGCGCCAGCCGCTCCTTGGTGCGCGCCCGCTCCTCGGCGTACGCATCGAGCCGGTCGGCCCGGCGGCGGGCATCCGCATACCGCTGCTGAAGCCGGTCCCGCTCGCGGGCCTCGGCAAGCCGCCCGGCGGCGGTCTGCTCCGCCTCCTCGGCGGCGCGCACCGCGGCCCGGGCGATCGCCAGCCGCTCCCGTGCACCCGCCCGGGCGACGGCGGCCCGGGCCAGCACCGCCTCGGCGAACCCCGGATCGCCCGGCCCGGGTGCGGTCGCACTCTCGGCAGCGGCAGTACGGTCCGCCACGGCCGTCCGGCCCCGCCGGTCCCCGGCCCCGGCCTGCCCCGGAACGGTCGCCGTCACCGTCCCCGTCCTCGCGGCCGCCGTACGACCACGCCCGCCGGCCGCCGCGCCACCGCGCACGGCCGTACCCTGCGCCGCCCGCCCCGTCCGGCCCGCCGCCGCGGCCGACGGGCCGGCGAGATCCGCGAGCCCGTCGAAGTCCGCGCTCTCCCCCGCCGCCTGCGCCATCCGGTGCGCCAGTGCCAGCAACCGTTCGTCGCCCGCGGCGACCTGCTCGGCGGCGGCCTTACGGCGGGCGTGCAACTGCTCCTCGAGCGCGGCGAACCGCCGGGTGTCGAAGAGCCGGCCCAGCAGCCGGGCGCGGGCCTCGGCATCGGCCCGCAGGAAGCGCGCGAAGTCGCCCTGGGGCAGCAGCACGACCTGGCAGAACTGGTCCTTGCTCATACCGAGCAGCGTCGCGATCTCCTCGCCGATCTCCTGGTGCGACCGGCTCAGCGCCTTCCACCGGCCCGCCGCACCGTCCTCGCCCGGCACGAACTCCCGCAGTCGGCTCTGTGCCTTCTCCTTCGTCGTCCCGCTGCCGCGCTTCTTCGGGCGCGGCTGCTCGGGCAGCCGGGTGATCTCCAACCGCCGCTCCCCCACGGTCAGTTCGAGTACGACCTCGGTGAGGGTCTGCGGGTCCGCCAGATCGCTGCGCAGCGCCTGGCCGCTCTGCCGGGCCCCGGGCACCGAGCCGTACAGCGCGAAGCACACCGCGTCCAGGACCGAGGTCTTGCCCGCGCCGGTCGGGCCGTGCAGCAGGAACAGTCCGTCGCGGGTGAGCCGGTCGAAGTCGATGGTCTGGGTGGCGCCGAACGGCCCGAAGGCGGTGAGGGTGAGCCGGTGCAGCCTCATCGCGCCACCTCGGCGGCCATGTCCTGGACGCGTACCTCGTCGAGCGCCGAGCGCAGTGCGGCCCGCTCCTGCTCATCGGCCGCGCGGCCGGCCCGTACGTGTTCCACGAAGTCCTCGGCGATCTCCTGGTCGCTGCGCCCGCGCAGCCGCTGGGCGTACGAGGCCAGTGAGTGAGCGGGCCCCTCGTCCGGGTCGAAGACCAGGCTGAGGATGTGCGGATAGCGCTTCGCGAGCCGAGCCATCGGCTCGTGCGGACGGGCGGAGTCGGTGAGCGTCGCCTCCACCCAGGAGTCCTCGTGCCGGGCCAGCGACGGATCGTCCAGCAGCTGCTCCAGCGGCCCGCGGATACGGGCCAGCGGACGCGGCACCGGGCAGTCCACCCGCTCGGCCCGCACGGCGCCGCCCGCGTCCAGCTCGACGACCCACGACGACTTGCGGTGTGCGGCCTCGGAGAAGGAGTAGGCGAGCGGCGATCCGGAGTAGCGGACCCGCTCGGTGAGGGTCTGGCAGCCGTGCAGATGACCGAGGGCGGCGTAGTCCACCCCGTCGAACACCTCCGCGGGGACGGAGGCGACCCCGCCGACGGTGATATCGCGCTCACTGTCACTGACCGCGCCGCCGGTGACAAAGGCATGCGCCAGCACCACCGAACGCGTCCCGGCCGGACGCTCCGCCAGGTCGGCCCGTACCCGGTCCATCGCCGCCCCGAGCACCGCCGCATGGTCGGCACGCGACGCGCCGAGGGACTCGCGCACCATGGCGGGCTCCAGGTACGGCAGCCCGTAGAGCGCCACCGGTCCGTGCGCATCGGTGAGCACCACGGGGGTGCCGCAGCCGGCCGGGTCGGTCCGCAGATGGATACCGGCCCGCTCCATCAGTCCGGCACCGACGCCCAGGCGGCGGGCGGAGTCATGGTTGCCGGAGATCATGACGGTGGGGACGCCCAGCTCGGCGAGCCGGTGCAGGGCGTCGTCGAAGAGCTCGACGGCGGCGAGCGGCGGCACGGCCCGGTCGTAGACATCGCCCGCGACCAGCACCGCGTCGATCTCCCGGGCGCGCACCGTCTCGACGAGATGATCGAGAAAGGCCCGCTGGGCGGTGAGCATGTTCACACGGTGGAAGGACCGCCCCAGATGCCAGTCGGAGGTGTGCAGAAATCTCACCCAGCTACTCCGACCTGCACGTTTCCCCCTCCGAGAGCCCACGGGCCAGCACCGACCCGGAGCCACCGACCGACCGCACCCAGGCTAGCTGCCGTCAGCACCCCATCCATCACGGCCCTCATCCTCGCACCCGCCACCGGCGTCGGGTGACCGTGCGCGTCGGCCGTGATCCGTGTCGTCGGGGACCGGGCGGTCGAGCGTCGGCGCAATGCGGTCGCCACTCGGCGCGACGCGATCGAGCGTCGGCACGATCAGGCCGTCCGCGGCAAGGCCGGTGCGGTCACGCGGGTTCAGCCCACCTCGACGATGGCGCGCTGCGGCCCGGGGGCTCCCCCGGGCCGCAGCGTCATCTCGGTCACACACAGCTCACGCCGCGCCCGCAATCCGGCCGACGCCACATGAGCCCCAGGGACGCATCAACGGCAAACCATCACCAGGACGACTTGGTGACCCCGGGAAGGAACCCGGCGTGCGCCTGCTCCCGCATGCGCACCCGGGACATGCCGAACTTCCGCAGATGTCCGCGGGGCCGGCCGTCCACACTGTCGCGGTTCCGCACCCGGGTCGCACTGGCGTCGCGCGGCTGGCGCCGCAACTCGGCCTGGGCGGCGGCCCGTTCGTCCTCGGTCGACGAAGGCCGCCGGATGATCTCCTTCAGCTCGGCACGCCGGGCGGCGTACCGCTCGACGATCACCTTGCGCTGCTCATTCTTCGCGATCTTGCTCTGCTTCGCCATCAGACCTTCACCCCTCGTGCGCGGATACGTGCCACTGCGGCCTCGACGCCGATGGCATCGACCGTCTTGATCGCCTTGGTGCTGAGGGTGAGCCGGATGTGACGCCCCTCGCTCGCCAGCCAGTAGCGCTTGCGCTGGATATTCGGGTCGAACCGGCGGGACGTACGACGGTGCGAGTGGGAGATGGTCTTACCGAAGCCCGGCTTGGCGCCGGTCAGTTGGCAATGGGCGGACATGGTGGGGGCTACCTCTCCTCGGTCTGGTTATCGATAATGGAAACCATTCCCATATAGTAACGCCCAACGCCACCGACAAGAACCGTGGGAACGCCCCCGACCGCCTGGCCCCGCGCACGGGCAGCGGGTCGCGCCCCGGTCATCGGCCGGCACGTCGACTTCCGAGAAGAACGCTCAAGGACGCGCAAGGACGCGCAAGGACGCGCAAGAACACTGAACAACGCTGACGCACGACCCGAACTCACAGACAGGAACACCGTCATGAAACCCGGGATCAAGACCTACCCCGTCATCGACGTGGAGATCTCGTCGCAGAGCCGCCCCTTCTACACGGGCACGGCTCGTGTCCTCGACACGGCCGGCCGCGTCGAGCACTTCGAGCGGCGGTACGCCCGGCGCGGGACAGCGTGATGGAGGAGAACCACAGCCTCCCCGTCGTCCTCCCCGTCGTCATCGTCGGCGGACTCCACTCCGAAGCCCGCGAGGAGGTCGTGCAGCGGATACTGCACTCCGTGCGCGGCAGTGTCGCACTGCACCACGACCTGTCCACGGCAGCGGAGGGAACCGTACGGCGCACGGTGCGCGACGCCTCGGGCGAGCTGTCCTCCGGCGAGGCTCCGCTCATCAATGACTGCGCGTGCTGCGCCCTGCGCGAGGACCTGGTGCCCGAACTCCAGCGGCTGGCCGGCAGCGGCCTGAACCGGCTGGCGGTCGTCGAACTCTGGGACTCCGTCGAGCCCAAGGCGATGGCCGAGGTCATCACCTCGCACGGCGGCGAAGCCCTGACGCTCACCAACGTCATGACCGCGGTCGACCCCGCACTCGTACTGCCCTACCTCGCCAATGGCGATGATCTGTCCGAGGCGGGCCTCGCAGCGGCCACCACCGATCAGCGGACCGTCGGGGACACCTGGGCCCGCCAGCTGGAGTACGCCCCCGTGCTCGCGCTCGTCGACAGTCCGGAGGCGGACGACGAGGACCGGGCACTCCTCGCCCAGCTGCATCCGACCGCGCTGCGGGTGTCCGCCGACTCCCGGCAACTCGCCGAGGCCGCCTTCGCCGGATTCGATGCCGAGGCGGCCGCCGCCGCCCAGCACCCGGCCTGCGCGCTACTGCCGCAGGAAGCGGAGGAGTCGGGGGTCTCCACCCTGGTGTGGCACCGCCGCCGCCCCTTCCATCCGGAGCGGCTCTACCAGGCGCTGGAAGATCTGGCGTGTGCCGCGGCCCGCAGCCGGGGCCGCTTCTGGCTCGCCGACCGCCCTGACACCCTGCTGTCCTGGGACGCCGCGGGCGGCGCCCTGTGTGTGGAGAACGCCGGCCCGTGGCTCGCCGCGCTCCCGGACGCCGCCTGGGACATGGTGCCGGCCATGCGCCGAGCGGCCGCCGCCCTCGACTGGCACCCCGAACACGGCGATTGCTGCCAGCACTTGGTCTTCACCGCACCCGGGCTCGACCGTGAAGGCCTGGAGCGGCTGCTCGACTCCTGCCTGCTGACCGAAGCCGAGTTCGCCGGCGGCCGCGAGGCCTGGAAACGCCTTCCGGCCGCGTTCGACGCACTGCTCGAACCCGTCTCCTGATCCCTGCCCCCTATCCCTGACCGCCCTCCTGCTCCCGTCCCTGCCCCCTTCCCCGGCCATCGCTCCGCGCACGACATCCCGACACCGACCGCCCCGCGAAAGGACACCGCCATGGCGCGCCGCCCCGACCCCCGCAAGCCCGTCAAGTCCCGCCCCAATCCGCTGGACACGGCAGGCATCACCTACATCGACTACAAGGACACCGATCTGCTGCGGAAGTTCATCTCGGACCGCGGCAAGATCCGCAGCCGCCGCGTCACCCGTGTCACTGCCCAGCAGCAGCGGCAGCTCGCCCGCGCGATCAAGAACGCACGGGAGATGGCCCTGCTCCCGTACGCGCCACGGTGACGGCCGCCGCTCGGTGACAGGCGCGTCTCGGTGACAGGCGCCCTGCGGGGCGTCGCCTCCCCCCAGCGTGGTTCTACGGTGTCGCCGTGGCCTCGCAGTACTTCTTGATGAGTTCGTAGGACCGCATGCGGTCGCGGAGGTCGTAGACGGGTGTGGTCAGCATCAGTTCGTCTGCTCCGGTCTCACCCACCAGTTGTGCAAGCCGGTGCACGACGGTCTCCGGTGTCCCGACGGCTTGCTGTGCACGGAAGCCGGCCAGCGCCTGGCGCTCCTCTGCCGTGAAGGGGTGGGTGGCCGCGTCCGCGGGTGTGGGGAAGGGGATCTCACTCAGGCCTTTGAGGAGTCCGGCTTTGACGACGTTCATCGGTCCGGCGCGCCACGCGGCTTCTTCCTCCGTCTCGGCACACACCGCCTCCACGCACACCAGCACCCGAGGCCGCTCGCACCAACGGGACGGGGTGAACTCCGCCCGGTAACGTTCCAGCGCCGCAAGGGTGTTGTCCGGCCGGATGTGGTGCGCGATGGCGATCGGCAGGCCGAGTTTCGCGGCGAGAGCGGCACCGGCGGTGCTGGAGGCCAGCAGCCATGGCTCCGGCAGCGTGCCGAGTGCGACTTCATCGACCAGAAAGGACAGGATCGCGGCGACGTCGCCGTGGTACTCCGCATCCGTCGTCGGTCCGGCTCCACGGCGCAGCGCCCGTGCGGTGGCCTCGTCGAACGTGCCGGGGCCGCGGCCGATGCCCAGGTCGACGCGCTCCGGGTGCAGGGCGGCCAGCGTTCCGAACTGCTCCGCCAGCGTGATGGGGGCGTGGTTGGGGGCCAGTACTCCGCCCGATCCGAGACGGATGGCCGAGGTCGAGGCGGCTGCGTGCGCGATCAACACGACTGGTGGGAACGCGCCGATCGCGGGCGAGTGGTGATGCTCGGCGTACCAGACCCGGTGGTAGCCCAGCTGTTCCACTCCCTGTGCGAAGGCCGCGGTGTCGCGCAGGGTCTCCACGGCTCCGGTGCCCGTTTGGACCATCGCGACTTCCAGCGCTGAAAGGGGTACATCGATCATGCCGTCAGCATAGGGATCGAGTGTTCGACGAGGGTGCGGTGATCTTCCTGTTTGCGCCATTCCCCCCACCAGAGCATCAGGCCACTGGCGCGGCAGTACGTTTCATACGCCTCATCCGCCGCTCCCCGTCACGTTCGCCTTCAACCGCTACTTCGGGCCCGCCCACCCGCACGCGACTGCGGCGTCACATTGACCGAAGCAGTCACCCGTTCCTCAACAGGTGGCTCCCCTTCCGCACTGTCGCCGTCGCGTCCGGCGAGCGGGAGCCTTCACGCGTCTATCCGCCCATCCGCCTACTCACCTATTCGCCTATTCGCCAACGTTGCCGTCGGCGAGTTCGCGTGCGATGTCGAGGTGTCCGGTGTGCCGCGCGTACTCCTGGAGAAGATGGAACAGGATCCAGCCCAGCGCGGGCCGTTCCTCTTCCGGCAGTACTTTCCCACCGAGCGTCGCGGCGCGGTCCTCCCATCGTGCTCCGGCAACGATCGCTCGGGAGCGGTCGCACTGTTCCGCGAAGAAGGCCCTGATGTCTTCGAACGTCTCCTCCGGGCCGACCCGCCACCTGCCGCCGCGGCATTCCAGGTCACCCCATGGCTCGCTCACGGTTTCGCCGGAGAATCCCCACTGGAGCCAACGCCTCTCGACATGGGCCAGATGCTTGAGCAGTTCCAGCGGTGCCCAGCCCGAGGGAACTCTGCTGCGGCGCAACTCCTCGTCGGACAGACCGTCGAGCTTGCGCAGCACCGTGCTGCGGTAGAAGTCGAGGTACCCCGCCATAAGTTCGTCCGGAACCGAGAGGGTCATGGGCGGTTCTTCAAGGTTTTCCATAAGACACTCCGCAGGGCCCTGTTTGGTTCGGACGTCGTCATCGCCGAGCATACGAGCGCAGATCAATAGCGCAGATCACTTGAGTACGCGAACCTACTCCTTGCCGGGTAACCGCGCCCATCCCCCGTGCTCCCCACCGACATACCGTCCCCGTATGCCCGAGCAGACCGTACCGACCCCCACCCCCGCCCCGACCGAGTCCAGGTCCCCCTCTTCCTTCCCTGGAGCACGCGGATGCGGCTGCGCCGCGCTCGTCGTCGTACTCGTTCTGGTCGTCCAGCTCGCATGGGGCTCATGGGGGTCGACGGACCTTCCCCGCGTCGCGCCCGAGGACATGGCGCGCCGCGCCTTCCAGCGTTCCCAGGAGGCGTACGACCTCGTGGGGTTCCGGCGCACCGTAGAACCAGGAGTCGAGGACCTCGGCGTCAGCACGGAGAACACGTTCAGCTCCAGCTTCTGCTACGACGGGGGCCTGCTGGGGCTGGAGGACAAGACCGTCGACGGCGCCTACCGGATGAGCCACAGCTGGGCGCTGAACCACGTGCCCGCGAGCCAGGCCGTCTCCGGCCTCCGCCGACTGCACCAACACCTCAAGGACAACGGCTGGGAGGTCACGTCCTACCGTGAGGGCGCGAAGGGTAAGGACTGGGACCTGTTCGTCCAGCGGGACGACGGGGCCGAGCGGATGTCCTTCACCTGGTATGCGGACCGGAAGTACTTCAGGGGCGGCGCCAGCGTGCCTTGCGCCTACGACCCCAAGTGGAAGAACGGCGACGTCGGCCCCTCCGGGGACGACCAAAGGCCACCTACCCTCGGGCCTGCACGGCGGGACTAAGACGTCGTTTCACTTGGTGAGGCGGCGGTAGCCGATGAGGGTCGCTGCTATGCCGACGAAGGCGAGGAAGTGTTCGGCCTTGCGTTCATAGCGGCGGTGCAGGCGGCGGCATCCGGCGAGCCAGGAGACCGTCCTTTCGACGACCCAGCGGTGGCGGCCCAGCCGGGTGGAGGACTCGATGCCCTTGCGGGCGCTGCGGTGACGGATGCCTTTCTTACGGAGCCA